>CAZTTG010000017.1:0-78456 GCA_964615935.1 uncultured Planctomycetaceae bacterium | reverse complement strand
ATCGCGCGGCGGCGGAGAAATCCTCAGAAAGCCACCCTCCCACCTGCGGAAAGTGCGTGGTGGTGCTCCCGTAGGCGTAGAACCCCCGTGAGGATTCGGTGCGCTCGCAGTACTCCAGCGGAACCTCGATGGTCTGCGCCGCGGCGGTCGCGCCGAGGAGCAGCAGCGCTCCGGGGGCGAGCCGAGTGAGAGTCCTGGCCATGATCCGGTCCTCCATCCGGGGAGGCGGGCTACCCGCCTCCCACCGTGAACGGTCGCGTCTCGCCCTTCGAGCGCTTCGACTCGAAGGGGCCCACCTGGAAGGTGCAGACGATGAAGTGCTTGGTGTCGGTCTCCGGGCCAACCCATGTGGCCGTGCAGATGAAACCTCAGCCGTACTCGAAGGTGCCCTGGGCGACGACCTTGCCGGTGGGCTTCACGATCCGGTAGTGCGGGTCCTCCGGGCGGCTCCGGGTGGCGTCGAGGGGGATCTGGGTCTCGTTCCCGGCGACGCGCTTGATCTCGTGGACGGCCTCGCCGCCGATGCCGTTGATGGTGAACTCCACCTCGACCCGGTCCTGCTTCTTGCCGCGAAAGGCCTCGTAGACCTTCTCCGGCACCCGGGCGGCCGGGAGGAAGGGCTCGCCGAGCTCCAGGGAGGCGGTCTGACCCTCGGCGAGGGGGACGATGGGGGTGAGCCCCGAGGCCTCCGCCGCCAGGAACCACAGGTCGCCCTGCTCGTCCTCGCGATAGAGCTGATAGCTGGACATCCGCCAGCTCCCCGGGGGGACCCTCACCTCGCGGCCCGGCCCGAAGATCATCACGTGGCGGCCGTCGTCCTCGGTGGTCAGGCACATCCGAGCCGGCTCGACCGGCAGCTTCAGGGTCGCCCAGGCGCCGTCGACGGGCTCGAGGGTCAGCCTGCCGCCGAGCACGTCGAGCTCCAGGTCGAAGGTGCGGCCGGCGACCGAGAGCTGGTCACCCAGGAGGCAGGAGTGGTGCTCGGCGATCTCGTCCTCGGTGGTCAGGAAGAGGAGATCCCCCTCCCGGATCAGGGCCCGGTGCGGGTCCAGCTCGGGGTCCCTCCGGTGGGTGGCGGTCTCGTCGAAGCGCCCGTCCACGTCGGCGTCCCCCAGGAGGAGCCGGTGGGTCCGGCCCTCCAGCTCGAGCTGGCCGGCGTAGCAGCAGTTGGCCTCCAGCGTGAGCTCGAGCTGCTCGACGTCGATCTCTTCCCCGTCCTCGAGCACGGCCAGGATGTCGGCGTAGAGGGCCCCCGCTCGGAAGCTGTAGGGCAGGAGCTCGCCGCCGATATCGACCTGCAGGTCGATGGGAGGGGAGAGGAAGGTCCCCGGGAAGCGCGAGGGCTCCGCGGGCGTGACCGCCGGATCGTCGGTCAGGTCGCGGTTGGCGTCCGCGTCGAAGAAGAGGCGGTCGTAGAAGGGATCGTCCGGCGCCGCGCGGTCCAGGATCAGCAGGTGCTCCCGATCGCCCAGCTCGACCAGGGCGAAGACCGGCTGCGCACCAGAGAGGGGCGGGAGCTTCCAGTCCCCCGGCGGGGGCTCGGCCCGGCACACCAGCTCGCGTTCGCCGCGGAAGAGCAGGAGCCCGTCGGCCTCCTCCTCCTCGGGATAGCGCACGTACTCCAGGGGGGCCTCGATGGCGGGCGGCCCGATGGCGGGCGCCGGAGCGATGGCCGGGATGAAGAGTCCCCAGGGGATCGGCATATCGGTTCCTGCCTGCAGGGCGGCTCGCCGGGGCTACCGACCCCGACGCCGCCTTTCCGGATTCGTCTCCTGGGGGCGGCCGCCTTGGCCGCCGCGAGGAGCTACTGTCATGTGGGGCAGGCGCGCTTGCCCGCCGGTTGGGAGCGGTCGTAGGTCGAGTACAGCTTGCCGCCCTTGCGGATGACCCCCGCGAAGGTGGCGTCGATGATCATCTGCCGATCGCTGATCGTCTCGAAGGGCGCGAAGCCCAGGACCTCGGCGAGCTCCTCGGCGTCCACCGTGCACACCTCGTGCGATCCTCGGGCGCCGACGACGACCATCGCCAGGCTGCCGAGGAGGAGGGTCCAGGGGACGGACTTGGTGAACCAGGGGGCTCTGAGCATCGCACGAGCATGCTAATGGAGAGTCGGGGAGGCGACAACCTGACCCGGCCCGACGGCCGGTGGGCACCGGAGGCGGGGCCGGGTGCATCCGGGGGGCCGGAGAGCGAGTGTAACTCCCTTTTGTAAGGGCACTTACAATTCCCTACTGGATAGAGGAATTCGATCCGATCACGGGTCTCGGGATCGGGTTCTTTGAGGGAAGCAGTATGTTCGGGGTAAGGCCGACGGGGGCCCTTGCCCGACATGAATAATAGGGGTATAGGTAAATCGTCCGTCAACTCTGGCGGCGATGGCAGCATGAGCGCCGATTCCAGATCCCGCCTCCGCGGAGGTGGGGGTCGTCATACGGAGGTTGAGCGATGATCCGAGCTCTCCTGGTCCTGTTCTTCATGGGCTTTGTCACGGCTCCGGCGCTGTTCGCCGACAGCTTCGAGCTGAAGCCCAAGAAGATCAAGGTCACCAGCAAGAACGTCGAGGTCTTCCCCGAGCTGGAGCTGAGGGCACAGGACTCCCTGGGCGGAGTGCTTCGGGAGCCCAAGTACAAGTCCCGCAACCCCCAGCGCTTCTCCTCCGCCTTCGGAGACGACGAGGGGATCGAGGTCTCCTTCGGCGTGGACGAGAAGAGGCCCGGCAAGGGCTTCGACAGCCTGTGGGCGGACATCACCGGGAAGGGCGACCTCGCCAAGGGCAAGCGCGTCTCGGGCAAGCCGCAGCTCCGCGGAAGCACCTACGAGGACACGACCTTCAAGCCCTTCGAGATCGAGATCCCGACCGGTGACGACAGCGAGGACTTCCCCGTGCAGGCGCGCTTCTCGGTCAACTGGGGGACGCCCGGCGCCGGCGAGCCGGAGGACGCCTCCCTCTACCTGACCGCGCTGAGCGCCATGCAGGGCACGGTCGAGCTGGACGGCCAAAAGCAGACCATGATGGTCTTCGACGCCAACTGCAACGGCGTCTTCGGCGAGAAGGCCTCCGCCGGCAAGACCGGCTCAGCGGCCAAGGGCGACCGGATCTGGCTCGGGAGTGGCAGCCCCAAGCCCGAGGACGCCTACGTCGAGGCGCTGCCGGTCGGCAAGTACATCCCCTTCGGCGGCCACTACTACGAGGTCTCCTTCCCCGACAACACCACGGTGGAGATCAACCAGGCCGAGGTGCCCATGGGGAGGATCAAGGTGGACAGCCCCGGCTTCCTGCTGGAGCTGGCGGAGGGCGGCGACGTCCTGTGCGTCAGCGGCGGCCAGGACACCGAGGTCGACATCCCCGCGGGCGACTACAAGGTCGTGGTCCCCAACTTCCGCCTCAAGGGCAAGGGCGGCATCTGGGAGCTCGAGGGCTCGCCGGGTAGCTGCAAGGCCGCCTTCACCGTCGACGAGGGCCAGGTGACCGAGGTCGCCATCGGCCCGCCCCTGAAGATCGTCATCGACACGACGATGAGCCGTTCGGGCAGCGGCTACGTGGTCTCCCTCAAGTTCCGGATCGAGGGCAGCCAGGGCGAGGAGTACAAATTCCTGCGCAAGAACGGCAGGAAGGTCAAGCTACCCGCGCTATCGGTCCGCAACGACCGCGGCAAGGAGGTCAAGAAGGGCCACTTCGAGTACGGCTGAGGCGGCACCTGCGGATACTCATGGAGAGTATCGTCCAAACTCAAGAACGGAACCTACAACGCCATCGCCAAGCTGGACACCGGGCCCTTCGAGATCGACGAGGATCACAAGAACGAGTTCGACATCAAGCGCTGATCCAGCCTCTCATCGAGCCGGTGGCACCACGCCGGGGCGGGGTGATCCCGCCCGCGTGGTGCCGCTGCTGTCTGAAGCCCCTGAGGAGACGACGTCAATGATCGGCATGGCGGTGCTGCTGCCCGGCCTGCTGCTCCAGGGCCCCGCGGCTCCCCCCGCGGGCCTCCAGGATTCCGCCGGCGAGATCACCGTCGAGCTCGAGAAGATCTCGCGCTTCGAGGCTGGCGATGTGGGGGAGAAGCTCGCCTCGAGCATGACGGTCGTTTGCGAGGAGGCGGTGCTGATCGATCCCGCGATGGACGTGATGATCCGCGGCCTCACCGACAGCCGGTGGTCGCGCGAGGTGACCTACGAGGACGCAAGCGGGAACAGCCGCAGCTACCGCCAGCCCCTCCCCCTGGATCCCAAGGTGATCATCATCCACGAGAACAGCGAGAGGGTCGCCGAGGGGGTGATGCCATTCGGATGAGCGGGGATCTGCAGGTACTCATGGGAAGTACCGGAGGGCATCGAGCTCGACGGCTCCGAGGAAACCTTCAACGTGCACGTGGTTCACGACACGCTGGAGCTCCAAGGCAGGATCCTCGCAAGCCGGCAGTTCTCGATCCGCCGCGATTGACCGCCCGGATTCCGGGCGCGCGAGCCCCGCTCGAAGGGCCGCCGCCCCCCGCGAGCCCCGCTTTCCTTGACGATTCCCACCGGGACGAGTACAAGGGTCGCGGGTGATCGCTTTGCGAACATGCGGAGGTGAAAGGGGCCTGGCGGCCCCCGCGGCCTTCAAAGCCGTTGTATCGTCTCACGACGGTAGGTGGGTTCGACTCCCATTCACCTCCGCCATTATTCTGAACCATGCAGAACGACTCCACCCCTAGCGGCGATGCGGACGATCCCCGGGGACGGCTGACTCCGGTCTACGCGCTCATCGAGGAGCCGCGGGTTGTGGCCCTGATCCTCGAGCACTCCCGCCCGGTGGTCCTGGAGGCGGTGCAGGAGGCGCTGGACTGGTACAGGCAGAACCTCGGCCCCGGCGACGCGACGCCGAGCGCCGACGAGATCGTCGGCCGGGTGGAGTCGCTGGTGCACCTGCAGGAAGGCGAGCGCATGCGGCCGGTGGTCAACGCCACCGGCGTCATCCTGCACACCGGCATGGGCCGCGCGGTGCTCCCGCGGCGGGCGGCGCAAGCCCTGGGCCAGCTCGATCGCTGCTGCAACATGCAGGTCGACCTGCAGAGCGGCAAGCGCGGCAAGCGCAGCTTCTCGACCGAGCAGCTCCTGGTACGGCTCACCGGAGCGGAGGCGGCCATGGTGGTCAACAACAACGCCGCCGCCACCCTCCTGATCCTGACCGCCCTGTGCAAGGACCGGGAGGTCATCGTCTCGCTGGGACAGCTCATCGAGATCGGCGGCTCCTTCCGCCTGCCGGACTGCATCCGCGAGAGCGGCGCCACCATCGTGCAGGTGGGCACCACCAACCGCACGCACTTGTACGACTACGAGCGGGCCCTCTCCGAGAACACCGGCGCCATCCTGCGGGCCAACCCCAGCAACTACCGGGTCATCGGCTTCAGCAAGGAGGTGGCGGTAGCGGAGCTGGTCTCCCTCAAGCAGAAGCAGCCGGTGCTGGTGATCGACGACATCGGCTGCGGGGCCCTGATCGACACCGAGAAGCTGGGCCTGCCCAAGGAGCTCACCGTGCAGGAGAGCCTCTCCGCCGGGGCCGACCTGGTGTGCTTCTCCGGCGACAAGCTGATCGGCGGGCCCCAGTCGGGCATCATCGTCGGCCGCGCCGACCTCATCGCGCGGATCAAGAAGCACCCGCTCACGCGCATGATGCGGGTGTGCAAGCTCACCGACACGGCGCTGGAGCAGAGCCTGCGCGTGTTCCTCGACCCGGACACCCTCTTCGAGGAGAACCCCACCCTGCGCATGCTCGCGCTCCCGGAGGAGGAGCTGGAGCAGCGGGCGGCGGCGCTCATGAGGCGGCTCGAGGCCGAGGACCTGCCGCTCGACGTGCGGATCAAGGAGGACGTCAGCGCCACCGGCGGCGGCTCCATGCCCGCCGTCCCGCTGCCGACCCGCGTGCTGGCGCTGAAGAGCTCGGCGCTCTCGGTGGACCGCCTCAACCACCTCCTGCGCCAGAACGAGCCGCCCATCATCGCCCGGATCAGCGAGGGGGAGGTGGTCATCGACCTGCGCACGCTCCTGGAGGGGGAGGAGGAGATCGTCTGCCGGGCGCTGCGAGCCATCGCCGAGAGGACCGGCTCGTGACCGTGAACATCGAGCGCCGCAAGGTGGTCATGGCCCGCTCGCGGAAGCTGGGCCACTGCATCTGCAATCCCCAGGAGGGCTGTCCCTGCGGGGTCTTCGAGCAGCACAACGTGTGCCCCTGCGCCGGCGAGCGCATGCCGGTGCGCTCCGAGGCGGTGGCCCTGACGCAGCACGTGCGCAAGGCCGGCTGCGCCTCCAAGATCGGCCAGGCGGACCTCCACCGCATCCTGAGCGTGCTGCCCCCGGTCACCGATCCCAACGTGCTCCTGGGCGCCGCCGCCGGGGACGACGCCGGCGTCTACCGCATCGACGATCGCTGGGCGCTGGTGCAGACGGTGGACGTCTTCACCCCCTGCGTGGACGACGCCCGCCTCTTCGGTCAGATCGCCGCCGCCAACTCGGTCAGCGACGTCTACGCCATGGGCGCCCGTCCCCTCACGGCGCTGTCCATCGTGGGCTTCCCCATCGACGAGCTGGACGGCCGCTTCATGCAGGAGATGCTCCAGGGCGGAATCGAGAAGCTCCAGGAGGCCGGGTGCAGCCTCATCGGCGGGCACAGCATCAACGACCAGGAGATCAAGTGCGGCTTCGCCGTCACCGGCCTGATCGACTCCGGGGCCGCGGTGGAGCGCGACCGCGCTCGAGCCGGCGACGCGCTGGTGCTCACCAAGCCCCTGGGCACCGGGATGGTGGCCTTCGGGGCCCAGATCGGTCGGATCAGCGCGGACTGCCTGGCCGAGGTGGGCGCGGCCATGGCCGAGCTGAACAAGGACGCCGCCGAGCTGATGGTGGAGCGCGGCGCCCACGCCTGCACCGACGTCACCGGCTTCGGGCTGGCGGGGCACCTGGTGGAGATGATGCGGGGGAGCGGGGCGCGGGCCGAGATCGACCTGTCGGCCCTGCCGGTCTTCTCCGCCGTGGACGAGTGCCTGGAGCACGAGATCCTGGGCGGAGCCATCGAGCGCAACCGGGAGTACTCCATGGCCTGGGTCGAGGCGGCCGAGCCCGCCGCCGAGCGCGACCTGCCCATCCTCTACGACCCCCAGACCTCGGGGGGGCTCCTGATCGCCCTGGAGGAGGAGGCCGCCGCCGGCTTGGTCCAGGCCATGCACGATCGCGGCCACCCGAGCACCGCCGTCATCGGCCGCGTGGTCGAGGCCGGAGACGGCGAGCACGCGAGCCGCGTGGTGGTCTCCAACCCGCGGCCGCGGAGCTCCGCGGCGAGCGGGGCGGTGCTCGCGCGCCCCGAGCCCCCTGCACCCCGCCCGGCGGCGCCGAGCCCGGCTGCGGCCGCCCACTCCGCGGAGGCGGCCTGCTGCGACTCGCCGCCGGATCTCGGGCCGGAGGACGGCCAGCGCGTCGGCGACCTCTTCGTGGCCTTCATGAAGAAGGCCAACCAGCCGGGGGCGATCGACGCGCGCGCCAAGAAGCTGATGGCCGTGGCCCTCTCCATCGCCCTGCGCTGCGAAACCTGCCTGGGCAACCACCTCGAGGGGGCCCTGGCCATGGGGATCTCCCGGGCGGAGATCGACGAGGCCGCCGACCTGGCGGTCGAGTTCGGTGGCTGTCCGGCCCTGATGTTCTATCGGGAGGCGTGTCGGGAGCTCGGGATCTGAGCGGCTCCGACCCGGAGGCAATGCACGTCGAGGTGAGATCATGAGCCATCGCCCCCCGGGCTTCGTCCGGGCCCGGACCGATCCCGACGTGATCATGATGGTCTGCACCGCCGGCCACGTGGATCACGGCAAGACGCGCTTGGTCAGGCTCCTGACCGGCTGTGAGACCGACCGCCTGAGGGAGGAGAAGGAGCGCGGGCTGACCATCGAGCTGGGCTTCGCCCCCTGCCTCCTGCGCGGCGAGGTGGCCGTGGGCATCGTCGACGTGCCCGGGCACGAGAAGTTCGTGCGCAACATGGTGGCCGGCGTCTCGGGCATCGACGTGGCGGTCCTGATCATCGCCGCCGACGACGGGGTGATGCCCCAGACCGTCGAGCACCTCCAGATCATGGAGCTGGTCGGGGTCCGCCACGGCCTGGTGGCGCTCACCAAGATCGACCTGGTCTCGCCCGAGCGCGTCCAGACCGTGAGCGAGGAGATCCGCAGCTTCCTGGTGGGCACCTTCATGGAGGGGGCGCGCATCTGCCCGGTGTCCTCGGAGACCTTCGAGGGCTTCTTCGAGTTCTACGACGTCCTGGTCGAGGAGATCCAGGGGGTGAGCAAGCGGCGCTCGGACGGCGTCTTCCGCATGCCCATCCTCAACGTCTTCAGCCGCGAGGGCTTCGGGGTGGTGGTCACCGGCGTCCCGATCGACGGGGCGGTGGAGCTGGGCCAGCAGGTGGAGCTCGTCCCCGGCGGCCAGAAGGGCAAGGTGCGCGGCCTGCAGCGCTTCCTTCGGAGCGCCTCCGAGGGCGGCTTCGGGCAGTGCCTGGCGATGAACGTCCCGGAGTTCGCCAAGTCGCCGCCCGAGCGCGGGCAGGTCCTGTGCCGGCCGGGCTACCTCGAGAGCTGGGAGTCCCTGCACCTGGGCCTGAAGGTCGTCGCGGGGCTCGGCGAGCCCCTGCGTAACGCCGAGCAGGTGGTCTTCCACACCGGCACCAGCGAGCAGAAGGGCAAGCTCTACCTCCTGGAGGAGAAGACCCTGGCGGGGGGCTCGACCGGCCTGGCCAGCATCGTGCTGAGCCGGCCCGTGCCGGCCGCGGTCCACGACAAGTTCATCCTGCGGCGTCCTTCTCCGGCGATGACCGTGGCGGGGGGCGAGATCATCGGGACCTCGCACTCGACCGGCAAGCCGCGGCGGAGGCAGATCCTCGGCCAGCTCCAGGCCTTCGTGGACTCCTTCGCCGGAGTGGCGCCGGACGGCCCCGAGCGGCGCGATCGGGAGATCGAGTACTTCCTGCGCACCGAGGGGGCGGCCGGGGCCACGAGCGCCCGCATCGGCCAGGGCACCCTGCTGCTGGAGGAGGTGGTGGCGGAGCGCCTCGCGCGCCTGACCGGCTCGGGAGCGGTGCTGGAGCTGGGAGCGGACCTGTATATCCACTCCGAGAGCTACCAGGCCCGCCTGGCCGAGGCCGCCGCCCGCGTGGAGGAGGCCACCTCCGCCTCCAGCAACCTGAGCCTGTCGCTCAACGACCTGCGCCAGGGCATCGACTGGCCGTCCGCCCTGTGGAATCGCGTCCAGGAGGACCTCCAGGCGCGGCAGCTCATCACGCGGCGCGGCGACCGGCTGGTGCTGGAGGCCGCGGTCAGCGAGCTGGGCGACGCCGACCAGGAGCGGCTGGAGCAGATCCTCTCGATCTACGAGCGGACCGGCTACCAGTCCCCCCGTCCGGATCAGCTCCCGGAGATGACGGGGGCGCCCCCGGCCGAGATCGAGCGGCTGCTGGAGCTGCTGTGCGCCCGAGGAGCGCTGATGCGGATCGCCAAGAACGTGGTGCTGACCCGGGACTGCATGAAGAAGGCGCAGGAGACGGTGGTCTCGACGATCCAGGAGCGGGGAGTCCTCGACTCGGCCGACTTCAAGCACCACATCGGCTCCACCCGCAAGTACGCCCTGGCGATCCTCGACTTCCTCGACGGCAAGGGGATCACCGTGCGCTCGCGCAACGACCGCACCCTCTCCCGTAACTACCTGAAGAACCTGCTGTGATCCTCCCGGCAGCCACCGAGACGAGATGACCGCGATCCAGAAGAAGAGGCGCTGGGTGCAGACCCTGAGCCTGCTGCTGCTGCACAGCTCCTGGGGGCCCGAGGTCAAGTGGCTCTGCAACCCGGTGCTGAGCTGCCACTCCTGCGCCCTGGCGTGGTTCGCCTGCCCGGTGGGGATCTTCATCCACTACTCGGGCTACCACGTCTTCCCCTTCCTGGCGGTGGGGGTGGTCCTGCTGCTGGGAGTCCTGATCGGCCGGCTCCTGTGCGGCTGGGTGTGCCCCTTCGGCTTCCTCCAGGACCTGCTGTACAAGATCCCCGGGCCCAAGCTCACGCTCCCCAAGTGGACCTCGAACATCAAGTACGTCCTGCTGGTGTTGACGGTCCTGCTGATGCCCTTCTTCTTCGGGGAGTCCACCCTGTGGTCGTTCTGCCGCTACTGTCCGGCCTCCGCCCTGCAGGTCACCCTGCCGCGGCTGATCGGAGGCGGGGCCATCACCCTCGGCACCGCCATCAAGCTCGGCGTCACGGCGGGGGTGATCGCCTTGGTGGTCTTCAGCGAGCGGGGCTTCTGCAAGGTCCTGTGCCCCATCGGCGCCCTGCTGGCGCCCCTCAACCTGCTCTGCTTCTGGAAGGTCAAGCTGCCCAGCGCCGCCTGCCAGAGCTGTATGGAGTGCGATGACACCTGCCCCACGGACATCGATCCCTCCGACCGGATCGAGGAGGGCATCTCGCCCAGCCGGGCGCTGGACTGCGTCATCTGCCACCAGTGCCAGCCGGTCTGCCCCGAGTGGAAGGAGGAGCACGAATGAGCGGATGTGGAGGAGACCCGAAGGCCGAGCCCCAGAGCTCGGATCCGAGCGCGCCCCCCGAGCCGGCCTGCTGCTCGGGAACGCCCGCTGCCGCCGCGCCGGGCACGCCCCTGGCGCACTTCGCCGACATGGTGGCCCACTGCAAGGAGCACGCTGCGCGCGAGAAGGAGCGCGGCCGGCCCCTGGTGGGGATCATGTGCGAGTACACCCCCCGGGAGCTGATCATGGCCGCCGGCGGCATGCCCGTGTGCCTGTGCGGCGGCTCGGCGGAGATGATCCCGCCGGCCGAGGAGATCCTGCCGTCGAACCTCTGCCCCCTGATCAAGTCGACCTTCGGGTACGGGGTGCAGAAGGCCAACCCCTTCCTGGAGATGGCCGACCTGCTGGTCGCCGAGACGACCTGCGACGGCAAGAAGAAGATGTACGAGCTGCTCTCGGAGAGCTACCCCATGCACGTGGTGGAGCTGCCGCAGAAGCCCGACGATCCGGACGCCCTGGAGCACTGGGTGGCCGAGCTGCGCAAGCTGCGCTCGGCCTTCGAGGGGCGCTTCGGCGTGGAGATCGGCGACGATCGGCTGCGCGATGCCATCGCCGAGATGAACGAGGAGAGGGCCCTGCGGAGGGAGCTGGCGGCGCTGATGCAGTCGGATGCCCCGCCTCTGACCGGCCGGGAGCTGCTGGACCTCAAGAGCCTGATCTCCTGCATCCCCGCCGACCTGGAGCAGTACCGCAAGGCCCTGGAGACCCTGCCGGGGCGCGAGATCGACCCGCCCGCCCGGGACCGGGTGCGGGTGCTCCTGACCGGCGTTCCCCTCCCGCACGGCGCGGAGCGGGTCATGGACATCATCGAGTCGAGCGGCGGCCTGGTCGTCGCCCAGGAGAACTGCACCGGCCTCAAGCCGCTGATGGAGGACGTGGACCCCGATGCCGAGGATCCCCTCCGCGCGATCGCCGAGACCTACTACCACCTCCCCTGCTCGGTGATGACCCGGAACAGCTCCCGGATGGGTCTCCTGGGCCGATTGGCGGCACAGTACCGGCCCCAGTGCGTGATCGAGCTCGTGTGGCAGGCCTGCATCACCTATGACGTGGAGTCCCACCTCACCCGCGAGCTGGCGGAGCAGGAGCTGGAGCTTCCCTACCTGCGCATCGAGACCGACTACTCGCCCTCGGACTCCTCGCGCATCGCCCTGCGGGTCCAGGCCCTGTTCGAGACGGTGAGGCAGGCGGCCGGCTAGCCCGGTACCCCCGGGCCCGGCCGGCGCCCGAGGCGGCGTGAAGAGAATCCTCTACAGCTCACCCCTGGTGCCCGCGGAGTGGATCGAGGCCCACGGCCTGGAGCCCGAGCGCCTGGTGCCGCGCGGCGCCGGCTCGCCGGAGCCGATCGCCGATCGCGAGGGCGTCTGCCCCTTCATGCGCATGTTCCTCAACGAGGCCTGCGCCCGAGAAGACGCGGCCGCCGTCGTGCTGACGACCACCTGCGATCAGATGTGCCGGGGAGCCGACCTCGCCGGCGGGCCGGGCCGTCCATTGCTCTTCCTGATGAACGTCCCGGCCACCTGGCAGACGGTCTCGGCCCACCGGCTGTACCGCTCCGAGCTGGAGCGGCTGGGGGGCTTCCTGATCGGGCTGGGCGGCGCCGCCCCCTCGGAGGAGGACCTGTGGCGGACCCTCCTGGAGCACGACGAGCGCCGCCGGACCGCCGCCCCGACCGATGACGGGCGCGCCGACGGGATCCCGGTGGCCATCCTGGGCGGCCCCGTGGCCGAGCCGGACCGGGCCTTGATCCGCGCCCTCGAGCAGGCCGGCGGGCGGGTGGTGCTGGACGGCACCGAGGGCGGCGAGCGGACGGCTCCGGCCGCGATCGACCGCCGGCGACGAGGCCGGGACCCCCTCTCGGTCCTGGTCGAGGCGCGCTTCGCCGGGTACCCGGACGCCTTCCGCCGGCCCAACAGCCAGCTCTTTCAGTGGCTGGAGCGAGCCGTCGCCTCTCGGGAGGTCGGCGGCGCGGTGCTCCTGCGCTACGTGTGGTGCGACCTGTGGCACGCCGAGGTCCAGCGATTGGCGGAGTGGCTCGAGATCCCCCTGCTCGACCTCGACCTCGACGGCCGACCGATCACCAGCCGCGACCGGGCGCGGATCCAGGCCTTCATGGAGGGGCTCGCGGGATGAAGGGCGACCCCCGGCGGATCGATCTCGCGGAGTGGACCCTCCGGCACCGCGACCTCCGGGCGGCGGGCCTGGAGGAGCCGTGGTACGGCGGCCCCCTCGAGCGGCACCTGGCCGACGGTGACCTGCGCCTGAAGCGGCTGCGCTTCGACGACTCGCCCGCGGCCCTGGACCTGTGGAACTTCCTGCTCACCGAGGAGGAGCGCCTGCGCCGCGCCCGGGAGCAGGGGCGGCGGATCGTCGGGGCCATGAAGGACCTGGGGACCATCCCGGTGATGGCCTTCTCCCTGCCCGACACCGTGGCCTTCTACCCCGACGGCGCGTGGTGGATCCCGTGCATCATGGAGCTCTCCGCCGGGCTCCTCTCGATCGCCGACTCGCTGGGGGTGGACGAGTCCTTCTGCCCGGTCCGGGCCATGCTGGGGGCCTTCGTGAGCGGCGCGCACTTCCCGGCGCCGGACCTCCTGGTGTGCAGCTCGGGCGCGGTGTGCGACGACCTCTCGGCCATCGCCCAGCGCCTGAACGGGCTCGGCCACCCGATCCTCTGGTGGGAGATCCCGCGGCGCCGGGCCCCTTCCCCGGGCGAGGAGGCGGCCCGGCTGCCCGGGGGGCTGCGCGCCCCCGCCTCGCAGGTGGCCTTCGTGCAGCAGGAGCTCGAGCGGGTGGGGGCGGCGCTCGAACGCCTGTGCGGCGCCAAGCTGGACGAGGCGGCGCTGGCGCGGGGCATCGAGCAGGCCAACCGGGTCCGCAGCACCCTGCGCGAGCTGCGCCGCCTGGTCTTCACCGCCGAGCGCTGCCCCCTGCCGGCCCTGGAGCTCCTGATCGCCGAGATGCTGGCGATCCACTTCTGCTCCGATCGGGAGGAGTCCATCCGGGTGCTGGAGGGGCTCCTGGGGGAGGTCCGCGCCCGGCTGGCGACCGGCCGCGGCCACCTCGACCGGGCGGCGGTGCGCGTCTTCTGGGTGAACCCGGTGGCCGACCTGGAGGCCATGAACCTGCTCGAGGAGTGCGGCGGGCGGGTCTGCGGCACGGAGTACCTCTTCAGCCACGCGATCGACGAGATTCCCCGTGACCTGCCCCCCTGGGAGGCCCTGGCGCGCACGGCCCTGGCCGATCCGATGGTCGGGCCGACCGAGGATCGGGCGCGCCGGATCTGCGCCGACATGCGGGAGCTGGGCTCCGAGGCCCTGCTCGTCTCGAGGATCCCCGGGGCCAGCCACTGCGCCCTGGAGGGGTCGATCCTCGCCGATCGGGTCCGCTCGGAGCTCTCGGTGCCGGCCATCGAGATCGAGGTCCCGCCGGTGAGCGATCCGGTCCGGGCCATGCTGAAGACCCGCATCCAGGCCCTGGTGGAGACCGTGCGAGCGGGGCGCCGACCCGCGAGCGCGGGCAAGGACTGAAGCGACATGCTGTACGCCGGAATCGACGCTGGATCGCGGGCCATCAAGGCCGTCCTGCTTCAAGGAGCCGGCGGGGAGATCGTCCGTTCGGGGGTGGCCGCCCAGGGGGTCCGCCAGGCGGAGCTCGCCGCCGGTCTCTTCGACCGCGTGCTGGGCGAGGTCGGGCTGGTGCGCTCGCAGATCAGCGGGCTGATCGCCACCGGCCACGGCCGCGACGCCATCGACTTCGCCGGCGGCGCGGTCACCGAGATCACCTGCCACGCCCGCGGTGTCCACCACCTGCACCCGGAGGCCCGCACGGTGATCGACATCGGCGGACAGGACAGCAAGGTGCTGCGCCTGCAGGAGGGGGGGCAGGTGCGCGACTTCGTCATGAACGATCGCTGCGCCGCGGGCACCGGTCGCTTCCTGGAGGTGGTGGCGGATCGCCTGGACCTGCCGCTGGAGCACCTGGGCGAGTCCGCCGCCCGGGCCGAGCAGGCGGCGGCCATCAGCAGCATGTGCGTGGTCTTCGCCGAGACCGAGATCATCGGCCTCCTGGCGGCCGGTGAGAGCCCGGAGAACATCGCCGCCGGGGTCCAGGACTCGATCGCCTCGCGTCTGGCCTCCATGGCCGGGCGGAGGGCGCGGGAGCCGGTCTACTTCACCGGCGGGGTGGCCCGGATCCCCGGCATGGAGCGAGCCCTGGAGGCGGCCTTCGGCCTCCCGGTTCGGGTGTCCCAGCACCCCCAGCTCACGGGAGCGCTGGGCGCGGCCCTGATCGCCCGGGAGCGGGCTCGCTGACGGCCCAGAGGGCTTCTCGCCCTCCCGCGGCGACGGTATCCTCTCACCCGTCGCTCGCTGCGCGCAAGTCGGGCCGATACCAACCATGGCAGACTACACCGAAGGCACCAAGAAGGACGTCGCCGAGATCAAGTTCCTGATCCACGACCTGCGCGTGGAGAGGTTCATCAACGAGGTGATTCACTTCCACGTGACCCTCAACACGGATCTCGAGATCTTCGGCATCGAGCAGGCCCAGGCCCTCCACGGAGAGGACCTCCAGGAGCTGAAGACCAAGGCGGTCAGCCTCCGCCGGGCCCTCGGTGACTACTCCAACGCCGTCAAGAGCTTCTCGCCGGATCGATCCATCCTGCGGCTGGGGCGGAGCTACATCCAGACCATCTTCGACATGTGCGAGCTGATCCTCAATCCGCTGTGGGGTCGCAACGACATGGTCCTGTCCTTCCTCCCCCCGGACTCGCGCTCGGCTCGCTCTCGCCTGCACTACCGCAACTGCATCCGCTGGATATGCGGGGTCTACTACCGCATCGATCACTTCCTCGCCGAGATGGAGGACCGCGCCGTCCACGAGGTCTTCGACCTGGCCGAGGACATCCGCGACTTCACCGCGAACGTCATCCGCGGCTACGTGGCGGAGAAGAGCAGCGCCCGGGTCGAGCTCCAGATCGACCAGCTCGACCCGGCGGTCATCGGCGGGAGCCGGAGTCGCTTCCGGCGGATGTTCTTCAACCTGATCATGAACTCCGTGGACGCCCTGGCCGGGAAGAAGGTCGGCATCCTCAACGTGAGCGCGCGGGAGGAGGCGGACCGGATCGTGCTGCGGGTGCGCGACGACGGGACCGGCATGCCGCCCGAGAAGATCGCCCAGCTCCTCTCCGACCGGGAGACCCTCGACGGCGAGCTGCACTCGCTGGGCTTCGTCTTCGTCCGCCTGACCATCGCCCAGCTGGGAGGGGAGCTGTCGATCGACAGCGAGGTGGGCAAGGGCACCACCATGAGCGTGAGCCTCCCCATCCTGCGGGACCAGGAGCCGATTCCGCGGCCCCGCTCGCGCTGCGAGAAGTTCGACCTGATCCCCGAGGCGGGGGAGGGCGCCTCCGCGCCGAATCCCGCGCCCGTCGCGCGGGAGGCGCCGGTCGCCGCCGCGCCGGCGGAGGCCTCCGGGGAGCTCGCCCGGCCCGCCGGCACGGACGGGGATTCCGCGGCTGGGGCGGCCGCGAGCCCGGCGGGGGGGAGCGATTCCTGCGGGGCGCTGGTGGTGGAGGACTACGAGCGATCCGAGGCCCAGTTCCGGGGCAGCATCTTCGCCATGGCCGTCACCGAGAGCGGTCAGGTGGACTTCTTCACCCACAAGCCCTACGAGCGCCACTGGAACATCAGCCACGAGGACCTGACGCCCATGTTCTTCCTGGCCACCGTGCGCGGGCGGCTGGAGGAGGACGAGGACAGCCGGCCCCAGCTGATCCTGAAGGCGCCCCAGGACGCCAAGGAGTTCTTCGAGTTCAAGGAGGTGGCCGAGCCCCAGCGGGGGCCCGACGCCTACCTGCGGATGGTGCACGACGAGTACGTCCGCGTGGCCCGCAAGCTCATCGAGACCGGGATGCCCCCGGCCACCGGGGTGCAGCTCACCGATCTGGGCCGCTTCTTCCCCGGCCAGACGACGCTCAGCGACGACGAGCCCTTCCCGCTGGAGAGCCTGGCGCAGGTGCCGCTGAACGGGGAGTGAGGGAGCCGGGGGGAGTGCTCCCTCAGAGACGCCTCACTTCTCGTAGCGCGGATTCACCTGGATCTCGTCCGCGAAGAGCCACGCCTTCTCCCCCGAGCCGGAGTGCCACTCGGGCAAGATGCCGACGCTCTCGGCGCGCACGCGCAGGTAGCGCGCCGACTCGCCGGTCAGCTCGGTGAAGGCGTCCCAGCTGCGGGCCTCTTCCATCTCCTCCAGGGGCCCGGGATCGAGCGAGTACACGGTTCGCCACGACTGACCGTCCGCGGACAGGGAGATCTCCACCCGCGTCGGCGGGAAGACCCAGGAGTTGGGATTGCTGAGGAAGCCCGCGCGCACGCTGCTCACCTCGATCGTCTGGCCGAGGTCGATGGCGGCGTCCAGGTCCGTGCCCTGGAAACCCTGCCAGCGCCCGTCGGTGTGGTTCGTCGAGCCCCACAGGCCGTCGGTGAGGGCGTCGGGATCGCCGCCGCTGTAGCGGTCCACGTAGGGGAAGGCCAGGGTCACCGCCCGACCCTGGGCGTCGTGGGAGGCCCCGCGGGCCAGCACCGAGCGGACCCGGTCGAGGGCTGGAGCGGCCGCAGGGGCCAGCGCGTCGTCCTCGAGGAGCGGCTCGAGGAAGTCGAGCACCCAGGGGTCCTCGGCCTGACCCGCTCGCTCGACCACCACCTCCCTCTCCTCGGGGGTACGGGCCAGACGCAGGGCCTCGGCGAAGGCAATCCCCATCTCGTCCGGATCGAGATCCTCGTTGAGGGCCAGCGCGCGCAGCCAGCCGCGGAGGGCGAGCAGTCGCTCGGGGGCCTCCGGGGAGGTGCGCGAGAGGTCCCGGAGCACGCCGGCAGGACCGGCGTCCGGCCACTCCGCCAGGGCCCTCACCGCCACCGATCGCACCGCGGGATCGGGGTCGCCGGCGGCCTCGATCAGGGGGGCGAGGGAGGTCTCGGACGGCAGGTCGCCCAGGACCCGGAGCAGGGAGGCTCGGGCCGGGGCGGGCCGGCCCTCGAGCGCACCCACGAGCAGGCCCAGCGGCCCGCTCGGATCCGCCGCGCCCCGGCAGATGCCCAGGATGGCCTCCTCCAGGACCGCGGCCTCCGGGCTCTCCTCGACGCTCTCCAGGAGGTCCACCAGCTCGGGCAGGTCTCCCTCTCCGGCCAGGCGTCCGAGCCCCCGCAGGGCCTCGCGCCGGGTGGCGGAGTCCTCGTCGGTGGCCCAGCCCGTGAGCCTCTCCACGGCCCCGGGGGATCGCCGCGCGACCACGCAGGGAATCACCGCGGCGCGGACCTGGCTGTCGGAGCGCTCCAGGCAGCGGAGGATGGCCGCGTCCGCCTCCCGGCCGCGGAGCCGGGTCAGGCTGGAGGAGGCCGCCTCGCCCTCGGCGCCCCCCTTCGCGGCGCAGCGGGCGAGCAGGTCCACGTGGCTCGGATCGCCCAGCGCGCCCAGCGCCCGCAGACCCGCGGCGCGCACCTCGGCGTCCCCGCTCTCGGTCGCCAGGGTCGCGGCGGCGGGGGCCGCCGAGTCGTCGCCGCGGAAGGCCATCCCGGCCAGCGCCAGGACCTGCGCGCTCTCCGAGAGCGCCGGCAGGCCGATCGCGAGCTTGCGCGTGTCCGCGTCCTCGGGCAGATCGCGCAGGAGGGAGGCCGCGGCCCGCTGCAGCTCCGGGTCGGGATCCATGAAGAGGTCGCAGACCGTGGAGACCGCCGCTCGGGGCTGGGCCCTGACGATGCCGCGCCAGGCCGCGACCCGGCTGGGCAGGGGATGGGGCGGTCTCGACAGCTCGAACCAGACGTCCAGGGCGGCCTCCTCCCGGCCCTCGGCCAGCATCCGCTCGGCGCCGGCCAGCCGGGCGGCGAGCAGCTCGGATCGCAGCTCCTCCGCCACGGTCGCGGCGGACAGGATCCGTTCGGCCTCCGTCCCCCCGATGCGGCCGACGGCCGAGATCGCGGCGCGCGCCGTGGGCGCTCGCTCATCGGCCACCAGCTCCTCCAGCCGGGGCAGCGCCTGGCGGTCGCCCCGCGCGGCGAGCGTGTCGATGACCCCCAGGAGGAGATCGCCGTCCAGCTCCTCGAGGGCCGCGCGCAGGGCCTCGTCCACCGCTGGCGAGTCCAGGCCCTGCAGCGCGAAGCGCGCCGGGTGGGCCATCTCCTCGTCGTCGAGGAGCTCGGTCAGGGTGGGGATCGAGCGCTCACCGCCGATCCGCCGCAGCATGCGGCAGGCGAACTGCCGGCCCGCGAGAGTGGACTCGGGCCAGCAAAGGACGGCCAGGAGCTGCAGCTCGATCTCGAGGCTCTCCTCGGGCGAGGCCGAGCGGATCCGCTCCTCGAGGGCGGACAGGGCCTCGCGGCTCCCCCCGAACTCGTACCGCGCGACCGCGGAGGTGCCCGCGTCCGGGGCGGCGGGGATCTCGACCACCGGCGCCTGCGGGGCCTCGCTCTCGGGCGCGGTCCGGCAGGCCGGGGTCAGGGCCAGGATCGCCGCCGCCAGGGCGGTGATGGCGCTCGGAGTGCGATCGGCAAGCATGTTCCACCTTCCCTTCGAATCCCGCTGGAGGTTCATCTGGGCTCCTCCTCTCAAAGCACCCACGGCTCGCGGTAGGCCCGGCCCAGGAGCGCGCTGGCTCCGGGATCGTCCAGGATCTCCTCCCTCTCCGGATCCCAGCGGATCCGCCGCCCGGTGAGCATGGCGATCTCGCCCAGGTGTCCCACGCTGATGGAGCGGCAGGCGGTCTCCACCGGGGCGATGGTGAGCTGCCGGTTCCTCACGCAGTCGAGGAAGTTGTCGATGTGGTCCCGGCCCAGGCCGGCGGGGTACAGCCGCAGGTCGTCCGGACCGATGGCGTCGGGGTTCACCAGGCTCTCGTCGGAGGCCTTCAGCCCGCCCCGGTTGACGTGCACCCAGCCGTCGGCGCCGTGCCACTTGGTGCCCATGAACCCGATCCGTCGGTCGTTGCCCACCCGCATGACCAGCCCGTCGGCGTACCTGGCGGTGAACTCGTAGGCGGTGGGGGCGTCCCACAGGCCGTCGGGGGGGTACTCCCCGCGGCCCTCGACCTCCACCGGACCGGTGTCGTCGAGCCCCAGCCCCCAGTGGGCGATGTCGATGTGGTGCCCGGCCCAGTCGGTGAGCTGACCGCCCGAGAAGTCCTGGATCCAGCGCCAGTCCCAGTGGCACTTGTTGCCCCCGAACTCGCAGTAGGGCCGCCAGGGCGCGGGGCCCAGCCAGCGGTCCCAGTCGAGCCCCTCGGGGATCGGCCTGGGCGGCCTCGTCTCGCCGGGCCTGCCCGTGGGCAAGCCCACCTCCACGAAGTGCACCTTACCGATGGCGCCGTTGCGGACCAGCTCGCAGGCGTGGCGGAAGTGCGGCTGCGAGCGCTGCCAGCTACCGGTCTGCCACACCCGGCCGTAGCCCTGGACCGCGTCGCAGATGGATCGGCTCTCGCGGATCGAGCGCGACAGCGGCTTCTCGCCGTGAATGTCGAGGCCCGCCCGGGCGGCGAGGATGGCCGGAGCCGCGTGCCACTGATCCGGCAGCGCCAGGCCCACCGCGTCGAGGTCCCCGCGCGCGACGAGCTCCCGGAAGTCGAGGTAGGTCGCGCAGCCCTCGTCGCCGTACTTCTCGTCGACGATCCTCTTGGCCCGCTCGCGGTGGGCCCGATCGACGTCGCACACGGCCACCACCTGGACCTCCTTCCTGCCCAGGAAGGTCCGCATGTTACCGGTGCCCTGGGAGCCCACGCCGATGAAGCCCATGGCGATGCGCTCTCCGGGCGCGGTGCGCCCGCGGCGAGGAAGGGCCGAAGCGGAGACGATGGTGGGCAGCGCCATGGCAGCGCCGACGGCGGCGGCGCCCTTCACGAGGCTGCGTCGGCTGATTCGGCGGGGGTCCTTCATGAATGCTCTACCTTCTCGCAGGAGAGAAACCGGCGCGCGTACGACGCGTACGAGATGGACCACGCTGGAGTATAGGGGCCGCGGCCCGGCGGACGGGTAGGGCAAGCCGCGCTTTCGAGCCGGGCCCGCTCAGGGCGCCCGAGGGCCGCCCCGGCGAGCTCAGCGGACCTCCACGTAGCCGATCCCCCGCAGCATCTCGAGGGCGGTGGCCCCGCCCGGAACCGCCTCGGGGCGCCGCGCGCTCTCGCTGGCGAGCCACTCGGCGATCATCCGCCGGAGCTCCTCGCTCAGATCCGGATGGCGAGTGGCGACGTCGGCCAGCGCCTCGGGATCGCTCCCGAGATCGTAGAGCCGGAGCGCCCCCCCCGAGCTCCCGCGAGCCGGGCACCACAGGAGCAGATGTTCTCCGCGGCGCACGCCGTGCACCGGGGTCTGGTCCCGACCGAAGCTCCCGTCCTCCTCCACCCACCGGCCCATCTGGATCGAGAAGTAGAGCGGCCCCCCCTCGGGCGGGTCGGATCCCCACAGGTCGCCCTCGAACGGAAAGCGGCCCGGCGAGACGCCGAGGCGCGCGAGGAGGCTCCCCGGGAGCTGCCGCAGCGGGACGGCGCGCTGCACGCGTCGGCCCGGCGGCACGCCCGGCCCCGCGGCGATCAGCGGCACGCGCAGACTCTCCTCGTGGAGCTGCTTGCCGTGCCCGCTCATGCCGTGCTCGGCGAACTCCTCGCCGTGGTCGCTGGTCACCACGACCAGGGTCTCCTCCAGACGGCCGAGCTCCCGGAGCAGCTCCAGGAGCCGGCCCACCGCGTGGTCCACGGTGGCCACCTCGCCGTCGTAGAGCGCCGAGTTGTGCTCCAGGCAGCGCTGCAGGAGCTCCTCGTCGATCGCCTCCCCGGCCGTGCGGCGACGCAGGAGCTGCGACACCCGTCGGGGGCGCCAGCCCTCGGGCGCGCGCTCGGGGATCCACGCCGAGGCCAGGGCGGGATCGGGCAGGTAGGGTCCGTGCGGCTCGGTCAGGTGCAGGTACAGGAAGAAGCGCTCGCCGGCCCGGCGGCGCAGCCACGGCTCGGCCAGGGCCAGGACCTCGGGCGCGGTCCCGAAGACGCCGTGGTCGGCCTCGTCGAGGCCCTGACCGGAGTCGCGTTCGCGGTCGATGAGGTGGTGGAACTCCTCGAAGCCCTGGTCGAAGTTGCGCTCGCGGTCGACCAGAGGGCTGGTCGAGATGGCGGCGGTCGCGAAGCCCGCGCGGCGAAGCTGCTCGGCGAGGGTCAGGTGGTCGTGGGCCAGGAAGCAGGAGGGCAGGCCCAGGACGCCGTGAGCCGGAGGAGAGAGCCCGGTCAGCAGGGTGGCGGTGGAGGGCCAGGTCCACGGGGAGGGGGCGTAGGCCCGCTCGAAGAGCGTCCCGCGCGCCGCCAGCGCGTCCACGTGCGGGGAGGCGCCCGCAGGGGATCCGTAGCACCCCAGCCGGTCGGCCCGCAGGGTGTCGATCAGGATCAGGACCAGGCTGGGCGCGCCGCGCGAGGCCTCGGTCCGGCGCCGGAGGACCGGCGCGGACACGTCGAGCAGGCCGAAGGCCGCGCCGTCCGGGGGGGGCGGCCCGGAGGTGGCCTCCGCCCGCAGCTCCAGTCGCTCGCCGGCCGCGACCGCGAGCGCGTGCCGCGACCAGCGCCGTCTTGCCCGGGGGGCCTCCTCGCCCCAGCCGATCTCCTGGGAGAGGACCGTCCCGCCGTCGAGCCGGATCTCCAGGCGGACGCGGCCCCCGCCCTCGCCCTCGTGGGCGGCGGCGTCCAGTCCCAGGGCGAGCTGCAGCTCGGCGCCCGGGGGCGTGTCCCGCGGCAGGACGAAGGAGAGACTGCCGGGGATCGGGACCACGGCCGCCGGCAGGCCGGCCGAGTCTCGATGGAAGCTCATGCGGGGCCAGACCAGGCGGAGCTCGACGCTGGCATCGGAGTCGGGCGGGCGCGCGTCGCTCCGCGTGAGGAGCGAGAAGAGGACCTCGCGCGAGGTCTCGATCGGCGCTCGTCCGGCCTCGCTGCAGGCGAGAAGGAGCAGGGCGATGCCGCAAGCCGCGGCCCGAACCCGCCCCGCCCGCTCGCGCCCTCGTGCTCCGGATCGATCCTCCATGCCGCGCCGTCCACCCTCCCCGACCAGGATAGGCGCTGCGGCGCGGGATCGCGAGCCGCGGCGCGATCCGCGGCCTGCTACAATCGGCCCATGGGCCGCGAGAGGAGCGAAGCCATCATGCGGGGGCTCATCTTCGCGCGCGCCCGCTGGCGCAACCGCGCCCTGCTCTTCCTGGAACGCCTGGGGTTCGGCAGACCCCTGCTCATCGACCACCAGATGCCTCAGGGCCCCGTGCTCGCGCTCCGGCAGGGGACCGTGGACGAGGTCATCGCGGCGGAGATCGGCAGCGGGCGGCTGTACCCCCTGGACGGCCTGGGCCTGGGCCCGGGCGATCTGGTGATCGACGTCGGCGCCCAGATCGGCGTCTTCTCCCTGCTCGCGGCCACCGCCGGCGCGCGCGTCATCGCCTGCGAGCCGGCGCCCTCCAACTTCCGGCTCCTGCGGGCGAACATCGCGCGCAACGGCCTGGAGGATCGCATCGAGGCCCTCCAGATGGCCGTCTGGCGTCCCGGCTCGAGGAGCCTGAAGATCCACGAGAGCGCCGACAACATGGGAGGCCACGCCGTGGTGGCGGCCCTGGGGCCGGCGACCCGGGTCCCCGCCCGCTCCCTGGCCGAGCTGCTCGACGAGCGCGGGGTCGAGCGCTGCCGCCTCCTGAAGATCGACGCCGAGGGCTCGGAGTACGCCATCCTCTACGGCGCCGACGAGGCCACCCTGCGGCGCTTCGATCACATCTACCTGGAGGCTCACGAGTACTGCCAGCTCGGGACCCTGCGCCGGCCGCAGGAACCGGAGTACAGCGGCCGGGGAATGGCCGCCCATCTCGACCAGCTGGGCTTCGAGGTCCGGGAGGACCCCAAGGCGCGCTGCCTGTACGCGACCCTCCGCTGCACGGTGAGGTCGCGCGTCGCGGACCGACGGTGGACCAACGAAGCACCGCTTATCGAGTAGAGTGAATCATCGGCAGGCCCTCTGAATGGCCACCATGGCAACAGAGCCCATCATGCGCGCCGCCTTCGCACCACTGCTCGTACTCGCCTCGCTCACCGCTCTCGTCGAGGCGCAGGACGAGGTGCCTGGCTTCGTGGAGCGTCCGGGGATCGTGGAGTTCTCCGGGCAGATGATCGTCCGACCTCTCCAGCACGCGGCGCTCGCCGAGCTCGGCGTCACCGCCGCCGATCGCGACGTGATCCGAGCCCGTGCCGCCGCGCGTCTTCGGCCGCATCTCATCGAGTACGTCCCCGCGACCGACGAGTACATAGTCACCCTGCCGTCCGGCCAGAGCGAGAGCGACTTCGCGCGCGGGCTGATGGCCACCGGCGACTACCAGTACGCCGAGCCGGACTGGCTGTGTCACCCCACGGAGACGATCCCGGACGATCCGAGCTACTCGATGCAGTGGCATCACCCCCATGTTCGCTCTCCGCTCGCCTGGGACACCACGACGGGCGACCCGAGCCTCGTCATTGCCATCGTCGATGGGGGAGTGCAGCTCGATCATCCCGACCTCGCCGGTGCCCTGGTTCCCGGATACAACAGCGATGACGACCTCGCGCAGATCCACGGGGGCGACGTCGGGGACGTCGACGGCCACGGTACCTTCGTCGCCGGCCTGGCGGGCGCGATCGGGAACAACGGAACCCACGTGACGGGTATGGGCTGGAACTTCTCGATCATGCCGATCCGCTACTACAACCAACCCGGCGGAGGCTACCTGCACAATATCCTGGAGGGCGCACGGTGGGCCGCCGAGAACGGCGCACGGTGCATCAATGTGAGTCAGACGGGAGTCGAGTACAGCAGCGTTCAGACGACCGGCGCCTACGTGAAGAGCCTCGGGGCTCTGATGGTCTGGGCCGCGGGGAACGACGGGCGCGACCTCTCCTGGTTTGACTGGGACGACGTGATCATCGTCGGTTCGACTGATCCGAGCGACGGCAAGGCTCCGTTCTCCGCGTATGGTCTGGCGGTCGACGTGTTCGCGCCCGGAACGGACATCGTCAGCACGGGAATCCCGAGCGTGCTGGCCATCGGCAGCGGGACCAGCGCCTCCGCGCCGATGGCCGCCGGGATCTGTGCCCTGGTCTGGAGTCGTCATCCCCATCTGGCGGCGGATCAGGTCGAGGAGTGTCTCTTCGGGGGAGGTGTCGATCTCGGCCTTCCCGGGAACGATGACTACTGGGGATGGGGACGCGTCGATTCCCCTCGCTCGCTCGAGACCGCGAGCATCCACACCTACTGCGCCAGCTCCCCCAACTCGGTGGGCGGAGGCGCCTTGATCGGCTGGTCGGGCTCGGCCAGCGTGTCCGCCAACGACCTGTTGCTCTTCGCCGGGGGCTGCCCTCCCGGCAAGCCAGCGATCTTCTTCTACGGCCCGCAGCAGACCCAGGTACCCTTCGGCAATGGCCAGCTCTGTGTGGCCGGGGGCGCCTTCCGCCTGTCGGTGGTCCAGGTCGATCCCATGGGCATTGCCATGCACTCCCTGGACGTCAACGATCCGCCCAATCCCCACGGGCAGATCTCCTCGGGCGACACCTGGAACTTCCAGTGCTGGTACCGGGACCCCGGCGGCGGGGGTTCGGGATTCAACCTCTCGGACGCGCTGGAGACCACTTTCAGCGACTGAAGCCCGCGGGGCCGGGCGTCGGACCGCTGGAGAAGCGAGGCGGCCCGGGATAACCGCGATCTCGGTAGCTACATTCGAGCTCGTGGACGAGCTCCACGACCACCAGGACATGGTCTGCAGGCCATCTGCTCTCGAGGGTCCTTCACCATGAATCATGCCCGGCGCCGGCTCTCGTGCTTGCCGCTGATCGCGCTCCTCTCCGGCTGCGCGAGCGAGGGGTTGGCCACCGGGGAGTCCCCCGTCCCTCGCCCGAACTTCGTCGTCATCCTCGCCGACGACCTGGGCTACGGTGACCTCGGCATCTACGGGGGAGGGATCCCCACCCCGAACCTGGACGCCCTGGCGGCGGGCGGACTGCGCTTCACGGACTTCCACTCGAACGGAGCGGTGTGCAGCCCGACGCGAGCCGCGCTCGTCACGGGCCGGTACCCGCACCGCGCTGGCATACAGGGGGTGGTCACCGCGAGGAACCACCGGGACACCGGGCTCGATCCGCGGGTGATCACCATGGCGGAGCGGCTCGGCGAGGGGGGATACGCGACCGCCCTGTTCGGGAAGTGGCACCTCGGCTACGAGGCGTCCTTCGGGCCCCGGGTGCAGGGCTTCGACGAGTTCCGCGGCTTCGTGAGCGGGAACGTCGACTACGTCTCGCACATAGACCAGGAGGGCCACGAGGACTGGTGGCGGGACGATCGCCTCGAGGCGGACGAAGGCTACGCGACGGACCTGATCACGGACTACGGCGTCGACTTCATTCGCCGCCATCCCGACGAGCCCTTCTTTCTCTATCTGGCTCATGGGGCGCCTCACTATCCCTATCAGGCTCGGGGCGATCCCGCCTACCGTCGACCGGGGGAGCCGGGAAACTCCGGCGGCCCGCGTCGGGACGACGAGGGGGCCTACGCCGAGCTGATCATCGCGCTGGACGAGGGAGTGGGGCGAATCGTCGCGGAGCTCGACTCGCTGGGGCTGTCGGGGCGGACCCTGGTCATGTTCCTGTCCGACAACGGCCCAGCCCGGCTCGGCAGCGCCGGCCCCTGGCGCGGAGGCAAGGGAAGCGTCTGGGAGGGGGGCCACCGCGTACCCGCCTTCGCGTCCTGGCCGGGCGTCGTCGCTCCCGGCGTGACCGACCAGACCGCGATGGGCATGGACCTGCTCCCGACGATGCTCTCGCTGGCGACGGGGCCGGCTCCCCGAGCCGAGCTCGACGGCGTCGATCTGTCGCGCCTCCTGCTCGACGGCGACCCGCTCCCCGCGCGCGACCTGCTGTGGACCCATGGCCCCCGGGCGGCGCTGCGGCGTGGGCCGTGGAAGCTCGTGGTGGAGGATCCGCTGGCCGAGGACGCGATCCCGATGCTGTTCGATCTGGCGATCGATCCCGCGGAGGAGCAGGACATCGCGCGAAGACACCCGGAACGAGCCCGCGCGATGCTCGAGGCCCTGCGCCGGATCCTCCGCGAGCTGACCGACGGCGTCGAACGGCGCGCTTGAGGGCCGGGACCCGCCCGGATTCACCGGGCGAGCGGCCCGTCCGGCTCGCTCCGGGCTAGCTGGCCACCACGAACAGACCGACGACGATGGGCAGCAGGATGAGGAAGATGCCCATCAGGCTCTCGCCGGCGATGATCCCCGAGGCCACCGGGAAGGTGTAGAGCTTGCTCGCCCGAGGGCTCTTCACGGCGAACAGCCAGCCCAGCAAGCCGCCCAGGAACATCGAGAAGGCGTAGTAGAAGTGGAAGGTGAAGGCCAGGCCCAGGCCCATGGGGGAGGGGACCCAGGGGCGCGCCTTGGGCGGCAGCAGCCGGCCCAGCGCCACCAGAACGATCCCCAGGAGTCCCCCGATGATCAGGGCTGCCCGGGCCGTGGGGTGCAGCGACTCCAGGCCCTGCGAGAGCAGCTGGGCCACCGAGGCCCACACCAGGGCCGCCGGCGCGGGCCACTGATCCGTGCCCAGGGCCGCAGCGTCGGGCACCAGCATGTAGAAGACCGGCACCGTGACGGCGGTGCCCACGAAGATCCCCGAGAACTGGGCCAGGAACTGCTTGCGGGGATTGGCACCCAGCACGTAGCCGCTCTTGAGGTCGATCAGGAGGTCGGAGGCGCTATCGGCCACGCCGGCGGTGATGCAGGCCGCCATCAGGTTGACGTTCTGGGTCTGCTGCGGCGCCTCGATGCGCATGGAACGGGGGGTGATGGCCCCGTACATGAGCTGGGTCACCTTGCCCATGGCTCCCACCGGCGTGGTGTCGGTCTCGCCGGTGACGCGGCAGGCCACCAACGCCAGGAAGAAGGACAGGATGATGGCCAGGATGCCCATCCATACGGGCATCTCGAAGGCGAAGTAGGCGATGGCCACAACCCCCGTGCCGCCCACCAGCGTTCCGACGGCGAACCACGAGCCGGGCACCTCGATCTGCTCCATGGCCTCCTGCTCGGGCGTCCGGCGGTGCGCCCTGTGGGGGGCGAAGATGGCGGTCACGCCGCTCAGGGCCCGGACCACGGAGCGCCACTGGAGCGCGAAGGCGAGCAGTCCGCTGGTGACCATGCAGGCGGCGCCGCCCCACAGCGACCAGGAGACCATGGTCTTGTAGTCCAGCGTCTCGATCACGCCTTGCTCGTGCATGATCGGCACCAGGATGCACCAGTTGAGGATGGCGCCCAGGAGGACGCTGGCGGCCACCCGGATGCCCATCAGCGCTCCGCCGGCCACCAGGAGCAGGCTGCCCTCCATGCCGACGGTGTACTGGTAGGCGCGCTCGCCGAACACGGGGTAGACGAACTCGACCAGGGTGATCTTGGTCTTCACTCCCAGCTCGCGGAGCATGTCGAAGCCGTCGCGCAGGAGGGTGAGCAGGCTCGCCACGCCGCCCGCCAGGAAGAGGGAGCGGGCGCTCCGGGCCGCGTCCTCGGCGCTGGTCACGGCGCCATCGGCTTCCTCCAGGGCCTTGGCCGCCGCCGCCTCGTCGTCCTCGGTGGAGTCGGCCAGGGGGCCCGCCAGGGCGGGCCGGTGCTGGTTGTCCCCGTGGAGGCTGCGCAGCGTCATGGCGGCCGCCGTGCCGGTCGGGAAGCGCAGGCGCTCCACGTTGATCATCTGGCGCTTCATGGGGATGGCCAGGGTCACCCCCAGCACCGCCAGGAAGAAGATCCACGCCGTCAGGAGCCCGTAGGGCAGGTGCTCCCCGGTGACCAGCAGGTAGGCGGCGATGGCCGAGACCAGCGTCCCGCCGGTGGAGTAGCCGGCCGCGGAGGCCGTGGACTGCATGGCGTTGTTCTCGAGGACGGTCATGTCCGTCTTGGCGATGCCCATCTGGCGCAGCGCCTGCCAGATGGCGTACGAGAGCACGCAGGCGGTGATGGCCACCCCGAAGCCCCAGCCGGTCTTCAGGCCGATGTAGAGGTTGGTCAGGGAGAGCACCGCCCCCAGGACCCCGCCCATGAGCACCGCCCGCCAGGTGAGCTGCAGCATGTCCCCCCGGTAGTGATCTCGGAACCACTGGAGCTCGAGCTCCTCGGGGGTCGGTCGCGATGCTGCTGCCATGGGCCCTCCTGGGCTGGGTCTGGAGAAGGGGCGGACTATACGGTCGGTTTGCTCGGCAGCACCAGCCGGCCGATCGAAAAGGGCCGCGCGCGCGCGGCTCCGGTGGGCTTGGCGCCCGCTCGCCGATCCCGTAGGCTAGCCGAGGTGAGCGATGTCCGGCCCGGACCAGGGCTGCGGGTCATCGTCGACCGCTTGGAGAAGGCAGTGCCCAGGACGCAGGAGCCTCGAGGGCGTCGGATCGAGCCCGATGACGGCTTCCTCGACGAGGTGGAGGCCGCCACGGCCCAGAATCTCTCCGCCTGCTTCCAGTGCCGCAAGTGCGCCTGCGGCTGTCCCCTGGAGGAGGACGCCGACGTGCACCCGGACGCGCTCATCCGGATGATCCAGCTCGGCCTGCGGGAGGAGGTGCTGAGCTCGCGCCTCGTCTGGCTGTGCACCGGCTGCGGGACCTGCGCGACGCGCTGCCCCAGCGGCGTGGACCTCGCCGCGGTGGTGGATCACCTGCGAGGGGTGACGATCGCCGAGGGCCGCCGGGCCGCCGAGCCCCGCGTCGTCGGCTTCCACCGGGCCTTCCTCGAGACCGTGCGACGCTCGGGTCGGAGCCGCGAGCTGGAGCTGGTCGGCCGCTACAAGCTCGCCACGGGTACCTGGCTCGAGAGCTTGTGGCTGGGCGCGCTCCTGGCGAGGAAGGGCAAGCTCCGGCTCGGCGGGGGAAGGACCCGGGACATCCGGTCCCTGCGCGAGATCATGGACCGCGGGCGGAGGGGAGGCCGGGGAGAGGGGTGATGGAGCTCAGCTACTACCCCGGCTGCAGCCTGCACGGGACGGGCGTCGAGTACGACCTCTCCACCCGGGCGGTGTGCGAGGCGCTGAGGATCGAGCTCCGCGAGATCGAGGACTGGAGCTGCTGCGGCGCCTCCTCGGCCCACTCGGCGGGCGGGGACCTGGCGCTGGCCCTCCCGGCCCGCAACCTGGCCCTGGCGGCCGAGGCCGGGCGCGACGTGGTGGTGCCCTGCGCCGCCTGCTTCAACCGCCTGCGCGCGGCGCAGCTGGCGGTCGCGCCGTGCGTGGAGGTGCGCAGCCTGGTGGACCTCCTGTCCTCGCCCGAGGTGCTCTCGCGCATCGCCGACGAGGTGCGCCGGCCGCTCGAGGGGCTCAGCGCGGTGACCTACTACGGCTGCCTGCTGGTGCGGCCGGCCGAGATCACCGGCGCCGAGGACGTCGAGGATCCGCGCGGCATGGACTCGGTCCTCGAGGCGCTGGGGGTCGACCTGAAGACGTGGAGCTACAAGACCCACTGCTGCGGCGGCGGCCTGGCCCTGCCGCGCCGGGACGTGGTCGGCCGGCTGGTGGGGCAGATCGTCGATCAGGCCCGGCGCTGCGGCGCCGACTGCATCGCCGCAGCCTGCCCCATGTGCCTCCTGAACCTGGAGGCGAGGCAGGTCGAGGGACACGACCGGCGGAACTCCCTGCCGGTCCTGTACTTCACCGAGCTGGTCGGCCTCGCCCTGGGCCTGGAGGAGGCCCCGTCCTGGCTGGGCCGTCACCTCGTGGACCCGCGTCCGCTCCTGCGATCCCGGGGGCTCTCGTGAGCGAGCAGGCCGTGGGCTCGGTCCTGGTGGTGGGGGGCGGAATCGCCGGCATGCAGGCGGCGATCGACCTCGCCGACTCGGGCCTCCGCGTCGTCCTGGCCGAGCGGGAGAGCGCCGTGGGCGGACGCATGGTGCAGCTCGACAAGACCTTCCCGACCGGCGACTGCTCCATGTGCACCCTCTCGCCCCGGCTCGTCGCCCTGGGCCTGCACCCCGACATCCGCCTCCTCACGCGCACCTCCCTGACGCGCCTGGAGGGCCACGCCCCCCGCTTCCGCGCCACCCTGCGCCGCGAGCCCCGCTACGTGGACGTCGAGGCGTGCAAGTCCTGCGGCGAGTGCGAGAAGGTGTGCCCCGTCTCCGAGGACGACGCCTTCGACCTGGGCCGCGGGCGGCGCAAGGCCATCCACAAGCCCTACGCCCAGGCCATCCCCAACGCCTACGCCATCGACAAGCGCGGCTCGGCGCCCTGCCGAAACGCCTGTCCGGCCCACGTGAGCGTGCAGGGCTACGTGGCCCTCGCCCGGGAGGGGCGGCACGAGGAGGCCCTCGCGCTCATCCGCCGGGACCTCCCGCTGCCGGCGGTGTGCGGCCGCATCTGCGAGCGGCCCTGCGAGGAGGCCTGCTCCCGCAAGGACGTGGACCAGCCCGTCGCCATCCGCGCCATCAAGCGCTTCCTGGCGGACTTCGAGAGCTGGCACGGCCCCCCCAAGCTGCCCGAGCCCAAACCGCGGCGCGAGGATCGCCGGGTCGCGGTGGTGGGCGCCGGTCCCGCGGGTCTCACGGCGGCCTGCGCCCTGGCGCTGGAGGGCATCGCGGTGACCCTCTTCGAGGCCCTCGACGTGCCGGGGGGCATGCTGGCCTGCGGCGTGCCCGAGTACCGGCTCCCGCGCGAAGTGCTGCAGGCGGAGATCGAGGGGATCCTGGACCTGGGCGTGGAGCTCCGCTGCGGCGTCCGGATCGGAGCGAACCTCCAGCTCGAGGATCTGCTGGAGCGGGAGGACTTCGACGCCGCCTTCCTCGCCACCGGCGCCCACGCCAGCCGGCGGCTCGAGGTGGAGGGTGAGGAGCTGCCCGGCGTGGAGCGCGGGCTGGACTTCCTGCGCCGGGCGAGCCTCTCCAGCCGCCGGCCCCGCGTGCGGGGGAGGGTGGTCGTGATCGGCGGCGGGGACGTCGCCCTGGACGCGGCCCGCACGGCCCGCCGGCTGGGGGCCGAGGCGGTGGAGGTGATCTGCCTCGAGGAGCGCGACCGCATGCCGGCCCATCCCGACGAGATCGCCGAGGCCCTCGAGGAGGGGATCGAGCTCCGCCCCGGCTGGGGGCCGCGGCGCCTCCTGGGCGCCGAGCGGGTGGAGGGCGTCGAGCTCCGGCGCTGCACGCGGGTCTTCGACGAGGAGGGTCGCTTCGCCCCGCGCTACGAGGAGGCCGATCGGACCACCGTGCCGGCCGACGCGGTGGTGGTCGCCATCGGCCAGGCCCTGGACGAGGCGAGCCTCGGCCACCCGGGGCTCGAGCTGCGCCGCGGCTGGATCGCCGCCGATCCCCACTCGCTCGAGACCTCGATTCCCGGCGTGTTCGCGGGCGGCGACGCCGTCAGCGGACCCCGGAGCGCGATCGAGGCCGTGGCCCACGGCCAGCGCGCCGCGGCCTCGATCCTGGCCTTCCTCGGCGGCGGTCGGCTCGAGCGGGAGTGGGGAGGGCTGGCGCCGCAGGCGGAGGGGCGAGCCGAGGGCGCGACCGCGATGCCTCGGGCGAAGGAGTCGCGCATCGATCCGGAGAAGCGGTGTGAAGGCTTCGAGGAGGTCGCCCGGGGCCTCACCGAGGAGCAGGTGCGCTACGAGGCCGAGAGGTGTCTCGCCTGCGGCGCCTGCGCGGAGTGCTACCGCTGCGTCGAGGCCTGCGAGGCCGGTGCGGTGAACCACCTGGAGAGGGCCGAGGACGAGGTGGTGGAGGTGGGCGCGGTCGTGCTGGCGCCCGGCTTCGAGGAGATCAACGCCGGCTCGCTCGGCGAGCTCGGCTACGGCCGGCACGCCAACGTCGTGACCGGCCTCGAGTACGAGCGGCTCCTCAGCGCCTCGGGGCCCACCGGCGGTCGGGTCCAGCGCCCCTCGGACGGCGAGGTGCCCCGGAGGGTGGCGTGGATCCAGTGCATCGGCAGCCGCGACCGGCGCGGCGGGCGCGACTGGTGCTCGGCGGTGTGCTGCATGGCGGCCACCAAGCAGGCCATCGTCACCCGCGAGCACGAGCCCGAGGCGCAGGCCTGGATCTTCTTCATGGACGTCCGCGCCCACGGCAAGGGCTTCGAGGGCTTCTACGACCGGGCCCGGAACCGCTGGGGGGTTCGCTACGAGCGCTCCATGGTCTCGCGCGTGGACGAGGTCCCCGAGACGCGCGACCTGGAGATTCGCTGGGTGGACGCGGCGGGGAGGCTGCAGACCGACCGCTTCGATCTCCTGGTCCTCTCCACCGGCCTCGCGCCCCCTGAATCGGCGCGCGAGCTCGCCGCCACCGTCGGGATCGAGCTGCAGCCATGCGGCTTCGCGGTCGCCCGCTCCCTCGATCCCGGCTCGACCGCCCGGCCGGGGGTCTTCGTCGCCGGCGCCGCCGAGGGGCCGCGGGACATCCCCGAGTCGGTGACCAGCGCCTCCAGCGCGGCGGCCCGCTGCTCGGAGCTCCTGCGCGAGGCGCGGGGCGCGCTGATCTCCGAGCGGGGCTGGCCGCCGCAGAAGCCCGTCGCCGGCCTCGAGCCGCGGGTGGGGGTCTTCGTGTGCCGCTGCGGCGCCAACATCGCCGGCGTGGTGGACGTGCCCGCGATCGTCGAGCACGCCCGGGGGCTCCCGCAGGTGGCCTTCGCCGAGGAGAACCTCTACACCTGCTCGACCGACACCCAGGAGGAGATCGTGCGGGCCGTCGAGGAGCACGACCTCAACCGCGTGGTGGTCGCCTCGTGCACGCCCCGGACGCACGAGCGGCTCTTCCGGGACACCTGCCGCGCGGCGGGCCTCAACCCCTACCTTTTCGAGATGGCCAACATCCGCGACCAGTGCTCGTGGGTGCACTTCGACGACATCGACGCCGCCAACCGCAAGGCCCGGGATCTCGTCTCCATGGCCGTCCGCCGGGCCGCGGCCCTCGAGCCCCTGGCCGAGAGACCCTACCCGGTCGTCCGCCGCGCGCTGGTGATCGGCGGGGGACTGGCGGGCCTGACGGCCGCCGACTCCCTGGCCGAGGCGGGCTTCGAGGTGACTCTCGTGGAGCGCGAGGAGCGGCTCGGGGGGAGGCTGCGGCGGCTGCGCTTCGACCTCGATGGAGCGGACCCGCACGAGCACCTGGAAGGCCTCGAGCGCCGCGTGCGCTCCCACCCGCGGGTCGAGGTGCTGACCGGATCGAGGGTGGTGGCCACGGGCGGCTGCGTCGGCCGCTTCGAGTCCACCGTCGAGACGCCCTCCGGCGCGATCCAGGTGCGGCACGGCGTCACCCTGGTCGCCACCGGGGCGGCCGAGCGCCTTCCCCACGGGCAGTACCGCCTGGGCGAGAGCGATCGGGTGATGACCCGCCACCAGTACGAGGAGCGCGTCGGCGACGGCCGCCTCGAGCCGGGCGACGGCGGGGTGGTGATGATCCAGTGCGCCGGATCCCGCGAGGACGACTACCCCCACTGCGGCCGCACCTGCTGCACCGAGGCGGTTCGCACCGCGCTTCGGATCCGACGTGAGCGGCCCGGCGCTCCCGTGACCGTCCTCTACCGCGACGTGCGGACCTTCGGTCTGGCCGAGCGGCTCTACGCCGAGGCCCGCCGCCGGGGCGTGCGCTTCATCCGCTACGAGCCCGAGGATCGACCCGTGGTGAGCGGGGACGACGGCTCCCTCGAGGTCCGCGTCCGCGAGCCGGTGCTGGGCCGGGACCTGCTCCTGCGCCCCGATCTCGTCCTCCTGAGCACCGGCCTGGGGCCCGATCCCGAGGCCGCCGAGCTGAGCCACACCCTGAAGCTGCCGCTGGGCGAGGACGGCTTCTTTCTCGAGGCCCACGCCAAGCTGCGGCCCCTGGACTTCGCCAGCGACGGCTTCTTCCTGTGCGGCCTGGCCCACGGTCCCAAGTCCCCGGACGAGGTCATCCTCCAGGCACGAGGAGCCGCCGGCCGGGCCGGCACGGTCCTCTCGAGGGACCGGCTCTTCGTCTCCGGGCAGACCTCCGAGGTGGACGGCGAGCGCTGCGCCGCCTGCCTGACCTGCGTGCGGGTGTGCCCCTTCGGCGTGCCCGAGATCGTCGACGGCGCGGCGCGGATCGAGGCGGCCTCCTGCCAGGGTTGCGGCGCCTGCGCGGCCGCCTGCCCGCGCCAGGCCATCACCGCGCACCACATCGACGACCGCCAGATCGCGGCCCAGGTGGGGGCGAGGCCATGAGCGAAGCCGGAGCGCCGGCCCTCGAGCCGCGGATCATCGCCTTCGCGTGCGAGTACTGCTCGTATGCGGCGGCCGACCTGGCCGGCTCGCTGCGGCTGCGGTATCCGGCCGGCGTGCGGGTCGTCCGCCTGCCCTGCACCGGCCGCTCGGAGCCGGTCATGATCCTGCGGGCGCTGGAGGAGGGGGCCGACGCGGTCTTCGTCTCGGGCTGCCAGCCCGGCGACTGCCACTTCCAGGGGGGCAACCTCCGGGCCCGGGCCATGGTGCCGGGGGTCAAGGGCCTGCTGGAGGAGATCGGCCTGCACCCGGATCGGGTGGAGTTCTTCCACGTGGGCGCGTCGCAGGCTCGCCTGTGGGTGGAGGTGGTCGAGGAGATGAGCGAGCGCGTGGTCAGGCTGGGGCCCAACCCCCTGAGGACCGGAGGGGGCCCCGAGTGCGGCCCGGGAGCCGAGCGCGAGAAGGGAGTCGCGAGATGATCGTCGGTCAGCGAAAGCCCCTGGAGGAGATCCTCGACTCGCTCGAGGGCGCCCGCAAGGTCCTGGTGGCGGGCTGCGGCACCTGCGTCGCGGTGTGCATGGCCGGGGGCGAGAAGGAGGTGGGCATCCTGGCCGCCGAGCTGCGGATGGCCGCCAGGCTCCGCGGCCTGGAGCTGGAGGTGGGCGAGGCCACGGTGGAGCGCCAGTGCGATCGGGAGTACCTGGAGCCGCTGAAGGAGCAGCTCGAGGACCGGGAGCTCGTGATCTCCATGGCCTGCGGCATCGGGGTGCAGTACCTGGCCCTGCAGCACGAGCCCCTGCGCGTGGTCCCGGCGGTGAACACCGACTTCTGCGGGGTCAACCTCGACCTGGGCGAGTGGGCCGAGTACTGCCAGTCCTGCGGGGACTGCCTGCTGGCCGAGACGGGCGGCATCTGCCCCATCGCGCGCTGCAGCAAGAGCCTGCTGAACGGCCCCTGCGGCGGCAGCGCCGAGGGTCACTGCGAGGTGGACGCGGAGACCGAGTGCGCCTGGCAGCTCATCTGGGACCGCATGCAGGCCCTGGGGCGGGTGGAGCGGCTGGTCGACATCCGCCCGCCGAAGAGCTGGAGCACCAGCCGGGACGGCGGTCCCCGCCGGATCTCGAGGAAGGACCAGCAGGCGTGAAGAACGGCAGCCGGCTGGAGCGGGTGCTCGAGCGGGGCGAGTTCGCCCTGACCGGGGAGTGCGGTCCTCCCCGGGGGGCCGACGCGTCGGTGATCGAGGAGAAGGCGGGCCACCTCCTGGGTCATGTGGACGCGGTGAACGTCACCGACAACCAGACCTCGATCGTGCGGATGTCCTCCCTGGTCGCCAGCAAGCTCCTGCTCGACCTGGGGCTGGAGCCGGTGATGCAGATGGTGTGCCGGGACCGCAATCGCATCGCCATGCAGAGCGACGTCTTCGGGGCCTGGGCCCTGGGCATCCGCAACCTCCTGTGCCTCTCGGGCGACCACCAGGTCTTCGGCAACCAGCCGGACGCCAAGAACGTCTTCGACATCGACTCGATCCAGCTCCTGGGCGCGGTCCGCGGCATGCGCGAGGAGGGCCGCATCCTGGGCGGGGACGAGATCGAGGGCAACCCCCGCATGTTCATCGGCGCCGCCGCCAACCCCTTCGGCGACCCCTTCGACTTCCGCCCCATCCGCCTGGCCAAGAAGGTGGCCGCGGGCGCGGACTTCATCCAGACCCAGTGCATCTACGACATGGGTCGCTTCCGCGAGTACATGAGGCGGGTGGTGGATCTGGGATTGCACGAGCGCTGCCACATCCTGGCGGGCATCACGCCCCTCAAGTCGCTGGGCATGGCGAAGCACATGGCCACGAAGGTCAGCGGCATCGGGGTGCCCGAGGAGATCCTCGACCGCGTCAAGGGGGTCGAGAAGAAGGAGCGCGCCCGCGAGGGCATCCGCATCGCCGTGGAGCAGATCCAGGAGGTGCGGGAGATCGAGGGCGTGCACGGCGTCCACCTGATGGCCATCGGGTGGGAGCAGAAGGTCCCCGAGATCGCCGCGGAGGCGGGGCTGCTTCCGCGGCCGCAGGTGGAGTGAGGGAGGCGGTCGGGAACCGAGCGAACGGCCCGTCGGCTAGCGCGCCCGCGCGAGCGGCCCCACCTCGAACACCCAGGCGTGCCGGCAGGGCATCGTGGCCGGGTTGACGGGGGGTGGATCGATGAGGAGGCGGTCCCCCTGCGTCCTCCACTCGACGGTTCCCTCATGGCCCAGCAGGCGCACGCTCGTGCTCGCCGAGCTCTCCAGCCCCCGCAGCTCGAGCGTCCCCAGCGGCCACCGCGTGCAGATCACATACAGCTTCGCGCCCTTCGTGGTGAAGAACAGGCACCCGTCCTCTCCGCGATTCGGGCCGGCCTGCTCCCACGGCTCCGAGCCGTAGATCGCCTCGCCGTTGACCGCCAGCCACTCGCCGATGTCGACGAGCCGCTGCTGCATGATCACCGGGATGCGGCCATCGGCGGTGGGGCCGACGTTGAGCAGCAGGTTGCCGCCGCGGCTGACCACGTCCACGAGCTCGCGCACCAGCTCGCCGGAGCTCTTGTAGTCGTCGATGCCCTCGGCGCGATTGAAGCCGTAGGACCCGCCGACCCCCCGGCTCTCCTCCCACGCGTGGGCCGCTCCCACGCCGCTGGCGTCGGCGTATTCGCTCGAGTACATGGAGGCATTCGAGTCGGCGAGGGGAGATTGGGCCGCCTGGGCGCTGATCGTCTTCGGCCTGGCCTACGGCTCCTGGGGTCTGCGTCGGGGCATCCGCAACCGCCGGCACACCCACCGACATACACACGCCGACGGCACCGTACACCACCACGAGCACACCCACGTCGAGGGCCACTCGCACGTCCACGCCGATGCGCAGGGGCGCAGCCTGACTCCGTGGATGCTCTTCACCGTCTTCGTCCTTGGCCCCTGTGAGCCCTTGATCCCGATACTCATCGTCCCCGCCGCCGCCCACAGTTTCTGGGGAATCGTGGGGGTCGTCACCGTCTTCGGCGCCGTGACCATCGCCACGATGACGCTGACGACATTCGCCCTCCTGCGCGGCATGCAGCTCGTGTCTCTCCGCTGCTGCGAGCGCTGGGCTCACGCCCTCGCCGGCTTCGCCATCCTCGTCTCCGGCGGTGCGGTCATGTGGCTCGGCCTCTGACAGGACTGGCGGCGCGCACGACCGGATGCGTCCCCCGGGGTGGCCGCCGCAGCGGGCCGCCGAGCCGCCTCCACGAGAGCCTCACTCGCTCCCCTCCGATGGAGGTCTCGAGGATCACACGCGTTCCCCTGGGACCGAGCCCTTCCGGCCGCGCGCCCGCCGCCAGGCGCTCGGCCAGGGGAAGGCTCGGCGAGCGCTATCCGGAGAACGGCGTGAATCGATCCGGACTGCCGTCGTAGGGTGTGCCCTCGAATCGGCTCCGCCGATCGGGCGCTCTCTCCGGAGTTGCGGGATTGTAAGAGCCTCCTCGCGCACCGGGCTCGAACCCGCGACCGCTCCCTTCTCCCCGCTCCAAGACCCACCATGAACGCGGTAGACATCCACCACGTCACCAAGACCTTCGGCCAGCACGTCGCCGTCGACGACCTCTCGCTGACCGTCCCGCAGGGCAGCGTCTACGGATTCATCGGGCCCAACGGATCCGGCAAGACCACCACCATGCGGATGATCATGAACATCCTCTACCCGGATCGGGGCGACGTCCGGGTCTTCGGGGAGGAGCTGAAGGGGGCCTGCACCGACCGCATCGGCTACATGCCGGAGGAGCGCGGCCTGTACAAGAAGATGAAGGTACGCGAGATCCTGGAGTTCTACGGGTACCTGAAGGAAGGCGCCGAGGTGCGGCACGAGGTCGACGCCTGGCTGGAGAAGCTGGGTTTGGCCGACTGGGCTGGAAAGAAGGTGGAAGCCCTCAGCAAGGGCATGAGCCAGAAGGTGCAGTTCATCGCCACGGTGGTCTCTCGCCCCGATCTGGTGATCCTGGACGAGCCCTTCACCGGCCTGGATCCGGTCAACGCCGACGCCATCCGGGAGGCGGTGCTGGAGCTGAACGCCCAGGGCACCTCGGTCATCCTGAGCACCCACGACATGGGCGTGGCCGAGCGGATGTGCGACTTCATCTTCATGATCTTCAAGGGCCGCAAGGTGCTGGACGGCACCCTGAGCTCGATCCAGGACGAGTACGGCAGCGACACCATCCGCCTGCGCACCGAGGACGGCGCCGCCGGCCTGCGGGACGTGGCCGGGGTCAAGCGTATCAACGACTTCGGCAAGGTCGTGGAGCTGCAGGTGAGCGGGGAGCGCGACCCGCAGGAGATCGTGGCCGAGGTCATGGCCGGGACCCGCGTGCTCTCCTTCGAGGTGACCCGACCATCCCTGCACGACATCTTCGTCCGGATCGCCGCGCCGGAGCCCCAGGGGGTGGAGCATGCGTAAGATCCTCCGCGTGGCCCGGCGGGAGTACAAGGCGACGGTCCGCACCAAGGGCTTCATCGTCGGCCTGGTGCTGGCTCCCATCCTCATGGGCGGCAGCGCCATCGCCTTCGCGCTGCTCAAGGACCGGGTGGACACCACCGACAAGCGGGTGGCTGTGGTGGACCGCTCCCACCTGGTGGCCGAGGCCCTGGTCCAGGCCGCCGAGGAGCGCAACCAGCGGGTGGTGCACGACGAGGAGACGGGAAAGAAGCTGAGACCGGCCTATCTGCTCGAGCTGGTCGAGCCGGACGCCGAGGGGGTCGAGGCGCAGAGGTTGGCGCTCTCCGATCGGGTCCGGCGGGGCGAGCTGCACGCCTTCGCGGAGATCGGCGAGGGCATCCTGCACCCCGGCCGCAGCCCTCAGACGGCGCGCATCGCCTACCACGCCCGCAACCCGGCCCTGGACGAGGTGCGGGAGTGGATCGACAACCCGATCAACGCCGAGCTGCGCCGCCTGCGGCTGGCCGAGGCGGGCGTGGACGCCTCGGAGATCGAGGATCTCTTCCACTGGACCTTCGCCGAGGGCCTGGGCCTGGTCTCGGCCGACCCCGAGACGGGCGGGGTCACCAGCGCCGAGCGCCGGGGCGAGGCGGAGGCCATCCTGGTGCCCCTGATCCTGCCGCTCCTACTCTTCATCATGCTCCTCATGGGCGCCGTGCCCCTGCTCGGCGCGGTCACGGAAGAGAAGTCTCAGCGCATCGCCGAGGTCATGCTGGGCTCCATCAAGCCCTTCGAGTTCATGATGGGCAAGCTCCTCGGCGGGGTCTGCGTCTCGCTCACCGCGGCCACGGTCTACGTCGTCCTGGGGGTCCTGCTCATCCGCCACATGGAGCTGGGCGGCTTCGTGCCGTACCACGCCCTGCCCTGGTTCTTCGCCTGGGTGATCACCGCGATCTTCATGTTCGGCGCGGTGTTCGCCGCCCTGGGATCGGCCTGCAACGACGCCTCGGAGGTCCAGGCGGTGAGCCTGCCCGCCATGCTGCCGATGATCGTCCCCATGTTCGTCCAGATGCCGGTGGTCATGCACCCCGAGAGCGCTTTCGCCACCGGGCTCTCCCTGTTCCCGCCCTTCACCCCGATGCTGATGCTCATCCGGCAGTGCACCCCGGGCGGGGTCCCGCTGTGGCAGCCGACCGTCGGCCTGATCGGGGTCCTGGCCTTCACCCTGCTCTTCGTCTGGGCCGGGAGCCGGGTCTTCCGCGTGGGCATCCTGATGCAGGGCACGCCGCCCCGCCTGGGCACCATCCTGCGCTGGGTGATGCGCGAGGGGTAGGGGCCCGCAGCGGGGCAGCGGACAGCTACGAGAGGACCTTGCGGATCCCCTCCAGGGCCCACTCCAGCTCGGGCTTCTCGATGATCAGCGGCGGGGCGAAGCGGATCACGTCCACGTGGGTCTCCTTGCACAGCATGCCCTCGTCGCGCAGGCGCTCGCAGAAGGGGCGCGCGCCGCCCACCTCGGGCTTGAGGCGGATGCCCACGAAGAGGCCCTTGCCGCGGATCTCGGCCACGTGGGGGCTGCCGATGGCGCGCAGCTCCTCCATGAACCAGTGCCCCAGCTCGGCCGAGCGCTCGGCCAGCTTCTCCTCGACCACGATGCGCAGGGCCTCGCGAGCGACCGCCGCCCCCAGCGGGTTGCCGCCGAAGGTGGAGCCGTGGGAGCCGGGGTCGAAGACGCCCAGGATCTCCTTCGAGGCCACCACCGCCGAGACCGGATAGAAGCCGCCGGCCATGGCCTTGCCCAGGATCATCGCGTCGGGGGTGACGTCCTCGTGATCGCAGCAGAACATGCGGCCGGTGCGGCCGAAGCCGACCTGGATCTCGTCCGCCACCAGGAGCACCCGGTTGCGCGTGCAGATCTCTCGGGCGCCCGCCAGGTAACCCTCGGAAGGCACCGCCACTCCGGCCTCGCCCTGGATGGGCTCCACCAGGAAGGCGGCGGTGTTGGGGGTGATGACCCTCTCCAGCGCGTCCAGGTCGCCGTAGGGGATCAGGACGAAGCCCGGGGCGAAGGGGCCGAAGCCGCGGCGGTACTCCTCGTCGCTGGAGAAGCCCACGATGGTGGTGGTGCGGCCGTGGAAGTTGTCCCGGCAGACGATGATCTCGGCCTGGTCGTCGGGGATGCCCTTGACCCCGTAGCCCCAGCGGCGCACCGCCTTGATGGCCGTCTCCACCGCCTCGGCGCCGGTGTTCATGGGCAGCGCCATCTCGGTGCCGCAGAGCTCGCAGAGCTCCTTCAGGAAGGGGCCCAGCTGGTCGTTGTGGAAGGCCCGCGAGGTGAGGGTGAGCCGGGCCGCCTGCTCCTGCAGCACCTTGACCAGGCGCGGGTGGCAGTGCCCCTGGTTGACGGCCGAGTAGCAGGCCAGGAAGTCGAGGTACTTCTTCCCCTCGACGTCCCAGACCCAGACGCCCTCGCCCCTCTCGAGGACCACCGGCAGGGGGTGGTAGTTGTGGGCGCCGAAGCTCGCCTCGAGCTCGATGAGTTCCTTGGAGTTGACCATTGTGCGTCTCCTTTCCTGGGCGGCCCGGACGGGGCCCCGCGCGGGTTGTACTACTGGATGCCCCCCATGAGGCTGAGCATGATCGCCTTCTGGCAGTGGAGTCGGTTCTCGGCCTCGTCGAAGATCACCGAGCGCTCGTGCTCGCAGACCTCCTCGGTGACCTCCTCGCCGTGGTGGGCGGGCAGGCAGTGCATGAAGACTGCGTCGTCCTTGGCCCTGGCGAAGAGCTCCATGTCCACCTGAAAACTCTCGAAGGTCTTCAGGCGCTGGGCGTGCTCCTCCTCCTGGCCCATGGAGGCCCACACGTCGGTGTAGACCGCGTCGGCCCCCCGCACCCCCTCGACGGGATCGCTGACCACCTCGATCTTCGCGCCGGTCAGGAGGGCGTCCTCGCGGGCCAGCTCGATGACGTCCTGGCGGGGCAGGTAGCCCTCCGGACAGGCCGCCGTGAAGTGGACGCCCAGCTTGGCGGCGCCCAGGGCCAGGGAGTGGACCACGTTGTTGCCGTCGCCCACGTAGCAGAGCTTCAGCCCCTCGAGGCGCCCCTTCTTCTCCAGCAGGGTGAAGTAGTCCGCCACCGCCTGGCAGGGGTGGTTGTAGTCGGTGAGGCCGTTGATGACCGGCACCGAGGCCCACCGGGCCAGCTCGGTGACCACGTCGTGACCGAAGGTGCGCGCCATGATCCCCCCCACGAAGCGGGAGAGCACCCGGGCCGTGTCGGCGATGGTCTCGCCCCGGCCCACCTGCAGGTCCTTGGGTCCCAGGAAGAGCCCTACCCCGCCCAGCTCGAAGATGCCGACCTCGAAGGACACCCGGGTGCGGGTGGAGGACTTCTCGAAGTAGAGCGCCAGGCTCTGGCCGGCCAGGGAGGTGCGGTAGGCGTCGGGGTGGGCCTTGACCTCGGCCGAGCGCTCCAGCAGGCCCTGGACCTCGGTGGGCGTCCAGTCGTGCAGGGTGATGAAGTCCTTGTGCGCCATCGATGCTCCTTACTCCGATTGCCCCGGCCCTGACCGGGTGGACCCTCGCGATACGGGCGGAACTTCGGCTTTTAACCCGCCCGACGGCGGGGAATCAAGGGCAGTATCCCGAAAGCGGGACGGCCGCTCGCGCGGGGCTCAGCGGGCTCCGAGGACCTCCAGCGCGCGCCGGCGGATTCCGTCCAGGACGTCCGCCTCCTCGGCGGGCCGGCCGCGCCTCGCCAACAGCTCCTCGGCGGCTGCGAAGCACTTCTCGGCGGCCGCCCGCTTCTCGCGCCGGAAGGTCTCGGTTCGGGATTCGCCCTGCGAGAGGCGCGCGCGCACCATGGCCAGGAAGTAGAGGTCGCAGGCCTCGTCCAACCAGTGGCGCTCCTTGGTGTGGGGCGGCCACTGCGCGCGCAGGGCCCGTGCCCGCTCGAGGTCCTGCTCGGCGTACTCGAAGTTGCCCTGCCAGAAGCGGACGGCGCCCTGACCGCTGTAGCAGATCGGAGAGGCGAGGCCTTCGTATTCGATGCCGACCGAGCCGACGTATTGGCCGATCTGGCTCACGGTGGTCTGCATCGCGCGATCGCCCGCATCCGGGGCAGGGTAGGCCGTGGCGGCGAGCTGGCAGGCCCGGCTCAGGCTGTGCGGAGCCGCGAAGGCGCTGCCCATGTGACGCCCGAAGAGCTCCCAGGCGGCGGGCGCCTCGCCGCAGGTGAGCAGCGCGCGGACGTTGACCAGGATCGCGCTCGCGATCCGGGTCTCGTGGGGGCGGCTGCTGCTGCGCCTCGTCACCCCTCGCTGGGCATGGGACAGGGCCTCGAGAGGGGCGTCCATCGCGAGGTGGAGCTCGGCCAGGGCCTTCTGGCCGTGTGGATCGCCCTGGCAGTTCCTCTCCGCCGCGAGCATGCGCGCCCGGGCCTCCTCGAGCTGCCCGTTCATGGCGAGGCATCGGCCGTACTCCCTGAGGGCGTTGTGGGCGAGGCAGTCCTCCTCCTCGCCGGGTGGGAAGCGCTCCAGGGCGAGCAGGAAGGCCCCGGCGGCCCCCTCCAGATCGCCGCCCAGCAGGCGTATCTGCCCGAGGGTGGCGAGCGTCAGGGAGAGGGCGTCACCGCCTGGGAGCTCGAGGGACTCCAGGCAGAGCTGTTCGGCTCGCTCCAGCAGGTGCAGGAAGCCGTAGGATCGCGCGAAGAAGAAGACGACGCGCCCCAGGATCGAGCAGGCGGTGGCGTTGAGGGGGCGGGCGCGCCGCGCCGCCTCGAGGTGCTCGATGGCGGCCAGGAACTCGTTGCGCTCCCCGCCCTGGTAGAGCTTGGTGAAGAGGAAGATGCCGCGGTGCAGGTGGACCAGGTGGTGCCCGGTGTCGAGATGCAGCTCGCTGAGCTTCGGCACGAGCTCGCCTCGGAGCAGCGCCGCGGGATTCGCCTCGCGCAGCACGAGGGTCTCGCGGGACGCCACGTCGAAGCTCCCGGCCCGCCGAAGCTCTCTCCGCGCCTCGGCGCGCAGCTCGGCCGCCCGCTCGGGATCGGCGGCCCGCGCGAGCTCGAGCGTCACCAGACCGAGGAGGTAGTGGGCGTCGGCGTCCAGGTGCTTCTCCCCGCGGGCGGGGCAGGTCTCGAGGCAGTCGCGCAGGTGGTCGGCCACCTCATCGAGGTGGCCGGCGCCGGGCCGGATCAGGCGGTTCAGGGCCGCCAGCATGTGGCCGCTGGGATCGCCGGGATCCTGCCGGAACTCCACGTGGGGGTTGGCCGGCCAGCCGAAGAGGTCCCAGCCCAGGGCGCTCCTCGCGGGCACGTAGCGGGCCAGCGCGCGGCGCTCGCTGCGACCCCTCTGCACGGAGTACTGGATGCCGAGGACGATCAGGGCCACCGCGGCCACCGCGGTGGCCGCGCCGGCGAGGGAGGGGAGCTTGTGGCGGCGCACCCACCTCTCGCATCGACGCAGCCGCCCGATCGGTCGGGCCAGCACGGCCTCTCCCGAGTGGAAGCGCCGCAGGTCCGCCGCCAGCTCGGCCATGGTCCCGTAGCGGCGCCGCGGGTCCTTCTCCATGGCCTTGAGGCAGATCACCGCCAGATCCTTGGGGATGGTGGGGTCGAGCCGCTGCGGATCCCGCGGCTCCTGGAGGAGGATCTTGCGCAGGATCTCGCCGGCGGAGCTCGCGAAAAAGGGGCGCTCCAGGGTGAGGGCCTCGTACAGGGTCGCGCCCAGCGAGTACACGTCGGTGCGCTGGTCGATCCCACCGCGCCCTCCGGTCGCCTGCTCGGGCGACATGTAGAGGGGAGTGCCGACCACGTCCCCGCTCCGCGACAGGGCCATGGCGTCCTCCAGGCGCGCCAGCCCGAAGTCGCCCACCTGGGGCCGTCCGTCTTCGGCCAGCAGGATGTTGGAGGGCTTCACGTCGCGGTGGATGACGTCGCAGGAGTGCGCGTGCTCCAGGGCGTCGGCAACCTCGGCGATCAGCAGGGCGGTCGCCCGGAAGTACCCGCGCGGCAGGCGGCCCTCCCGCTGGCGCTTCCAGATGTCCTCGGCCAGCGTGCGACCGCCGCCGACCAGCTCCTGGGCGATGTAGTGGGTCCCGTGCTCCTCGCCCACGGCGAAGACCGTGACGATGCCGGGGTGGGCCTGCCGGCCGCCGGCCTCGGCCTCGCGGCGGAACTTCTGCACCGACCGCTCGGAGAGGCTCAGGTGGGGAGCCAGCACCTTCAGGGCCACCCGCCGGCGAAGGGATCTCTGCTCCGCCTCGTACACGGTGGCTGTCGCGCCCGAGCCGATCTCCCGGAGGATGCGGAACTCGCCCAGGGTGGGGGGGGCCACGCCGGACTCGTCGCCGTCGCGCGGCCCGTCATCCAGCCTCCGGAAGAGGCCCTTGAGCTTCTCCGCGAGGGCCGGGTTCTCCGACAGCGGGTCCGGGTCGCGAGCGGCCCTGCCCGAGGAGGCGGCCTCGCGCCCCGAGCCCTCCTCGCCCTCGGCCCGACTGTCCTCCTCCTCGCTCACGGCGCCTCCTCCTCGAGGCCCGTCCGGTGGAGCGGGGCCCTGGCCCGCCCTCGGACGAAGCTGGAAACGGCCACGATTGTACCGCCTCCTCGGGCCCGGGCGCGCGCAGACGAAAATGGGGCTCCGTGGTCGACCACGGAGCCCCACCTGTCGCAATCGTGAAGCGCTCTGGGCGGCGCGGCTCGGAGGTGTGGCCGCGCGGCGCTGGGGTCATTCGGAAGGCCTGCCGGGCCCCGCGGCTCCTGCCTCCGCGGGGCCCGGTCGGCTCAGGACCTCGCCCCGGCGGCTCTCGGGCCGCGTAGGCGCCAGGCGGCTCCCCGGGTCTCCTGAACCCCGGGTGTCGACTGGGCGCCTTCGGAGCGATGACTGGCCGGCTTCGCGGACCGGCGGCGTCGCCGGCCGAAGAGGCCATAGAGGACCGGGTCAGAGAGGCGAGCGGCGATGGGGTGGCTCTTCATGGCTCGGTCGGGGGGTGTCGGTCGTACTCCCGCGCGGAGTGGCCTCAGGATAATGAGACTGAGTCTCAATTGCAAAGAAGAAATCAGACCTTTTCAGCCCCCCTCCGGGCGGGGGAGGCCCTCCAGGGGGACATCACCCCCCTGGCGCCCCCGTGGCCTGGTCCGGGGGGGCGGAAGGCTCGCGAGCGCCGGGGGGGGGATTCCTCCCGCCATCGCCCGCCGGCCCGGTATGGTGGGGATTCGTAGCCCCCCTGATACGCGCAAACCCACCTCGAGGATCCCCATGAGCCTACTGCGTTCGTCTGCCAGCGCCGCCCCCCCCGCGCTGGGCGCCCTCTGCCTGATGATCGCCGGTGCATCGCCGGCGGCGGAGGCCCAGGTACCGAGCGGCCGCCCGCTGGAGGCGGCGGCCCAGATCGTGATGCCCCCCCTCGACGCGCAGGCCGTCCACGCCGACGACCTCCGGCGCGAGGCCCAGGGCCTGGCGCCGCGCTTCGCCGTGCCCTTCCCGGTCGCCATCGCCCCCCAGAGCGACGGGAGCTGGGAGAACCTGGATCCGGAGACCCTCCTGTGGAGGCTGCGGGTCACCGCGCCCGGGGCCCTGTCCCTCAACCTGGGCTTCACCCACTACCGGCTGCCCGAGGACGCCAGCCTGATGGTGCTGGCCGCCCAGCAGACGACCCACTACCAGCGCTACACGGCCGCGGACAACGAGCGACACGGCGAGCTGTGGACCCCGGTGGTCCTGGGCGACGACCTGCTGATCGAGCTGGTCGTGCCCGTGGCCTCCCTCGACCAGGTCGAGCTGGAGCTCACCTCGATCAACGTCGGCTACCGCTTCTTCGGCGAGAAGCGGGGCGGGGTCGAATCCGGCTCCTGCAACATCGACGTGGTCTGCCCCGAGGGCGATCCCTGGTGGGACGAGATCAACTCGGTGGGCGTGATCTCCACCGGCGGTAGCACCTTCTGCACCGGCTTCATGCTCAACAACACCGCCCAGGACGAGACCCCCTACTTCATGACCGCCAACCACTGCGGGGTCCACTCCGGCAACGCCTCGTCCCTGGTGGTCTACTGGAACTACCAGAGCCCCAACTGCGGCCAGCAGGGCGGCGGCTCCCTGGCCGACAACCAGACCGGCTCCTACTTCCGGTCCTCCTACAGCCCCTCGGACTTCACCCTGGTGGAGCTGGACAGCGATCCCGATCCCACCTGGGACGTGTCCTTCTCCGGCTGGGATCGGACCAGCAACGACGCGACCAACGCGGTGGCCATCCACCACCCCGCCACCGACGAGAAGAGCATCAGCTTCGAGGACCAGCCCACCACCACCACCAGCTACCTGGGGACCGGCGTCCCCGGCGACGGCACCCACGTGCGGGTGGAGGACTGGGACAAGGGCACCACCGAACCGGGCTCCTCGGGCTCTCCGCTCTTCGACCAGAATCACCACGCCATCGGCCAGCTGCACGGAGGCTACGCCGCCTGTGGCAACGACCTCGCCGACTGGTACGGCCGCTTCTCGGTCTCCTGGACCGGCGGAGGCAGCAACTCCACGCGCCTGTCCGGCTGGCTCGATCCCATCCAGTCCGGCGTCAACTCGCTGGACACCCTGGCCCCCGGCGCCACCGGGCTGCGAGTCCTGCCGAGCTCGGCCCTGGTGTCCGAGGGCAACGTGGGCGGCCCCTTCACCCCGGATCACCTGGACTACACGCTCGAGAACCGGGGCACCACCGGCTTCAACTACAGCGTCACCCAGGGCCAGAGCTGGGTGAGCGTCACCAACGCCACGGGCTTCATCCCCGGCGGCGGCAGCACCACCGTGACGGTCTCTATCAACTCCAACGCCAACACGCTGGGGGTGGGGCTCTACGCGGACAGCGTGGCCTTCGTGAACACGACCACCGGAGAGGGCGACACCACCCGCCTGGTGGAGCTCAAGGTGGGCGTGCCGCAGGCGTTCTACAGCTTCCCCCTGGACACGAATCCCGGCTGGACCGTCCAGGGGCAGTGGGCCTACGGACAGCCCACCGGCGGGGGCGGCGAGTACGGCAATCCCGATCCCACCAGCGGCCACACCGGGCCCAACGTCTACGGCTACAACCTGAACGGTGACTACGCCAACAACCTCGCTCAGCGCCACCTCACGACCGGCGCCCTGGACTGCTCCGGGGTGGTCGGAGTGACGCTGAAGTTCTGGCGCTGGCTGAACGTGGAGACCAGCAGCTACGACCACGCCTACGTGCGCGTCAGCACCAACGGCACCAACTGGACCACGGTGTGGGAGAACGGCAGCTACATCGAGGACAACTCCTGGAGTCAGGAGGAGCTCGACATTTCGTCCATCGCCGACGGCCAGAGCACGGTCTACCTGCGCTGGACCATGGGCACCACCGACGACAGCTGGCGCTACAGCGGCTGGAACATCGACGACGTCGAGCTGTGGGGCCTGGCGTCCGGCGGGCCGACCACCTACTGCACCGCCAAGACCACCTCCTCCGGCTGCACACCGGCCATCGGCTACTCGGGCGCGCCCAGCGCGTCGGCCCCCAGCGGCTTCACCGTGAGCGTCGATCAGGTCGAGTCCAGCAAGCCGGGCATCCTGTTCTACGGGACCAGCGGGGCCAACAACCTGCCCTTCCAGGGCGGCTTCCTGTGCGTCCAGTCGCCCATCAAGCGCACTCCTCCCCAGAGCTCGGGCTCCGGCGGCTCACCTCCCTGCACCGGGGTCCTGAGCCTGGACCTGAACGCGGCCGGGGTCTGCGCCCAGATCGGCGCCGGCAACCGGGCCTGGATGCAGGGCTGGTTCCGGGATCCGCCGAGCCCCAGCACGACCGGCTTGAGCGACGCCCTCACCTTCGTGCCCGCTCCCTGACGGGGCCGGCTTCCATCACCGCCCACCGCGGCCGGCTGCCGCCGCGGTGGGCGATCGCGTGTCCGTGGCCTTCAGGGAGGAGAGGAGACGCTAGAAGAAGCCCGGCCCCCCCTCCTGGAGGAAGGGGTTGCTGATGCGCTCCTGCCCGATGGTCGTGTCGGGCCCGTGGCCGCAGTGGACCACGGTCTCGTCCGGCAGGCACAGGAGCCGCTCGCGGATCGAGCTCAACAGGGTCTGGTGGTCGCCTCCCGGCAGGTCGGTGCGACCGATGGAGCCGGCGAAGAGGGTGTCGCCGGCGAAGAGGTGCCCCGCGACTCGCAGGCACACGCCGCCCGGGGAGTGACCGGGCGTGTGGAGCACCTCCAGGCGCAGGCCGGCCAGCTCCAGGACCTCGCCGTCCTCGAGGGCGTGCTCCACCTCGGGGACCGCGGGCGGCCGCACCCCGAAGAAGAGGGCGTGCTCGGGCGCCGCGGCCAGGACCGGGAGGTCGCCGGGGTGCAGGTAGAAGGGGATCCCCAGGCGCTCCTTGATGGGCTGTACGGCGCACACGTGGTCCAGGTGCGCGTGGGTGTTGACGATGGCCACCGGCTTCCAGCCGCGGGCCTCCACCCGCTCCAGCAGCCGCTCGGCCTCGTCCCCGGGATCGATGAGGACCACCTCCTCCGAAGCGGACGTCCCCAGGAAGAAGGCGTTCTCCTGGAAGGGCCCCACCGCCGCGACCTCCACGCGCACGTCCACACCCGGATCCTGGCCCATGCCTACCTCGCTCACTCCTCCGGCTCGATCCCCGAGGGTCGCTTCTCCTCGAAGACCCCGAGCTGCCGGTTCTTACGGACATTGTCGAAGGGGAAACAGCGGCCGTTCATGGAGACGTAGACCCCAGGGGGGAGCACCTGGGCGAAGGCCAGGGCGCTGCCCAGATTGAACAGACCGTCCGAGCTGCCGAACTTCCAGGGGACCATGGCGCCGGTGAGCACGACGGTCTTGTCGGTGATCCGTCCCCCCAGGACATAGGCGGTCATGTGCATGGTGTCCGTGCCGTGGGTGATCACGATCCGGTCCCGATCGCACTTGGCGCAGTTCTCCAGGATGATCTCGCGGTCCGCATCGGTCATGTCGCGCGAGTCGATCATCATCAGGGTGCGGATGTCCACGTCGATCCGACAGCGCCCCAGCCCCAGCATCTCTCGGAGGTGCGTGTCCTGGAAGTACAGCGTGCCGTTGAGCTCGTCGTACTCCTTGTCGAAGGTTCCGCCGGTGACGAAGATCCGGATGGTCATGCCGCTTCTCCTGATGGCGCGCAGGGGGTCGGGCGCCGGTGGGGGGCGAAGACAGTACCCCTGTCCCGGTGGGCTGACAAGCCCTCCGCTCAGGGCCGGAATCGGGCGCAGTGTTCGCAGCTGCAGCCGGGATCGAAGAGCTCCTCGCCCCCGGGCGGCTCGGAGTCCGCCGCGTAGCCGAGCTGGGCGAGCTGGCGCTGGAGCTCGTCGTCGATGGCCCGGGCATCGGCCCAGCCGGTGGGCCGCGCCGCGCCCATCCACTCGACCAGGAGCGCGCGCATCCGCCGGGCGCGCTGGGACTCGATCTCCACCAGGTCGGAGAGGCAGTCCGGATCCCGCCCCAGGTGATACAGCTCGACCGTGTGGGCCTCGACCAGCTCGCTGGCGCCGAGATCGCCCCGGGGCCAACGGCGGAGGTTGAGGATCAGGTGCCAGTCCCCGTCGGTGACGGAGGCCACCTGGCGATTGGCGGCCAGGGCCATGCGCGGCTCGCTCTCCTCGTCCGGGCCGTCCATCCAGCGGAGCAGGCTGCGGCCCGGGAAGCGGGCCGAGCGCAGCCCGGCCAGGCCAGGATCAGCGGCACGCGCAGACAGTTGGGGTAGAGCCCCTTGTGATCCCACCAGATCGCGTGCTCGCCCAGGCTCTCGCCGTGGTCGCCGGTCACCGCGATGATCCCCTGCGCGAAGCGCGGGGACTCCAGGAGCCGCCCCAGCTCCCCGTCCAGGTAGCTCACCTCCCCCCGGTACTGGGCGCGCACCCACTCGGGATCGCGCAGCCCCGGGAGCCGCATGGGCACGGGGAAGTCGGGCGCCGGCAGGGAGGGGTCACAGGGATCCCGGTCCTCGGGCCAGTAGAGCTCCCCCCAGACCTTGGGCGGGAGGTAGGGGACGTGGGCGTCGTAGAGGTGCAGCCAGCAGAAGAGCGGAACTCCCCGGTCAGGGGCTCGCCGCTGGAGAGCCCGAAGCCGCGGCGCGCCTCGTAGCCGACCTGCACCAGGCGCACCTGCTCGGGCCCGGCGGGGAGCCACGAGGCCGCCGGCCGGTCGACCAGATCGAAGGCGCACAGCCCCCAGCTCAGGGGTTCTCCGGGAGGCGCGTTCCAGCCCTCCACCTCGAGCTCGACGCCGGTGTAGTCCCCCGTCCGGCCGCGGTTGCCCAGGAGCGTGAAGAGCACCGTCTGGGGCGCCTCCGAGACCCTCGGGAGGTGGATCCGGCTCGTCCCCATGGCCTCCTGCTCCCCGCGCATCCAGTGCAGGCGGACGGAGATGGGGGAGGTCGCGACCACGTTCAGGGCCGCCTGGTCGAAGGCCCGCGGATCGAAGGGACCGGGGATGCGGATCCGGTGCGGGCCCATGCCCTTCAGCCACAGGGTATCCCCCTCCATCCACGTGCGCTCCGCGCTCACCCGCCAGGGCTCGATCTCCGGCGGGGCCTCGAGGCGCTGCACGACCCGTATCTTCGCCGGCTCGATGGCGCTCCCCGAGGCCGGCCTCAAGAGCAGGCCGAGCGGCCCGACGCCGCTCGCGTCGCCATCGTCGCCGGGGTCGCGGCCGCAGCCCTGCAGCACCGCGCCGAGCATCAGCAGGGCGAGGCGGCGCCGGATACGAGGAGCCCGGGTGGACATGGCCTTAGCGTACACGGAGAATCGCCCGGCCGAGCCTTTCCCCCTGCCGATCCAAGGTTGGCCATACCCCCCCTGTCGGACGGCGGCAGCGCCGCCGCCGCCGCACCGCGGGGCGCCCGCATGATCACTCAGCCCGACCTGACCGAAGGCTTCACCGTCCGGCTCCCCGGCTGGCGGCTGCACCTCTCCCACATGCTCCGCCGCAAGGAGCGCGAGATGGGCAAGGTGATGGACACCGCCACCCGCGGGGCGCTCGCTCACCTGCGGCGGTGCTTCCCCGAGCGGCGGATGGAGCCGAGCGGTGAGGTCGCGAAGCTGCGCCGGAGCCTGACGCGCGCGGGCCTCGATCCCGCCCGCACCCCCCCCTCCTGCGAGCTCCTGATCGCGAGGCTCCTGGAGGCGCCCGAGCTGGCCCGGGGGAACCTGCCGTGGGAGTTCCTCTGCATCCTGACCGCCAAGTCCCTGGCGCCGTGGTCGGTGCTGGACCGCGGCGAGCTGAAGCCGCCCCTGGTCTTCCGCGCGGGCGAGCGGGGGGAGCGCCTCACCCAGCCCCCGGACGCCGAGCTCGACTGCGAGGGGCTCCCCGTCCTGGCGGACCGGGGGGGTGTGGTGGGCTCGCCCTGGACCCTCGCCGTGCCGGGGGAGCTCGAGGGCTGCGAGGAGCCCGTCTTCGTGTGCTACTTGCCCGAGGATCTCTTCCGGAGGGTGGATCCCAAGTCCCACATGGGTCGGGCCGTCTGGATCACCTGGGCCTACCAGTTCATCCAGCAGCGCACGCGCGCCTTTCGGCCCGCCCCGGCCTGAGGCTCGGCCCTCAGGCCGCCGCCGGTTCCTCGACGACGGGGATCACGATCCGGAAGGTCGAGCCGCGGCCCTCCTCCGATTCGATCGACAGCTCGCCCCGGTGCTCGTTCACGATCTTCTGGATGACCAGGAGGCCCAGACCGGTCCCCTTGGAGCCCTTGGTTGAGTACATGCCGCCCTGGATCTTCTCGATGGTCTCGGGGCTCATCCCCTGGCCGTCGTCGCTGACGGTCAGGGTCACCCGCTCCTCGTCGGACCGCAGCTCGACCCGAACGTGCCCCGGCCGATCGTCGGGGATGGCCTCGGCGGCGTTGCGCAGGAGGTTGACCAGGGCCTGGTGGAAGCCCCCGGCGTCCAGCCTCAGGCGGCGGGGAGGGTCGTCGGTCCGGAGGCTCACCCGGATGCGCTCCTCCTGGCCCAGGCCCGCGGCCGTCAGGCAGTCCTGGATCAGCGCCGCGGGCTCGACGTCCTCGTACACCGGGGTGCGGTCCTTGGCGAAGTTGAGCAGGTCCCTGACCAGGCCCGCGATGATCTCCATGTTGCGCTCGACCATGTCCCAGCCCTTGTCCATCTTGGCCGGATCGCCCAGGCGCTTGCCCTGCTTGAAGACGTAGGCGCCCCCCAGGAAGCCGTCCAGGATGTTCTTGATGGAGTGGCTGATTCCCGCGGCCGCCTGACCGGTGGCCGCCAGCCGCTCGGAGCGGAGCAGCTCCTCGCGCAGCTGGTTGATCTCGCGCAGGTCCTGGAAGAAGAAGACCTTGCCGATGTGGATCCCGCGCTCGAAGAGGTTGATCCCCGACAGCAGGACTTCGATCTCCTCGCCGTCCTCGCGCCGGGCCACGGACTTGACCCAGCGGAAGCCGCGCACGCGGCGGACCCGCTCGTGGGAGAGGGGCAGGTCCATGGTGCGCTCGAAGCGGTCGAGGAAGTAGGCCCTCCAGCTCTTCTTGCCGATGACCTCGCTGCGGTCCACGCCCAGCATCTCCTCGGCGGCCAGGTTGAAGATGGTGACGACGTCGTTCTCGTCGGTGGCGATGACTCCGTTGAAGGAGTTGCGGATGAGGCGCTTCTGGAAGTCTCCGACCTGGACCAGCTCCTCGCGGGAGGCCTTGAGGACGCCGATCATGTGCTTGAAGGCGTCCGCGAGCTGCACGATCTCGTCGCCGCGGTGGGCGCGATACACCTCGCACTGGCGGCAGGCCGGGAGCTTGTCGGGGAAGCGGGAGTCGTAGCCCTCACAGGGCGTTCCGTCGATGTACCAGCACTGCTGGTCGAGGTTCATGTAGGCCTCGCAGGTGGTCTCCTGGCAGCCGGTGATCTCCCAGCAGTTGACGTGGACGCCGAAACCCCTCAGCGCGTCCAGCTTGCCGGTGCTGATCTCGTCGGCCGCCCGCGTCAGCCGCTTCAGGGGCTGGACGGCCCTGCGGATCACCGCGCGAGCCCCCAGCAGCACCAGCAGGATGGGGGCGATCATGTAGATCGACGCCTGGACCGCGGTCCGCAGGGCGATCCGGTCGAGCTGCTGGCGGTCCACCTCGACCAGCAGATCCCGCCCCAGCACCTCCGCCGCCACCCGCTCGGCGGCCAGGTGCTGGGCGAGCAGCATCGCGGCGCCCAGCAGGATCAGCAGGCCGGCCAGGAGCAGCAGGATCTTGTTCTCGAGCAGCAGCTTCCCGTACAGCGGGAACGGATGCCGGTGTTCCTGCTTCATGACTGGTGGGCCGGCCCCTCCCGATGGACGGATGGCACCGGGAGGCGGCCGGCCGTCAGCCGTGCACGACCTCACCTCTCTCGGCCTTGCCCGAGAGGATGTCGTTGACGACCTCCATCAGCTTGTGAGGATCGATCGGCTTCTCCACGAAGCCGTCCGGCTGGCGGACCTTGTAGCGGTCCACGATGTCGCCCCAGTCGATCCCCATCTCCTCCTTGATGCCGGTGACCATCACCAGGGGGATGTCCCGGGTGGCCGGGTCGCCGCGCAGCCGGGCGAAGAGCTGCACTCCCGAGCGGCCGGGCATCATCAGGTCGATGAGAATGATGTCCGGCGGCCGATCCCGGACGAGCGTCTCGCCCGAGCGCGCGTCGTTGGCCGTGCGGACGTCGAAGTCGCTCGCCTCGAGGATGGAGGACAGGTAGGTGGTGATGTCCTCCTCGTCATCGATGACGACGGCCGTCTTCTTCGTCATGCCGGTCTCCTTTTGGTATCCGAGCCTGGGTCTCAAGGTTGTGTCGCTGCGGCGGTGCCGGCCCTCGCCTCCGAGGGCTGCTCCTCGAGGACGATGGCCTTCATGAACAGGTCGAAGACCCCGCCCACCTTGACGCCGGTTTCGTAGTGCTCCATGAGCTGCATGAGCTGCCGCTTGCAGTTGGCGCAGGGGGCAGCGAGGTAGTTGGCTCCGGTGGCCTTGACCTGCTCGCACTTGGTCCGGCCCACCTTCATGCGGTACTCCTGGAAGGTCACGTCGAGCTTGTCCACCCGCTCCATGCCGTCCATGACCGCCAGTCCACCGCCCCCTCCGCAGCACCAGTTCTCGGTACGGTTGGGGGTCATGTCGTGGAAGTTGTCGGTCATCGCGTGCAGCAGTCTCCGGGGCTCCTCGAAGATGCCCAGGGATCGCGTGAAGTTGCACGGATCGTGGTAGGTGACGATTTCGTCCACCTTGGACTTGTCGAACTTGAAGGCGCCCTTCTTCAGGTAGCTGTCCGCCAGCTCGAAGACGCTGGTGGTCTCGAAGGGGTTGTTGTTCTTGGAGGCCGTGGGGCCCATCCGCTTGGCGATGCGGTAGGCGTGGCCGCACTCGCCGATGACCAGCTTCTTGACGCCCAGCTCGATGCAGGCGTCGTAGGCCAGCTGGTTCTTGCGGAACATGTGGGGGTCATCGCCCGTGAAGAGGCCGAAGTTGGCCCCGTCGAAGGCCTTGGAGGACATGGTCCAGGTGGTCCCGTCGATCTGCTTCAGCGCCCTGAAGAAGACCGCCACGCCCATGTGGGTCTCGGGGAAGGAGATCAGGTCGGCCGAGGCCGGAATGAACAGGATGTCGCAGCCCTTGCGGTCGATGGGGATCTCGACCTCGATGCCGAACTCGTCCAGGACCTCCTCCTCCAGGAACTTGCAGGCGTCCACGAAGGAGGCGTAGGTCTGGCCCTCGTCGTTCCCGGTCTCGTCGGAGATGCGCTGGGTCTCGGCCATCATGAAGGGCGACTTGCCCAGGGCGTGCACCACCGCGCGGCCCTTGCGGGTGATGACCGAGTTGTCGATGCCGAAGGGGCAGAACACCCCGCAGCGCCGGCAGCCCGAGCACTCGTAGAAGTCCCGCACCCAGGTGTCCAGCTCGTCCGGATCGATGTCGCGGGCGGCGCGCAGGCCCTTGAGCACCCCGCCCCAGGTGGAGCCGTAGCGCTTGTAGAGCTTGCGGATGAGGTCCGAGCGCGCCGCCGGGTTGGTGCGGGCCTCGGGCATGTTCCGGGAGACGTGGCACTGCTCGGCACAGATCCCGCACTTGGCGCACAGGTCCATGTAGAGCTGGAGCACTCGGGGGCCGTTCTTGATGGCCTTGACCTGGTCGATCATCTTCTGCAGGTCGGCCTGCGTATCGCGTACTGCTTCGCTCATGATCCTAGTAGTCCTTTGCCAGCAGCGGCTTGCTGAAGAAGATCCCGGGGATGTGCAGGAGCTTGCCGAAGGGCAGGTAGATCAGGAGCACCTGCACCATCAGGTAGTGCACCAGGAACATCGGATTGGAGGGCACCTGGATCGACGTGAAGGTGAACAGCGAGGCGAAGTACCCCTGCGCGACGGTGATGTCGAAGTGGGCGAAGCGCAGGGCGTTGCCGGTGACGAAGATGGCGATCAGGAGGAGCATCACCAGGAGGTCCTCCCCGGTGGTGATCTCGCGGACCCGCTGCACCGTCATTCGGCGATAGAGCAGCAGCAGGCCGGTCAGCAGCGCGACGATCCCCACGGCGCCTCCGCTCCAGGTCGAGAGGGCGTTGACCGACTCGGCCGACATCCCCAGCAGGACCCGCAGCGGCCAGTCGGTGATCAGCCGCGAGTGGCCGAGGATGATCAGCGCCAGGGCGCCGTGGAACAGCCAGGTGTAGGTCCACAGCGCCCGGTTCTCCTTGCGGAAGGTGCTGAACAGGAAGATCTCACCCAGGGTCTTGCGCCACATCTCGCCCTGGCTGGGGGAGGCGGCCGGGAACAGGGCGATGTTCGCCACCGCAGCCTTGCGCCAGCGTCGGATGCGATACACCAGACCGGCGACCAGGACGACGACGGTCACGAAGGGCAGGATCGCTCCTACCACCAGCTCGAATGCAGTCATGGAAACCTCACGTCGATCGGATCGGATAGGGCGGCATGAGGGGCGCCTGCATCGGGATCGGGGTCCTCAGTCGGCTTCCTGGTCCACCAGCAGCGCTTCCTCTGCCGCTCTCGCCTTCAACTCCGCGTGGCGCTGGAGCAGATCCTGCAGGCTGGTGCCCTTCAGGATCCGATCCGTCGCCTCCTTGAGGGACCGCCACACCTCCCGGGTGGCGCATACCTCGAGGCGATCGCAGCCGCGATCGGCCTCGGTGCAGTGCACGAATCCGAGCGAGTCCTCCAGGGGACTCAGCACGTCGTACAGGCTGATCTCGGCCGGTGAGCGGGACAGGGCATAGCCGCCCTTCTTGCCCCGCTCCGAGATCACCAGACCGGCCGACTTCAGGCTGGAGAGGATGTTCTCCAGGTACTTGAGCGATATGGCCTGGTCCTCGGCGATCTCATTGGCCCGCATGAGGGCGCCGCCAAAGCGCGATGCCAGGGCCATCATGGCCCGGGTCCCGTAGCGTCCCTTGGTCGAGATCTTCATCTCGTATCTCTCCGAGTATTCCTATAGGCTCTATAGGAATAAGGCGAGTATAGGTACCCCCCCCGGATCGCGCAATGGGCTTTCCGGCCATTCTGCGGCCGGCACCCACCCCGCCGTGGCGGCCCGGAAGGGGGATGCAGGGGCCCCTCGGAGTGCCGCGGCTCCCCCGTCCGCGCCGGGCCGGCGGGTAGAATCCCCGGCCCTGCGGCCGTCGGGGTCCGCTCCGCGCGCCGACCGGGGGAGATGCGGGCGACATGGGAAGCAGCCGACGCGGGGGGGGACAGCCATGACCGAGGCGCTCCGCCGGCGTCGACCCGCCATGGCGACCTTCTTCGAGGTCCTGCTCCTCGGCGAGGACGAGGCGCACCTCGCGGCCGTGGCCGACGCCGCGCTGGACGAGGTCCAGCGGGTCGAGCTCCAGCTCTCGCGCTTCGATCCCGCCGGCGAGGTCGCGCGGATCAACCGCGAGGCCCGCGCCGGGCCGGTCCGGGTGGACCTGGAGCTCCTCCGGATCCTCCTGGACTGTCGGGCGTGGCGGTCGAGGACCGACGGCGCCTTCGACGTGGCCGCGGGGCATCGCCGCGCGCCGAGCGGCGCGGCGGCTCCATCCCGCGAGGACCGCCCGCCCTGTCTGGACGACGTCGAGATCGACGCCGGGGCCCGCAGCGTCCGTCTTCGACGCCCGGACGTGGCGCTCGACTTCGGCGGCCTGGGCAAGGGATACGCCCTCGAGCGCGTCGCCGGGATCCTGGCCCGCTTCGGAGTCCGCGCGGCGCTGGTGCACGGCGGCACCAGCTCGGTGCTGGCCGTGGGGCGGGCGGGCGACGGCCGGCCCTGGCCGGTGGGCCTGCGCGATCCCTTCACCGAGGAAGAGGTGGAGATCGAGGGGCTGCGCCTCGGTGACCGCGCCCTCTCCAGCTCGGCGGTCTTCCCGCCGCGCGGCGAGGCCGAGCCCCCTCCCAGCGACATCGTGGATCCCCGCAGCGGCCGGAGCCTGGAGCGCGAGGAGGGCTGCGCCGTGGTGGCGCCTGGGGCGCTCGAGGCGGAGGTGCTCTCCACCGCCCTGCTGGCCATGGGACGCGCCCGAGCGGTAGACTGGCTGGCGCGCAACGTCCGACCGGGCCTGCACGTGGCGTGGATCGACCGAGGTGACCGCGACAGCAACCTGAGCTGGTTGACGGAGCAGCCGTGAGCAACGACTCGAGCAGGACCAGCCGGCGGGAGTTCCTGGGCTGGACGTCGGCCACTGTGCTGGCGGGAGTGGCGGCGCGGGCGCAGGAGCCCGACGACAGGATCCCGGTGGCCGTGGTGGGGACCGGCGGTCGGGGATGCGACCTGATCCGCAAGCTCTCGACCATCGAGCGCGCCCAGGTCGTGGCGGTATGCGACGACTACCAGCCGCACCTCGACCAGGGCCTGGAGTTCGCCGGCCCGCAGGCCGAGGCCTTCCTGGACTACGGCACCATGCTGAGCAGGATTCAGCCGCAGGCCGTGGTCGTGGCGGTGCCCCTCCACCTGCACCATCGGATGTGCGCGGACGCCCTCGACGCCGGGGCGCAGGTCTTCTGCGAGAAGACCATGTGCCACACGATCGACGAGGCGCGCGACCTGGCGAAGAGGGTCGAGGAGAAGGGGGCCGTGTTCCAGGTCGGCCTGCAGCGCCGGGCCAACGCCGTCTACCGGGAGGCCCGCGAGCTGGTGGCCTCGGGCGGCCTGGGCCGGATCACCGCGATCAAGGCCCAGTGGCACCGCAACGGCGACTGGCGCCGGCCGGTGCCGGTCAAGGCCGGCCAGGAGGGCTGGCAGGAGCTCGAGCACCGCCTGAACTGGCGCCTGTACTGGCCCTTTTCGCAGGGCCTCATGAGCGAGCTCGGCTCCCATCAGCTCGACGTGGCCAGCTGGCTGACGGGAGCCCGGCCCCGCAACGTCACGGCCTCGGGGGGCATCGAGTACTGGCGGGACGGCCGGGAGGTCTTCGACCAGGTCTTCTGCCTCTACGAGTTCGAGATGAGGCCCGCCGAGGGCGAGCTCCGCAACGACCTGCGCACCGCCCCCGACGGCGATCCCTATACGTTCCGCGTGACCTACTCCTCCATCCAGACCAACGCCTACGAGGGCGCCTCGGAGCTGATCCTGGGCACGCGCGGCGCGCTCTACCTCACCTCCGGGAAGGGTCTGTTCTATCGCGAGCGGGGGGTGGAGAGCCCCGGGTGGACCCGGAAGGCCGAGGAGAACGCCTCCATCGTCACCAGCGGGAAGACGCTCAAGATCAGCAACGACCCCTGGGCGCACCGGGGCAAGCCCATCGAGCTGAACGTCGAGGGCAACGACACCCGCGAGGAGCTGGTGGCCTTCCTCGACTGCGTCCGCCGCCACGATCCGAGGACCCTCTGCGACGTCCAGGTGGGGCTGGTCAACACCGCCTCGACGCTGATCGCCAACCAGTCCGCGAGAGAGGGGCGGCGGATCGACTTCCCCTCCGACATCGGCTGAGGCGGGGGGCGATCCATGGAGGCCAGGCCCACGGTCGAGCTGTCGCGGGAGCGGGCCCGCCGCTATCTGGTGGGCCAGCTCGGACTGCGCCGCACGCGGCCGGAGAAGGGGGCCCGGGGAATCCGGGCGCTGCTGGCCGCCCTGCGCTGCATCCAGCAGGACCCGCTGGACCGCATCGGCACCAACGCCGACCTGGTGGCCCTGGCGCGGGTGGACGGGATCCGCTGCGGCCAGGTGTACGACCGCCTGCTGCCGGGGCACGCCTTCGAGCACTTCGCCAAGGAGCGCTGCCTGCTGCCGACCAGTGCCTTCCCGTACTACCGCGAGCGCATGGCCGGTCGCGACGGGTGGCGGTACGGGAAGCGGCTGAGGCGACCCACCCGCAAGCTCCAGGGCGAGGTCCTGGAGGAGATCCGCGAGGGCGGGCCGATCCTCGCTTCGGCCCTCGCCGACCGGGGACGGGCCCGGGCGCTCGACTGGCCCCTGCCCTCGCCGCCGCCTCCGCTCGCCAGCCTGGCCCTGGAGATGCTGGTGAGCCGCTGCCAGGTGGTGGTCTGCGGCCGGACCGGGGCCGGCAAGCTCTACGACCTCCCCGAGCGCGCCCTGCCGCGGGTGTTCGACGCGCCGCCCGCCGCGGACTTCGATCGCTGGGCGCTGCTCGAGCGGGTGGAGGCCGCCGGCCTGCTCTGCCTGGCCACCGGCCCGCACTGGTCGATGCTGGAGGAGGTCCGCACCGGCGGCCTGCCGGCCGCGCTGGTGGACGAGGGGCTGCTCGAGGTCGCGACCATCGAGGGATCCCGCCGGAGCTACCTCGCTCCCGCTGGCTTCCGCAAGCGTCGCTTTCCCCGGGACGACGGCCGCATGCGCATCTTGGGCCCGCTGGATCCGCTCCTGTGGGACCGCAAGCTCGTCGCCCAGGTCTTCGGCTTCGACTACGTCTGGGAGGTGTACAAGCCCGCGGCTCGGCGGAAGTGGGGCTACTACGTGTGCCCGCTCCTGCATCGCGGGGGGCTCGTGGGTCGCTTCGAGGGACGGCGCACCCCCGAGGGGCTCCGGGTGGAGAACCTCTGGAGGGAGGAGGGCGCGGCCTTCGACGAGCGCGCCTGGCGCGCCACCCTGGCGCGACACGAGGCCGCGCTGTAGGGCCCTTCAGGGGCCGAGGTTCGGGATGGCGGCGACGTCGTCGCTGAAGGCGTTGGCCGCCAGCACGTCGAGCCGGCCATCGCCGTTCAGGTCGACCAGGGCGACGTCCAGGCAGCCCAGGCCGGCGCCCAGCCCGTCCAGGCGCTCGAGCCCCGAGCCCGGCTTCGCCGCGCCCTCGGGTCGGAAGAGGGATCGCCAGGCGTCGATCACGTGGGTGTTCTGGCTGGCGACGAAGAGGTCCGCCCGCCCGTCGCCGTCGACGTCTCCCAGCGCGAGGTGATGGGGCCGCAGGCCGGTCGGCCGGGCCGGCCCCCGGACGAAGCCGTTCTTGCGACGGAGCATCGGGAGGACCCAGCCCGACACCGAGCCCGGCCGGTCCAGCGCCAGGAGGACGAGGTCATCGCGACCGTCTCCGTCGAGGTCCCCCGCGGCGATGTCCAGCGGCGCGCCGGGGAGGTCCGCTCTCAGCCGGGCGGCAAGGTGCAGGCGCTCCGTGAGGGCGGGCCCGTCCCCGTCCTCGATCGCGTCGAGGAAGGCGATCCCCAGGCGATCCCCCGGCCCGCCCAGGGCCACCGCCACCTCGGGCGTCGGGTCGTCGTCGAGCTCGATCGCCGCCAGGGCCACAGGGCCCGAGGGCAGGGCCAGCCGGCGGGGCGGAGCCGGCGGCGTGGCTCCGGGTGCCGCGCCGAGCGGGCGGAGGATGAGGATCTCGTCGGCCTCGGCGTCCGCCACGATCGCCTCGGGCCGCCCGTCGGCGTCCAGGTCGAGTAAGAGCAGCGCGCTGCCGCTGCGGCCCGCGTCCAGCTTCCGGGCCTCTCCCAATCCGCCCTGGCCGTCCCCCGGCAGCCACACCAGCCGCGCGCCCCATGCGCCGGTCACGAGCAGGGCCGCGTCGAACCGCCCATCGGCGTCGAGGTCCGCGCAGCGGAGCGAGCGCAGCACCAGGTCCTCTCCGCGCAGCGCGAAGCTCCGGGCGGGCGGGTCGCCGATGGTTCCCCTGCGGTTGAGGAGCACCGAGATCGCGTTGTCGCTGGCGTCGATCACCGCGACGTCCGGCGCACCGTCGCCGTCCAGGTCTCCGCAGGCGATCGAGCTCGGCGCTCTGCCCACGCGCGCGCGGGTGCAGGTCCGCAAGCCCCCGTCACCGTCTCCGTACAGGAAGCTCAGGACCCGGGCGTCGCGGTTGGCGAAGACCAGGTCCTGCGAGCCGTCGCCGTCGAAGTCGCCGACCGCGAGGTCGCGCGGCGTCTGTCCCGCGTAGCCGGAGGGCCCGCGCGCGCGGCTCCCGGCGGACGGGGGGTCGAGGATCTGCCACCCCAGGGTGTACCAGCAGAGGATGACCAGCTCCTCTCGGGCATCGCCGTCGAGGTCGGCGGCGATCACGCGCAGGGGGATCTCGTCGATCTCGATCTCGCGCGGGCCCTGGGCGATCGCGCTCGCGTCGAAGAGCCACAGAGATCGATCGCCGCCGGCGACCGCGATCTGTGGACCCCCGCTCCCGTTCGCCTCGAGCTCGACCAAGTCGCGGGGAAAGCCCGAGAGGGCGAGGCGCGCGCCCGACACGCCGGGGGGCACCAGCGCCGCCCGCAGGTCCATGGTCTCCTGATAGCCGATCCACACGCCGCCTCCCCCGGAGGGGACCAGGGCGCAGCGCGGGGTGCTTCGCTCCCGGGGCTCGATCCGAGGCTCCTTCTCGGGCGCGAAGGCCGCGACCGAGCGCTCCGAGGCGACCGCGATCTCGCAGCGGCCGTCGCCAGCCGGATCGCCGACGGCCAGGGCTCGGGGGATCCAGTCCTCTCCCGGCCCGGCGTAGCGCGCGAGCACGCGGTCGGGGCTCGCGCCGAGCAGGTCGAGCACCGTCACCTCGCGTCTCGAGCGCGAGGCCACCGCCACCAGCCGCCGGCCCGGGAGCGCGCCGTGGGCGCCCGGAGGGAGGGCCACAGGTCGCAGCGGGAAGCCGCCGACCGGGATGATCGCGGGCTCATCCGTCAGCCCCTCGGGCGTCCCGCGCCAGAGCAGGAGCCTCCCGGGATCGAGGCAGGCAGCCACGAGCTCGGTGTAGCCGTCCCCGTCGAGGTCGGCCGCGAGGAGCGAGTCCGGCTCGATCCCCCCGAGGGACCGCTCGCGCCGGGTCTGGAAGCGGGGAGGGGGGGCGTCGTCGGCCCGCTCGCCGGCTGGACCGGGCCGGGGCGGGTCGCCGGCCGGGGCCTCCGCCTGCCCGGCTCCGGCTCCCAGTCCAGCCGCGGCCCCGAGCCCGGCCCCCAGGAGGGCGCCGAGGAGGTGCCAGGAGGTGGGCGCTTTCACGCGCTCCATTGTGGGGAGCCGCCCAGGTCCGGGCCAGGGCGGCTTCTCGCGAGGAGACCCGCAACCGGCCGCGATCCCGCTCGTCCACCCGGGCGGTCGGGGGGTGGATCCCCGGGGGGGATGGGAATACGACCCCCTCCCGGGCGTCTCCTGGCCGGCAGGAGCGTCCCCGCCCGGTTGGCCCCTCTCCGCCCCCAACCGGTTATCGTGTCCGCCCCCAGCGCCGGCGACCGCCGGGCAGGCTTCTTGCAGAGCCTCGTCGAGCTGGAACCCCCGGGCCGCCTCATCCCACCACCCGACCCCCATGGCCGGACTCAAGCCCCAACACCTCCTCCTCTTCACCGCCCTGGTCGTCCTCGCGGCCAGCCTCGGGGTCGGGGCCCTGTACCTGCGTTCCGTGGCGGGAAGCTCCTCCACCGACCTGCCCAGCATCGATCCGCTGACCCTCTCCAGCGGGCCCGCGCCGGGCTCGCCCTCGGGGACCGTGGACGATCCACAGCGCCTGGAGCCGCTGCGCGGGCCCGGCACGGTCCAGCCGGGCATCGTCGCCTCGACCGTGGCCTGGCCGGTGGTGGTCGACCTGCGGCTGGTCGAGGCCGACTACCTGCCCGCCACCGAGAGCCTGAAGCCCCTGGGCTCGGGCCGGATGTCCGCGCTGGAGGGTCGGATCATGATCGGCAATCGGGGAGTGCCCGCGGAGGTCGTGTTCAAGGCCGGCCTCAACACGGGGCGGATCCTCCAGGCCGATTCCGAGGGCCGGCTGGGGGCGACCGATCTCCACCCCGGCCTGCAGATCGTCGACGTCCGCGGCCCGGGCATCTCCGGGTCCACGCGGCACCTCAGGCTGCGACCGCGGGTCACCACGCCGCTCAACATCACCTACGGGATGACCGCCAGCGTCGTGGGGACGGTCTACGACCAGGCCAACGAGCCGCTGGAGGGCGTCACCGTCAAGATGGACGGCCAGAGCACGCTGACCGACTCGAACGGCGACTTCCTCTTCCAGGCGATGACCCCGGGCGTCGACCTGGTGGTCGTCCTCCGCAAGGAGGGCTACGCCTCCTACATGGAGCAGAGCGGGATGGCCGGCCACTCGGGCACGCGGGTCGGCATGGGGTCGGTCGTCCCCAAGGGCTACCTCAAGTACCGCATGCAGAAGGCCTCGAGCCTCGACGTCGTCCTGGCCGGCCGGGTGGGTGGGAGCGGCGAGGCCATCGTGATGCTGATGCCGGAGGATCCCAAGTCGCCGCACAGCTACCCCTGGCACCTGGCGAGCCCCGCGCGGGTCCGGCCGGGCGGGCGCGTGTCCTTCGACGATCTTCCTCCGGGCAAGCTGATCGTGCGCGCGTTCCACGAGGGCGCCGTGGCCGAGCCGCAGGGGTCCGCGGTCACCCTGCAGTCGGGCAAGACCCGCACCCTGGTGGTCGAGATGAAACCCTGCCCGCGGGTGCACGGCAAGGTGACCTTCCAGGGCGTGAAGGCCACCGGGGCCCGGGTGGTGCTGGAGGCGCCGGACCAGACGGCCGCGACCCTGCAGTACTTCAAGTCGATGCCCGGCTTCCTGGAGGCGATGCCCATCCCGGTCCTGCCCCCGGCCTATCAGGAGACCCGCACCGATTCGCGGGGCGAATTCCTGCTGTCCCTGTGGCCTCAGTACGCCAAGGGCCGCTACCTGCAGGTGACCAGCCGGGAGGGGCACGGCTGGGCCGGCCTCGTGGTGCGACCGGGCGACACCGATATCGAGGTCCAGCTGGAGCCCATCGAGCGCCGCAAGGGCGCCCTGCTCCTGGACTTCGCCGGCCGGACCCAGGGTCTCCCGGTCCGGTTGATGGTCGGCGGCCAGCCCACCATGGACGCGGTGCTGCCCACCGGGGAGGACCTGCGCATCGCCGACCTCGACCAGGGCTCGTGGTCCCTGCAGCTCTCCTGGAACGGCCATCGCTTCTACGAGCGACCCGAGGTCGTGCGCCTGCAGGACGACGAGACCCGCCACCGAGTCCTGCTTCCCCCCGGGGCCATCCACGGCCAGGACGAGGACACGGTGCGCCGCGCGCACGGCATCTTCGACTAGCGCCGCCGCGCCGGACGGGGTCCGCTCACTCCGCTTCGGAGGCCGTCTCCTCCCTCACCAGCTCCTCGCGCCCGTCGCCGGGGGGGCGGACGAGCATCGCGACGCGGCCGCCGTAGCCGCTGCACAGGATCTCGCGGGTGGCGTTGCGCCCGTCGAGCTCGGCGGTCGCCAGCCAGTGCCCCTTGTCGCGATCGCGGAAGATGGTCTCGGCTCGCCAGCCGGATTCGCCGCGGGTCAGCAGCTCGACCTCGCCGCTGTAGCCGAAGACGGCCACGGTCTCCACAGCCGGATCCGGATCGAAGCGCCCCGCCGCGATGCCCCGGGGGCCCTGCGGGCCGAGGTAGATCGTCTCGACCGACCAGTCGTCGGCAGCGCCGCGCTCGAGGCGCAGGATGCGTCCGTCGTCGTGAGAGGCGTAGAGGACCACCGGCTCATCGGCTCGAGCGGGCCTCAGGGTGACGCGACCCATGCCCATCGGGTCCGCGTACAGGGTGACCCAGCGGGGACCGTCCTCGGCGATCCGCAGGAGCTCCAGCCGGCCGGCTCGGGAGACGGTGGCGATCGCCGGGGGCTGGCCCGCCGATTCCGGGAGCAGGAGGGCGTCCCGGACCCGGCCGTCGAGCGGCTGCAGGGGCTCGACCTCGAAGGTGCCGTGGGACCCGGTGGGGGAGACGCGGAAGAGGCCGCCGGGTCGCGTGAACACCAGGAGCTCGCTCCCGGGCGAGCGGGGATCGAGATCTCCCGCCAGCAGGGTGTGGATCTCCCGACCCGGCAGGTGCGCGATCAGCCGGCAGTCCAGGGCCCCGTGGGGATGGGGCACGACCTGATAGAGGTTGCCCTTCTGCCCGCCCGTGTAGAGCTCGCTCCCGGCCACCCGCGGATCGACGTCGCCGTGCGCCAGCCCGCCCAGCCACCGGCCGTCGTGGACCGTCTCGAGCGGCGTCCACTTGCCGCTGTAGGAGACCAGCACCCAGCAGCGGCCCAGGTCGTCGAGCCCCACGACCTCGGGGCAGCCGTACTGCTCGAAGACCTGGTGGGGCTCGACCGTCCAGATACCCGTGGACTCGTTGTCCAGCAGGAGGAACGCCCCCCAGCCCGCCTCGGCCGGGAGCGGGATCTCCGCCTTCGCCGGATCCTCCTCGGGCGGGGCGTCGACCTCGCCGGGAGCCGATGAGGGCGCGGCGCAGGCCGCGGTCAGGAGGGGGACGCACAGGGGGAACAGGCGGTGGATGGGCATTCCGAGGGGCCTCGCGGTGGCGCGCGGGGAGGACGCTCCCCGGGGATTCGACGGGCGGCTCGCTCCGCCCGGACGAGAGGAGTCGGCGTGAGCCGTGGCTGCCGGGAGCAGCTCGCTCAGGATAGCGCACGCGGCTGACCGGCTCCCGGCCGGGCCCTATACTGCCCGGACGTCCTTCAGGTCACGGGCGGGCCGGAGGGCTCGCGGCGGCGGTCGGAGGGCGGCGCGGGCCCACCCGCCCCCCACCCACCCACCCGGACGGGTGTCCGGGTCGGCGGTTGCGGCTCCTCTCCCCGAAACCTCCCCCCAACCCGCGATCACCGCCCGGAGGCTGCCATGACCTCCCCCTCCCGCCTCGAGGCCGACACGGCCTCCCCGGTCCGCCCCCAGGACGTGCCTACCGGCCCCCAGAAGGCACCCCGCGGCACGCAGCGCGTCTGCAAGACCTGGTCGGCCGAGGCGGCCATGCGTCTCCTGATGAACAACCTCGACCCCGAGGTGGGCGAGGACCCCGAGAACCTGATCGTCTACGGCGGCAGCGGCAAGGCCGCCCGCGACTGGAAGAGCTTCCAGGCCATCGTGGCCGCGCTGCGCAGGCTGGGCGAAGACGAGACCCTCCTGGTGCAGTCCGGCAAGCCGGTGGGCATCTTCCGCACCACGCCGCAGGCGCCCAGGATCCTGATCGCCAACGCCAACCTCGTGGGCCGCTGGGCGACCTGGGAGCACTTCCGCGAGCTGGAGGCCGAGAACAAGATCATGTTCGGCCAGATGACCGCCGGGAGCTGGATCTACATCGGCACCCAGGGGATCCTCCAGGGGACCTACGAGACCTTCGCCGCGGCCGCCGCGCAGCACTTCGGCGGGAGCCTCGCCGGGCGGCTGGTGGTCTCGGCCGGGCTGGGGGGCATGGGCGGAGCCCAGCCGCTGGCGGCCACCATGAACGAGGCCACCTTCCTCGGCGCCGACGTCGACCGCGCCCGCATCCAGAAGCGCCTCGACACGCGCTACTGCGATCTGCTCCTCGAGGACCTGGACGAGGCCATCGACAAGGCCCTCGAGTGGAAGCAGGCCGGCACCGCGAAGTCGATCGGCGTGGTCTGCAACGCGGTCGACCTCCTGCGCCGCCTGATCGAGCGCGGCGTCACCCCCGACGTGCTCACCGACCAGACCAGCGCTCACGATCCCCTGGGCGGCTACGTGCCCGACGGCATGAGCTTCGAGGAGGCCCTGGCCCTGCGCGCCTCCGATCCCAAGCGCTACGAGGCCGAGTCCTTCCGCACCATGAAGGACCACGTCACCGCCATGCTGGAGCTGCAGGAGCGAGGCGCCGACACCTTCGACTACGGCAACAATCTGCGCGGCCACGCCGAGCAGGCCGGGCACGAGAACGCCTTCGGCTTCGAGGGCTTCGTCCCCAAGTACGTCCGGCCGCTCTTCTGCGAGGGCAAGGGCCCCTTCCGCTGGGTGGCGCTCTCGGGCGACCCCGCCGACATCGCGGTCACCGACCGCATCATCCTGGAGCTCTTCCCAAAGGACGAGCCCCTGTGCCGCTGGATTCGCATGGCCAGCGAGCGCGTCGCCTTCCAGGGCCTGCCCGCCCGAATCTGCTGGCTGGGCTACGGCGAGCGCGCCAAGGCCGGCCTGGCCTTCAACGAGGCCGTGAAGCGGGGCGAGATCTCGGCCCCCATCGCCATCGGCCGCGACCACCTCGACTGCGGCTCGGTGGCCTCGCCCAACCGCGAGACCGAGGGCATGCTGGACGGCACCGACGCAGTCGCCGACTGGCCCCTGCTCAACGCCATGCTCAACACCGCCTCGGGCGCGAGCTGGGTCTCCTTCCACCACGGCGGCGGGGTGGGCATGGGCTACAGCCTGCACGCCGGCCAGGTCACGGTGGCCGACGGCACCGCCGAGGCCGCCCGCTCCATCGAGCTGGTCCTCACCAACGACCCCGGCACGGGCATCGCCCGCCACGTGGACGCCGGCTACCAGGACGCCATCGACTGCGCCCGCGAGCGCGGGGTGGACGTCCCTTCGCTCGATTGACGAACAGCCGATCGATCGATCTCAGCGATCCCTCCGGAAGTCGAACTCGCCCCGGCTGGCGTCGTAGAAGGGAACTTCGGCCTCCGTGGTGAGGAAGTCGTCGTACATCTGCTCCGCCAGTACGTGCGCCATGCGATCCGGAGCTTCTATGAACTCCTCTGTGTCCATCGAAGCGATGTGGACCGGAGTCTCCAGGTGTGGGTAGACCTCGCCAAATGAACCGGACTGTGGATCTCGGTCCCGGTCCCCGATCCAAGGCTGTCCCATCCGGGCGCGTCTTGTGCCCGTGAGCAGCAAGGCAGCCCAGACCGTTGTCGGTGTCGAAGAGGGTCCGCTCCCGACCATTGGCCTTAGGAATGCCGCCTGGAACCGGGAGCACGAGCTGAGCGTCTCGAGCAGCGGTCTCGGCCACATTGGTCGATTCGCCACCACCGCGTTGGGGAAGTACTTCTGGATGGTCCAGGCCACGCTCACCAGTCCGAGGACACGGCCGCAGGGTCGTCGGGCCACCAGCATGGCAATCCGACGCCGGCCGGGGCGCGCTTCGAGGAGCCCGCCGCGGATTCCCTGGGGGGGCGCCCGTCACGGCCCGATGCGGGTTGCCCCCAGAGACTCCTCACGCGCCCTTTGCGCAGCCGGGCCTCCGCGCGTACCTTTCCCCCCCCATGCCCGATCCCGTAGACGCCCCGGTCCAGCCGATCCCCTTCGCGGTGGAGCTCCAGATGGAGGCCGCGCGCCGGCTGGGCATGCGCGCGCGCATCCTCGACCCGGAGTACGGCTACCTCTTCGAGATCGAGCACGAGGGCCGCACCCGGGCCATGCTGGGCGGCCGCTCGCCGCTCAACGACGCCATCGCCTCGCGCCTGGCCGAGGACAAGTTCTACACCCTGCTCCTGCTCCAGCAAGCCGGCTTCCGCGTCCCGCGCACGGTGCGCTGCCTGTCGGACTACTGGGAGGCCAAGGAGGACTACCGCGACCGCATCGGCCTCGAGCCGGCCTTCGAGCTCGCCCGGGCCATCGGCTACCCGCTGGTGGTCAAGCCCAACCGGCTCTCACACGGCAAGGGGATCTCGGTGGCGCGCGACGAGGCCGGCCTGGAGAGCGCGATCGATCGGGTCTTCGAGCTCGACACCATCGCCCTGGCCCAGGAGCTCGCGCCCGGCCGCGACTTCCGCCTGGACTTCCTCGACGGCGAGTTCCTGGTCGGCTACGAGCGATCGGGGGTGTGCCTTCGGGGCGACGGACGCCGGTCCATCCGCGAGCTCTTCGAGGCCTACGATCCGCGCTTCGCGGGCGAGGCGCGCCAGGGGCGGCTCACGACCTGCGCCGAGTGGCGGCGCGCGGTGGACGAGCGCGGGCGGAGCCCGGACACGGTGCTCCCCGAGGGCGAGGAGCTGGTCTTCGAGGCCGAGATCCTGAACCTGAACCGCCTGGCCGTGGCGCGCCCGATCACCGAGCTGCCCGCGGCCACCATCGAGGCCTGCCTGGCCATGGGCGAGGTCCTGAAGCTGCGCCACTTCGGGGTGGACCTGCGCGCGCCCTCCCTGGAGGAGATCCCGCAGGCCGCGACCATCCTGGAGCTCAACGCCTCCCCGCTGCTCCTGCACCTCTTTCGCCTGGGTCACACCGAGCTGGTGCTCGGCTGCCAGATGCGCGTCCTGCGCAAGGCCCTCGAGTCACTCTAGGGCGCCGAGAGGGCCGCCACCGGCAGAAAGCCGCGGTCGAAGCGCTCGACGAAGTGCTCCAGCAGCACGCGCGCGTCCGGCCGCAGGCGCTTCTTTACCGTGCGGCGGCCGAAGCGCAGCTCGACCGGCTTCTTCGGGTCGAACATGTCCTCCGTCAGCAGGATCCGGATCTTGCTGGCGCCGCGGGCTTCGGCGTGGAAGCGCCCCGGCGCCCGTCGCTCGACCTCGACGCGGGCCGTGCGCCGATCGACCTCCTCCTGCAGTTTCTCCTTCTTCTTCTCGTTGCTGAGTCGGTTCCACGAGCGGGGATCGACCTTGAGCTGGAACTCCTCGGCCACCTCCCGCTCGAGTTCCAGGGCCTCGACCCAGAAGCTGAGGCTGCCCTCGGCCTCGACGCAGGTGGCCACCACGCGCTCGGGCGCCGGGTCGCGCCGGGCGGCGCCCAGGAAGGCCTTCCAGTTGACCGCCTCGAAGCGAAAGCCGTGCCCCAGCTCGGCGAATTCGATCAGCTCCGCGTCGCGATTCCCGAGCTTCTCGAGCCGCTCGAATGCGTAGCGCAGGTTGAAGAGCAGGCCAGGGTCGTCCCCCGCACCCTGCAGGTCGCGGATGGGCGTGGCCCAGAGGCTCTCCAGGTAGCGCAGGTTGTTCTGCCCGCCGGCGAGCTGAACGCGCGGCCCGCCGATCATGGGTATCAGGGCGGCGAAGCGGTCGGGGTTGCGCAGGGCCAGGTCCCAGCACATGTGCCCGCCGCGGCTCATCCCGCTCAGGAAGACGCGGTCCTCGTCCACGTTGAAGCGGCGACGCATCCAGCGCAGCGCGGCCAGGGCCCCGTCGCGCTCCTCGTCGGTGTAGGCGTAGCCCGCGTGCTCGCCGGTCTGGCTGGGCGCCAGGAGCAGCATGCCCAGCTCCTCGGCCGTCTCGCGCCAGGGCGTGTCCATCCCGCGCCCGCTGCCGGCCGCGTCGTGAAGGACCACGAGCAGGGGCGCCGGCGTGGCGGGCTCGTAGCCCATCGGGACGAAGTAGTGCACCTCGGCCGGCGCGCTGCCCCCCTCCGCGGCGCCCGGCTCCGAGCCGGGACCCGCGGCCACCGCCTCGAAGCGGCCGAAGGCGCGCATGGCCGCCAGCCACTCCTCGACGCCCACCTTCCGATCCCGCCCCAGCTCCCGCGCCGCCTCGCGCCGGAGCTCGGCGGTGGGCCGATCCACGGCCTGCTCCAGGCGAATCTGCAGGTCGCGCGTGGGCTCCTGCGCCGCTGCTGCAGCCCCCATCGCTACGATGGCAGCGAGCATCGGGTTGGTCGTCTTCATCAGGGGATTCCCTCGGGGTAGGAGGGCGAGATAGACTCTCCCGGCCCCTGGAGGAGGAGGATAGTGGACCCGGCCATCAATGTCCCCGAACCCGGCCAGTTCGTCCGCGTGCGGCGGCGCCACTGGCAGGTGCGCGACGTGCACCCCTCCGTCATCGAGCCGCGCCGGGGCCTGCACCACAAGGTCGCGCTGGAGTCGATGGAGCCCCTCGCCTTCGGCGACAAGCTGGAGCTGATCTGGGAGCGGGAGGTCCACCGGGAGGTCTACGACGAGCTGGCCCTGCCCCGGCCCACGGGAGAGAACTGGGACCCCTACGCGCGCTTCGAGGCCTTCCTGCACGCCGTGCGGTGGTCGGCGGGATCGCTCCTCGGCTCGCTCCCCCTGCAGTCGCCCTTCCGCGGGGCCATCCGCCTGCGGGAGTTCCAGCTCGAGCCCCTGCTCATGGCCCTGCAGATGCCGCGGGTCAACCTCCTGATCGCCGACTTCGTCGGGGCGGGCAAGACCATCGAGGCCGGGCTCGTGATGCAGGAGATGATCGCGCGCCAGCGCGCCCGGCGCATCCTCATCGTCTGCCCCGCCTCGCTGCAGCGGCAGTGGGCCGACGAGATGCTCGAGAAGTTCGGGCTCGAGTTCCACGTGGTCGACCGCGAGTACGTGCAGCTCATGCGCCGGGAGTACGGGGTCCACGTCAACCCCTGGAGCGCCCACCCGCGGCTGGTCACCTCCATGGACTTCCTCAAGCGCAGCGAGCCCCTGCGCACCTTCCGCGAGAGCCTGGGCGGCGGCCGCCGGGGGATCCTCAAGGACTGGGACCTCCTGGTGGTGGACGAGGTCCACAACGCGGCTCCGGCGGGTCGGCGCTCCTACGTCGAGGACACCGACCGGACGCGAATGCTGCGCGACGTCCTGCCGCATTTCGAGCACCGTCTGTTCCTCACCGCCACGCCCCACAACGGCTACACCGAGAGCTTCACCGCGCTTCTCGAGATGCTGGACCCGCAGCGCTTCTCCCGCGGGCCGGTCAAGGACCGCAAGACCTTCGAGCGCCACCGGGACGCGGTCATGGTGCGGCGCGTCAAGGAGGAGATCATCGACGACCTGGGCCGTCGGATCTTCCCCGAGCGGGTGATCGATCCGCCGCTGCGCGTGACCCTGGAGGGCGACGAGAAGCAGCTCTTCGACGAGCTGCGGGCGTACGCGGAGGCCACGAAGGAGCGCGCCGAGGGCGACCAGCGACGCAAGCACGCCGTGCGCTTCGCCATGGCGATGCTCAAGAAGCGCCTGCTCTCCTCGACCCACGCCTTCGCGGAGTCGATCGCCGTTCACGAGACCCACCTGCGACCCGCCGAGGAGGCCGACGAGCAGGTCATGCGCGAGCTCGAGAAGCGGCTCGGCGACGACCTCGACGACGACGAGGAGCGCCGGCGGCTCGAGGAGGAGGGCATGGCCGAGGCCAGCGCCTTCTTCGAGGCCGCGGCCGAGGATCACCGGCGCGTGGGGCGGATGCGCGAGCTCGCCGACCGCCTGCGGGGGCAGCCCGACACCAAGGCCAGGGTCCTGCTCGACTGGATCCGGGCCCACCTCCTCGAGGGGAAGCACTGGGGCCGCGAGCGCCTGGTCCTCTTCACCGAGTACAAGGACACCCTCGACTACCTGCGGGGGATCTTCGACGCGCAGGGATGGGGGGAGCGCCTCGAGATGATCTGGGGCGGCCTGCCGCTGGGCCGGCGCGACAAGATCAAGGAGGCCTTCCAGGCCGAGGAGAGCACCGTGCGCATCCTCCTCGCCACCGACGCCGCCAGCGAGGGCTTGAACCTCCAGGCGCACTGTCGCTACCTGATCCACTACGAGATTCCCTGGAATCCCAACCGGATGGAGCAGCGCAACGGGCGCATCGACCGCCACGGGCAGCCCTCCCCGGAGGTCTTCTGCCACCACTTCGTCTACACCAACAACGAGGACCAGCGCTTCCTGGACGTGGTGGTCGAGAAGGTCCGCACCCAGCGCGACGACCTGGGCGCGGTGAGCGAGGTCGTGGCCCGCGAGGTCTCCCGGGCCATGCTGGGGGAGACCGGCGAGGTGCGCGACGATCCCGAGCGCACGCGGCTGCAGCGGGAGGACCTGCGCGGGGAGCTCGCCTCGGTGGAGGAGCGGCGCGAGCTCATGCGCCGCCAGGCGCGCGAGGCCCGGGAGGCGCTGTCGAAGGCGCGGGAGACCTGGCGCCTGTCCCCCGAGGCCATGCGGCGGGTGGTGCACCAGGCGCTCCTGCTCGAGGGCCACCCCGGGCTCGCGCCCGTGGCCCAGGGCGTGCTCGCCGACAACGCCTTCCGGCTCCGCTCCTGCCCGTGGCGCGACGTGCGATCGGGCCTGCTCGACGGGAAGGGCCGCCCCCTCGACCTGGTCTTCGACCCCGCGCTCGCCTGGGGCGAGGACGAGCGGATGCGCAAGGGGATCGCGCTGGTCCACCTCGACCACCCGGTCATGCGCCGGGCGCTGGCGCGCTTTCGCGCCGGGGTGTGGTCCACCGGCTCGGAGGACGGAGGGCTCTCGCGGGTCTCGTACTGCGTCGTGCCGGAGCGGGTGACGTCCGGACCGCACCTCCTGGCCTTCGCGCGGCTCGTGGCCACCAACGGAGCGGGCCACCGGGTCCACGAGGAGCTCCTGTGCGCGGGCGGCGCGATCCACGAGCGGGACATCGAGTGGCGTCCCGGCGAGGAGCTCGAGCGCCTGCTCGTGCCAGAGGCGAGCCACCCGCGGATCTCCACCGAGCTGGGGGCCGACCTCCGTCGCTTCCACCCGGTCCACGAGCGGCTGCTGCAGAAGCACATCGAGAAGGTCCGCAAGGAGCGCGCGCGCTCCCTGCGGCGCGATCTGGGGCAACTCGGCAAGGCGGCCGCGCGGGATCTGCGCAAGTGCATCGACGAGCGCATCCGCGAGATCGAGGCGCGGATCGAGGAGGTGACGAAGGGGCCCGCGAAGGAACACCCCACGCTCTTCGATCTGCGGGAGCGCGAGCAGTGGCAGGAGGACATGCGCTACCTGGCGGGCCGCCTGGACCGCCTCCGGGAGGAGCGCGAGGGCGAGCCGGCGACTGCCCGAGCCCACTACGAGGTGGCCACCGATGCCGTGCGCATCCTGCCCGTGGCGCTGCTCTACGTGCTGCCCGCCACCCTGGAGGGGATCCTCGGCTCCCGGGACCAGGCCACGGGTCCGGTCATGAGCACCGAGCTCTTCGACATGCTCCGGCGGCTCGAGCTCCTCCTGCGCGAGGGGATCGAGCGCCGCCACCCCGGTGAGGGCTGGTGCCGCTTCATGCCCGAGGGTCGGCTGGAGAAGGCCCGCGCCCTGCAGGCGGAGAAGCGGCTCCGGGACTGGGAACCACCGCTGCTGCGCTGCCTCTACCTGCAGGATCTCGCCACGGTCGCGCGCAAGTCCGAGGAGGTCCGGGGGTGCCTCGGTCTCCTGGACGAGTCCAGCAAGGCCATCAAGCGCCGCCTGCGTGCGCTGGGCGAGCTGCGGGACAAGGTGATGCACCACGAGGACCTGGCGCGCAGCGCCGAGGAGCTGGCCGAGGTGGCGGGCATGCGCGACCAGCTCGTCGACCTCCTCGACGGCATCGAGACCGCGCTGGCGGCCGGGGAGGCGGGATGAGCCGCGACGCGCGCACGCCCCATGACTGGCTGACCCTGGTCCAGGGGTCGGGGCTGGTCGTCACCGAGCCGGTGCTGGAGGAGGCCTTCCCCCAGGGCTCGCCCGACGTCGAGCGCGGGGCCTTGCACGCCTTCCGCCGGCGCTTCGAGCGCTGGCGGCTGGCGCGCGCCGAGCACGAGCGGCTGGTGAAGAGGGGCCAGGACCCGCGCAAGGCGCGCCAGCGGATCCGCGGGTGGATCGACTTCGTCCTGGAGGACTTCCTCGGCCACCCCGCGGGGGAGGGCGGGAGCTGGGCCAAGGGGCCGGCCGTGCCGGACTCCTGTCGGGTCGTGGTGGAGAATCTGACCCTCGAGTTGAGGCCCGACCGGGTGCTCGAGCACCGGGGGAAACCGGCGCTCCTGGTGGCCGTGGTCGATCCCGACCAGCCGCTCGGCCGGCGGGACCGCACCACCGGACGCTGGAAGGTGACGCCGGCCGCGCGCCTGGAGCGCCTGCTGCGCGACAGCGGCCATCCGCTCGGAGTGGTGACGAACGGGGAGGAGTGGCGGCTTCTCTTCTGCCCCTCCAAGGTCTCCACCGGCTGGCTGGGCTTCGGCACGCGGCTGCTCTTCGAGGAGCCGTCCGTCCTGCGCGCCTTCCGGATGCTGGTCGGCCGCGACCTCCTGCGGCCGGAGGATCCCAAGGCCGAGACCCTGGTCGAGCTCTGCGAGCAGAGCCTGCGCCGCCAGAGCGACGTGGCCGACCGGCTCGGCCGGCAGGTGCGCGACGGCCTGGAGCTCTTGCTCCTGGCCATCGACCGGGCCGATCGCCGGTGCGAGGGCGGGCTGCTCGCCGGCCGCAGCGAAGACGCTGTGTACGAGATGGCGCTCGTCGTGCTGATGCGGCTCGTGTTCCTGCTCTACGCCGAGGAGCACCGCCTGCTCCCGCACGGCCAGGTGCTCTACGACCAGGGCTACGGCGTCTCGCACCTGTGGCGCGAGCTCCGGGAGCGGCAGGCCTCGCTGGACGAGGACTTCGACGCCTGGGATCGCATCCTGGCGACCTCCCGCCTGGTGCACCGCGGCTGCGACCACGAGGACCTCTCGCTCCTCGCCTACGGCGGGCGCCTCTTCGATCCCGACCGCTTCCCCGAGCTGGAGGACGCCCGCTGCCGGGTCCCGAACCGCACCGTCGAGCGGATCCTGGACTGCCTGCTCTTCGCCCGCGCCCGCAAGGGCGGCGCGCGGCAGCGGGTGGGCTACTGGTCGCTCGACGTGGAGGAGATCGGCTACCTCTACGAGGGCCTGCTCGACCACGCGGCCCGACGCGCGGGCGCCGAGCCGGTGGTCAAGCTGCGGGGGGGCGGCGAGGAAGCGTGGTCGCTGGCCGAGCTCGAGGGCCGGGAGGGCGACGAGCTCCTCGACTTCGTGCTATCGGGCATCGGGAAGAAGCCCAAGGAGGGCGAGCGCGCGAAGCTCCGGCGACGGACCGAGGCCTGGCGGGAGAAGCCGGTTGCGGCCGACCTCGAGGGCCTTGCGCGGCTCTCCCGGGAGGTGCGGGAGCGAGTGGAGCCCCTCGCGCCCTACCTCCAGTGCCGCGAGGTCGCCGAGCCCGGCGCGCGGTACCTGACGCTCGGCACCTCGAGGCGCGCGTCCGGGGCGCACTACACGCCGGCTGAGCTGACCCAGCGGATCGTGGAGACGACGCTGGAGCCGCTGGTCTACGTCCAGGAGGAGGGGAAGCCTGGAGTCTACGTGCAGGAGGGCGGGCAGCGGATCCTGAAGGAGCCGCGCGAGCTGCTCGCCCTGAAGGTGGCCGACATCGCGATGGGCTCGGGGGCCTTCCTGGTGCAGGTGGTGCGCTGGCTCGGAGACCGGCTGGTCGAGGCCTGGGACCGCTGCGCGCACAGGGCGGAGGAGGGGGTGGTGCTGGCCCAGCCCCATGGCGAACCGAGCGCTGATCCCGGACAAGACCTCCTGGTGCCCTTCGAGGACCGCGATGCCATGGTCCTCTGGGCCCGCCGTCAGGTGGCCTCGCGCTGCGTGTACGGCGTGGACAAGAACCCGCTGGCCGTCGAGATGGCCAAGCTCTCGCTGTGGCTGGTCACTTTGTCACGGGATCACCCGTTCACGTTCCTGGACCACGCCCTGAAGTGTGGGGACTCGCTGGTGGGCGTGTCGCGCGAGCAGATGGAGCGGGGCTCGATGGAGCGCGGAGGGGACTCGACGCCTCCCCTGGGGACCGATTTCCTGCTAGCCGCCGTGCGAGAGGCCACCGAGGCCCGCGAGGGGATCCGCCAGATGCCGGTCATCGGACCCGAGGACGCGCGGATCAAGGAGGCCGCCCTGAAGCGAGCCGAAGCCGCGACCGAGAAGCTGCGGCTGGCGGGCGACCTCCTCGTGGCGCCCGAGTTCGCGGAGTCGAGGAAGCGCGACCGCGAGGAACTCCGCGCGACGCTCGTCGGGCGTTTCGCCGAGGAGGCCAGTGAGGGGGAGATGGGCGAGCTCCGCACGCGGGTGCAGGGGCTGCTCGGCCCGGAGCGGCCCTTCCACTTCTTCGTGGAGTTCCCGGAGGTCTTCGAGCAGGGGGGCTTCGATGCCATCGTCGGCAACCCGCCGTTTGCGGGGGGCCAGAAGCTGACCGAGATCTTCGGCGAGTCATGTCGCGAATACTGGATTCGTCATGTGGGCCGCGGTAAACGGGGATCGGCAGATCTCGTGTCCTATTTCTTCCTTCGCGCCGGAGATCTCCTGCGGCCCAAAGGGCACACGGGGTTGCTGGCGACGAACACGGTTGCACAGGGCGATACGCGGGAGAACGGACTCGATCAGCTCGTGGCCGCGGGCTTCGTCATCCGGGCCGCAGTGAAGTCGACGCCCTGGCCCGGCGAGGCTACTCTGGAGGTTTCGACCGTCCACA
>CAZTTG010000016.1:19753-79487 GCA_964615935.1 uncultured Planctomycetaceae bacterium | reverse complement strand
CCCCCCCCCCCCCCCCCCCCCCCGCGCGGCGGCGGCCCGCCCGCCCCCCCCCCGCGCTCGGGAGGCCAGGGTGGAGACCGGTGGATTGCGCCCCTAGCGTTCCTGCTGCCAGACGACGGCGGGCTCGACCTCGAGGCCGCCCTCCTCGACCTGGAGCTCGAAGCGCGCCATCTCCTCGTAGTCCATGGCCTTGCCCTGGTTGGCCAGCACGTCCAGCTCGGCCACCTGCCGGCTGCGGATCTGGGCCAGCCGCTGGGTGATCTGGTCCAGGCTCACGATCTCGTAGCGACTGCACTCGTCGAAGGTGCGCTGGCGGGCCTCGACGATCTCGATCAGGCGATCGTTGCGAGCGATCGAGTCCACCTGGCGCTCGAGCTGCTGGAGCTGGGTCTGGAAGCGGGCGTGCTCGGTGGTGAGCTGCAGCAGCAGCTCCTCGAACTGGGTCGCCTGCTGGAGCAGGTAGTTCAGGTCGTGGTCGGCGTCGGCCCCGCGGCCGGCGAACATGGCGGCCGTCTGCCGGATCTGGTGGGCCCGCGCCAGGGCGCGGTCGTACTCCCACACGCGGTCGTCGAAGCGCACGCTCACCAGCTGCGTGGCGCCGTGCTCGACCCGAGCCGCCTCGGCCTCGGCCAGCAGGGGCTCCAGCTCCTCCAGGTCGCGCTCGGCCATGCTGACCACGCGCGCCGAGATCCTGTGCTCGCGATCGAGCATCCGCACCTGCTCGCCGATCTCGGCCAGCTCGCCGCGGACCTCGGCGATCTTGCGGGGGTACCCGCGCTCCAGCTCGGTGAGCTGCGCGCGCAGGGCGGTGGTCTCGTCGATCTGACGGTCGATGGTGTCGCAGACGTAGTCCTTGCCCTGGTCGAAGATGGCCTTGGCGCGATCGGGACCCGCCACGAGCATCGTTCCCCCGGCGGCCAGGCCGGCCAGCAGGGCCGTGATCGAGACGAACTTCAGCGACGTCTTGATGATGGAAAACATGTCCTGTGCTCCTTGCGAGGGGGGATGTCTGTCTCCTGGGTCTCCGACCCGGGTCTTCGCGGGCTTCTTGGGGAATCCCGCGACCGCTTTTCACTCCCGGCGAATATTCTCGTTATAGGGTGTAAGACACCCCGGCTCCGGGCTCGCGGCTCCGGGGCCCCGCGGGGCGGGCTCGCGGGGCCGTCGGGGCACCGGCGGGCACCGGCGGCCGATTCGGGGCGATTCCTTGCTGAACGACTACTCGACCGGCTTCGTGGGACGGCTGCGGGCGCGGGACCCGCAGGCCTGGTTCGAGCTGTGGGAGACCTTCGGGCCCATCCTGCGCGCCCAGCTCACCAAGTGGGGCCGAGGGAGAGTGGGGGTCGAGACCGTTCAGGACCTCTCCCAGGAGACCATGGCGGCGCTCTCGGCGGCCATCGACCGCCACGACCCCAGCCGCGGGGCCCGCTTCTCGACCTGGCTGCTGGCGATCGCCAAGTACACCCTGGGGGACGAGATCGACCGGCGCATGGCCCAGAAGCGCGGGGGGGGCACCAAACCCCTGTCGCTGGATCAGGACTGGGACCGGGTGGGGCAGGAGGCCGACCCCGACGGCTCCTACCAGCGGGCGGTCTTCGACGCCAAGGTGGAGGCGGCCATCCGCGCCGTGGAGCGGGGCCTGCCCTTCCTCGACTTCGCGGTCTACCGCTCCCGCGTGCTGGACGGCCAGAGCGGCCGCCAGGTGGCCCAGGCCCTGGGCATCAGCGAGGCCACGGTCAGCCGGCGGCTGAGCCAGGTGCGCCAGAAGCTGCGCCTGGCGCTGACCGAAGTCATTGGAAAATACAGCTTTACGGAGGACGAATTGAGCGAGGCCGCCCGAAACGGCCTCGAGTTGAATCCCACTAAGTCCGACGACGCGCTCTTCGACGATGCGATTGCCGAGATCTACCACCGGATCGTGGAACGACGCAGCGAGGGGGAAGCCTCCCGCGCGCGCTAGCCGATCGCGAGTGTCCCGAGAGGCCGGACCCGGAGCCTGGAGCCAAGCATGTACAGCGTGGGAATCGGATTCGTACTGCTGCTAGCCCTGGGCTTCGGCGCCATCGCCGTGCCCATCGTGGCGGTGCTGCTGCTCTGGAAGCTGTGCCAGGGGCTGGGGTACTGCGTGGGGGGCGCCTTCCGGGGAGCGGCCTTCCTCTTCGTGCACGTGTTCCGCTTCCTGAGCGGGACGATCGTGGACAGCCTGCGCTTCGTGGGCGGGATCCTGACCGCGCTCTTCTTCCTCCCGCTGTGCCTCTTCAACCTGCTGGTCTTCCGCTGGAGGGCGGCGGGCCACTACGCCGGGGCCGTCGAGGACGAGCTGACCGGCAGCCTGCTCGCCCTGTACCGGGTGGGCCTGGGCCACCCCATCCGCTTCCTGGGCCTGACCGCGCTCACCGAGGGGCTCGAGCGCCGGGTCCCGGACGTGATCGCCCGGGCGCCGCACACCGCTCCGGCCCGCACCGGCCGGCGCGCCAAGGCGGCCGCGCGCGAGTTCCCCGGCTACACCATCCTCTCCAAGATGAAGAGCGGCGGCTCGGGCGGCCGCCTCTTCCTGGCCGATCCCTCCCGCGAGAAGCTCGCCGCCTTCCAGGCCGGCGGGCACCCCGACCCGGGCAAGGTGGTCATCAAGTCCTTCGCCCTCTCGGAGGGCTCCACCCTGCCCCAGATCGTGCGCGAGAGCCGCGCCCTGGAGGCCGCCAAGCAGCTGGGCCTGGTGCTGGAGCACGAGCTCACGCCGGTCCGTTTCCACTACGTGATGCCCTTCGTCGAGGGCGACGAGCTCTCGGTCGTGGCCACGCGCATGCACCGCGCCTCGGGCACCGAGGGCCTGAAGGACCGCCACCTGGCCCTGGCCATGGCCTACACGGCCGACCTCCTGGCCAGCCTCGACCAGTTCCACCGCGCCGGCCTGTGGCACAAGGACATCAAGCCCAGCAACGTCCTGGTCTCCAGGGGCCGCGTGCACCTGGTCGACCTGGGGCTGGTCACCCCGCTGCAGTCGGCCATGACCCTGACCACCCACGGAACGGAGTACTTCCGCGACCCCGAGATGGTCAAGCTGGCCATGAACGGGGTCAAGGTCCACGAGGTGGACGGGGTCAAGTTCGACATCTACAGCGCGGGCGCCGTCCTCTACTCCCTGATCGAGGACTCCTTCCCGGCCCACGGCAGCCTCTCGCGCGTGAGCAAGCGCTGCCCCGAGTCCCTGCAGTGGGTCATCCGCCGCGCCATGGCCGACATGGACGGCCGCTACGGCTCGGTCCAGGAGATGCTGGCCGACCTGCGGGCCATCATCGCGGCCCGCAAGCCCTTCGACGTGCGGCCGGCCACCCTGCCCTCCTTCAGCGGTCAGCCGCTGCCCCCGATGGAGGCGCCGCCCGAGCCCTTCGTCCACCGGCCCCGGCCCGTCCGGGCCGCCGCCAGCGCCCCGCCCGCGACCGGCGAGGTCAAGCGCCAGCGCCGGACCCGCCGCCGGGTGGCGGCCGGCCTGCTCATGCCCTTCCTGCTGCTCGGGGCGATGGCGGTCATGGGGCTGGCCTTCGTGCGCCTGGCCAGCAGCACGGACCGCGGTCCGGTCACGGTGGTCCGCAGCAGCCACAACCGCAGCGACGACTTCCAGGAGACCGTGAGCTGGGCGGGCCTCATCCTCCGGGGCGGCGAATCGCTCCCGGAGTCCCAGCCCCGCCGGCTGTCGGAGCGCGCCGGCCCGTCCCGGAACAAGGTGCTGGTGGTCAACCACGCCCGCCCGCAGCACCGCCGGGAGGTGAGCGAGGCCGTGTACGAGCTGCTGAGCGGGCAGGGCTACGAGGTCTACGGCCTGGGCTACCAGACGACCGAGAGCGGCCGCGAGCTGGAGGACGGGCTCAGCGCCGAGATCCAGAGCGAGATCGGGGCCGGCGGCCGGCCCGACGACCCGGACACCGTGGGGGAGATCGATCGCTTCGTGGACCGCTACGGCCAGGTCGACTACGTGCTGTGGATCACGCGCGGCGAGGGTGGAGAGGACCTCCAGCTGGCCACCTTCGACGGCCTGCGTCGCAGCGCGGTCAGCTACCACTGAGCCGGAGACTCACCCTCCGGGCATCGGGGCCACGCGCGCCTCGGCCCCGTCCAGGAGCAGGATCCCGATCAGGGCTCCGTCGGCCCGCGCCAGCACGCAGGCGCCGTGCCAGCGCTCGTCGAAGGACAGGGCCTCGTCCACCCGCCAGGAGTCCTCCCCGGCCTCCAGCCTCGCGATCGAGACCGCCATGGGAGCGCCCGAGGGATCGGCCCAGACCAGGCAGTCCTCGGGCTCCTCCGGCCGCCGCGTGCGCAGCGCGGGCCAGACCGGGATCTCGGGCAGGCGCAGCGGATAGAGCGCCAGCCCCCCCTCGGCCCAGACCGGCTCCGACTCCAGGCCCAGCCGCTCCCCGGCCAGCTCCAGGCGCACGCTGCCCTCCTTGGCTCCCTCGGGCGAGCGCAGGAGATCCTCGGGACCCAGGAGCCCGTCGGCGACCTGCAGGACGCAGCCCTGGTGCTCCCGCGCTCCCCCCAGGATGCGCCCCGAGCGCCAGCTCAGGCTGGCCCGCAGCGGCTGCGGCGGCGCCAGGCCCTCGGGGAGGAGCGAGCTGCCCACGGGCAGGGCCGGCTGCCACTTCAGCCACTCGTCCTGGAAGTCCTCGTGGAGCTGGAACACGTGCCCGGTGCCCACCGGATCGCCGGCGTCGTAGGGGGTGGCCATGGCGATGCCCCCGGCCACCAGCGACCGCAGGGTCTCCAGCTCGACCCGCAGGCCCTGGAGCGCCAGGTCGATGTTCACCCCCGAGACGTCCCAGAAGCGGGTGTTGGCGCGCACGAGCTGTACGTAGGGGGGGTGGATGTAGGCCCGCATCTCCACCGCGGTCGCGTCGCTGGAGAGCCCCACCAGGAGCACCAGGCCCACCTGGATCTGGCGGTAGTAGATGGGAGCCCCGGGCAGGATCCCGAAGCGCTTGCGCGCCCGCAGCACGATCTCCCGCCCGCCGGGCTCGATGCGCTCGAGCAGCGGGGCGGACTCGAGCCCCACGAAGCTCGTCCGGGCGGGGCCCGCCTCGGGACCCGGAAGGACCTCCAGGTACCGCTTGCCCACGATGGTGTCCAGGCCGCCGATGCCGCTCAGGCTGGCCTGCGGCCGCACGATCCAGAAGCGGCTGCCGGCGCGGGCGAGGTAGCCGGCGTCGCGCTGCAGGCGCACGCCCACGACCACGTCCTCGAGCTCGTCGTCCAGGGTGACCCGCGCCACCTCCCCCACCGAGATGCCGCGGTAGCGCACGGCGGCGCCGGGCTGGATGCCCCATCCCTGCTCGAAGCGCACGCTCAGCGACACCCCGCGCTCGGCCCACGACTTCCAGCCCAGGAAGACCGCGAAGACCAGCGCCAGGAGCGGCAGGCTCCAGGCCCAGCTGATTCTGCGGGCGGGCTCGACCTCGGCCACCGGCATCTCGCGCGGGGAGGGCTCTCGCTCATTCATCCTCGGCCTCCTCCCACAGGGCGTGGGGATCGAAGCAGGCGGTGGCCACCAGGCTCAGGCACACGCAGACGGTGAAGGCCAGGGCCGCCGGGCCGGGGTGGACCTCCATCAGGTCCCCCACCTTGATCCAGGCCACCAGGATCGCGATCAGCAGCACGTCCAGCATGCCCCAGCGGCCGGCCCACTCGATCAGCCGGTAGGTGAAGGCCCGGTTGCGGTGGCTGAGCCGACCGGTGGTGATCAGGAGCAGGCCCGCCAGCTTGAGCAGGGGGATCACCACCGAGCACGCCAGCACCACGATCCCCACCAGGATCTGACCCTCGGCGAGCAGCGAGAAGGTGCCGCTCCAGATGCTGGCCTCGGTCAGGTGGCCGAAGCGCTCCAGGCGCATGATCGGCAGGCTGACCGCCACCGGGTAGAGGATCAGCGCCGCCAGCGCGGCGGCCGCGCAGCGGCGGTTGCCCGCCAGCTTGCGGCCGGGCCGCCACAGGGTCGTGTGGCAGCGCGCGCAGCGCGCCCGAGCCCCGGTGGGGACCTCCGGCAGGTGCTGGACCAGGCCGCAGCAGTGGCAGGCGCGGGGAGCGGAGGTGGAGGGCGCGCTCACGCCAGGGAGTCTAGGTGGCCCGCCGGACGGGGGCAAAGCCCTGGCCGGGCCCTCTCCCGAACCCCCCTTCCGGGAATCCAGGCCCGCGATCCCCCCCGGGCGTCCCCGGTTCGGCTTGCGTTCAGAATGGCGCCGGCCACACCCCCACGTATGGAGGCCCCCGGGCCGATCCTATAGTGGTCCATCCTCTCCCACGACCCCCGCCGATCCCCACGACGACGACCCGCACCATGGCGCAAACGATGAGCAAGTCCCTCCTCGCGGCAGCGGCCCTCCTGACCATCGCGGCGCAGGCCCCCGGCCAGTCGGCCGATGCCCGGGGGGAGGCCATCCGCTTCCCCGGCCACCCGGCCCTCTCCCCCGACGGCGCGACCCTGGCCTTCGACTGGCGCGGCGACGTCTGGTCGGTCCCCATCGAGGGCGGCGCCGCCCGTCAGCTGACCCAGCACGAGGGGTCCGACTCCCTGCCCAAGTTCTCGCCCGACGGCCGGCGCATCGCCCTCGTCAGCGACCGCTCGGGCTCGGCCCAGATCCACCTGATCGACGCGGCCGGGGGCGTGCCGGAGCAGCTCACCGCCCACACCGCGGGCTACCGCCTGGAGGGCTGGTTCCCCGGAGGGGAGTCCCTCCTGGCGAGCTGCAGCCGCGACCACCACTGGCGCCGGGCGGAGCGCTTCTTCGAGGTCTCGCTCCAGGGGGACCGCGCCGACCGTCTGCTGTTCGACGCCTACGGTCGCGAGGGTGCCCTCTCGCCCGACGGGGCTCGGCTCCTGTTCACGCGCGAGGGCGTCGCATGGTGGCGCAAGGGCTACCGCGGCGCCGGCGCCAGCCAGGTCTGGATGATCGACCTCGAGTCGGGCGAGTTCGAGAAGCTCCTGGATCACGACGGGGGCAGCCGCTCGCCGGTGTGGAAGCCCGACGGGAGCGGCTTCTACTACGTCGGCGCCGAGAGCGGCAGCTTCAACCTCTGGGAGTACGCCCTGGAGTCCGGCGAGAAGCGCCGCATCACGGCCTTCAAGGACGACTCGGTGGTCTCGCCCACGGTCTCGGCCGACGGCAGCACCCTCGTCTTCCGCCACCTCTTCGACCTCTACGCCCTGCGGGTGGGCTCGGGCGACTCCCCGCAGCGCATCGAGATCTGGAACGCCGGGGACCGGATCACCGACCCCCTCCTGCGGCGGACCCTCTCCAGCGCCCAGGCCGCGGCCTTCTCCGCCGACGGCCTGGAGGTGGTCTTCGCCGCCGGCGGCGATCTGTGGGTCATGGACACCGTGCTGCGCGAGCCGCAGCGCCTCACCGACACCCCCGAGGAGGAGCGCGGCCCGGTCTTCTCCCCCGAGGGGGACGCCATCCTGTTCGTGAGCGACCAGGGGGGGCAGGCCGACATCTGGCGCGCCCGGCGAGCCGACGAGGACCTCTTCTGGTGGCAGAACGAGGAGTTCCCCCTCGAGCGCCTCAGCCAGGACCCCGAGGTCGAGTCCGGGCTGCGCTGGAGCCCGGAGGGCTCCAAGGTGGCCTTCGTCCGGGGCAACGGCGAGCTGTGGACCATGGATCCCGACGGGAAGGGCGGCAAGCGGCTGCTGTCCGGCTGGGACTCCCCCGACTACACCTGGGCCCCTGACGGGGCCTGGATCGCCTACGCGGTGGAGGATGACGACTTCAACCGCGACCTGTGGATCATGCCCTCGGACGGCTCGGGCGAGCCGGTCAACATCTCCAAGCACCCGGACTCCGACGGCAACCCGGCCTGGTCACCGGACGGCAAGGCCATCGCCTTCACCGGGCGGCGGACCGACGACGAGACCGACCTCTACTACGTGTTCCTGACCGAGGAGGACGACCAGGAGACCTCCCGGGATCGCAAGGTGGAGGAGGCCCTCGAGAAGATGAAGAAGGCGCGCAAGAAGAAGGACAAGGAGAAGCCCAAGAAGCCCGAGGAGCCAGCCCAGGACGAGCCCGAGGAGCCCCAGGCCGACGAGCCCGCCGAGCCCCAGGCAGACGAACCCACCGAGGCGAAGGAAGAGGAGAAGAAGGAGCCCGAGAAGAAGAAGGAGGACGAGAAGGGTGAGGAGGAGCTCACCGTCGAGATCGACTTCCAGGACATCAACGAGCGCATCCGGCGGATCTCCATCCCCGACTCGGCCGAGCGCCAGCCCTTCTGGTCCCACGACTCCAAGAAGCTGGCCTTCACCGCCTCCATCGACGGCAAGCGCGGCGTGTACACCGTCGAGCCCCCCGAAGAGATGCAGCCCAAGCTGCTCTCGTCCAGCATTGGATCCGATCCGGTCTGGATCGAGGAGGGCAATCAGATCCTGTGGCTGTCGGGCGGATCTCCCGCCAGCCTGTCCGCCTCCGGCAAGGAGACCCGCTACGGGTTCAGCGCCCGCCAGGAGCTCGTCCGCGCGGATCGCAACCGGGTGGCCTTCGACATGGCCTGGCGGGCCATGCGGGACGGCTACTACGACGAGCGGCTGGGCAACCGGAACTGGGACGCCATCCGGCGCAAGTACGTGGACATGGCCGCGGCGGCGGTGGACTCGGGCATGCTGGCCAGCGTGGTGAGCATGATGCTGGGCGAGCTGAACGGCTCGCACCTGGGCTTCTACGCCGGCGGAGGGGGCTTCTCCCGTCGGGGCCCCTCTTCCTCGGACGGCCCCTGGCGCGTCGAGACCGCCCACCTGGGCCTGCGCTTCGATCCCGACCACCAGGGCCCCGGCCTGAAGGTGCGCGACGTGCTGCTGGAGGGCCCGGCCGACAAGCACCGCGCGCGCATCGAGCCCGGGGAGGTGGTGCTGGCCATCGACGGCCAGAGCGTGGATCCCTCGCTGAACCTCACCCCCCTGTTGAACGGCACCCTGGACCGCGAGATCGACCTGCGCGTGCGGGGCGCCGAGGGCGAGGACCGCGACGTCAGTCTCCGCCCCATCTCGCAGCGCGCCGCCCGCTCGCTGCTCTACCGGATGTGGACCCGGGAGAACCGCCGCGTGGTGGACGAGGTCTCGGGCGGCGCCCTGGGCTACCTGCACATCCGGGGCATGAACTGGAGCAGCTTCCTGCAGTTCGAGGAGGAGCTCTACTCGGTGGGCGCCGGCCGTGACGGCATCCTGATCGACGTGCGCGAGAACGGCGGCGGCTCGACGGCCGACCACCTGCTGACGGTCCTGACCCAGCCGTCTCACGCCATCACGGTCCCCCGCGGGGGCGGGCCGGGCTATCCCCAGGATCGCCGGGTGTACGCCACCTGGAGCAAGCCCATCGCGGTCCTGTGCAACCAGAACAGCTTCAGCAACGCGGAGATCTTCTCGCACGCCATCAAGCACCTGGGTCGGGGGCAGCTCATCGGAGTTCCCACCGCCGGGGGTGTGATCAGCACCGGTGGTGTGGGGATCATGGACGTGGGCTTCCTGCGCATGCCCTTCCGGGGCTGGTTCCTCCTGGGGGACGGGGAGGACATGGAGCTGAACGGCGCGGTGCCCCACCACATCGTGTGGCCCCACCCCGCTGACGAGCGCGACGCGCAGCTCGACAAGTCCATCGAGGTGCTGATGGAGGACGTCAGGACCTGGCGGGAAAGGCCCCAACCCGCCCTGAAAAAGGCATCCGAGAGGTAGGGGCTCCTACTCGGTGCGCTGTGGACATGGACGCGCGGCACACTTGCCGCGCCGGCGCCGAGTGGCGCCGTGACGCCACGCTCGGTGCGCGAAGCGCACCGAGCATGTGGCGTGATCATCGGTCGAACCGTCCGACGCCGTAGTTGCGCAGGCCATGCCTCACGGCAGCAGGAATCGCTCGTGGGGGCAGGAATCCCGTAGGCGTCCCGGGAGGCTGTGACGAGGCCGCGCCCGCTCCGCGGGCGCGCGCCGAGTAGACCGCTCACGTCTGCCGTTGCGTCGGTCGCGGCCTCACGGTTCCAGGAACCGTCCGTGGGGCCAGGAGCCCCGTCGGCCTCCCGTCAGACTGTGACGGGGCCCCCCCCGCCCCTCCCTACCGCAACAGCGCGGCCAACTCGCCGGCCTGCTCGTCGCAGGCCTCGATGGTCCCCCGCATCCAGTCGGGCTCGAGGCCGTAGCCGCTCCGCGCCTCCTCCACCAGGGCGTCGATGCCGTGCTGGGCCTCGGTCTCGCGCAGGACCGCGACCAGGCGGATCGACGGCAGGAGCTGGGCGTCGGTGGTCTCGTCCCCGTGATGGCGGTCGATCCCCTCGACCAGCGTCTCGGGGAGCTCCCAGCTCTGGCCCAGACAGCCGCCCACCTGGGCGTGGTTCCAGCCGAAGGCCTGCTGCTCCAGCTCCTCCAGGCGCTCGCCGGCGTCCTCGTGCCACTGCTGCAGCACCGGCCCGTAGTCGGTCGGCCGCGCGGTGGCCAGGAGCGGCACGGCCATGTCCTGCAGGATCCCCGTCGTGAAGGCCAGGTCCTGCTTGGCGGGGTGCAGCCGCTCGGCGATCCGGCGGGAGAGGACCGCCCGGAAGGAGGCCGCCAGCCAGTAGCGCTGGGCGTCGTAGCCCGGCGCGGGCTCGGCCGGCAGGACGTCCTTCACCGCCAGGGCCAGCACGATCTGCTCGAGCTGGGAGCGGCCCAGGTAGGAGGCGGCGTGGGACACGTCGTCGATGGGCCGCGCCGGCCCGTAGGCGGCCGAGTTGACCGTCCTCAGCACCCGCACCACCAGCCCCGGGTCGCGCTGCAGCGACTCGGCGATCTCCTCGTTGGAGGTCTCCGGATCGCGCAGCTCCTGCATGAGCTGAAGGGTGGCCCGGGGGAAGCTCGGTACCTCGGCATCCCCCAGCACCTTCCGCAGCTCCGCCAGGGGGTCCTTGCTCTTCCTGCCGAACAGCTTCATCTGGATCACTCCGCTCGCCGCGACATCTTGCAGCTGAAGATGCTCAGGAGGCCCCCGAGCATCACGTAACCGGTCACCACCTCCGCCATGGCCACCACCTGCGCCGCCAGGGTGGCGGGCAGCACGTCCCCGTAGCCCAGCGTGGTCAGCGTCACGACGCTGAAGTAGAGCGGCGACAGCGGGGTCTCGTTCTCCCCCCAGTCCATCCCCACCAGGTTGTAGAGGCCGGCGAAACCGACCGCCAGCACGACCGTCAGCACGGCCCAGCGCACGAGGCTGCGCCCGCAGTCGCTGGTGAGCCACCAGGCGGCGTACAGCCATCGGGCCCAGGCGCCCTGCTGGCGGAACTCCAGGAGGTAGTTCTGGTCCAGGATGTGCCGCCGGCACAGGTAGGCCCCGGTGAAGTCGGTCTCGCGGATGTCCACCCCGATCCAGCTCGCCTTCGGGTAGCCGGTGATCCCCCGCAGGCTGACCCCTCCCATCCGGGCCCCGTCCAGCACGGCGCCCTCCAGCTGGCAGTCCTCCAGGTCGGCCCCGCGCAGGTCGGCCCGCGAGAGGTCGGTCTCCCGCAGGTCGGCGCTGCGCGCGCGGGCGCCCTCCAGCCGGCAGACCCGCAGCTCGGCGCCGCGCAGGCTGGCCTCGGTCAGGGTGGCGTTGGAGAGGTCGGCGTCCGCCAGGCAGGCTCCCTCGAGCCGCGCCCGCCCGAAGCCCGCCCCGCTGGCGCGCGCGCCCTGCAGGTTGGCGCCCGTGAGCTCCGCCCCGCCCAGCTCGGCCCGCTCCAGACGGGCCTGGAAGAGGGTGGTCCCCTCCATCCGGGCGCGCAGGAGCATGGCCCCCTCGAGGTTGGCGCGGGAGAGATCGGCGCTGGAGAGGTCGCTGCCCGCCAGGTTCAGCCCCGAGAGGTCGGCGTCCACCAGGAAGAGGCCCCGCAGGTCGAGCGGCTCGCCGCCCCCACCCTCCTCGCGCAGCTCCTCGAGCTGGCGCAGGGCGGCCTCGCGGCGGGTGCCGCCGTCGGGGTGCGGCTCGCTCCAGCGCCCCCGGAGGGCCTCCTCCTCGGGGCCCTCCCGGGCGGTGGCCATGGGGCGGGCGGAGGCGGACCTCCGCCTGGACAGCAGGGACTGCAGGGGCTTCATGCAGGGGTGCCCGGGCCGGGGGGGAGGACGGCCTGGGGGCGATCCTCTCTTTCGAAGCCTCGGGTCCGGGCCCTTGAGCCCTTCACCCCGGCCCCCGCCTGGGGGCCCCGCGGGGCTACTGCTCCTCGACCCGCACCGCCACCACGTCCATGCAGGCCCGGTAGCGCTCGCTGGCCGAGTAGTGGCAGGGCTCGAAGCCGCTGGTGCGCAGCAGGGCGTACAGGCGGTCGCGGCCGAAGTTGTGGTAGTGCTCCAGCTCGCCCCAGTAGGGGTTCTCCCCCCGCTGGTCGAGGGACTTCCACACGAAGCTGTCCATGTTGGGCAGGGAGAGGAACAGCAGACCCTCCCGCTTCAGGAGGCGGCGCGCGTGGCCCACCACCTCCCGGGGGTAGGGGGAGTGCTCCAGCACGTCGGCCAGGGAGACCACGTCGAAGCCGGCGGGGTCCTCGAAGTCCGCCAGATCGCGCTCGTGGACCTCGTAGTCCATGCGGCTCATGAGCTCCACGCTCGAGGCGCGCAGGTCCAGGCCCACCACCTGGTAGCCGTACTCCTCGGCCGTGGCCAGGAGGGAACCGTTCCCGAAGCCCACGTCCAGCCAGCGCCCCACCAGGGAGCCGCGGATGGCCGAGACGATCTGGACGATCCGGGAGCTCATCATGCGGTTGCGCTCGATCTCCTGGCCGGGGATCTGGGCGTTGAGGGCCCGTTCGAAGACCAGGTCCTGCGCCTCCCGGTTGAAGTAGCCCTCGGTGAACACGTGCCCGCAGTTGCGGCACCCGCGCCACTTCAGGACGCTGGGGAGGTCCTCGCTGTAGAGGGGGTGGCGGGAGCAGCTCGCCTGGCCGACCTCCTCGTGCTCGGAGGACTCGCACAGCGGGCAGGTCTCGTACAGGATGCGCTCGGTCTGGACTTGCATGGACGGGATTCCCAGAGGCTCGCGGAGGGGGTCCGAAACGCTTCCCCTGTGCTTCGGACCGATCCCCGCGCGGCTTGGGCGCTCCCGCCGGGCCGAAGCCCTCGGGAGGGGCGGCTTCCGGGTTCTGGGACGCGTCGGCCCTCCTTGGGGGCGCTGGGGGGGGTCGAGACCGCCGAACGGACCTCCCGGACCGCGGGGCGCCGGGGCGCTCCGCGCTACCCAGGCCCGGCCGCAGAGGGTATGTTGGTCGCCCTTCTCGACCCCACCGCCATGAACTTCTTCTGCCGCATCCTCGGACACACCTGGGTTCCCGCCAGCGAGACGCCCAAGGTCGCCTGGAACATCGACAAGAAGGGCCAGACCCTGGTGCCGAGCACCGAGGGAGAGCCCGTCTTCTTCCGCGAGTGCCGCCGCTGCGGCGCCCGCCGGGAGGTGCCCCGGCGGCGCTTCGACCCCGAGCCGGCACCCGAGGCCGCCGAGCCGGCACCCGAGGCCGCCGAGCCGGCACCCGGCGCGCCCGAGGCCCAGGCCTAACCCGCCGCCCGGGCTCTGCTCGCCCGCCCGGGCTTTCCCGCTTCCCCGTTGAATCACCCCCCGGGGCCTCGCGTAGGGTGGCGCCTCCACCCCTCTCCACCGGCCCCGTCCGCGGAGGATCCATGGACATCGACGACATCAAGAGCTTCGAGGACTTCAAGGAAGCCCTGCGCTCCAACCGCCAGATTCGCCAGCTCGAGGCACTCCGCCACCGTCTGGGGGTGCTGATCGGCATCCCCATCGCGGTGATCCTGCTGCTGGTGGCGGTCTTCTCCAGCTACTACACGGTCGAGCCCGAGGAGGTCGGGGTGGTCACCCGCTTCGGTCGCTTCGTGCGCGAGACGCCCCCCGGCCTGCACTTCAAGTGGCCCCTCGGAGTCGAGGACGTGGTGCTGATCCGCAAGCAGCAGGTGCACAAGGAGGAGTTCGGCTTCCGCACCGAGCGGGCGGGGGTGCGCACGCGCTACTCGCCCAGCGACTACTCGGACGAGTCCCTGATGCTCACCGGAGACCTGAACATCGCCGACGTCGAGTGGATCGTCCAGTACCGCATCTCCGACCCGCAGCTGTACCTCTTCAACATCCGCAACCCGGAGCGCGCCCTGCGCGACGCCTCCGAGTCGGTCATGCGGGAGGTGGTCGGGGACCGCAGCGTCACCGAGGTCCTCACCGTGGGCCGCACCGAGATCAACGCCGAGGTCAAGGAGCGGCTGCAGGGCGTCCTGGTCATGTACGGCACCGGGCTGAACGTGGTCACCGTCAAGCTGCAGGACGTCAATCCGCCGGACCCGGTCAAGCCCGCCTTCAACGAGGTCAACCAGGCCCGCCAGGAGAAGGAGGAGGCCATCAACCAGGCCCAGGGGGCCTACAACAAGGTCATCCCGCTGGCCGAGGGAGAAGCCCTGCAGGCCGTCACCCAGGCCGAGGGCTACGCCACCGAGCGCGTCAACATGGCCAAGGGGGACACCAACCGCTTCCTGGCCGTCCTGGCCGAGTACGAGAAGGCCCCCGAGGTGACCCGCCAGCGGCTCTACCTCGAGACGATGGCCAAGGTCCTCCCGGGCCTGGAGCGCAAGATCCTGACCGACCCCTCCTCGGGAGCCGGGCCCCTGCCACTGCTGCACCTGAGCGAAGAGGGCATCCGGACGCAGGGAGGCCAGCGATGAAGAAGACCGCGCTGATCGTGCTGGGCCTGCTGCTGCTGGCGCTGCTCTTCTCGAGCGCCTACCGGGTCCAGGAGGGGCAACAGGTCATCGTCACCCAGTTCGGCGAGCCCGTGGGCGATGCCATCACCAAGGCCGGGCTGCACTTCAAGATGCCCTTCGTCCAGGACCTGCGGGTCTTCGAGAAGCGCATTCTGGAGTGGGACGGCGACCCCAACCAGATCCCCACCCACGACAAGAAGTACATCAACATCGACACCACCGCCCGCTGGCGGATCGCCGAGCCCCTGATCTTCCTGGAGAGCGTGCAGAACGAGGACCGGGCCCAGGCCCGGCTGGACGACATCCTGGACGGGGAGACGCGCATCTCCATCCCCGATCACGACCTGATCGAGGCCGTGCGCAACACCAACCGCGAGATGCTCCTCGACGTGGAGCTGAGCCAGGGCGACGAGGAAACCGAGCAGCCCCAGTCCGACGAGATCCTGGTGGGCCGCAGCCGCCTCACGCAGATGATCTTCGAGCGGGCCGCCCCCCAGGTGGAGGAGTACGGCATCGAGCTGATCGACCTGCGCATCAAGAAGATCAACTACGTCGAGGACGTGCGCCTCAAGGTCTACCAGCGCATGGTCTCCGAGCGCCAGAAGATCGCCGACAAGACCCGCTCCGAGGGTCAGGGCAAGAAGGCCGAGATCGATGGCAAGCGCGAGAAGGACCTCAAGGCGATCCAGTCCGAGGCCTACCGCCAGGCCGAGGAGATCCGCGGCCGGGCCGACGCCGAGGCGGCCGCCATCTTCGCCGAGGCCTACTCCCGCAACCCGGAGTTCTACGCCTTCGTGAAGTCCCTCGAGACCTACGAGCAGGTGCTGGACCAGGGCACCCTGCTGATGCTCTCCACCGACAGCGACTTCCTGCGCTACCTGCCGGCGCCGGGCACCGGAGACTGAACCGCCACCTGACGGGCTCTCAGGCCAGCTCCAGCATGAGCTGGAGGCGGATGAAGTCCACGTCCTTGAGGCGCACCGCGACGGGGTGCCCCTCGGTGAAGGACAGGTTGCGGCGGCCGGCGCGGATGGTGGCGGTGGGTCCCTTGACCTGGATCCGCTCTCCGATGGCGCGCGCCGGCAGGAAGCCGGTCACGTTGAAGTCCTCCATCAGCACCTCCAGGCCGTAGGGCGAGACCCGCAGCACCCGGGCCTTCACCTTCTCGCCCACGTGCGGGTGCATGTACTGGCAGACCTTGAGGTCGCCCACCGCCTGCTCGGCCATCTCGGCCACGTTGGCCTGGGCCGAGCAGTGCGCCGCCAGCTGGTTCAGCTCGGCCACCAGCTCGTCGGCCGCCAGCTCGCGCTGGGCCTGCTCTCCGCGGCTCTCGAGGGCCCACAGCCAGCGGTGCACCATCAGGTCGGGGTAGCGCCGGATGGGCGAGGTGAAGTGCAGGTAGGCCTCGCGCGCCAGGCCGAAGTGCTGGGCCACGTCGACGTGGTCCTTGACCTCGTAGGTGGCCCGCTCCACCAGCCCCATGATGCGCTGGATGAGGGCCTGGGAGTTGGGCCGGCGCCGCGCCGTGCGGATCATCCGCCCGATGTCGCGGCCGGTGAGGCGCGCCTTCTCCGGCACCCGGATGCCGTGCTCCTCCAGCATCCGGGCCACCGCCTCGACCTCCTCGGGGTCCTTCTCGGGGTGAACCCGGTAGAGGGTCGGCAGGCCCCGCTCCCGGAAGAGATCCCCCACCGCCTGGTTGGCGGCCAGGGCGGTCTCCTCGATCAGGCCCTGGGAGAAGTAGCGGGGCGCGTCCACCACCGTGCGCACCTCGTGGTCCTGGTCGAAGAGGAACTTGCGCTCGCGGCTCTGGATCCGCAGCGAGCCCCGGGCGTCGCGCAGGTCCTGCTGGGTGCGGGTCCAGCGCTGGAAGAGGCGCAGCGACTCTCCCAGGTGCGCGAGCTCGCGGGCGGCCTCGCTCGCCTCTCCGTCGAGCTGCTCCTGCACCCCCCGGTAGGTACAGCGCCTGGCGCTGCGGATGACGCTCTTGTGCACCCGGGCCGACTCCCGCCGGCCGCTCTCGTCGAAGACCATCCGCACCGAGTAGGCCAGCCGGTCGCGGCCCTCCACCAGCGAGCACAACCGGTTGGAGATGGCCTCCGGCAGCATGGGCACCACCTGGTCGGGCAGGTACACGCTGGTCGCCCGCGACATGGCCTCCTCGTCCAGAGCCGTGCCCGGCCGCACGTAGTGGCCCACGTCGGCGATGTGCACGCCGATCTCGACCCGCCCGTCCTCACGCGCCCGGATGCCGATGGCGTCGTCGAAGTCCTTGGCGTCCTCGCCGTCGATGGTGAAGATCAGCTCCCCGCGCAGGTCCTCGCGCCCCTCGAAGTCCGCCTCGGCGGGATCGGCGGGCAGGTCCCCCACCTCGGCGTGGACGTCCGCGGGGAAGACCGTCCGCACCCGGAAGGAGGCCAGCAGCTCCATCTCCTCCGACTCCCGGTCGCGGTAGGGCGGCGGCCCCTCCGGCATGGGGCCGAAGGCCGCCGGCCGGGCGTCCACCCGGCCGCGCACCCCGTCCCCGCCGACCTCCTCCAGCCCGGCCGCCTCGCCGGCGCCCTCCTCGGTCTCGAAGCTCCAGCCGCGCTCGGGCTCGGGCTCGGGATCCTCCTCGGACGGCGGCTGGGGATCGCCGCCGACCAGCTTCTTCAGGTCCTTGAAGCTGCGGAAGGACTTTCGCTCGTCTTCGACCATTCCGCCCAAGCTACCGCCGCCGCCGGTCGCCGGCCAGGATGGGATCCGGCATCGTCCGGGCTCCGCAGGGCCCGCAGGCGGCAGTGCAGGCGCTCCTCGCCGGCCCGGTCGACCGCCGCCCTCGCGCTCGCCATCGCGATCGCGGCCTGCGCGCACAGCAGCACCAGCAGCGGATCGACGGGGAAGCGGTAGCGCTCGGAGACGTGGGTCAGGTAGTAGGGGAGCCCGAAGAGCAGGAGCATCCCCAGGAGCAGCGCGCGCTGCCGCGCCCCCTCCCGGCGCAGCAGGACGAGGCCCGCCAGGCCCCCCAGCGCGACCGCCAGGAAGCTGGCGTACTTGATCCAGCTCAGGGAATCGCCGGCCGCGGCCTGCCCCGCCGTCTCCCGCACGTCCACGGGCGGCGGCTCGCTCAGCCAGTAGAGCCGCGCCCGTCGCAGGACCAGCCGGGCGAAGGCGCCCGGGTGGGCGGCGATCCACTCCCCGGCGCGCTCCCGGCACTCCCGCGAGTAGGCCACCTCGCCCAGCGCGCGATAGCGGTCCCGCTCGGTCTCCACGTGGGAGGCGTTGTACTTGAAGGCCTCGCTCCAGCCGATCGAGCGGTCGTGGTTGCCGATCATCAGCTCGACGCCCAGGTTGGAGCGCAGCCCGCTGGTGCCCACCACCGCCTGGTTGCGGATCATCCAGGGCAGGCACACCAGGCCCGCGGCGGCGCCGAAGGCCAGCGCCCCCCGCGCGGCCCGCATCCCCAGCCGCCCGCCCCCGAGCTCCCACAGCACCACCGGGAAGAGGACGATCGGCGCCGGGTTGAGCAGCAGCAGGGCCCCGTAGCCCAGCCCCAGGCGCGCGGCCCGCCCGCGGCTGGGCGGGCGACCCGGCACGCGGCCGGGGGCGAAGAGGCGCGAGAGGAAGAGGGTCAGCGCGAAGGCCACCAGCGAGGTGTCCCACACGGTGTGGGTCGCGTTCCAGACCGCCAGCGGGTAGAGGGCCCAGAGGTAAGCCGCGGGGCGGGCCGCCCGGCGGAATCCCAGGCCGATGGCGAGCTGCGCCAGGAGCACGCAGGTCACCGCGTCGGCGGCCGACTGGATGATGATGAGCGCGGCCGCGGTGGCGTTGCTCACCCCGCCGAAGATCGCCATCAGGAGGGCCAGCAGGGCCGGGTAGATCGGGGCCAACCAGGCGGTGGGGCCGCTGCCGGCGCCCCACGGATCGCCGAAGCCGCGGCCCTCGGCCAGCGACTGGGCCACGCAGGCCTGCTCGTACCCCCACTCCCAGGCCGTGCGACCGTCCACGTCCTGCCAGGCGCCCAGGAAATGGGCCGCCACCAGCCGCAGCACGAAGGCCGCGGCCAGCACCACGGCCAGCTCGTTTCTCGACGGAAGGGACCTCACCCGGGACACCCGCGCGCGGCTCGAGCCCGCCGTCGGCAGGCCCCGCGGGGACCCCCGGCCGCCCGACCGCGCTCCCCTCTCTTCGTCCCGCCTCGCCGCCCCCCTTAAGGCCGCCCGGGCTCAGGCCCCGCTCTCCGCCGCCCGCCGGCGCTCCCGCAGGCGCAGCAGCAGGGCCGCTGTCAGGAGCATCAGGAGGGGATCCAGCGGGAAGCGGAAGCGCTCCGAGACGATGGTCAGGTAGTAGGGCGCGCCGAAGAGGACCGGCAGGGCGAGCAGCACCAGCCGCCGCCGCAGGCTCAGGCGAGCCCGCAGGGCGCCGATCGCGCCCAGCACCCCCACCGCCAGGTAGCAGGCGTACTTGACCCAGCTCAGGGGATCCTGGGCCGGGTTCCCCCGCGAGGACGTGCGCTCGTCGCAGAGCGGCGGCTCGCTCAGCCAGTAGAGCTGCATGCGGTGGAGGCTGAGGCGGACGAAGCTCCCCGGGTGCTCGGCGATCCACTCCCGAGCGCGCCGCCCGCAGTCCGCCGAATAGGGCACCTCGCCCAGCTCGCGGAAGCGCGCCAGCTCGACCGGGTCGCGGTAGTGATAGAGCCCGAACTCGGGCCAGCCGATGGCCTCTTCGTGGTTGCCGATCAGGAACTGGATGCCCAGCACCGGGCGCAGGGCGGGCGAGCCCACCACGACCTGGTTGCGGATCATCCACGGAAGGCACACCGTAAGGGCGGCCGCGCCGAAGACCGCCAGGGCCCGCAAGCCCGACGCCCGCAGGCGCGTGCCCATCACCTCCCAGGCGATCACCGGCAGGATGCCCAGCGGGGCCGGGTTGAGCAGCAGGACGGATCCGTAGCCCAGGCCCAGGCGGAGGGCGCGGCCCGGGCTGGCGGCCTCGCCCTCCTCCCGGCCCGGCGCGAAGAGCCGCGAGAGGAAGAGAGTCAGGGCGAAGGCCACCAGGGTGGTGTCCCACACCGACTGGACCGCGTTCCACACGGCCAGCGGATAGACGGCCCACAGCCAGGCCGCCACCCGCGCGACCCGCGCCAGGCCCAGCCCCACGGCCAGCCGGGCGACGAGGACGCAGGTGAGCGCGTCGGCCAGGGACTGGATGGTGAAGAGCGCGGTCGCGGTGGCGCGGCTCACGCCGCCGAAGAGCGACATCAGGAGCGCAAGCAGACCCGGGAAGACCGGGGTCAGCCAGGCGCTGGGGCCGCTGTCCCGGTCCCAGGGATCGGCCAGGCCCTCTCCCTGGGCCAGGGACTCCGCCAGGCACGCAGCCTCGGCTCCCCAGCTCCAGGCGCTCGCCCCGTCGGCCGCGGCCGGGGTGTCCAGGAGCGCCATGGCCCCCAGCCGCAGCGCCAGGGCGACGACCGCCACCAGGGCGAGCTCACGCCCTCCGGGTGCTCCCGACCGCGCGCTCGACCCTTCGATCACCTTCGCCCCTCCACGCTCGTCACAGGAAGGTCACCCCGCGGAAGCGCGCGGGGGAGCAGCCGTGGCTCATCTCGGCGATCTGGCAGGGGTTGCCCTTGCCGCAGTTGGGCACGCCCCACAGCTCCCAGTGGTCCCCGTCGCAGATGGCGTCGCAGGAGCGCCACAGCTCGGGGGTCCGGCCCTGGTAGGTGGGATCCCGCAGCATCCTGGTCCGCCGGCCGTCGCGGATCTCCCAGCCGATCTCGGCGGTGAACTGGAAGTTGAGCCGGCGCTGGTCGATGGACCACATCTTGACCGTCTCGCACAGCACCCCGTCGGCGGTGTCGGCGATCAGGGGCTCGAGCTGCCAGCTCCCGGGCATGAGGGAGAGGTTGGTCATGCGGATGATCGGCGGGTTGAACCAGCCCTCCGCCCGGCAGGTGCCGCGGCTCTTCTCCTCGCCGATGCGATCGGCCCACTCGCGGCTGGTGTGGTAGCCCCGGAACACGCCGTCCTCCACCACGTGGAAGCGGCTCGAGGGCACCCCGTCGTCGTCCCACCCCCGCGTGTCGAGGCCTCCCGGCACGGTGGAGTCGGCCACCAGGTTCACGATCTCCGAGCCGTAGCGGAAGCGTCCCAGCTTCTCGGGGGTGGCGAAGGAGGAGCCGGCCAGGTCCACCTCGTGCCCGAAGACCCGGTCCAGCTCGCCCGGGTGCCCCACCGACTCGTGGATCTGAAGCATCAGCAGGTTCCCCATCAGGATCAGGTCGTGCTCTCCCGGCGGGACCGCGTCGGCCGAGCACAGGGCCACCGACTCGTCGCGCATGCGCGGACCGTGGGCGGCCAGGTCCAGGCCCAGCACGTGCTCCCAGCCGGCGCTCCTGTAGTTGCCGCCGAAGGAGGCCGGCCAGCTCCGGCGCTGCACCCGGCCCCGGGCCGCGGCGGTGGTGGAGATCCCCGCCCCGCAGCGCACCAGCTCCTGGTAGAGCTCGGCCCCCTCGCTGGAGACCTGCCACTGCTCCTCCCGGCGCAGGCTGCAGGAGGCCTCGCGCACCACCGTCTCCGAGGCGCCGGACAGGGACTGCTCGGCCTCGCGCAGCAGGTCGACCTTCTCCCCCAGCGGGACCGCGAAGGGGTCGATCTCGATCGGCGTCGAGTACTCGCCCCGCTGCGCGTCCTCCGCGGAGAGGCGGACCGGCTCCTCGACCGCCGCGCGCAGGGTGCCGGAGACGGCCGCGGACCGGCGCCCCAGCTCCCGGGCCTGCGCCTCCCCGAAGTCCGGGTGCAGGGGGGCCGCCGCGAAGCCGAAGCAGCCGTCCTTCAGGACCCGCACCCCCAGCCCGCGATCGTCCCCCCCGGTGGCGCCCTCCAGGCTCCCGTTGCGCACCGCGAGCTCCTCGGTGAGCAGGTGGTCGAGGCGCGCGTCGGCGTACTCGGCCCCGGCGGCGAGGGCCCCCTCCACCGCCCGGCGAGCCAGCTCCATCTCGTTGGTGCTTGCCATGGAAGAGCTCAGAAGTCGGTGGTCGAGGTGAAGCGGAAGCCGTCGATCCGCAGGGCCGGGCAGACCACCTCCCCCTCGAAGAGGGCCCCGGCCACCTCGCGCTCCCGGCCCACCCCGGTCACGTTGGCCAGCGCCCGCACCAGGGACTCGGTGAAGCGCAGGTTGCGCAGGGCGCCCGAGAGGCGGCCGCCCTCGATCAGGAAGGTCCCGTTGCGCGTCATGCCGGTCAGCAGGAGGTCGCGCGGCTCGATCATGTTGGTGTAGTGGAGCTGGCTCACGTAGATGCCCCGGTCCACGCCGCCGATCAGCTCCTCCGTGGAGAGCTCGCCCGGGGCCACCACCAGGTTCTCTGCCATGGGGCCGTGCACGTCGGGCTGGGGCAGGGCGTGGCCGGTGTTGGCACAGGCGAGCTTGCGGGCGTAGAGGCTGTCCGTGACCGGCCCGCGCAGGACGCCGCGCTCGATCAGCGGCACGGTGGAGCGCGGGGTCCCCTCGCCGTCGAAGGGGAAGCCCGGGAAGACCTCGTTGGTCGCCTCGTCCCGCAGGCTCAAGAGCTCCGAGAAGGCCGGACGGTCGATGCGGTCGCACAGGAAGGAGGCCTGCTCCTCCACCTCGCGGGCGCCGAAGCCCTGGTAGCAGGCGAAGAGCAGGAGCGCCGACACGGCCCGCGGGGCCAGCACCACGGTGTAGTCGCCCGGCTCCGCCGCGGCGGGCAGCTGGGCCCGGCGAGCGGTGTCCACCGCGCGCTCGATCACCTCGGCGGCGTCCAGCCGATCCACGTCGGCCTCGATCCGCTCGCAGGCGCCCGATCCGTCGCCCCCCGTGGCCGTCAGCGCGAAGGCGGCCCGGCTGGCGCAGCCGCTGACCGAGCGGCCGACCGAGTTGGCCAGGGCCCGCACGCTGGAGGTGGTCTGCGCCAGCCCGGCCGGGGCCAGGTCCCGCGCGCCGCAGGCCGCGAGGGCGGAGCGAATCCACACCGCCTTCTCCGCGAAGCCGTGGTCCAGGGTGGGGCGCACCAGGCCCGTCTCGGGCACGTCCACCGCCCCCTCCAGGGGGAGTAGCTCGGGGTTGGCGGGAGCGCGCCGCGCCAGCTCGATGGCCCGCTCGGCGGCGCGGTCGGCGGCCTCGCGGTCGAGGGAGCCGCAGCTCACCCGCGCCTCGCGGAAGCCCGCCTCCCCGTCCCCGGCGGCCAGCCGCACCCGGATCGAGACCTGCAGGGCCTCCCGCTCGGCGCTCTGGGTGACGCCACCGCCGGCGAAGCGCACGAAGCGATCGGCCTGCCAGTCCACCTGCGCCTCGGCCTCGTCCGCGGTGCAGCGCGCGACCACCTCGCGCGCCGCCTCCACCGCCTCCTGGGCGCTCAGAGCGGGCATGGCGCTCACCTTACGACGAAGTTGACCAGCCGGCCAGGGACCACGACGGTCTTGACCACCTCCTTGCCGGCGAGCTGTTCGGCCACCGCCTCGCGGGCCAGCCGCTCCAGCACCTCGGAGGGGGCGCCCACCGGCGCCCGCGTCCGGCCGCGCACGCGGCCCAGCACCTGGACCACCAGCTCGAAGTCCTCCTCGACCAGGTAGCGCTGGTCGGCTCGGGGCCAGGGGGCGTGGGCCGCGCCCTCGGCGTGTCCCAGCCGCTCCCACAGCTCCTCGGCCGCGTGCGGGGCGAAGGGAGCCAGCGCCAGCACGAAGCGCTCGGCCTGGGAGCGCCGGAGCGCCCCGGGTCTCCGCCCGGCCTCGTTCACGAAGGTCATCAGGCCGGCGATGGCGGTGTTGAAGTTCATGCGCTCGAAGGAGTCGTCGACCCGCTGCAGGGCGCGGTGCAGGGCGCGCTCCAGCTCCAGGGCCTCGCCCTCGGGCTCGCCCTCCGGCTCGGGACGCAGCAGCTCCGGCCGCGCGGGATCGCTGGAGTCCTCGTCCACGATCATCCGCCAGACCCGCTCCAGGAAACGCCGGCAGCCGGGCACGTCCCGGGGGTTCCAGGGCTTGGAGTCCGCCAGGGGTCCCATGAACATCTCGTAGAGGCGGAAGGTGTCCACCCCGTACTCGGAGCACACGTCGTCGGGGTTGACCACGTTGCGCAGGGACTTGGACATCTTGGCGATGACCTGCTTGACCGGCGCGCCGCCCTCGCGCAGGGCGAAGCTCTCGTCCCCCACCGGCTCCACCTCGTCCGAGGGCACCAGCCGCCCGGTTCCGTCCTCGTAGGCGTAGGCGGTCAGCATCCCCTGGTTGAACAGGCGCTGGAACGGCTCGCGCGTGCTCACCAGGCCCAGGTCGTGGAGCACCATGTGCCAGAAGCGGGCGTACAGCAGGTGCATCACGGCGTGCTCGGCCCCGCCCACGTACAGGTCCACCGGTCCCCAGTAGGCCTCGGCCTCGGCGGAGAAGGGGACCTCCGCGTTGTGGGGGTCCATGAAGCGCAGCCAGTACCAGCACGAGCCGGCCCAGTTGGGCATGGTGTCGGTCTCGCGCCGCGCCGGCCGGCCGTCGGGGCCGGCGACCTCCACCCACTCGGTGGCGCGCGCCAGCGGGGCCGAGCCGTCCGGCGAGGGCCGGAAGTCGTCGAGCTCGGGCAGCTCCACCGGCAGCTCCCCGTCGGGCACCAGGGCGATGGTCCCGTCGGCCAGGTGCAGGACGGGGTAGGGCTCGCCCCAGTAGCGCTGACGGCTGAACAGCCAGTCCCGCAGGCGGTAGCTGGTGCGGGCCTCGCCGGCGCCCTTCCCGGCCAGGATCTCCAGGGTCCGCTCGGTGGCCCGGGGCGAGGGCAGCCCGTCGATGGGCCCCGAGTCGACCGCGGTCCCCTCCCCGGTGAAGCACACCCCCTGGTCCAGCCCGGGCACTCCCTCGGGGGGCCGCACCACCTCGCGGACGGGCAGGTCGAAGGCCCGGGCGAACTCGTAGTCGCGCTCGTCGTGGCCCGGCACGCACATGATCGCGCCCGTGCCGTAGCTCGCCAGCACGTAGTCCGCCACGAAGATCGGCAGGCGGTCGCGCTCCAGCGACGGATCGCCCAGGGGGTTCAGGCAGTAGCTGCCGGTGAACACCCCGGTCTTCTCCCGGGACTCGCCGGTGCGCTCCACGTCCGAGCGGGTGGCGGCGGCCGCGGCGTAGGCCTCCACCTCGGCCCGCTGCTCCGACCCCGTCAGCCGCCCCAGCAGCGGGTGCTCGGGCGCCACGACCATGAAGGTCGCCCCCCACAGGGTGTCGGGCCGCGTGGTGAAGACGGTCAGGGCCTCGCCCTCGAAGCCCTCGATGGGGAAGCGGATCTCTCCCCCCTCGGAGCGGCCGATCCACTCCCGCTGCATGGTCCTGATCGACTCGGGCCAGTCCAGCTCGTCGAGCCCGTCCAGCAGCCGGTCGGCGTAGGCCGTGATCCGCAGCATCCACTGCTTCAGCGGCCGGCGCACGCAGGGGTGGTCCCCGCGCTCGGAGCGCCCGCCGATGACCTCCTCGTTGGCCAGCACGGTCTTCAGCTCCTCGCACCACCAGACCGGGACCTCGGCCTGGTAGGCCAGGCCCTTCTCGTACAGGCGGGCGAAGATCCACTGGGTCCAGCGGTAGTAGGCCGGGTCCGCGGTCGAGACCTCGCGCTCCCAGTCGTAGGAGAGACCCAGCAGCCGCATCTGGCGCTTGAAGGTCGCGACGTTCTCGGCAGTGATCTCCGCCGGCGGACGGCCGGTGGCGACCGCGTTCTGCTCGGTGGGCAGCCCGAAGGCGTCCCAGCCCATGGGGTGCAGGACGTTGAAGCCCTCCATGCGCTTGCGGCGCGCCACGATGTCGGTCCCGAGGTACCCGACCGGGTGGCCCACGTGCAGTCCCGCGCCCGAGGGGTAGGGGAAGAAGTCGAGCACGTAGAACTTGGGCCGCTCCGGATCGAAGTCCGGGTCTCCGGGGTCGGGGGTCCGGAAGGTGCGCTGCTCCTCCCAGCGGTCCTGCCACCGCTTCTCGATGGCGCGGGCGTCGTAGGCGTTGCTCAATGGTCTGGCTCCTGCGGAGGATGCCGACGCGCGGGCCGGGGCCGGGGTTCCCCCGATCCCCCTCGCCGAGCGGCGGCGGCGTGCCCCGGGGCTCGAGGCCGGGCCGGGCGGCGCACCGGCCGTCCGGCGGCCACCCCCCCGGGAACGACCGGATAGAATAGGCGCAGCGCACCGCCAGAGAAGGCGGCGGCGGCGGAAGACCGCCTTGACGGGCCGCCCCTTCCGCGGCATCCTTCTCCCTCCTCGCGCCCTCGGGGCCGCCGCCGGGGCGCGTGCACGGGGGATTAGCTCAGCTGGAAGAGCGCTACAATGGCATTGTAGAGGTCAGGGGTTCGAATCCCCTATCCTCCACCAGCTCAGGACGGCCGCCGCGCCCCGATGCGCACGCGGCCGTTTTCCTTTGCCTTCGGGGGCCCCAGCCGGTACCCGATAGCTCCTCGCGGCCCCCGGACGGCCGAGACCCATGACCGACCTCGCCCACCCCGATCGACTGGCCAAGGTCGAGGCCATGCGCGCCGAGGGGATCGACCCCTGGCCGGCGCGCGGCGTCGCCGCCGAGCCCGTGGCCGACGTCCTGGCCGGCGCCGGCACCCCGGACGCCCCCGGGCCCCGCGTCGGGCGCCCCGCCACGGTGGCCGGCCGCCTGCTGGGCCTGCGCGACTTCGGCAAGCTCATCTTCGCCCCCCTCCTGGATCGCAGCGGCCGGCTGCAGATCGGCCTGCAGCGGGACCGCCTGGCCGACTGGTGGCCGCGCCGCAAGTGGCTCGACGGCGGCGACCTCGTGGGGATCACCGGCGAGCTGGGCTTCACCCAGAAGGGCCAGCCCACCCTGTGGGCCGAGGAGGTCCGGCTGCTCTCCAAGGCCGTGGCCCCCCCGCCCGAGAAGTGGCACGGGCTGCAGGACAAGGAGATCCGCTACCGGCGGCGCTACGTCGACTTGTGGGCCTCCGAGGGGGTGGGCGAGGTCTTCGCCCGCCGCAGCCGGATCCTGTCCGGCGTCCGCCGCTTCCTCGAGGCCCAGGGCTACCTGGAGGTGGAGACCCCCACCCTCCACCCCCTTATGGGCGGCGCCACCGCGCGCCCCTTCGTCACCCACCACAACGCGCTGGCCAGCGACCTCTTCCTGCGCATCGCGCCCGAGCTCTACCTCAAGCGCCTGATCGTCGGCGGGATGGAGCGGGTCTTCGAGATCGCCCGCGTCTTCCGCAACGAGGGCCTCTCCACCGAGCACAACCCCGAGTTCTCCATGCTGGAGCTGTACGAGGCCCAGGCCGACTACCGCCGCATGATGGAGATCGCCGAGACCCTGATCGAGAGCCTGGCGCTCGAGGTGAACGGCACGACCGAGGTCGAGTTCCGCGGCCGCAGCTTCGACCTGCGGGCGCCCTTCGAGCGCCAGCCCTACGCCGAGCTCTTCCGCCAGCACGCCGGCTGCGACTTCGACGACCGGGACGCGGTCCGCGCCGCCGCGGCCGAGCGCGAGCTCCCCGACCCGGGGAGCTACTGGAAGCTCATGCACGACGTCTTCGAGGCGGCGGTCGAGCCCGAGCTCCACGGACCGGTCTTCGTCACCGACTACCCGGTGGACATCTGCCCCCTGGCCAAGGCCCGCCCCGACGATCCCCGGCTGGCCGAGCGCTTCGAGGTCTTCCTGTCCGGGATGGAGCTGGGCAACGCCTTCACCGAGCTCAACGACCCGGCCGACCAGCAGCGCCGCTTCGAGGCGCAGGTGGCCGGCGGCGACCCCGAGGCCCCCGGCGAGGTGGACCTCGACTACGTCCAGGCCCTGGAGTTCGGCCTGCCCCCGGCCGGGGGCATGGGGATCGGCATCGATCGCCTGGTCATGGTGCTCACCGGCCAGGACTCCATCCGCGACGTGCTCCTGTTCCCGGCCATGCGCAGCCGACGCGCGGGCGAGGACGATGGGAAATAGTCGCTCGGGTGCCCGTAGCCGGCCGCGAGGCCGCCCCCTCCGAGGAGCCCCCGTCCCGTGTTCCGCACCTTCCTGAGCTGGCGCTACCTGGTCCGACGCCGCACCAACCTGATCGGCATCGGGGGGATCTTCGTGGGGGTGGCGGCCCTGATCCTGATCCTCTCGATCATGACGGGCTTCCTGGAGCAGAGCCGCAGCACCCTGCGGGGGGCCCTCTCCGACATCATCATCTCCCCCCGCACCCCCGTCGATCCCCACCGGATCCGGCCCCCCGCCGACCCCGAGCCCCTGCTCGAGGCGGTGCGGGCCGACCCCCGGGTCGAGGGCGCCTGCGCCCACCTCAACTGGTACGGCCTCATCGGGCTGTCGGGCGCCCAGGCGGCCAACACCGAGATCATCATGCACGACTCGCTGTACGGCGACCTGAACGCCGTGCAGATGGTGGGGATCGACGTGGCCGACGAGCGGACTTCCACCGAGTTCCACGCGGCCCTGACGCGCGAGCCGCGCTTCGGCACGCGGGTGGCCGATCCGGACGACCCCTTCGCGCCGCCGCCCGAGTACGAGCTCGGAGGCCGCCCGCGCGAGTCGGTCATCGTCGGCGAGCAGCTCTTCCGGCGCCTGAACATGCGCCGGGGCGACTTCATCCAGCTGATGACCGCCGTTCCCCACATGGACCGGGACCAGCCGGCCACCAACAACCGCGAGTACGTCGTGGCCGGGACCTTCCGCTCCACCGAGAACGAGATGGACCTCGACCGGGTCTATCTCCAGCGCCAGGAGCTGGACGACTTCCTGAGGACCGAGCGCAGCTACAGCGAGATCCTGGTCAAGGCGGTCGACTACGAGGCCCACGGCCAGGAGCTGCGCGACGACCTGCACCGGAGGCTGGCGGACGCCAGTCTGATCGCCGGCTACGAGCGCGACGTCGTGACCTGGGAGACCTTCCAGGGGGTGCTCATCGGGGCCATCGAGAACGAGCGCGTCCTGATGGCCATCATGCTGAGCCTGGTCCTGCTGGTGGCCGGCTTCACGGTCTTCGCCATCCTCTCCATGATGGTGACCGAGAAGCGCCGGGACATCGGAATCCTGACCGCCCTGGGGGCCACGCCGCGGGGGGTGATGGGCCTCTTCCTGATGATCGCCTTCTGGGACGCCCTGCTGGGCGCCCTGCTGGGGCTGGTGGCGGGCACCTGGGCGGCCATCCGGATCGACGACATCGAGAAGTGGCTCTCGAGCACCTTCGGCTACCAGATCTTCGACCGCAACGTCTACATCTTCGACCACATCCCCAGCGTGGTGGAGCCCGCGCGGGTGGCCCTGATCGTGGCCGGCGCCTTCCTGTGCGCCCTTCTCTTCGCCGCCATCCCGGCCTGGAAGGCGGCCCGCATGAACCCCCTGGACGCCCTGCGGTACGAGTGATGAGCTCCCCCGATCCCGCGCGCCCCATCCTCGCCGCGAGCGGCATCCACCGCTCCTTCCGCGTGGGCGACGGCAGCCTCGAGGTGCTGCACGGCGTGGACCTGGAGCTCCTGCCCGGCGACCTCCTGGCCCTGACGGGTCCCTCGGGCGCGGGCAAGTCCACCCTGCTGCACATCCTGGGCCTGCTCGACCCCCCCACGAAGGGCCGGGTCCTGATCGAGGGCGGGAGCGCCTGGGACCTGCCGGTGGTCGAGCGCGCCCGGCTGCGCAACCAGCGCATCGGCTTCGTCTTCCAGTTCTACCACCTGCTCCCCGAGCTGACGGCCGTCGAGAACGTGCTCCTGCCGGCCATGATCTCCGACGGCCGCGCCCGCTTTCAGAGCCGCCGCCACGAGTACCGGGAGACGGCCCGCGACCTCCTGATCCGCTTCGGGCTGGAGAAGCGCCTCAAGCACCGGCCCAACCAGCTCTCGGGCGGCGAGCGGCAGCGGGTGGCCCTGGCCCGGGCCCTCTTCCACGATCCGCCCGTGCTGATCGCCGACGAGCCCACCGGCAACCTGGACCGCGCCACCGGCCGCCGGGTCCTGGAGCTGATCTTCGAGGAGCAGGACCGCCGCCAGCTCTCGCTCCTGCTGGTGACCCACGACGAGAGCCTGGCCGATCGCTGCCGCCGGCACCTGCGCATGGAGGACGGGCGGATCGGCGTCGTCTCGCCCCCGCCCCATGAGCCGGTCGGCGCAGCGACTCCTCCTGAGGGCTAGTCCCGACCGCGCTCCCGAGGCGACTCCGACGCCCTACGCCCGGTCCACCCCAGGCGGTTCCGCAGGCGCCGGTAGGGGTCCAGCTCGCGCCAGGCGAGCATGGGGTAGTCGACCGGGTGCCGCTCCAGGGTCACCCGGTCCCCGGGCTCCATCGGGAGGGAGCCCTGGCCGTCGACGATCAGGGTGGCGCCGGCCGGGGAGTCGACCAGCTCGATCTCCAGGCTGCTGTCGGGGTGCAGGACGATGGGGCGGTGGGCCAGGCCCTGGGGGCAGATGGGCGTGAGCACGATCCCCGCCATGTGGGGCGCCAGGATGGGGCCCCCGGCCGAGAGGGAGTGAGCCGTGGACCCGCTGGCGGTGGCCGCGATCAGGCCGTCGGCCCGGTAGTCGGCCACCCACTGGCCGTCGATCCTCAGGCTGGCGACGAGCAGCCCGCGGGGCCTCTGGCGGGCGACCATCACGTCGTTGAGGGCCACCCCGGAACGGGCCGTCGAGCCCCCCTGCTCGAGGCGCGCCGCCAGGCGCATGCGCGGCTCGTGCACGCCTCGGCCGCCCAGGATCTCCTCCAGGGCGGGCTCCCATCGCCCGGCCGGGACCGAGGCCAGGAAGCCCACCCGGCCGAAGTTGATGCCCACCGTGGGGACCGGGTGCTCCGAGAAGGCCCGGGCGGCGCTCAGCATGGCCCCGTCCCCTCCCAGCACGACCACCAGGTCGGGGAGGTCCTCCGGCGACTCGCCGACTCCCCACGGGGCGCGCACGTCCTCCGCGAGCTCGACCTCCTCGACCCGCTCGGCGAGCCAGGGGCGCAGGCGGTCCATCAGCTCGACCACCGGCGGCTTGCCGAGATCGGCCGAGACCAGCACGCGGCGCACCGCGCCGACGCGGGGCGCTCCGCCCGCGGGCTTCCGCGAGCTCACCGGGGAGTCAGGGCTCTTGCGGCGGCCGGCCATGGCGCGCTCAGGGGACCAGGCTGGGCTGGAGCAGCTTGAGCACCACCCGCTCGACCGAGTCGGGGTCCAGGCCCGCGCTGGCGAGCTGCTCGGCGCGGGAGCTCATGTGCTCCACGAAGCGGTCCGGGATCCCCAGGACCCGCACGCGGGCCTGGGGGGACTGCAGACGGCTCCAGGCCTCCAGCACGGCCGAGCCGAAGCCGCCGGCGCGCTGGTGGTCCTCGAGGGTGATGATGTGGCGGTGGTCGCGGGCGTGGGCCGCCAGCAGCTCCTCGTCCAGGGGCTTGGCGAAGCGCGCGTCGACGACCCCCAGGGTGACGCCCCTCCGCTGCAGGCGTTCGGCGACTTCGAGCGCGGTCTCGACCATGGCCCCGTAGGCCCACAGGACCGCGCGCTCGCCCTCCCGCAGCACCTCGGCCCGGCCGGGCTCCATGTCGCGGCGCTCGCTCTCGTGGATGCACTCCCTCGCCGGGCAGCTCCCGCGGGGGTAGCGCAGGCCCACGGGCCCGTCGAGCCGCAGGGCCATGTCGATCATGCGGGACATGTCGGTGGCGTCCCGCGGGGCGCACAGGGTCATGCCGGGCAGGACCCGCAGGATGCCGATGTCGAAGGTCCCGTTGTGGGTGGGCCCGTCCCCGCCCACGGGGCCGGCGCGGTCGAGGCACAGGAGGACCGGCAGCCCCTGCAGGGCGATCTCCTGGAAGACCTGGTCGTAGGCCCGCTGCATGAAGGTGGCGTAGACCGCCACCGCCGGCCTCAGGCCCCCCTTGGCCATGCCCGCGGCCATCGCCAGGGCGTGCTGCTCGGTGATGCCGGTGTCGTGGAAGCGGCCGGGCAGGCGCTCCTGGAAGGTGGAGAACAGCCCCGTGCCGGAGGGCATGCCGGCGGTGATCGCGTGGACCCGGACGTCGCTCTCGGCCGCCTGGGTGAGGGCCTCGCCGAAGGTGGCGGTGAAGCTCGGGCCGCGGGCGTGGGCCTCGTCGGGCTCGATCTTCTGGCTCTCCGTGCTCCGCGGAGCCGGCTTGGCCGCGTGGACGCGCTCGGGGTGGGTGGCCGCCGTGGGGTGGCCCTTGCCCTTCTCGGTGAGCACGTGCAGGAGCACCGCCCCGTCGAGCTCGCGAATGCGCTGCAGGTTCTCGACCAGCAGGCCCACGTCGTGCCCGTCCAGCGGTCCCACGTAGGTCACGCCCAGCTCCTCGAAGATGTGCCCCGGGACGGTGGCGTGGCGCATGACCTCGCCGATGTCCTCCAGCACCTGATCGACCTTGCGGCCGATCAGCGGGATGGCCGAGAGCAGGCTGTGGATCTCCTGGTTGGCGCGCTGCACCACCCGCGACGAGCGGATGCGCGACAGGTAGCGGGCCAGGGCCCCGACCGACTTGCTGATCGACCACTCGTTGTCGTTCAGCACCACCAGCAGGCGTCCCCCGCTGGCCCCGGCGAAGTTGAGCGCCTCGAAGGCCACCCCCGCGCCCAGGCTGGCGTCGCCGATCACGCTGATCACCTGGGGCGGGTCGGGCTCGTGGGCGGTGGCCCGGGCCAGCCCCAGGCCCAGGCTGATGCTGGTGCCGGCGTGGCCGGTGTGGAAGAGGTCGTACTCCGACTCGCCGGGGTGGGTGAAGCCGCACAATCCGCCGGTCTGGCGCAGGGAGAGGAAGCGCCCCCGCCGGCCGGTGATGATCTTGTGGGGATAGGCCTGGTGGCTGACGTCCCAGATGACCCGGTCCCGGCGCAGGTCGAAGACCCGGTGGAGGGCGCAGGTCAGCTCCACCACCCCCAGGTTGGATCCCAGGTGGCCGCCCGTCCTGGGCACGCTCTCCAGGAGGAAGGCCCGCATCTCCTCGCAGTAGGCCTGCAGCTCCTCCGGAGCCAGGGCCTTCAGGTCCTGGGGTGAGTCGACCTCCTCCAGGATCCCGGTCCGCACGGCCGTGGAGGGGGCCGGGGGGGGGTTCTCGCTCATCGGGTGCCTCTACGTTCCGGGCCGCGGTGAGTGAGACCGCGGCCAGCATCGCCCAACCAGCATCGGCATGCGGCGCGCAGAATCAAGGCCCATCCGCCCTCCCGGGGCAGGGCGAGTCCCTCACCTGCGACGGTCGAGCACCCTCTCGGCGAGCTCCAGGCAGGGATCCCCGGGCCCACAACCCATGGCGCGGGCCGCGTCCCGGGCCTCCTCGGCCAGCTCCCCGGCCCGCCCGCGGGCGCCCTCCAGCCCCAGGGAGGCCACCAGGGTGGCCCTCTCCAGGCGGGCGTCCTTGCCGGGGGTCTTGCCCAGGGTGGCGGCGTCGCCGGTCACGTCCAGGAGGTCGTCCACCGCCTGGAACAGGAGTCCCAGGCTCCGCCCGTAGCGCCGCGCAGCCCCCCGCGCGGCCCCGCCGGCCCCGGCCGCCACCGCGCCCAGCTCGGCCGCGGCCTCGATCAGCAGCGCGGTCTTGCGCAGGTGGATCTCGGCCACCTCCTCGATCCCGGGCGCCTCCCCCGGGGTCGACAGATCGAGCACCTGCCCCCCCACCAGGCCGCCCGCGCCGACGGCCCTCGCCAGGACGCTCACCCCGTCGGCGACGCGGGCGGGGTCCCCGCCGGCCCCGCCGCAGAGGACCTCGAAGGCGGCCGCCTGCAGTGCGTCCCCCGCCAGGATGGCGGTCGCCTCGCCGTGGGCCACGTGGCAGGTGGGCCGCCCCCGGCGCAGCTCGTCGTCGTCCATCGACGGCAGGTCGTCGTGGATCAGGCTGTAGGTGTGGATCAGCTCGACCGCCACCGCCGGCCGGGCGCAGGCCTCGTCCTCGGCGCCCAGGTGGCGGCCCGTCAGGCGCACCAGGCAGGGCCGCAGGCGCTTGCCCCCCCCGAAGAGCGAGTGGCGCACGGCCTCGGCCAGGGGGCGCGGGACCTCGGGGCCCAGCGGCAGGAGCCTGTGGAGCTGCGCCTCGGCCCAGGCCCGCGACTCCTCCAGGAGCTCCCGGAGCCGATCCCGGGGCGGGCCCGGCCCGGCGTTCACCGCTCGCCCCGTTCCCCCCCGGGGGCGTCGGGATCGTCGGCGAAGGGGGTCAGGCTCTCCTCCGCCTCCCGGCCCAGCTCCTCCACCTGACGCCGAAAGCGGCCCAGGAGCCCGTGGCACTCCTGCAGGAGCCGGATCCCCTCGCGGTAGCGCTCGATGGCCGGCTCCAGGCCCAGCTCGCCCCCCTCCAGCTCGTCCACGATCGCCTCCAGGCGTTCCAGTCGCCGGTCGAAATCCCCGGAGGGGGCCTCCTCGTCGCGGTTCTCCTTCGCCATCGCGGGCGATTCTAGTGCCGGGGAGGCCCCGCCTGAAGCCGCGGCAGCGCGGTTTTGCGGCTTGTTGGGCCTCGGGAGCGGGCTAGAATCCGGTGGGAAGCTCGGCCCCCGTTCAGACGGAGCGGCAGGAAGGCCGAGGTGAACCCTGACGGAAACCGCCCACTCCCCCAGCGGGCGAGCTAGAGTCGCACCCATGGTCGTTGCTGCCGACAGGAAGAAGATCGTCCTCGTCTACGCCAAGTCGCAGGCCATCCGCGAGAAGGCCGCGGCCATCTTCAGCGACGAGGGCGCGGTCAAGGGCGAGCTCGCCCGGGACGAGATCTACCCCCCCCTGGGAATCGCCATCCTGGGGGCCGAGCTGGAGGAGCTGGGCCACGAGGTGCGCCTCCTGGACGACTCCATCGAGGAGTTCGAGGTCATCCGCGAGGGCATGCTGTGGGCCGACGTGGTGGGCATCTCCAGCCTCACCCCCAACGCCCGGCGGGCCCGCGAGCTGGGCAAGATGGCCCGCGAGGAGCTCTCGCGCTTCGTGGTCATGGGCGGCCCCCACCCCACCACCAACCCGGAGTTCTTCCTGGAGCCGGGCTCGGCCGACGTCTGCGTTCAGGGCGAGGGCGACGAGACCCTGCCCGAGGTCATCGAGGCCTACCAGGACCCCGAGCGCTGGGGCGACATCCAGGGGATCACCTTCATGCGGGACGGCGAGCAGGTGGCCACGCCCCGCCGCCCGCTGATCCGGGACATGGACAAGATCCCCTTCCCGGCCTACCACCTGTGGGACATCGAGCGCTACATGCGGCTGATGGTCAACCCCGGGGTGACCACCATCACCTCGCGCGGCTGCCCCTTCGCCTGCACCTTCTGCGACGCGGAGATGACCCCGCGCCTGTACCGCTCCATGGGCCCCGAGCGCACGGTCGACCTGCTGGAGCACATCCTGCGCCGCTACAACCCGCCGCAGGTGGTGCTCTTCGACGACCTCTTCACCATCCAGCGCAAGCGGGTCATCGCCGTCTGCAAGGAGATCGTCCGCCGCGGCCTGGCCTTCGAGTGGATCTGCGAGTCGCGTCTCGACACCATGGACTTCGAGATGCTGCGGTGGATGAAGAAGGCCGGCTGCGTCAAGATCTACTACGGCCTCGAGTCCGGCTCCCCCGACCTCCTGGTGAGCATGAAGAAGGGGCTGACCCCCGAGACCATATTGTCGGGCGCCAAGCTGAACCGGGAAGTGGGGATGTACTTCAAGTACTTCATCCTCTACGGCTTCCCCGAGGAGAAGCACAACGACCACCGCCTGACCGAGGACATCGTGGTCCGCTCGCGCCCCGACGCGGTCTGCTGCGCGGTGCTGCAGCCCATCCCCGGAACGGTGGTGTACGAGGAGCTCAAGCCGCGCCTGCTCAAGGACGTGGCCGAGGTCGAGTTCCACTACTGGCACTCCACCGAGACCTTCAAGCACCCCATCTTCAGCCACGAGGAGCTCCACGAGGAGCGCGAGCGCCTGCTGCGCGTCCACGCCGCGAACATGGGCACCCTCAAGGCCCGCGTCCTGCGCAAGGTCGAGCGCCTGGTCGCCATGCTCAAGCACCCGGTCCTGATCGCCGACTGGTTCGAGGTCCGCAGTCGCATCCGCAAGCACCGCCGCCGGGTGGCCGGCAGCGACTGGAGCTACACCCTCCTGGCGGAGCGCGACCGGGTCAACCTGCAGGTGCCCACGGTCAACGTGGAGTGAGGCCCGCCGCCGCGTCCGGGGGCCCCCCCTCAGCCAGCAGAGCCCCGATGTCCCCGTGGAACTTGGCGCGGTAGCGGTCCACCAGCGCCTCGTTGGCCATGATCATGTCGATCTGCCGGGTGTGGATCGCCAGGTAGCCCAGGATCCGCAGCCGCCCCTTCATGTGCTCCTCGTCGAAGCCCTCCATGCGGGCGATCAGGTTGTCCCGGTTGACCTTCACCAGGAAGCCGTACTCCTCCAGGATCTCCCGCACGAACTCGACCCGCAGGAGGCGCCGCGTGAGGTCGGCCGCGCCCCCCTTGAACTGGAAGCTGATGTAGTTCTCCGCCAGCCGCTCGCTGACGATGGTCTCCACGATCGAGAAGTGGGCTCCCAGGCGCGAGCTCAGGCTCAGGAAGTTGCGGGAGATCATGAAGTAGTTCCGGTCGCTGTACCGCGAGCGCACCCCGGTGGAGAGGGCGGTGTTGGCGGTCGCGCCGAACATCACCGACATGAAGCCCTTGCCGTCGATGGGCGGCGGGCCCTCCCAGGGCACGGCGGTGATCCCCTCCCACAGGGCCAGCATGGGGATGGAGGAGATGTTCTCGATCCGGACGTACTTGCCCTCCACCTCCTCCTGGAAGCCGTCGTCCAGGTTGAGGACCCACCACTGCATGGGCACCTCGCAGAAGAGCTGCTTGCTGGAGCGCTCGGGGAAGTGGTGGTCCCTCCCGAAGCGGAACATCTCCTGCACCGCCTTCTCGTGGCAGAAGCGGGTGATGTCGTGCAGTGTCTGGCAGCTCTCCGGCCGGAACTCGGCGGCGTCCGGATCGATGAGGGTCAGGGGCACGATGAGCCGGGCGGCGCCCTCCAGGGCCGCGTGGACCGGGCTCCCCTCCATTAGGTTGCGAGCGGGATGCACCAGCTCCAGCAGGGCCTCGATCCGTCCCTCGTAGAGGCTGCGTCCGTCGGCGTCGACGGTGATCACCTGCTCGGCCGCCAGCTCCCGCGCGGCCCCCTCGACCCCGAAGAGGGCCGGCACCCCCAGCTCCCGCGCGACGTTGGCCAGGTGGCAGGTGACCGTCCCCTGCTCGCAGACCACGGCCGCCGCCCGGCACAGGGCGGGGGCCCAGCGGGGCAGGGCCTGCAGCGCCACCAGCACGCCGCCCTCGGGGAAGCGCAGCACGTCGACCTCCCTGGCGACCGGGCAGACGGGTCCCGCCGCCACCCCCCGCGCGGCGGTCACGCCGCCCTCGAGGAGGGTCGGGCCGCAGGCGGCCCCCCCCGCGCCGCGCTCGGCGACCTCCTCCTGCTGCAGCGGGCGGCACTGCAGGATGGTGATCGAACCGTCCGCGCCCAGGGCCCACTCGACGTCCTGGGGGGCCCCGTAGTGCTCCTCCAGGCGGATGGCCACCCGGGCGAGCTCGAGGATCCTCTCGTCGTCCAGCGACGGGCGGTGCCGATCCTCACCGTCCAGCTCGACGTACTCGAGGCCCTCGTCCGGCGCGCACACGGACTTGCGCTCCTGGTCGGCGATCTCCCGGCTGGCGATGCGCAGGGGCTCGGCGCGGGAGACGACGAAGTGGTCCACCGGCGTCCGGCCGTCCACGACCACGTTGGACAGGCCCCAGGCCGAGTTGATGAGGACCGAGTCGTCCCGGATGTCCACCGGATTGCGGGAGTACAGCACTCCCCCCGCCCGGGCGTCGATCATCCGCAGGAAGCCGACGCACATGGCCACGTCCTCGTCGCGGATCCCCCGTGACAGCCGGTAGGTCATCGCCGGCAGGCCGTACTTGCTGGCGACCACCCCCCGGTAGGCGCGCTCCAGGTCGTCCCCGCTCACGTTGAGCTCGGAGCGGTACTGACCGGCGAAGGAGGTCCCCGCCATGTCCTCCCCCAGCGCGCTACTGCGGACCGCCAGGGTGATCCCCTCGCCCTCCTGCTCCTCCAGCAGGTGGTACTGATCGGAGAGGGTCCGCTTCAGCGAGGGGGGGAGTTCGGCGTCCAGGATCAGCCGGCGGATCGAGCTGGACAGCCCCACCAGCTCGTCCAGGCTCTCGGCGTCGGCGGCCTGGATGCGCCGGTCGATCTCGGAGGCGAGGTCGGAGTGCTCCATGAACAGCCGGTAGCCCGCGGCCGTGATCGCGAAGCCCGCCGGGACGGCCAGCCCCAGGTGTCGGTGGATCTCGCCCAGGTTGGCCATCTTGCCCCCGACCTGGTCCGCCTGGCCCTTGTCCACCGCTCCCAGCCGGAGCGCCAGATCGCCCCCGTGCTCGGAGGCGACCTCCTGCAGGAAGGGCTCGATCTGGCCCTGGATGTCCCGGAAGCGCTCGTCGAGCTCCCCGTACCGGCCGGAGGCCAGCTCGTCCAGGTGCTTGGCGATCTGGAAGACGTGCGTGGCGCTGCGGGTGCACTGGGCCCGGACCCAGGTCATCCCGTAGGGCGTCGTCCCCGCCAGGGCGCGGTCGATCTCGGCCATGACCGCCAGGGCCCGGCTGTTGGCTCCCAGGAGCAGTTTGAACTCCTGGTAGCGGTGCCGGAAGGCCCTCCGGAGCTCCTCCACGTCGGCCTCCGACGCACGGCGCCGGCGGCTCAGCAGCTCCCTCAGGCGGTCTCGGATGCGGCCCATGGTCTCCGGCCCCCCCGGCCGCTCGCAGGTGCCCTCCTCACCGCCTGATCCCGGGTGGCTGCACTAGAGCTTGAGGCCGGCTCCCTCGAACAGGTACATGATCGCGAAGCCGTACCAGACCGTGTAGACGACGTAGAAGAGCAGCGCCAGGACGACCTCCAGGACGTACCCGGAGATCCGGCGCGCCTCCACCCCGTAGAAGTTGTAGGCGCACTCCACGGCCTTCTTGTTGATCGTCGTGACGAACTTGGCCTCGGCGAACATCTTCTGGCGCTTGAGGTCCTTGTCCATCTCCTTCAGGGCCAGCCACCAGTCGTGGAGTACGCGCTTGCCCTCGAGGCCGTGGCGGGCCTGCAGGAGCTCGCCCTGGTTCTCGAACATGTCGCCCGAGTCCTCCAAGCAGCCGCTCAGGATGCTCCCCAGCTCGCCCTGCACCGCCAGGCTCGATCCCGATCTCTGGCAGGGAACGCCCCGAGTCGTGAGCACCTGGCTCACCTCCGACGCGCGCTCCTCGCTCCCCAGATCGAGGGTGACCTCCACGGCCGCCTCGGACCGCTCCGCGACATCCTCCACCAGGTCGGGGATGTAGTCCGCCGAGCCCTTGGCGATGGAGTTGAACATGGCGTCCATGTGCCGCAGGGCGTTCTGTCCGCCCACCAGCGGCAGGAACATGCCCACCAGGATCACGACGAAGCCCGCCAGGAGGAGGGCCCCGGCGATCAGCTTGCCCCGCTCACGCGCCATGGGAGGCCTCCTCTCCGGCGAGGTTCCCCAGGTTCTTGAAGAAGGTCCCGATCACCCACACCCCGAAGATCCCGATCACGATGAAGAACGACCAGGTCCCGATCCGGTCCAGCACCGACACGGTCCCCTTCGACAGGTGGATGAACTCCATCTCGGAGAGCTTGCCGGGCAGGGCGAAGGCCCGATTGACGAAGCCCGCCAGCACGGCCATGGCGTAGAAGCCCCGGATGGTGATCCCCTTGACCACCTTGGTGACCATGGCGCCGATCTGGATGCCCACCAGGGAGCCCAGGAGCATGCCCATGGCCAGGGTGTAGAAGATGAAGCCGAACACGGCGTAGCTGAGGGCCGCGTAGCCGGCGGTGAAGACGATCTGGAAGATGTCGGTCCCCACCGTGGTCATGGAGGAGACGCCCAGCACGTAGACGAAGATGGGGAAGGTGAGGAAGCCCCCGCCGACCCCCATGATCGCGGCGGCGAAGCCCACCAGCCCGCCGCTCAGGATCAGGAAGACCGAGGAGATGCTCCGCCCGCCCGGGATCAGGCCCCGGTCGAAGGTGACCATGGGCGGGATCTTGACCCCCTGCAGCTTGCGCGGGAGGGCGCCCAGGTCGGCCCCCTCGCCGCCGCCGTGGGCTCCTCCGGTGTCCTGTCGCCCGCGGGCCTTGAGGAAGTCGGTCAGCGCGTAGGCCCCCAGCATCCCCAGCATCAGCACGTAGATGGTGGTGATGAAGGCGTCGCTCATCACCGGGCTGATCTCGTAGATGACCCGGTTGATCATCCCGCCGATGGTCGCCCCGGCGATGGCCCCGATGAGGAAGATGACCGCCAGGGGCACCGAGACGTTGCCCAGCTTGCGGTGGATCACGCTCCCCATGATCGCCTTGGCGAAGATGTGGAAGAGGTCCGTGCCCACCGCCAGGATGCCCTTGATCCCGGCGCTCATCAGGGCCGGGGCGATGATGAAACCGCCGCCGGCGCCGATGCAGCCGGTGATGAGGCCCGCTGCCAGCCCGATCAGGATGGAGGCGATGAAGATCCCCATCGAGAAGAAGGCCGGGGAGTAGGCCTTCTTGCCCCCGAGGAACTCCGGCATGGCCTCGCCGATCTCGGACGCGAAGGCCACTCCTCCGACCAGGATCGGGAGAATCAAGAGGCCCAGCACGATCAGCCTCCGGCGGTCGCGGAGGATCGTGTTGGACATCTCGATCTCCCACCGCGCGTGGGCTCGCGCCCCGTGCATCATGAACCGGCCCCATTCCTTGAAGAAGCTCACCCTGTTGCCGTCCCTTTCGTTCCGGATCTCCCTTGTGGACTCACGCCGGCGGGGCTCCTCACTCCCCTGCCTCGCGTCCCTCCTTCATCCCGCGGATCTTGCCCTCCTGGAGCGCTTTGCGGGCGCAGGCGTCCTGCAGCTTGAACAGGAGCTCGTCCAGCTCGGTGGGCTTCATCAGGTAGTCGAAGGCCCCCAGCTCCATCCCCTCGATGGCCACCTCCACGTTGGCGTGGCCGGTGAGCATGATCACCTCCACCAGGGGATGGCGCTCCTTGATCTGCCGGAGCGCCTCCAGCCCGTCCATGCCGGGCATCTTCACGTCGAGCACCACCACGTCCGCCGGCTCCTGTCCCAGGTGCTCCAGGGCCGCCTCGCCGCTGTGCACGGCGCAGGCTTCGACGCCGCGCCGGACCAGGCGCTTGATCAGCGTTTCCAGATAGTCGACCTCGTCGTCGACCAGGAGGATCTTTCCGATTTCCACTCCGCTCACTTCCTTGGCTGGGCCGCCTCGCGGATCTTGCTCAGCAGCTCTTCGAGCTCACAGGGTTTGGTGAGGTAGTCGTAGGCACCGCACTGGATGCCCTCCTTGGCGGCCTGCTCCGAGCCGTGCCCGGTCAGGATGATCACCGCCGTGGCGGGGATCATCTTCTTGAACACCTTGAGCACCTCGATGCCGTCCATGTCCTCCATCTTGAGGTCCACCACGGCCACGTCGAAGTCGCGCTCGCGGGCGATCTGGATGGCCCGCGCCCCGCTGGTGGCCGCGGTGACCTCGACCTTCCGCCGCGAGAGGCGGTTGGTGAGCACCCGCACGTAGGCCTCTTCGTCGTCGACGAGGAGCAGTCGGATGTCCCGTTCCATGGCGGCGTCCTTCGGGGGTCGACCGGCGTCTCACTCGCGACGCCGGGTGATCTCCCGGATGCGTGCCTCCTGGATCTTCTCCTCGTGGGCCCACTTGCGATCGGCGGCCTCCTTCACCTTGCCCAGGAGGACGTCGATGTCGCACGGCTTCAGCAGGTAGTCGAAGGCCCCCAGCTTCATCCCCTCGATGGCCGACTCGACCGTCGCGTGGCCGGTGAGCATGATCACCTCCACCAGGGGGTGTCCCTTCTTGATCTCCCGCAGGGTGTCGATGCCGTCCATGCCGGGCATCTTCACGTCCAGGATCACCACCTCGAGGACGGCCTCCCGGCCGACCGCCTCCAGGGCCTCCTGCCCGCTGTGCGCCGTAGAGACATTGACCCCCCGGCGGCTCAGGCGCTTGGTCATGGTCTCCACGAAGGGGACCTCGTCGTCCACCAGCAGCACGTTCACGTCGGACATCGTTCACTCTCCTCAGCCACGCAGCTCTGCTTCCGCGGAGGCCCCGAGCACCTCGGGCTCCTCCTCGCCTTGTGTCTCGGCCTTCATGGGGAGTCGGATCCGGAAGGTGGCTCCCTCGTCGAGCACGCTCTCCGCCTCGATCTCCCCCCCCATCCGCTTGACGATCCCGTAGCAGATCGCCAGGCCCAGGCCGGTGCCCTTGCCGACCGGTTTGGTGGTGAAGAAGGGATCGAAGATCCTCTCCAGGTTCGCCTCCGGGATCCCCGGTCCCGTATCGGCGAACTCGAACAGCACGTCCTCCCCCACGCCGCGGACGCGGAGGGTGATGGTCCCCCCGGTCTTGTCCATGGCGTCCAGGGAGTTGTTGATCAGGTTGAGCATGATCTGCTGCATCTCCGCCAGGGAGACCTCCATCCTGGGCAGACCCGGCTGCAGATCGGTGGTGATCTCCACGTTGGCGAACTTGGCCCGCTGTCCCGAGAGGGCCACCATCTCCTCCACCAGCTCGTACAGGTCGACCTCCTGCACCCGGGAGTCGGTCTTGCGGGCGAAGCTGAGCAGCTTGTGGGTGATCTGCTTGCAGCGGCCCCCCTGGGTGCGGATCTGTCCCAGGGCCCGCCGGTACTCCGACAGGTGGTCGCACTCGGCCAGCTCCTCCTCCTCCAGGAGGTCCTCCATCCAGCCGGCCTCCTCCACCATGATGGCGACCGGGTTGTTGATCTCGTGGGCGATGCCGGCGGCCAGCTCCCCCACCGAGGCCAGCTTGCCGGTGGCCACGATCTGCCGGCTCATCATCTTCCGCTCGACGTCCTCCCGCTGCAGGTGCACGGTCATGCGCTTCCAGCGCACGATCTGCACCGAGATGCTGCCCAGGGTGCCCAGCAGCATGATGGCCAGGGCGATGTAGAAGGCGTGCCGGAAGTCGCTGAAGGCGTCGGCGGCGTTCTGCTGGTAGATGAGCAGCCAGTCTCCGTCCTTGAGGGAGGCGGTGGCGTAGATGTTCTGGACCCCCGCCGGGTCGCTGCGCGTGAGCACCTGCACCGCGTCCGCATCCCGGCTCTCGTCCGCCAGGAGCTCGCTGAAGAACTGCTCGTCGAGCACCACGTGCGGCAGCGGCTTGGTCTGGAAATCCCCCTCGCGGTTCAGGATGGAGGCGAAGCCCGTCTGGCCGACGCGGATGTTCTCCACCAGGTCGTTGAAGGCCGCGAAGTCGAAGGTCGCCCGCAGGATCCAGGGCTGACCCTCCCCCGAGCTGCGCACCGCGACGATGAAGTGGGGCAGCCCCCGCAGCCCCCGGAAGACGTCGCTGATGTAGTACTCGCTCTGCATCGCCCGCTGGAACCAGTCCGCGTCCGAGTAGTCGGCCTGGCCCAGCTTGAAGGGTCCGGCGTAAGCGACCTGGGTGCCCGCGTGGTCGATCACCCCGAGATCCACCAGATAAGGCCCGTACTCCTGCTGCAGGATCTCGAGGCGCGACTGCAGGAATTCCTCCCGGACCAGCTCCTCGAAGGCGAAGTTCCGCGCCAGCACCCCGATGTCCCCTCGCTTGACCCTCAGGAAGCCGTTGATGTCCTGCTTGTGCTTCAGCACCAGCTCCTCGAGGTGCGCCGCGTGCTTCTCGTCGTAGGAGCTGTAGAACTCGTACAGGATGATGGCGCTGACCAGCAGCAGCGGAACGACCGACACGCCCAGGGTGAGGACCATCAGGTTCCTCACTCGGGCGCGGTAGTCGGAGTCGGCGGTACGCTTGACCTGCGCCATCGGATCCGGGACGGCAATGCGTGGAGAAACGCCCTCTCACGTTAAGAGCGGACCAGTGGGCGGGTCAAGTACCTGAATGGTGTAGACCAGTCAAGCATAACGGCTCTTTATCGCCCTCAATGAGGGCTTCAATACCGGCGCGTTCGGCGGGCGTCGGAGCGCCCGCCGGATCTCACCTGGAGAGGCGCCCGTCCAGCGCGGCCCGGCGGTAGCCGCGCAGCAGCAGGTGCCGGCTCGACGCGGGCTCCACGCCCTCGATGAAGGCCAGGGCGAGATCGGGACGCAGCCGCCAGGGCAGGTGCCGGTGCACGCGCCAGCCGACTCCCTGCAGGTACTCCTCGTGGAATCGCTTCGGCCGCCAGGAAGCCTCGCGTTGCAGCCAATCCTCGCGGATCTTCACGCCCAGCCCCAACCGCCCGAGGCCCTCGGCCAGGTATGGCCGGTCGGCGGGCGGGTAGCCCTCCAGCTCGGCGAAGCGCACCGCCGGATCCGGATTGGCCCCGTGGTGCCGCTGCCGCAGCCAGTACCTCAGCCCCAGGAGGAAGTCGGGCCATCCGTCGGGCTCCACCGCGCGGCAGCTCGCCTCGATCTCGGCCAGGGAGCGGTTCCCCTGGGAGAAGAGCGCCAGGGCGGCGGCGGCCCGCAGCTCGCGGGGGTCCTCCTCCCGAAAGCCGAGCAGGATGCGGAGCTTCCCGGCGTCGTCCCCCTCGAGGTGGTCCTTCACCTTCGCGAAGTACTGGGGATAGTCGTAGCCCGGCGACTCGCCGAGCAGGCGGAGGTTGGCCAGGGGGGACTGCGGGCGACCCGCGCCGGCGAGGGCCAGGGCGTGCCAGATGCCGATCCCCGCCAGCAGGACCGCCGCCGGCCCGCGGAGCCGCCGCCCCACCGGGCCCGAGAGCCTCGGCAGCAGGACCGCCAGCAGGAGACTGCACAGGAGCCACGCCTGGCTCAGCCGGGCGAGGTAGAAGTCGTGCCGGACCTCGGCCACGGCGAAGCCGCTCAGCGCGTAGGAGGCCAGGAAGAACAGCAGGTACAGGAAGAGGGCCAGGGCGGGTCCGCGGAGTCGGCCCGCCCGGAGGCCGGCCGCCAGGCAGGCCAGGAGGAGCAGGGGGTAGAGCACCGGCGCCGCCAGCTCGCGCGCCTCGCGGCCCAGGAAGAGGGAACGCAGGAAGGCGCGCAGGGCGCCGAGCCCCCCGCCCTCGCCCCCGGCCAGGGAGGCGCCGTGGATGTCGAGGATCTCCCGGCCCACGAGCAGCCACATGACCCCCAGCGGCGCGAGCCCCACGCCCAGGCCGATCCAGCCGGCGACCGAGCCCCGGCAGACCAGGACCCGCGGGCAGCGAAGCAGGATGAGCAGGCCGGCGAAGGCGCAGGTGAGCGCGACCTGGTAGCTGAAATAGGTGCCGAAGCCCGCGCAGAGCCCCAGCAGGAAGAAGCTCATCGGGCGCCGGTCCTCCTCGAAGACCACCCGGAAGCTGAAGTGCAGCACCAGGATCGTGAAGAGCAGCGCCTGGTAGTGGATCCCCAGGTTCAGGAGGGAGATCTTCTGCATGCTCTCCGGGCAGAGCGCGAACAGCACGCCGAACAGCAGCGCGCTCCTCGCGCCGAAGAAGCGCCCCACGAAGCGCCATCCGCAGGCCAGGATGGCCACGGCGAAGAGCAGGGCCACCAGCTTGAGGGCCAGCAGGCAGGGCCCCAGGGCCAGGAAGAGGGGCGCGTTCAGGTGGCTGGTGACGAAGCCCCCGCCCTCGTAGTAGTGATAGGCGAGCTGGTGGTGCGGCACCGCCAGGCCGTCCAGCATGGCCTTGGTGGCGGTCCCCTTCTCCAGCTCCTCGCCGTAGAAGAAGACGTCCCCCAGGGACAGGAGGAGCAGCGCGCGCGCGAGGACCAGGAGGGCCACCAGGCCCACCAGGCCGCGCCAGCGCAGGGGTCGGTCGCCGAGCGTCATTCGAATCCTCGAGCTCGCGGCGCAGGATGTCACAGGCAGCGCCACCCCGCAACGCCAGCCGCGGCTACCCCCCGCCCGGCGCTCGTGCTCCAATGGGGCGCCCCGGCGGGCAGGCGCCCCGTCCGCGGGCCCCGCATGCCGCCGGCCACCGATCCCACGCGCGCCGGGCCGGGCGCCCGCCCGAGCCGGCCCCTGGCCCTGCTGCTGCTCCTCGTCCTGGCCGCGTGGAGCGGGGCCGTCGCCCGCGGCGGCTTCGCCTACGACGACCGCGAGGCGATCCTCGGCAACCCGGTGGTGGAGGGCACCCTGCCCTGGACCGCCGCCTTCCAGCGGGACTACTGGCACCACCGCGGGGACGCGGGTCACTTCCGCCCGACCGCCTCCCTCTCCCTCCGGCTCGATCGAGCGCTGTGGGGGGAGGATCCCGCCGGCTACCACGCCACCGGCGTCCTCCTCCACCTCGCGGTCGTCCTCCTGGCGGCGCTCTCGGCGGCCCTGCTCCTGCCCGCGGGCCGCCTCCCCTGGCTGGGCCTGGGCTTCTTCGCCCTGCACCCCGCCCTGGCCGATTCGGTGGCCTGGATCTCCGGTCGCACCTCGCTGCTCGCCGCCCTCGGGGGGCTCGCGGGAGCCTGGGCCCTCCTCGGCGCGCTGAGGGGCGGTGGCCAGCTCTCCTCCGCCCGTCTGCTGGGCGCGGCCCTCGCCTCGGCGGGCGGTCTGCTGCTCGGGCTCCTGGGCAAGGAGGACGCCCTGGTCTTCGCGCCCGTCTATCTCCTGCTCGCCCTCCGACGGGGGAGGCGGGCCTCCCTGGCGTGCCTGCTGGGCGTGTGCGCCGGGCTCCTCGCCTATGGCTGGCTGCGGGCGGGCGCCATGGGCAGCCCCTTCCCCGCCGCGCCCGGCGCCCCGCTGGCCGGGGAGCCGCTGGTCGATCGGCTCCGGGTCGCCGGCCGCGCGCTCCTCGAGGGCTTCCGCCTGATCGCCTGGCCCGCCGGCCACCCCCCCAGCTACCGCTCGGCTCCCTGGCTCGACCCGGGGGGCGCGAGCGCGCTCCTGCAGATCGCGGGCTGGGTCCTGCTCGGCGTCCTGGTCACGGCCTGTGCCCTGGCCCTGCTGCGGGGCCGCCGCTCCCTCGCCGCCTGGGCGGGTCTGCTGGCCGCCGCCTCGGTGGTCCCTGTCCTGCAGCTCGTCCCCTCGGGGGAGGTCTTCGCCCCCCGCTTCCTCTATCTACCCCTGCTGCTCGCCGCCCCCCTGACGGACGCCGCCCTGCGCCGCGCCCTGGGCGCCCGGCTCCGGCCGGCCGCGGCCCTCCTCGCGTGCCTGGCGGTGGTCCTCGCCTGGCAGCGTGCCGGGGTGTACTCCAGCCGCGGGGCCTACTGCCGGGCGGTCCTGCGCTGGATCCCCGAGGACGTCCACTCCTGGAACGACCTGGGGCTGCACCTGGAGGAGGTCGGCGACCTCGACGGAGCCCGCGCCAGGTGGGAGCGGGCCATCGAGCTGCGCCCCGACTACAGCCGCCCGTGGTCGAACCTCGGTCGGCTGGAGCTCGCGGACGGCGACCTGGAGGCCGCCGAGCGCGCCCTGCGCCGGGCCGCCGAGCTGGGGCCGCGCAATCCCCGCGCCCACTGCAACCTGGGCAGCCTCCTGCTGCGCCGCGTCCAGCTCGTCGAGGCCGCCCGCGAGTACTTCATCGCCGCCTCCCTGGCTCCCGGCATGGTCGAGGCCTGGCGCGGCCTGGCCCAGGCCCTGTGGCGCCTGGAGCGGCGCACGGAGGCTCGCCAGGCCCTGGATCGGGCCCTCGAGCTGGATCCCGGCGACCGGCTCGCCCGCGAGCTCGCGAGGCGCTGGGCCCGGGGGGAGTCCTAGGGGACTGACTGGCTTCGGTAGGCCTGCTCGAAAGGCAGCTTCGAAGGTCGGGTCGGGTTCGTCTCGAACGCCTGCCCCCTCAGCCGGCCGCCCGGCGCCCCCACGAACGTCTTACGGGCTCGCGGCCTTGTGCGCCCCGGCGCCGCCGCGGACCATGCCGCATGACGAGCCGCTCTACGAGGCCGCCCGCCCGCGCGGGCACGGACCGAGGAGTCCCAGACATGCGACGCCGCAACCTCTTGCTTCCCGCCGGCGCCCTCGCCGGCCTGCTGTCCCTGGGCCTGCTCTCGAGCGCGCCCGCGCCCCAGTCGAGGTCCGAGCCCTTCACCGCCGAGGTGGTCCGCGGCGAGCTCTCCATCGAGGTCGAGCTCTCGGGCACCTTCGTGGCCGAGGACAAGGACGAGATCCGCATGGAGCCCAAGACCTACCGGGGGGATCTCATCATCACCTCCCTGCTGGCCGAGGGCAGCGAGGTGGCCGAGGGCGACGTCCTCATCGAGTTCGACCCCACCAGCCTGGAGGACTCCCTGGAGGAGGCCCGCGACGAGGTCAGCGCCAAGACGGTCGCGCGGGACAAGGCGGCGGCCGACCTGGAGGCCTTCGAGATCGAGCGCGAGACCACCCTGGCCCAGAACCAGGGTGAGCTGAAGATGGAGCAGCGCGAGCTGGGCAAGGCCCGCGCCCAGGTCGCGCTCGAGCTCTCCGACAAGGAGCAGTCCATCCTGGACGCGCAGGAGAGCCTGGCCGACGCGCGGGTGGACTTCGAGCAGCTCGTCCAGCTCTACGAGGAGCGCGAGCTCCACACCGCCACCGAGAACATCCTGATCGCGCGCGAGCGCCGGCGCCTTAGGAACCTGGAGCGGGGTCTCGAGAAGACCAAGGCCGAGGTCGAGATCTGGAAGAAGTTCGACCAGAGCAAGACCATCGACGAGAAGGAGCTGGAGGTCGTCAAGAAGGAGGCCGAGCTCAGGAAGTCCAGGATCCGCCTGGAGGCCGACCGGGGCGAGAAGCTGGCCGAGGTGGCCAAGACCGCGCGGGCGCTGGAGAAGGCCGAGCGGGAGGTGAGCGAGCTGGAGGAGGACCAGGCCGGCCTGCGGGTCACCGCCCCCCGGGACGGGATCGTGTTCTACGGGACCATCGGGGGCGACTCGTACTCCGACGTGATCATCTACAGCGGAAGCGACCAGGGCCGCGAGATGCAGGTGGGCGGGCGCGTGCGCACCCACCAGATCCTGATGACGGTGGCCTCCATGGACTCGCTCTCGGTGAAGATGAGCGTGCTGGAGAACGACATCCAGCACATGAACCCGGGCCTGCCCATCAGCATCCGGCCGGACGCCTTCCCCTCGCTGGCCATCCAGGGGCGCCTCACCAAGGTGGACCAGATCGCCTCGCGCACGGGCTTCCTCTCCGACGTGCGTGAGTTCCCGGTGCGGGGCAGCTACGAGGGGGTCTTCGAGCAGCTCCGCAGCGGCATGAACTGCCGCATCACGGTCCACGCCGACGCGGTCCCCGACGCCGTGCTGGTGCCGGTGCTGGCGGTCTTCAGCGAGGGCGGCGAGTTCTACTGCCTGGTGCGGGACGGCAAGGACACCCGCCGCCGCCCGATCCAGCTGGGCGCCACCAACGGCACCTCGGTGCAGATCCTCGAGGGGGTGCGCCCGGGCGAGGTCGTGACCCTCTTCGATCCCGGAGAGGAGTGACCGGTGCAGCCCCTCATCCAGCTCCAGGAGGTCTCCAAGACCTACCCCATGCCGGGCGGCGACGTGCACGCGCTCAGGCGCGTGTCGCTCGAGGTGGAGGCGGGCGAGTTCGTCTCGGTGGTGGGCACCTCGGGCAGCGGCAAGACCACCCTGCTCTACCTGCTGGGCCTGCTCACCACCCCCAGCGGAGGCCGCTACCGGCTGGGCGACCGGCCGGTGGAGGAGCTCAGCGACCGCGAGCGCTCGGCCATCCGCGGGCGCGAGGTGGGCTTCGTCTTCCAGTCCTTCCACCTCATCCCCCAGCTCGACCTGCTCGACAACGTCCTACTGGCCTCGCGCTACGCGCGCCGCGCGCGCCCGGTCTCCTTTCGCGAGGAGGCCCGCGGGCTGATCGAACGCGTGGGCCTGGGCCACCGCATCCGCCACCGGCCCGGCGAGCTCTCCGGCGGCGAGATGCAGCGCGTGGCCATCGCCCGCGCCCTGCTGGGCGGCCCCAGCCTCATCCTGGCCGACGAGCCCACCGGCAACATCGACCAGGAGAACGGCAAGCAGATTTTCGACCTGCTCCAGTCCCTGTGCGACGAGGGCCGCACCATCATCCTGGTCACCCACGACCTGGCCCTGGCGCGGCGCGCCGGGCGCCGGATCCACCTGCGCGACGGGGAGGTCGACGATGCCGCTGCTTGAGCTCGCCCAGGAGGCCTGGCGCAACCTGCTGCTGCACAAGCTGCGCTCGGGCCTGGCGGCCCTGGGGATCATCTTCGGGGTGGCCAGCGTCATCTGCATGCTGTCCATCAGCGAGGTGGCCCGGCGCGACGTGATCGATCGCATCGAGCGGATGGGGCTGCGCAACGTCATCCTGGACAGCGTCAAGCCCGAGCGCCTCCGCCGCCAGGAGCAGCGCGACTCCGACCAGTCCTGGTTCGCCCGCTACGGCCTCACGCGCGAGGACCTGGCGCTCCTCGAGGACAACCTGCCCGAGCTGGAGGCCATCGTCCCCCTGCGAGTCCTGCTGGAAGACGTGCACTCCCGGGCCGAGACCGCGGACGTCAACGTGGTCGCCACCACGACCGAGTATCCCCGCGTCATGAGCTGCGCCGTCCGCCAGGGGCGCTTTCTGAGCGAGGTCGACGACGCCCGCGCCCAGGCGGTGTGCGTGCTGGGCACCGACGCCGCGCGGCGGCTCTTCCCGCTGGCCACGCCCATCGGCGAGGTGGTGGAGATCGGCAACCAGCACTTCACCGTGGTGGGCGTGATGGAGCGCATGGGTCAGACCGGCTCCTCGGGGATCCTGTCCAATCCCGACAACGCCGCCTGGATCCCCCTGCGCACCTCCTTCGCACGCTTCGGCCGCCGGCAGGTGCGCTCCGGCAGCGGCAGCTACGAGGCCACCGAGGTGGAGGTCAGCCGGGCGGTGCTCTCCGTGCGCCAGGGCCTGCCCCTGGGACCCGTGGCCGCCATCGCCCGCAAGCTGGTGGACCAGCGCCACCGACAGGAGGACGTCTCGGTCACCATCCCCCACAGCCTGCTCCGCGAGCAGCGCCAGGCCGAGCGCATCTTCCGCTGGGTGATGGGCTCGCTGGCCGCCATCTCGCTGCTGGTCGGCGGCGTGGGCATCATGAACATCATGCTGGCCAACACCGCCGAGCGCCGCTCGGAGATCGGCCTGCGCCGCGCGCTGGGCGCGACCCAGGGCGACGTGGTGCGGCTCTTCGTGTCCGAGAGCACGGTGCTGTGCTGCCTGGGAGGCGTCCTGGGAGTGGGCCTGGGGGCGCTGCTGGCCTACCTGGTCGGCTCCCTGGCCCAGTGGACGGTCGCCTTCCAGCCGGTCTCCTTCCCCCTGGGCATCGCGGTCTCGGTCCTGACCGGCCTCCTGTTCGGCACCCTGCCGGCGGTCCGCGCGGCGCGCATGGACCCGGTGCTGGCCCTGCGAGTGGAGTGAACCCATGCGCCGAATCGCCACCCTCGTGCTCCGCCATTCGCTCCTCGCCCTGGCCTCGGCGGCGGCGGTGGCCCAGGAGGAGCCGGCCGAGGCCGATCCGCCGCGCCCCGATCCCCATCGCCTGGCCCCCCCCATCGCCCGGGCGGAGCTGCGCGAGCGCGCCGGCGCGGCCCTCGAGCGGGGCTTCGACTTCCTGGTCGCCACCCAGAACGCCGACGGCTCGTGGGGCTCGCACGACCCCCAGATCGCCAGCCTCGAGAACTTCGGCTTCCAGCTCCGCAACCGCGGCAGCCAGGACGCCGTGCGCCTGGCCTGCACCGCCATCTGCGCCACCGCCCTCATGGAGCAGGAGGATCGCGACGCCGCGCGGGAGCGGGCCCTCCAGAAGGCCATCGCGGCGCTCCTGGGCACCGAGAAGTTCGCCTACCACCGGGGCGAGTCCTTCAACACCTGGGGCTACGGCTACAAGCTCGACTTCCTCGGCCGCTTCCTCGAGACCGAGGCGGGGGAGGCGCGCCGGGAGGAGGTCGAGCCCGCGGCCGCGGTGTGCATCGCCGGGCTGCTCCGCTTCCAGCAGGCGGACGGCGGATGGAACTACTACGCCGGTACCGAGGCCGGCGGGGACTCGATGTCCTTCAACACGGGCAACTTCGCCACGGCGCTGCTGAGGGCTCGGGCCCAGGGGCTGGAGGTCACCAAGGGCTGCGCCGAGGACGCGGTCAAGCTCCTGCGCCGGATGCGCACGAGGAAGGGCGGCTTCATCTACGACGCCCGCTTCTTCCACGATCCGGGCTCGGTGAACGAGCTCTCCGCGGGATCCCGGACGGTGTCCTGCGTCCTGGCCCTGCACGACGCCGGGGTGTACGGGGAGGAGGACCTGAGGTGGGCGCTGCGGGTCTTCGGCGAGGGAGAGAACTACCTCGAGGACGGCCGCAAGCTCATCACGCCCCACACGGCCGTGCATCAGATCTCGGGGTACTTCTTCTTCTACGGCTACAGCTACGCCGCGGAGGTGGCGCGCCGCCTGGGTGAGGAGGTGCCGGCCAAGCGCTGGGACCGCTTCGCCTGGACCATGCTGCGCACGCAGGAGGAGGACGGCTGCTGGTGGGACACCGCCGCCGCCGACTACGGAGACAAGTGGGGCACGGGCTTCGCGCTGCAGACGCTCCAGCTCTACCTGGAGCACTGCGAGGAGCGCGAGGGGGTGGACCGATGAGAGCGCGGGCGGCTGGCTGGCGGACGGCGGGGATCGCGCTCCTGGCCCTCTCCGGCTGCGGCGGCGATCCCGGCGCGAGCCCTCGGGCGGCGGAGTGGCTGGCCGAGGAGGGGGCGCGCGTCCAGGCCCTGGGGTGGCTGGGCGCTCGCGCCCATCCGGCCGACCGCAGCGTCGAGGTGCCCCTGGAGGCGGGCTCCACCGAGGTCGCCGGCGGCATGGTCGTCACCGAGGTCCTGGAGGCGGGGCCGCTGGCCGCGGCCGGCGCGGAGCGGGGGGACGTGATCGTCCGGGTGGGCGAGGACGGCTGGCTGCCGAACAAGGAGGACCCCGGCCTGGACCTGATGCGCGCCCTGGAGGCCGAGGTCTCCTCGGGCGTGGACCCCATCGAGCTCGGCCTGCTGCGGGGCGGGCAGCCGAGGACGGTCCAGGTGTCCCACGGCCGCTCACCCCTCGAGGTGGGTCTTCCCGGCCCCTCGGATCGCCTGGGGGAGATGGCCCGCGCCGGGCTCGACCGGCTCGCGGAGCTTGGGGCCGCGGATCCCTCCCTCGGGGCCGGAGGCTCGGCCGATGCGGACGCGGCGATCTCCTCGCTCGCGGGCCTGGCCTTCCTCGGCGGAGGCTCCGCGGAGGAGGGCGCCGCCCACGCCGGTGACCTGGCCCGCTGCCGCGATCGCGTGCCGGCGCTGGTGCGGGACCAGGGCTCCCAGCTCGGTCCCTGGGGCGCGGCCCTGGCGGTGATGTTCCTGGCCGAGCTGGCCGGCCCGCTGGAGCTGGAGCCGCGGATGATCGCCATGTCCACGGACGCCCTGACCGTCTCCGGGGGCGAGGGCATCGACTGGCCCGCGGACATGCCCGAGGGAACGATCGTGTACGGCATCCAGACCGGCGGAGGCGGCGATCTTCCGGTGGACCTGGAGGAGATCCTGAGCGATCTGGGCGGCCTCGAGGGGGGCGGCGAGATCCAGATCTCCGTCGTCGGCGGCCCGCCGGGCCAGCCCCTCGAGCTCGCCTCAGCGTCCGGGGGCGAGGAGCCCCCCGCGGCCGAACCCGTCGACGGTCCCCTGTGGACGCCGGAGGAGCTCGCCCTGCTCGCCGGCGACGAGACCGTCGCTCGGCTGGAGCTGCTGAGCCTGGCCGTCGACCGCCTCCTCTCCCTGCAGCTCGAGTCGGGCGGCTGGGATCCTGCGGAGGAGGGAATGGCGTTCTCCGATTCGACCCTGGCCACGAACCAGGCGCTCCTGGCCCTGGGCATGGCCGAGCGCGCCGGCGCGCCCGCTCCCTGCGAGGCGATCCGCCGGGGCCTGGCCTTCGTGCGCTCGCACACCAACGACGGGCACGTCTTCTACGTCGACACGCCCGGCTTCGACCGGCGCCGCGAGGCGGGGCGGGCGGCCGGCGCGGCCGCGGCCCTCCGGGCGCTGAACTGCCGCGAGACGGAGTCCTTCCTGAGCGAGCTCACCGTCTACGCCGACCGCCACGCCGGCGACCTCCCCTCGGCGGACGCGGGGGTTCCCCTGCACGTCCTGAACGCCGCCGTCCTGCGCCGCCAGCGGGGCCCGGACGCCTGGGCTGCCTTCTATCGGGACTTCCGATACCTGCTCGTCGCCCTCCAGGACCCGGACGGCTCCTTCGCCCCCTGTCCCGGAACGGCGCCCGCCGGCCCCGGCCTTGACCCCTTCCTCGCCGGGGGGGCCGCCCGCACGGCCCTCTGGTCGCTGGTCCTCGGGCTCCAGTCCGAGCGGCTGCCGGTGCTGGGGGCCCGGGCTCGCAACCCGCTGCAGAGTCCCATGGACGCCGAGGGCCTGCGTGTGCCGAGCGGGTTCTCCGAGGCGGCCGGGGCCGTTCTCCAGCGAGTGATCGAGGGGGCCGGCGCGGAGCGGGGAGCCTCGGATGGGCAGGAGGCCGGGGAAGGCGAAGGCGAGTGAACTAGCGCGCCTCGCGCGGCAGGGTGCTGGGCCGCGCCTCCAGGGGCAGCCGGATCCGGAAGCGCGAGCCCCTCCCCGGCTGGGAGTGGAGCTCGATGTAGCCGCCGTGCTTCTTGGCAATCTCGTTGGACACGAAGAGCTCCAGTCGGGCCTCCCGGCTCTCCTCCGAGGCGAAGAACAGCGAGAACTGCTTCCCCTCGCTCTCCCGGTCCATGCCGCGTCCGTTGTCCTCCACCTCGAGGTCCATCCAGGGCGGGGCCCGCCGGGCCGAGAGCCGGACCTCGTGCGGGCGCCCGCTCGGGTCGATCCGGCAGCTCTCCAGCGAGCTCTCCAGCACGTTGACCAGCATCGTGCGGATGGCCTCCCGGTCCCCGGGGAAGGCGCCCACCTCCGCCGGGACGTCGAAGCCCAGCTCGACGTCGATCTCGGCGGCCCGCTTGCGCAGCAGGCGGTGGATCTCCTCCGCCAGCGGAGCCAGCTCGATCCGGTCCAGGTCCAGGTCGCGGTCCTTGGCGTGGTGGAGGATGTCCAGCACCGTCGTGCGGACCCGGGCGACGTTGCGCCGCACCATCTCCCAGCCCCTCTTGACGCGCGCCGGATCGTCCCGCTCGAAGCCCGAGGTCACCAGGTAGATGCCGCCGTCCAGCCCGGTCAGGAGCCCCTTGACCTCGTGCGAGACCGAGCCCACCAGGAGGCCGATGGAGGTGAGCCGGGAGCGCAGCCGGTGGAGCTGGGAGATGTCGGTGGCCATCTCGATGATGGCCACCACCCGGCCGACGGAGTCGTAGATGGGGGCGGTGGTGCACAGCACGTGGATGCTCTCCCCGTCGGCGGCGGTGATCACCTCCTCGTGCTCGCGGGTCAGGCCGTCCTCGAAGGTCGATCGCGCGGGGCAGATCCGGCAGGGCTCGTCGCGATTCTTGAAGACCCGATAGCAGGGACGGCCCACCGCCGGCCCGAAGCGCTCGCGGAAGGCGTGGTTGGCGTCCCGGATCACCAGGTCGGGCCCCTGCACCGAGAGGTAGCAGGGGACGATGTCGAACAGCCGCGCCAGCCGGCCCCGGCTCCTCTCGAGCCGCTCCTGGAGCTGCACCACCTCGCTCATGTCGGTGTGCGTCTCCATGACGCTCTCGATCTCGCCGTCCTCACCCCGCAGGGGGGTGATGTGGACCACCGCGCGGACCTCGACCCCATCCCGGTTGACGAGGGTTCTCTCGGCGATGCGGCTCTGCCCGTCGGCGAAGGTCATCTCGACCGGGCACTCGGGGCAGACCTCCTCCCGGCGCATGTAGACCCGGTAGCAGCGCTCGCCGATGCGGTCCCCGAACTCCTCCCGGAACCGCCGGTTGCCGTCCACGATGCAGAGCTCGCGGTCGTGGACGGAGCCGCAGCACGGCATCTCGTCGAAGTAGCGCTGGAACTGCTCGTCCATCTCCCGCGCCCCGGCTCGGGCCGGTCGTCAGTCCTCCCCGCGCCGGCCGGTCTCGAGGATGCGCCGGACGGTCCGGACCACGTCGCCCTCGTTGACGGGCTTGTCGAGGTAGCCCTCGGGGGCCCGAACCGAGGACTGGTAGATCACCTGCCGGAACTCGGGGTGCCCGGTGATGATGCACACGGGGATCTCGCTGATCTCCGTGTCCGCGCGGATGGCGGTGAAGGCCTCCACGCCGTCGGTCCCCGGCATCGACAGGTCCAGGGTGACCAGGTCCGGTCGCTCCGAGCGCATCATGGTGACGGCCTGGGCGCCGTCGCTGGCCTCCAGGGTCTCGGCGCCGTGGTCTTCGAGCAGGGTCGTGAGGAAGATCCGCACGTCCTCCTCGTCGTCCACCACCAGGATCCGGCGGCCCCTCAGGGGCTCGGCGGAATCGGGCTCACCCGCATCGGGCATCGCAACGTCCTCTCATGCTCGTGGCTGTGGCTCCCCCCCGCATGGTACCTGCGCGCGCAGGTACCTCCAAGGGAGGGGCGGGCTCCTCGGTGCCCGCCCCTCCCTCCTCGCTCAATCGACCGGCCGCAGCCACGGCAACACCAAGGGCCTCTCCCCGCCGGGCGACGCCCCCTCCATGGCGGGCCAGCTCCCGTAGTGGAAGCTCTCCCCGTACACCGGCTCGAGCACCTCGGGCCGCAGGAGCGCGCGCGCGTCCCCCTCGGCCGCCGCCCGGCCCTCGTCGATGAGCAGGAGCCTGGTCGCGAACTGCCCCGCCAGGTTGAGGTCGTGCGTCACCACCACCGCCGAGCGGCCCCCCTCCACGAGCTGCGCCACCAGGCGGAAGGTCTTGAGCTGGTGCTCGGGGTCCAGGGAGCTGGTGGGCTCGTCGATCAGCAGGATGCGCGGCTCCTGCGCCAGCGCGCGCGCGATCAGCACCCGCTGGCGCTGCCCGCCCGAGAGCTCGCTCAAGAGCCGCCCCCCGAACTCGGACGCGTCGCACTGCTCCAGGGCCCGCCCCACGGACGCGCGGTCGGCCGGCCCGGCGCCGCGCCAGCGCTCCCACGCGCTCTGGTGCGCGTACCGACCGCCCAGCACGAAGCCCTCCACCCCCACGTCCGCCAGCCCGGGCACGTGCTGGGGCACCACCGCGATGCGCCGGGCGCGCTCGCGGCTCCGGTAGCTGGAGAGGGCCGCGCCCTCGAGCCGCACCCCCCCCTCGGTGGGCGGCAGCAGGCCCGCCAGCAGCTTGATCAGGGTGCTCTTGCCCGCCCCGTTGGGCCCGATCACCGCCAGGAGCTCGCGCGGCTCGAGCGCCAGGTCCAGGCCATCCAGGGCCCGCAGGGGTCCCGGGTAGTCCAGGACCAGCGAGTTCGCCTCGAGCAGCGCTACCACGCCCCCACCTCCCTGCGACTGCGAATCAGCAGGAAGAGGAAGAAGGGCCCGCCGAAGACCGACATCAGCACTCCCGGCTGCAGGCGCGAGCTGCCCAGGATCATGACCTGTGCGAAGTCGGCGCCCACCAGGAAGACCGCGCCACCCAGGATGCACAGGGGCAGCAGCGAGCGGTGCCCGGGACCGGAGATCAGCCGCAGCAGGTGCGGGACCACCAGGCCCACGAAGGCGATCTGCCCGGCCACGGCCACGGCCGAGGCCGCGGACAGGGCGGCGGCCACGAGCGCCACCACCTTGACCCTGCCCGTATCCACCCCCAGGGCCTGGGCGTCCTCCTCGCCGCCGCGAAAGAGGTCCAGCTCGGCGGCCACGAACGGCAGGGCCGCGGCCGAGAGGGCCAGCCCGATCCACACGGTCCCCACGTGGAAGGGCGAGCGGTCGCGCAGGGTCCCGAAGGTCCAGTCCATGATCGCCCGGGCCACGTCCCAGTCCTCGAGCATCGAGGAGACGATCAGCGCCAGGATGCCCGAGGTGCACATGTTGATCGCGATGCCGAGCAGCAGCAGGGTCGGCACCGAGATGCGGCCGCCGCGGGTGGCGAGCAGCGCCACCAGGAAGGCCGCGCCGGCCGCACCCGCGAAGCCGAAGAGCGGCAGCAGCGCGCTTCCCGCGCGCGCGGTCCACCCGAGCAGAGGCCCCTCCAGGTAGCCGCCGAGCAGCAGGATGCCGACCACCGCGCCCAGGCTCGCCCCGCCGGTCACGCCCAGCAGGGAGGGCGAGGCCAGGCCGTTGCGGAAGACCCCCTGCACCAGCCCGCCGGAGAGCGCCAGGCTCGCCCCCACCCCGGAGGCGCACAGGGCGTCCCACAGCCGGTTCTCCAGGATCCGCTGCTCCAGCCCGGGCAGGGGCTCGGCCATTCCGAGCAGGGCCAGGCCCGCGCGCATGGCCACCGCCGGGCTGCGCCAGCCGGCGTCTCCCGCGCAGGTGGACAGCACCACCAGCAGAACCAGCGCCAGCAGCAGCACCAGCGCCAGGGGAACTGCCGGCAGCCGGCGGTCGCGGCCGGTCATGCCGACCTCCACGGGAGGGCCTGCATCGGAGTATGGAACCTTGTCACCGAAGGTCGTCCACAGCGGCCCCGGGTATCCCGACTCGCCGGGGCGGATCGCCGCCTCGGCACACGGTTGCGGGCCAGTCCCGGATTCCCACCGGGTTCCCCCGTGAGCTCCCGAACCCCTCGGGAGCGCCGCGGTGCCACGAGGGGGTCAGGAATAGCGGGGCGCCGGATGGCTGTCAACGCGGGAGGCCGTCGGCGCCGCCCGCGGTCCCCTCCGCCGGCGCGTCCTCGCCCCGGATCCACGCCTCGGGATCGATCGAGCGCACGGGTCGCAGGCCCACCAGGTCCAGGGCCCCCCTGCGCTCGAGCCGGCAGGCCGAGCGGGCCATGTCCGCCGGCAGCCGGAAGTTGCCCCCGCGGACCACGAAGGAGCCCCCGCGCATGCCGCGGCGTCCGCTCCCCGGCTCGATGGGCGCCAGGTAGCCCTTGCCGAGGCGCTCGAGGCACCACTCCGCCAGGTTCCCGTGCACGTCGTGCAGCCCGAAGCCGTTGGGCGCATGGAAGCCGACCGGGGCCGGCCCGTCCTCGTGGACGTCCGCGCCGGCCGTTCCCTCGAGGTTGGCGGCGCCCCGGATCGCCTCCGGATCGTCTCCGGTGGACCAGACGCTGGTGGTCCCCGTGCGGGCGGCGTACTCCCACTGCGCCTCGGTGGGGAGCGACAGGAAGTACCGCCACACGACCTCCTGCGCGGCCGAGTAGTCGGTGATCCACACGGGCAGGAGGCCGGGCTCGGCCGCGGGCCAGCGACTCGCCTTCGCGAAGCCAGCGGGCAGGTCCCCCATCAGCCGGTCCCACTGTCCCCGGCTCATCTCGTACTTCGAGACGAAGAACGGGTCGAGCCGGACGCGTCCCCGGGGCCCTTCGTTCACCTGGGCCCCGGGATCGACGCCGACCGAGCCCGCCGGACGCCGCTCGGTGGGCTGGAGCGCGCCCTGCACGAAGCTCCCCCCCGGAAGGAGCACGAGCACGAGGGCGCTGTCTCGGTCGAGCTCCAGCTCGCCGCCCGGCCCCCGCTCCGGGACGGCGCCGGAGGCCGCCAGCGCGAACTCCCACAGCCCGGAGCGCGGGTCGGGTCCGGGCAGGATCGGGATCAGGCCGAGCTGGGGCCGCAGCACCAGTCCGGCGTATCGGGAGGACGTCCGGATGCCCTCGCGGGCGACGCGCCACTCCCCGGCGCGCAGCTCGAGGGTCCGCTCGCGCAGGCCCGCGACGCGGTCGCGCTCCCTTCTCACGACCTCGAGCAGGCCTCCCTCCCCGGCGAAGGCCCGCAGGCGCCCGACCAGCTCCCGCTCGGAGAGGTGCCTCCACACGGCCCGCCAGTCCCCCTGCGCGTCGAGCGCCCCGGCCCAGTCCCTCGCGTCGACGAGGTCGACCCGCCGGCGGTCCTCGTCGCTCAGCCTGGCGCTCGAATCGGCGAGGGCGCGCCGGTGATCCTCGAGCCGACCGGAGAGCTCCCTGGCGGCGCCCAGCCACTCCTCGTAGTGCTCCAGCCTCAGGGGGTGGGCCGGCCAGAGAGCGGCGACCCCCAGCACCCCCCCCGGCCAGAGCCGGGCGGCCCCCCGCCGCACTCCAGACCTTGCCGTGGACGCGGGCTTGGCTCTAGAGTCCGCGCGTGCACCGCCGCGCCGCGATCGCCCTCGCCCTGCTGCTCCTGCTCGCGGTCGGCTGCGCCCGCCCGAAGCCGGCGCCGCCGCCGGGCGTGCCCGCACCGCTGCGCGTCGGCATCGCCGACAA
>CAZTTG010000016.1:0-19743 GCA_964615935.1 uncultured Planctomycetaceae bacterium | reverse complement strand
GGGGGGCGCGCTTGGGGGGGCCCCCGCCGCTGCGGGGGGTGCGGGGGGGGGGGGGGGCCCCGAGCCTCTCCAGCCGGACGGTGGTCCGCGCCTCGTACGCGACCAGCAGGCCGGCGCTGCCCAGGACCACCAGCAATCCCAGGAGGGCTGCCGCCGCGCTGGCGCGGTGGCGCAGGATCCACTTCCGGAGCTGCGCCCCGGCCCCGGACTCGAAGGCGGAGACCACGCGGCCCTCGAGGCTGGCGCGGAGATCCGAAGCGAGGGCCCGCACGTCGGGGTAGCGCTCCTCGGGCTGCCGCGCCATGGCCCGCAGACAGATGGCCACCAGCTCGCCCGGCGCGTCGGGCCGGATCTGCCTGGGCGTGATCGGATCCGCCGTCAGGAGGGCCCCGAGCACCTCCCGCGGCGTGCGCGTGCCCTCCGCGTCGAGGTAGGGGGCGCGGCCCGTCAGGAGCTCGTACAGCATCGCGCCGAGCCCGTAGACGTCCGAGCGCGGCCCGACGCGATCCGCCAGGCCCAGGGCCTGCTCGGGGCTCATGTAGGCGGGGGTGCCGAGCACGGCGCCGTCCGCGGTCCGCACGGGGGAGGTGTCGCCCGGATCGCGCTCCGATCCTCCCCCGCTCGGATCCCGTGCGCCTTCGCCGTCCCGGCCCATCACCCGCGCCAGCCCCCAGTCGAGGCAGTACACCTCGCCGTACTCGCCGACGATCACGTTCGAGGGCTTCAGGTCTCGGTGAAGGATCCCGCGGGAGTGGGCGAAGGCCACGGCATCGCACACCTTGAGCAGGACCTCCACGCAGCGGCGTCGCGTCCAGCCCTCGGCGCCCTCCCGCGCCATGCGGAAGACGCGGCCCAGATCCCGCCCCCGCACGAGCCGCATGGTGAAGTAGAGGCGGTCGCGCTGGTCGATGCCCAGCTCGTGGATGGGCACCACGCCCGGGTGGTCGAGCCCTCCGGTGATCCGCGCCTCCTCCAGGAAGCGTCGAAGCCGACCGGCCGGAACCTCGGCGGGCTCGCCTTCCTCGTCGCGGCCGGCGGACCCGAGCAGGACCTTCATGGCGACGCGCCGGCCCAGGTTCCGGTCCCTCGCGGCGAACACCGCTCCCATCCCGCCCCGGCCGATCTCCTCGCCCACCTCGTAGCGGGGATCCGTCGGGATCAGGGGCGCCGGCGCGCGCGGAGCCCCCCCCTCTCCCCCGGCGCTCGACAGCTCACCCCCGTAGCGCGCGAGCAGCGCCTCCGCCATCCCGCGGGAGGCGCGGCTGCGGGGGGCCGCCCGGAACAGCTCGGCCCAGTCCAGCGCGATGCCCCGGAGCTCCTCCCCCAGCTCGGGCCGGGCCGCGCAGAGGTCCTCGAGCCGACCTCCGGGGCCGAGCAGGAGCTCGCAGTACGCGCGAGCCGCCGGGCTCAGGGCGGGGCGCGCGCTCACGGTCCCAGCTCCAGCACGGGGCGCAGGCCGATCCGGCTCGACTCCACCTCGTACGCGCGGCGGCGATCCGCGGCGGAGCGCGCATTCGGGAGGTCGAAGGTCCCGCCGCGGGCGAACCACGCGGCCCCGCCCTCGCCCTCGCCCTCGCGGCACAGCTCGGCCACGTTGCCCAGCACGTCGTGGAGCCCGAGGGCGTTCGCGGGGAAGCTCCCCACCGGCGCGTGGATCGCCCAGCCGTCCTCCTCCGCCCCGGTGTTCTCCGCCGGCGCACCCGACACCTCGACCCGCACGGCGCGCGCCGCGCGCTCCCACTGCCGCTCGGTGGGGAGCTGCATGCCCAGGCGGGAGAGGACCCACTCGATCGCGGCGCGGGACTTGTGCTCGGCCGGGTGCAGCCAGGTCACGTCGAAGGGGATCCCGTCCTCCCGACCGCACTGATAGAAGCTGTTGCCCGTGTGAAAGCGCTGCCACTGGGCCTGGGTCATCTCGTACTTGGACAGGAGGAAGGGCGCCACGCCGTCCCCCCCGGGCAGCAGCACGAACACCAGCGCGCGCCGCACGTCGGCCGCGGTCCCCAGCGCGGGCCCGGACCGCGTCGTGTCGTAGGGGTCCGGAGTCGCGAGGGCCAGGCGCTCCAGGCCAGCCACCAGCTGCGCCAGCCGCTCGATCCGCCAGCTCTGCGGCTGCGGGCGCGGGCCGCGATCCCATCCCGCCGCCTTGGCCTCCTCGCGGCAGGATCGCCACCAGTCCTCCACCCACTCCTCGTTCTCCCGGAGGTAGCCTAGACGGGCCAGGTCCGTCTCGCGCTCCAGCTCGGCCCTCCACATCCGCCGCAGGCGCTCGGTCCATTCCCGACTCAGCCGCACGGGGAGGGGAATCCCCTGTACGGGCGCGGCGCGCCCGGAGGCCGCGCGCTCCCCCAGAAGGCAATCCAGTCGCTCCCGGTGGAGCTCGAGGCGCTGCATCAGCGCGTCTCCGCGCTCGAGCCACGCCCGCGCCCCCGCCTCCCAGTCGGGATGGGCGCGGGCCGGCCAGAGGCCCAGGGCGCTCCCCTCGAGGATCTCGAGCACCTGCGCGTCCGACAGTTCGAGGATCTCGGAGCCGGTGCGGGCCTCGGACACCCCGTACCAGCTCAGGCAGGCGAGGCATAGGAGCAGGCAGGCGGCCGCGATGGCCGTGGCGGTCCGGTGCCGCCGGAACCACAGGCGGAGCTCCGTCAGCGCGCCCGTGCGGTGCGCGCGGACCACGCGCATCTCCAGGTAGGCCCTCAGGTCGCGCGCCAGATCGCCGACGCCCGAGTAGCCCGAGCCCTCCCGGGTCTCCATGGCCCGGCGCGCGATGGCCGCCAGCTCGGGGGGCCCCGCGCTCCGGCCGGGGAAGGCGATGGGGAGCAGCTCGCGCAGCATCCCCCCGAGACCACGCACGTCCGTCGAGGCATCGACCGCATCGGGCTCGGCGTCGCTGGAGCAAGCCCCGGGATCGGCGCGGCCCTCCCCGCCCGGCGCGTCGCCCAGCGAGAGGTCGGCGTGGACCCGCAGCGCCAGGGCGTCCACGTCCACGTCCTCCTTCGCGCGAGCTCGTCCCCACCCGGCGACGAGCACCTCTCCGTACTCCCCCGCCTGCACCTGCGTCCACGAGAGCTGGCCGTGCACGATGCCGCGGGCGTGGCTCGCCTCCAGGGTCTCGCAGACCTGGACGAGGACCTCGATGGCGCGGCCGGGCGTCCAGCCCTCCGCGCCGGCCCCCACCCTCTCGAGCGCGTTGCCGGCGCCCGCGGCTGGCAGGCGCGGCATGGTGCAGAAGGCCCGCCCCTCTCCGTCCACGCCGAGCTCGTGCACCGGCACGACTCCGGGGTGGTCGAGCCGGGCCTGCACCGCGGCCTCCCGCAGGAAGGAGCGCAGCCCGCCCCCCTCGTCCCCGTGGATCCTCATCGCCAGGATCCGGCCCAGGCTTCGATCCCGCACGGCGACCTGGCCCGGCGGATCTCCCTCGACGGGCTCCGGGCAGAGCTCGTACTGGCCGCGCCGAGCCCGCGGTCTCGCCTCCGCCTCGGGCTCGCCCTCGCCGTGCAGCGAGCGCAGGCGCTCCACCACGCCCGCCTCGGCCCCGTCGGTCCGGCTGGCGACGGCCTCGAAGCGGCGGTGCAGGTCCCGGAGCTCGGTCTCCAGCTCGGGGTGGCCGTCGCACAGCTCCTCCAGCCCGGTCGGCGCTCCCTCCTGGAGCAGCCAGCCGAGGAAGACGACCTCGGCCTCGGTCAGCGAGTCCGGAACGGCGCTCATGCCTCGAGGATCCACGGGGCCATGCTAACCCGAACGGGTGTCCCGAGATGAACGGGCGGAGGCCAGGCCGTCGCCGGCCCGGCCCCCGCCCTCTCTCTCCCCCGGATGGGACGCGGCATCCCCGACGCCCCGCTCGCCTCAGGGAATGAAGGTCGCCCTCAGCCCGTCGGTGAGGTTGAAGCCCGCCCCGACGACATCGCGATACCAGAACTGGAAGTACCCGGTGGACCCGGGCGTGATCTGACCCGCCCCGCAGCACGCGGGGGATTGGGTGAAATCGACCAGCCGGCTCACGGAGCCGCTCGCGCTCGTCTTGACCGGCGGATTGAGCCGGAACACCGCGGGCGCCCCCGCACCGACGCACAGGTAGCCGTTGCCGAAGGGCAGGTAGGCGCACTCGCCCCCGTAGAAGAACAGACCGGGCTTCCTGGAGGGGCAGTCCGCGGCCGTCAGGGTGAAGTCGTTCGTCGAGATGCTCAGCGTGCCCGTGTAGCCGATGCTGGCCGGCACTCCGGTCGAGTTGGCCGTGGCATCGCAGTAGTTCCAGGCGTCGCAATCGGGGAAGATGTCCACTACGTCGCCGTCCGCCCATTGCGAGGAGCTCCAGACCGATCCCCCGCCAAAGACGGCCTGCCCGCAGGCAGCGCCCGCGCCTCCGCCATAGCGAGCCTGTGACAGGCACGCCGTGCTCCACTGCCCGCTCAGGTCGTCGTAGACGTCGACGATGTCTGTGGGAGGGCCGCTGACCCCCTCGACGCCCCCCGCCACGAAGATGCGCTGGCCGACCGTCGCGACCATGGGGTGGTGGCGACCGAGCGAGAGATTGTCCGGGGCGGACCAGGCATTCGGGTCATTGGGGGGCCCGATGGTCGAATCGTAGACCTCCACCACGTCCGTGGTCGGACCGCTGTGGTCCACCAGACCTCCGATGATGAAGGCCTTGGTCCCCACCGTGGCGGCCCCCAGGCCGTAGCGCTGTACCGAGAGCATCTGGTCGGTGCCCCACGCGTTGATGTCGGTGGGGTCGAGTCCGGTGCTCGAATCGTAGAAGGTCACGGTCGACGTCCCTGCGGTGTCGTTCTGCCCGCCCACGAAGATCGCGTAGGGCCCGACGGTCGTGGCTGCCAGGAGATACCGGGCGCTGGGGAGGGCATGGCCCGTGTACCAGGTGCCGGTGGCGTACTCGTAGAGATCGACCGCAGCGGAGGGCGAGGAGGTCCGGCCCCCGGCGAAGATCGCCCATCCGGCGATGGAGGTCGCGGCGAGACCGCGTCGCGCCACCGAGAGGTTGGCCGTCGTCCACGCGTTGGTGTCCGTGGGCGGCCCCACGCTGGAGTCGTAGATGTCGATCTGGTCGGTCGTGCTGGAACCGCTGCTTCCGGTGAGCCCCCCGGCGAAGAACGCCAGATCGTTCAGGGTCGTCGTCGCCCCCTGGTTCCGGGCGACACCCGAGGGGAACGCGAGTGCGCTCCACTGGTCGAGGCACGCGTCGTAGGCGTCGACGGTCGCCGTGGTCGACCCCGTGCTGTGCCTGTACCCCCCCGCGATCAGGACCCACTGCCCCACCGAGGCGCCGAACACGTGCGCGGACCTCGCCTCGGAGAGCTGGGCCGTGGTCTGGGTACACTGGGCCCCCGCGACGTTCCCGAGGGTCAGGCTGGCACACGCCAGGCCGATCCACCCCATTCTCATTTCGATACGCTTCACCCCGTCTCCTTTCTGTGCGGCCGTCTTCGCCGCCCCGAGGCCCTGTGGGCCGGTTCACCCCTCCAACCCGCAAGAAGCCCAGCCGCGGACCGGGTTTTCGCGGATTCTGCCGAACCCCTGTCGGCCTCCTCCCGCGATCTCGCCTGCGCTGGCAGAATGGCCGGGGAGGCTCCCCCTGCCTCCGAGCCTCCCCGGATGACCCCCTCCCCCCCCACCCCTCAGGAGTCGCGGGACCTCCTTTCCCGCTTCGCCAGCGGCGACGATTCGGCCCTGGGAACGCTGATCGAACGTGAGGCCCCCCGCATCGTGGACCGCATGCGCGGCCGCCTGCCGGGCGAGCTGCGGGCGCGCATGGGCGGTAGCGACATCCTCCAGCTCACCGCGGTCGAGCTGGTGCGCATGCGCGAGCGCTTCACGAACCAGGGGGTGGGCGCCTTCCGCCAGCTCGTGGCGACCCTGGCCGACCAGGCCCTGGCCCGGGCGGTGGAGCGGGAGGGGGCCCAGAAGCGCTCGCCCGCGCGGGAGGTCCAGCCCCCGGCGCAGCGCTCCGGCGAGCCCCGCGCCCCTGGCCCGGAGCCCATCGACACCCGCACCCCCTCCCGCGAGGCCGCCTCCAACGAGGCCGTCGAGCGGCTGCAGGCCTGCCTGGACGAGCTCCCCGAGGCCGACCGGACGATCCTGAGGATGGTGGACTACGAGGAGCTGGGCTTCGAGGAAGCCGCCGGCCGCCTGGGGATCTCGATCCCGGCCGCCCACAAGCGCCACGGCCGGGCGCTGGCCCGCCTGCGCGAGCTCATGCGCTCCAAGGGCGAGTAGGGAGCTCAGCTCCCCGCCGGGACCCCCGCCCACTCGAAGCGGATGGGCCGCTCCATGGCGTCCGGCAGGCTCTGGCGCACGGGGCAGGCGAGGGCGGCCTTCTCCAGGACCTTGCGCGCGCGCTCGTCCAGGGGGCGCGGCACCCGGATCACGACCTCGATCTCGCCGATGCGCCGCCTGGGATCGGCCACCATGCCCTTGCGCACCGAAACCTTCGTGCCGGTGAGGTCCCAGCCGTGCTTCTCGGCCGCGATGCCCATGATCGTCACCATGCAGGCGCCCAGGGCGGTGGCGACCAGGTCGGTGGGCGAGAAGCTCTCGCCCTTGCCGCAGTTGTCGACGGGCGCGTCGGTCACGAAGCGCGCGCCCGAGGGACCGTGCACCGCCTCGCAGCGCAGCTGGCCCTGGTACTCGATCTCGACGTGGACGTCGCTCACGGTTCTTCGTCTCCGGGTCGTGGTCAGCGGGTCTCGGCGCGGTAGGCGATCTCGCCATCGACCATGGTCAAGAGGACCCGGGCCTCGAGCAGCGCGGCCGGCTCGCAGGTCACGGGGTCCACGTCGAGCACCGTGAGGTCGGCCCTGTAGCCGCGCAGCAGGCGGCCTCGGTGGTCCTCCTCGCCGATCGCCCGGGCCGCCCCGCTGGTGAAGCCCGCCAGGGCCTCGGCGCCGCTCAGGCGCTGGTCGGCCAGGAAGCCGCCCGCCGGCTGGCCGCTGGCGTCCGTCCGGGTGCGCGCCGCGTACAGGCCCGGCAGCGGGTCGGGGCTCTCCACCGGGAAGTCGCTGCCGAAGGCCAGGGCGTCGGTGTCCGGCGCCAGGCGCCGCCAGGCGTAGGCCCCGGCGATGCGGTCGAAGCCGACGCGATCCCCGGCCCAGCGCATGTCCGAGGTGGCGTGGATCGGCTGCATGGAGGGAACGACCCCCAGGATGGCCAGGCGGGGCCAGTCCTCCGGAGCCACGATCTGGGCGTGCTCCAGCCGCGGGCGCAGGTCGCACAGCTCCCCCACGCGATCCATGGCCAGCTCGTAGGCGTCCAGGACCGCGCGGTTGGCGCCGTCTCCGATGGCGTGGGTGGCCGGCTGCAGCCCGGCGCGCCCGTAGCGCTCGACCAGGGCCTGCAGTTCCGCGACGCTGAAGCGCATGAGCCCCTTGTGATCGGCCCGGTCCGAGTAGTCCTCCAGCATGGCCGCGCCCCGCGAGCCCAGGGCGCCGTCGATCATCAGCTTGACGCCCTTCACCACGACCCTTCCGGAGTCGATGGACTCGGGATAGCGCGCCAGCACCTCGTCGGGGAGGCCGTCGTTGCCGGCCAGGTAGACGATGACGCGCATCTTCAGGAGGTCCGCCTCGCAGAGCTCCCGCAGGATCTCGACCGTCGAGGGAGGAACGCCCATGTCGTGCGCGCACACGATCCCCATCGAGAGCAGCTTCTCCTGCGCCAACAGGATCCGTCGGCGGCTGTCCTCGTGGGTGGCCCCGGGGATGTGTCGGCCCACGAGCCCCATGGCCGTGTCGATCAGCACCCCCGTGGCGCGGCCGCCCTCGTCCACCAGGATCTCACCGCCTGGTGTCGGCACGGGATCCCCGATATTCCCGTCGAGCCCGGCCAGCTCGAGCGCCTTCAGGTTGACGAAGGCCGCGTGGCCGTCCACGCGCGAGAGATAGACCGGGTGGTCGGGCACCGCCCGGCTCAGGGCTCCGTGACGGGGCATGATCCGCACGGGCCACAGGTTCTGGTCCCAGCCCCGGCCCTCGATCCAGGTGCCCTCCGGCATCCGCGCCGCCCGGGCGACCACGCGCTCCACCAGCTCCTCCAGGCTCTTCACGCCCACCAGGTCCACGATCTCGAGGGAGCGGCCGTAGCTCTCCACGTGGCCGTGGGCGTCCTGCAAGCCGGGGACCGCGACCCCCGCGGGCAGCTCCTCCACCCGGTAGCGCGCGGACAAGGCCTTCGCCCGCACCTCGATCTCGGCCAGGCTGCCGGCGGCGAGGACGTAGCCGGCGCGGACCAGGATCGCCTCCACCACCGGGCCCTCGGCCGAGAGGTAGAAGCGGGGGCCCGTGTAGAGGACGTTCGGGGGTTCCACGGGCCTGGGAGACTGGATGTCGTCTTTCGACGGTTCGGGGGCAGACGTGGCCAGCGACGATACCAGGAGCAGGGCGGGGAAGAGCATCGCGACCTCCGGGGAAGGGCCGGCGGAGCCGGCGGGAGAGGCATTCTGCACCGGCTCCCCGCGGTGCGCCAGGATCGGGGGTCGCGCCCGACCGCGCCTCCGCCCTCGCATCCCCCCGCCCGCTCGCTACCCTGTCCGGCCTCCCCCTCGAAACGAAACATGAACACCCTGCAAGACAAGCTGGCCCTCGTCACCGGCGCCTCCGCCGGCATCGGCGCCGCCATCGCCCGCTCCCTCGCCGGCGCCGGCGCGAAGGTCCTCCTGGCCGCCCGGCGGCGCGAGCGGCTGGAGGCCCTGGCCTCCGAGATCGGCGCGGCCGACGTGCTCGAGCTCGACGTGCGCGACGCCGCCGCGGTGGAGGCCGCCCTGGCCGACCGCCCGATCGAGATCCTGGTCAACAACGCCGGCATGGCCGTGGGCCTGGGCCCCCTGCACGAGGGGAGCGCCGAGGGCGACGACCGGGTCATCGACACCAACGTCAAGGGAGTCCTGCACGTCCTACGCGCGGTCGTCCCGGGCATGGCTCGACGCGGCGGCGGCGACATGGTGACGCTCGGCAGCGTGGCGGGCCGCAACGTCTACGCGGGGGGCGGGGTCTACTGCGCCAGCAAGTTCGCGGTCCGGGCGATCTACGAGGCCCTCCGCCTGGACCTCGCCGGCACGGGGATCCGCTGCACCACGGTCGATCCGGGCATGGTGAAGACCGACTTCAGCCTGGTGCGCTTCGAGGGCGACCGGGAGCGGGCCGAGGCCGTCTACGCCGGCGTGGACCCCCTCACCCCCGAGGACGTGGCCGAAGCGGTCCTGTGGGCCGTCTCCCGGCCCCCGCACGTGAACGTCGGCGAGATCGTCCTGTGGCCCACCGACCAGGCCAGCGTCTCGGTGCTGAGCCGCCGCGGCTGAGGATCCGGGCGCCGTTCACGGATTTGTCCCCCGGAGGAGAGGGGGGAGCTGACGCGGAGCGCCGCCCGCCGGTAACATGAGGGGCCTCCCTCCCCGGTCGGAGCCGGGCGTACACCCCCCGACCCCCTTCCCGCCCCTCCCGCGACCCATGAGCCCCAAGCAGCCCGAAGAGTCCGATCCCATGCTGTCCGAGATCGACGCCGCCCTGGAGGGCGTCGACCTGCAGAGCCTGGAGCCCAGCGGCCTCGAGCGGAGCGCCGGCGGCCCCGACGACCCCCGCCTGCACCGCGGCACCGTCGTGGGGATCAACGGCAACGACGTGATCGTGGAGCTGGGCCCCCGCGTCCAGGGGGTGATCTCGACCGAGGAGTTCGAAGACCCCCCCAAGGTCGGCGAGGTGTTCGACTTCAGCCTCAACGGCCAGGCCGAGGACGGGCTGTGGAACCTCACCCGTCGGCAGGCCAAGGTCCTGGCCGCCTGGAACGAGATCTATCCCGGCGCGCGGGTCCAGGCCCGGGTCACCGGCCACAACACCGGCGGCCTGGAGCTCAAGATCGGCCCCCTGTCGGCCTTCATGCCGGCTTCCCACATCGACCTGCGCCGCATCGAGGACCTCTCCACCTGCGTCGACCAGAGCTTCGTGTGCGAGGTGCTGGAGGTCGATCGCGGCCGCAAGCGCGTCCTGCTCTCGCGCCGCAGGGTGCTGGCCTCCGAGCGCGAGGAGGCGCTCGAGAACGCCGTCGGAGCCCTGCAGCCGGGTCTGGTCATCACCGGCAAGGTCACCCGCGTCGAGCCCTTCGGGGCCTTCGTCGACCTGGGCAGCGGGGTCGAGGGACTGGTCCACGTGTCCAACATGTCGCGCCGGCGCGTCGAGGACCCCAACGACGAGGTCGAGGTGGGCCAGGACGTCCAGGTCCAGGTGCTGAACGTCCAGGAGGGCGGCAAGCGCATCGGCCTGGGCATGAAGCAGCTCGAGCCCGACCCCTGGGAGACCGTGGGCCACCGCTACCGCACCGACCAGGTGGTCACCGCCAAGGTGGTGCGCCTGATGCCCTTCGGGGCCTTCATGGAGCTCGAGCCCGGGCTGGAGGGCCTCCTGCACGTCTCCCAGCTCAGCTCCAGCGACCGCCCGCGGCGCCCCCACGACCTGCTCAAGCCGGACCAGGAGCTTCCGGTGCGCATCCAGGAGATCGACGCCCACGCCCAGCGCCTGTCCCTCTCGCGGCTGGACACCCGGGGGGCCGTGATCGGCTCGGAGGACGCGGTGGACTCCTCGCTGGTCGAGGAGGTGATCCGGGACGACCGGCCGGTCGAGACCAACCTCGGGAGCCTCTTCCGGCGCGCCCTGGACGACGAGGAGGAGGAGACCGCCGGGCCGGGCCCGAAGAAGGCTCCTCAGTAGCTCTCGTCGGTGGTCGGGAACTCGCCGGTCTTCACGTCGGCCACATAGCGCTGGAAGGCGTCCTGCATGTCGTCGGCGAGGTGCATGTAGTGCCGCACGAAGCGCGGGTGGAAGCGCTTGTAGAGGCCCAGCATGTCCTGGCTCACCAGGATCTGGCCGTCGCAGCCGGGGCCGGCGCCGATGCCGATGGTGGGGACGCTGACCGAGCGGGTGACCTCCTCGGCCAGGGCGGCGGGCACCTTCTCCAGGACGAAGGCGAAGACCCCGGCCTGCTCCAGGGCCAGGGCGTCGCGGCGCACCTCCTCGGCCTCGCGCTTGCTGGTGGCGCGCACCCGGTAGGTGCCGAACTTGTGGATCGACTGGGGCGTGAGGCCCAGGTGGCCCATCACCGGGATGCCCACGTCGACGATGCGCTCGATGGTGCGGCAGATCTTGTCGCCGCCCTCCAGCTTGACCGCCTCCACGCCGGCCTCCTTGACCAGGCGACCGGCGTTGCGCAGGGCCTCGTCGGGGTTGACCTGGTAGGACATGAAGGGCATGTCGCCGACCACCAGGGCGCGGCTCACGGCCCGGGACACCACCCCGCAGTGGTACAGCATCTGCTCCATGGTCACCGGGACGGTGGTGTCCAGCCCCTGCACCGCCATGCCGGCGGAGTCCCCGACCAGGATCAGGTCGATGCCGGACTCGTCCAGGAGCTCGGCCATGAGGAAGTCGTAGGCGGTCAGGCAGGCGATCGGCCGACCGGCCTTCTTCATGCGGCGCAGCGTCTTGGTGGTGACCTTGCGCGGCTCGATCCGCGGGTCCCTGGGTTCCTCTTCCATGGTCTCCAGCCTATCTCGGGCCGTCCGCCCGATCGAGTTCGTCCGGCTTTCGCGTCCCGGCCCCGGCCGCCGGCAGCCCCTGGGCCAGCAGGGCCCGGGCCGAGCGCGCCCCGTCGAGGGCCGCGCTCACGATCCCGCCGGCGTGTCCGGCGCCCTCCCCAGCCGGGTAGAGGTTGAGCCAGCCCCGCGCCAGGCGCGTCTCCCCGTCGCGGGGGATGCGCACCGGGGAGCAGCTGCGCGACTCCACCCCCACCAGGAGGCCCCCCTCCCCGGCGAAGCCCGGGAGGCGCCGCCCGAACTCCAAGAGGGCCCGGCCGATGGCGTCGCGCGCCCGGGCCGGCAAGAGTTCGTCGAGGCGGCCCGGCACCACCCCGAAGGTGTAGGTCGATCGCAGCGGCCCCCGGCTCCGCCGTCCCGCCAGGAAATCGGGGGCGGCCTGGGCGGGGGCCGCGAAGTCGCCCCCGCCGGCCTCGAAGAAGCGGCGCTCCAGCTCCTCCTGCAGGCGGACGCCGTCGAAGTCGCCGGAGCCGTAGTCCGCCGGCCCGAAGGTCGTGACCAGGGCCGCCGAGGCGCGGCCGCTGGCGCGGGTCGAGCCGCTCATCCCGTTGGTGCAGAGCTGTCCGGGCCCGTGGACCGCGGCCACGATCCGTCCGCCCGGACACATGCAGAAGGAGTGGGCCCCCGGCGCCTTCGGGCGCGCGCGGCACACCAGGTTGTAGCTGGCCGCTCCCAGGCCCTCGGCCCCCGCCGCGCCCCCGAAACGGCCGCGATCGATCAGCTCCTGGGGGTGCTCGATGCGCACCCCGAGCTGGAACGGACGGGGCTCGAAGGGCACCCCCTGCTCGCGCAGCCAGGACCAGGTGTCGCGGGCGCTGTGGCCCGGGGCGAGGATCAGCGCGTCGCAGGGGATCTCGCCCTCGGCGGTCCGCAGGGCCCGCACCCGCCCGGAGCCCGAGAGCACCAGGCCGTCCACCCGCACGCCGAAGCGGAAGCGGCAGCCCAGCTCCTCCAGGCGGGCCCTCAGCCGCGGGAGGATGCGGTGCAGGCGATCGGTGCCGATGTGCGCCTGGCTGTCGAAGCAGATGTCCGGCGGGGCGCCGCAGGCGACCAGCTCCTCGAGGAGCGGGACCTCCAGGGCATCGTCCACCCGGGTGTAGATCTTGCCGTCCGAGTAGGTGCCCGCCCCGCCCTCGCCGAAGAGCAGGTTGGCCTCGGGGTTGGGGACGCGCGTGCGGTGGAAGGCGACCACCTCGCGGGTGCGCTCCCGGACGGCCGGGCCGCGGTCGAGGACCAGGGCGCGGGTTCCGTTGCGGGCCAGGGTCAGGGCGGCGAAGAGCCCGGCCGGGCCGGCCCCCAGCACGGCCACCTCCCCGGCGCCCATCGACGGGTGGATCGCGTCCAGCTCGAGCGAGGCGGGCTCGCGGGCCGGGCGCACCCGGCCGGCGCGGAGCTCGCGCTCGAGGGCCGCGGAGCGGAAGTCGGCGTCCGCGCACAGGTCGACGTTGGCGATGTACCGCAGGCGGCGGCCGCCTCCCCGGCGCCGGGCGTCCAGGGATCGGCGGGCGATGCGCAGCCCGCGCAGGCGGGCCGGCTCCAGGCCGATCCGCCGGCAGGCGCGGCGGCGCAGGCTGGAGACGGACTCGTCCAGCCCCAGCTCGAGCTGGAACAGGCGCCAGGTCACCGTGGGTTCTTCGGGCTTCATGCGCGGGGGGCCTGTTCGGGCCCAGGCGGCGCGGAGGAGCCTCGGGCGGCTGGAACGCGCGCGAGCGGATCCTAACATGGACGGCCGCGCCCGGGCCGCGCGCCGCATGAACCCCGAATCCCTCCGACGCGTCACCTGCCTGATCGGGGACATCACCCGCCAGGAGGTGGACGCCATCGTCAACGCCGCCAACCCCAGCCTGCGCGGGGGCGGCGGGGTCGACGGCGCCATCCACCGCGCGGCCGGAGCGGGGCTGCTGGCCGAGTGCATCCAGCGCCACCCCGACGGCTGTCGGCCGGGCGAGGCCCGCATCACCTCCGGCCACGGACTGCCGGCCCCCTTCGTCATCCACACCCCCGGCCCCGTCTGGCGCGGCGGCGGCGCGGGAGAGGGCGAGGTCCTGGCCTCCTGCTTCCAGCGCTCCCTCGAGCTGGCCGCCGAGCGCGAGCTCGCCAGCCTGGCCTTCCCCGCCATCTCCTGCGGCGTCTACGGCTATCCCCCCGCGCTGGCGGCCGAGGTCGCCATCCGGGCCCTGGGCCAGGGGCTCGAGCGCGCGCGGGAGATCGAGGAGGTCCGGATCGTCCTCTTCGACGAGGCGCTCTGCGCGGTCTTCCACACGGCCCTCCAGCGGGCGCTCTCCGACTAGCTCGCGGGTTCCACGACGCTCATGGGAATTCCCTCCACTCTCGCGGCCGCCCTCGGGCCCGCGCTCGACGAGCTCGGGATCGATCCCCGGACCACCCCCCACCTGGCGGCGGGCGCGGGCGAGGCGCCCGACGGTCCGCCCGGGGACGTGCTCGCCGGTCCCTTCGCGCGGGGAGCCGACCCGGTGGTCTGCACCGAGGCCCTGCGGCCCCTGGCCGACGGCCTCCTGGCCGAGGGGGGCGCGCTGCTCCTGGCCCTCGAGAGCCCGGCGGACGACTCCCAGCTGTCCGCCTGGCGCAACGCGCTGTGGCCCTGGGTGCACGCGGTCGCGGTGTATCGCACGCGGGAGGGGGTCACCGAGCGCCGGACCCTGAGGGAGCGCGTCGGCCTGCCGGCCGCCTGCGCGCACCCCGGCGACCTGCTCGTCGGCCGGCGGACGCGCTGGGTCCTGTCGCCGGGCTCGACGGTGGCCAAGTTCGACGCCAACGCGGCCGGCTGGGACGGGGTCCCGGGCGCGCCGGGATACCCGCACTACCGATGGATGCGCCGCCTGGTCGCCCGCTATCCGCGCGCGGACCGGCCGGCCCGCATCCTGGACTTCGGCTGCGGGACCGGCTGGGTGGGGATCGAGGCCGCCCTGGCGTCGCCGGGATCGCACCTGGCCTTCTTCGACCCCAGCCCCGAGATGGTGCGCATCGCCGAGGGCAACGCCGCCGCGGCGGGGCTCTCCGACTTCGCCGGGCGCACGGGCTTCGGAGAGGACCCGCCCTTCCCGTCCGAGGGCGAGCGGCCCTACGACCTGGTGCTCAGCTCGGGGGTGGTCAGCTTCTCGCCCGACTTCGCGGCCTGGTTCGACGGCATCGCCCGCACCTGCGCCCCGGGCGGGGTCCTGGTGGTGGGAGACATCAGCCGCGAGTCGCGGGGCTTCGCGGCGCGGCGGTCCAGGCGGCCGCTCCTGCCCATCCGCGAGCTGAACGCGCTAGGCCGTGACGAGGCGCGGGGGGAGCTCGAGTCGCGGGGCTTCGCCTATCGGCGCGCCTCCGGGTATCAGCTCACCTGGCCGGTGCCGCAGGCGATGCACCTCTCGGAGACCCGGTGGAAGGGGCTCCTGTCGCCCCCGCTCCTGTGGGCCAACCGGCTGGCGGCCGCGGCGGATCGGGCTCTCGGCTCACCCTGGCGGGGGCTGTTCGACAGCTGGGTCCTGGAGATGGAGGCGCCCGTCTGAGGGCTTGCATGGACGGATTCACCCTCTGCACGCTCAACTGCAACGGCATTCGATCGGCGGACAGGAAGGGCTTCTCGCGCTGGCTGGGGCGCAGCCAGCCCGACGTCCTGTGCCTGCAGGAGATGCGGGCCTGGCCCGAACAGGTGTCGGATGGGGTGCGCAGCCCGGCGGGCTACAACACGCGCTGGGTGTGTGCCGAGAAGAAGGGCTACGCGGGGGTGGGGGTCTACGCGCGGGAGGCGCCGGATCGCTATTCCGTGGGGAGCGGGCTGGACTGGGGCGACCGGGAGGGGCGGGTGCTGAGGGCGGACTTCGGGCAGACGGCGGTGGTGTCGCTGTACGTGCCCTCGGGCTCGTCGTCGGAGGAGAGGCAGAGGGCCAAGTTCGAGTACCTGGATCACCTGTTGCCGTGGACCCGGAGCTTGCTGCGAGAGAAGCGGCCGGTGGTGATCTGCGGGGACGTCAACATCGCGCACACCGAGCTGGACATCCACGCGCCCAAGCGGAACGAGAAGAACTCGGGCTTCCTGCCGGAGGAGCGGGCGTGGTTCGGAAAGCTCCTGAAGCAGGGCTGGGTGGACGTGGTGCGGCGGCTGCACCCGGAGGAGCCGGGGCTGTACTCCTGGTGGTCGAACCGGGGCCGGGCGCGGGAGAAGGACCTGGGGTGGCGGATCGACTACGTGCTGGCGACGCCGGATCTGGCGGAGCGCGCCAGCGAGGCGTGGATCGAGCGGAAGGCGGGGCTGTCGGACCACGCGCCGGTGTGGGTGAGGTTCGCGGAGGGCTGACTCCTCGGTGCGTCGGCCGGGGGCTCACAGCTCGGTGGCTGCCCCCCGGCGGGTCTCCTCTGAGGCGTCGGGGGACCAGAGCCGCAAAGGCGGCGCCGCGAGGTTCTTCGAGGACACTCGGGACCGGTGGGTCTGGTCATGTCCCCCGCGCGGCCTCCTGGCCGCGCGGGAGGGGCCTCCTGACGCGTTGGCGCGTGGGATCGCGCGATTTGCCGCGACGATCGAGGCGTCGTGTGGCCCTGTAGCGAGTGTATGGCAACAGAGCCGGCTCGGACGGATCTGGACCGCCTGCTGGCGCAGGCAGGCTGGCTGCGCGGCCTCGCGCGGCGCCTGGTGGCGGATCCTGAGGCTGCGGAGGACGTGGTGCAGGACACCTGGGTGTCTGCCCTGCGCTCGCGGCTGGAAGGGAATGTTGGAGCGCGCTCCTGGCTCGCCCGCGTCGCAGGCAGGCTGGCCAGATGGCGCCAGCGCAGCGACCAGGCCCGGAGGCGGCGCGAGCGATCGGGGGGGCTCGGCCAGCCGTCCCCGGCGGTCGCGGAGGTGGTCGAACGGGCGCAGTTGCAGCGCGTCCTGGTGGAAGCGGTGCTCTCGCTGGAGGAGCCGTATCGGTCGACCATCCTGCTGCGGTACTTCGAGGACCTGAGCGGCGAGGAGATCGCCCGGCGGTACGGCATCCCGGGATCGACCGTTCGGAACCGACTCAGGCGTGGACTGGCCGAGCTGCGGGCCCGGCTGGATCGCAAGCTCGGGGACGGCGCGAGGGGAGGGGGTCCACGGCAACCGATGAACGGGGCGAGTTCCGCTTCGAGGTGGACGATCCCGGGTACCGGCCAGTCTACGTGCGGGTCCGGGGCGATGCGGACGACACCTGGCGCGGGGTACGGTCGGTGGTGAGGCTCGACGAGGGAGAGGCTTCTCGCGGGGACGTGATCCTGCTCCGCGCAGCTCACGGCGCGCTCGAGGGCGTGACCACCGACGAGTCGGGCCAGGCGCTCGCCGGTGCCCTGGTGCGGTTGGGTCGACAGGAGCCCTTGGAGGCCGTCTCCGACTCGGAAGGCCGCTTTCGCTTCGAGCCGGTAGTCACCTGCGAGCCCAGAAACTTGAAGGCCGAGCTGAGCAGCTACACGCTGCTCCAGGTGAGCCCGCCCCGCAGGATGGTGAGCGGAGGCTGGGAGCCGGTGCGCGTCGTCCTGGTCCCGACCGGTCGCCTCTTGCTGCGATTGGCGGACGCGTCGGGGGGGGCGTGGCCGGGGTGCGGGTGGCGGCTCGCTACTCGGATGCAGAGCCGCTGGCCTTGATGCCGACGTTCTCCACTCCCAAGGCGATCGAGGTGGAGACGGATCCCGACGGACTGGCCGTCCTGGACGACATCTGGACCGGAAAGCGGCTGGAGGTCGCCCTGACCACCTGGGGCCGCACCTGGAAGTCGCGGCGCATGGCCGAAGGCCGGCTGCTGATTCCCCCGGATGAAGTCGGTGGCGTGCCGATCGCGATTCCCCCAGGGGGATCGCTGGAGCTCGATGTGAGCCTCCCTCCCCAGACCGTCCTGCGCGGACGGGTGTTCTACGCCGACGGCCGACCCGTTCCTCACCCGGTCCTGAGCATATTCGATCTGGACGAGCCCGCCTGGGACCCCGAGCGCCTCCAGATCCAGGCGCAGGGTGACCCGGAGGGCGGCTTCGAGGTTCGCGTGCCGCGGGGAGAGGAGCGCAGGCGGATACTGGTGGTCGCGGAGGACGAGAAGCGCCGGAGAGACTTCGTCCGCTACTGGATCTACGCCAAGCACGCCGGTCGCTTGATCGTCGACCCCCGGCAGGAGCAGTCAAAGGAGATCGAGCTCTACCTCGAGCCCGTCCTCTCGATCAGCGGCCGCGTCCTGAGCGGAGACGGCACGCCGGCACGCAGATGGACCGTGATTCGCGCGGTTCCCTCCGGCTCCGACTACATCGCGACCGAGACGGGACTCGGCCGCGAGGCCTGGGCCAACACCGATAAGAGCGGCGAGTTCCGGATCGAGGGCCTGCCCCCCGGCCCCTACGACCTCTACGCCTTCGGGAAGAACTCCGGATCGTTGAGGGGCGGGGGAGGCTATGGGTTCTCCACCGGCCACCGGTGCTACCCGGGCGTGGCCGCCGGGGACGAAGGGCTCGAGCTGGTGCTGCCCGTCGACAACGTGCGCATCCGGGTCAGTGCCGTTTCCCCATACGGAGAGGTCGCGAACATGACGGTCCACAACGGCAGGATCCGGCCGCGCAGAAGGCTCTCCCCTCCCTCGTCGCCGGTGCCCACGTCGATGTACGTCGATGCCCTGACCGGGTGGCCGGAGAGCGCGCCCATGAGCATGGGTGGCGTCTGGGGAAAGCAGGATGAGTTCGGCGATCACACCTACGGCTACGGCTACACCGAGGAAACCGAGGACCACGAGCTGCGGCCGATGCCGGGGGGCTGGATCGCGATCGGGGTGGCGGCCGAGGATCCGCAGGGAGAGCGCTACCACCCCATGTCCACCGGTCTTCTGTACCTGACCCCCGGCGAATACCACATCACCTTCGAGCTGGTCCGCACCGGCACCATCGACGGACGCGTCCAGGGAGTACCCCCCTCCCAGGACCTGTGGGCCTGTCTCCTGGACGACCGCGGCGACCCGATCCCGCTCCACAGGACCACGGGCAGGCAGGAGCCCGTCCACCGCGTCGCCCTGCGGGCCGACGGCTGGTTCCGCCTCTGGAATGCCCCTGTCGGGACCCACCGCCTGCGCATCGGCACCCCCTCTCAGCTCTCTCAAGGGCATTGCCTGTTCGAGCAGTCCATCGGGATCGAACCCGGTGAGAACGACCCAGTGCTGATCCCCCATCGGTGACGGCCAGCCCCACGCCGCGTGGGAGGGCTCATTCCCAGACGTAGTGGTAGGCCGCGGGGACCTGAGGGAGGCCGGATACCTCGCGGTACTCGTCGCCGGCGCGGAGCAGGACGAGGTGATCGAGGGGGATGGGGCGAGTCTGGGGTGGGTCGGGGTACCACGGGGAGCTTCGGATGTCGCGGCAGAGGCCCCTCATCGCGCGGCAATGAAAGAGGTACCGGCGCTCACCCCAGGGGACGACGTAGAACCCGTCCAGCGGCTTGCCGTCCTCGGAGGTCAGCAGGAGTCGATCGCCGTCCTCGGTGATCGAGCCGTAGGTGCGGCCAGGGATCGGCGGATCGAGGAGAGGGCCGAAGATCCAGATGGGGCTGTCGTAGGCAAAGCCCGAGATCGGCGCCATCCACAGCGAGGTCTCCCGGCCCTCCGCCTCGCCGCGGTACTCCCCCGCCCAGGGATGATTCCGTCCGAGGGCCGCCAGCTCGGCTGCGATGAGCTCGATGCGGCGCGACCTCTCGGGTTGCTCCCGCTCGAGCTGCTCCGCCGCCGCCGCCTCCTTGGCCAGCATCCACTCGCAGACCCCATCCCAACCGCGAACCAGGCGCTGCTCCCAGACCAGCAGACCGAGGGCCAGGGCGTAGCCCACCCAGCGAACGCGCTTCGGCCCTGGGCAGCGGATCCCGTCGATCAGGAACCACACCACCACCCAGGCCACGAGCCCCCAGTTCAGCGCGGAGCGAACCAGAGCCAGGGACAGCCCCAGGCCCCTGGGCTCCCTCCAGAAGTCGATGAACTCCCCATCGAACTTCAGGGTGCACTGCAGGAACAGGTCCAGTGGCACCAGCACCCCCGCGTACACGAGCACCACCATCCACCCCCCCGGCCACAGCACGTCCGAGCTCTCCACCCAGTCGTATCGCCGCCGACCCGCACCCCACCCCGCCCCCGGGACCTTCCTCGTGAAGTCCATTCCTCGACCCCCAGCCCCCTACC
>CAZTTG010000015.1:0-79601 GCA_964615935.1 uncultured Planctomycetaceae bacterium | reverse complement strand
GGTACGCCGCATCTCTACTCAGGGCCCCATACACAACTTCCAGTCATATCTCCGACTCGGCTCCTCGTATGACGTGTCGGTAACCACATTCTCCCTAACCAGGTCGAGATTGGATGGCCTCCCCGACGCAACCGGCATTCTTGGAATGTCAGCCGACGATTTCGATCAGCGGATAGGGGCACATATCACAACGAGGAAGGTAGCAACGGGAACGGAGCGACCGGACCTTGACTGGGAGCATATTGCCGATCTTCGCACTCTCAGCCCCGACTTCCGGGACCTCTTTGAGTGGATTAGCTACTGCCTCACCAAGAAGAAGCCCTATAGCTTTGAAGGCTACGAGAAACTCCGAAGCATCGAGGATGGATTCGCCTGACCATCGAATGCAGCAGGCGGTGCTCTTCCGCAGCCGACGCGGAGGCCGTTCAGCACCAGGATGACGGAGACATGGGCGGGTCAATCCCCGAGAAGGAACTGGAAGCACCTGCGCAAGATTCAGCCTGAGATGCTGTATCTGAAGTCATTCTGTGCCAGGATCAACGCTACTGCACCGTCCGCCCCAGGAGGTTGGTGAGCTCTCCCGAGCCGCCCAGGAGACTCAGGCCCTGGAAGTAGAAGGTGGTCCCCACCAGGATCGGGTTGTTGGGGATGGGGAAGGGCACCTCGAGCTGGCCCGAGGGGGGGATGACGACCCCGTTGATCACGCGCTTGCGCAGGGGGCCGAGGAACTTCCAGCCGAAGGGCGTGGGCACGTGGTTGATCGAGAGGGACATGCCCACCGAGGCGATCGCGCCGGGCTCGCCGACCAGGGTGACGGTGGGGGAGGTCGCCAGGGCGAAGAGGTCGTCGGCGTGGAGCTTGCGACCTCCGCCGGAGAGGCCGCCGCGGGCGTTGTCCTGGTGGTAGGTGCCCCAGGGGGCCTCGGCCGGCACCCAGGGGCCGTCGAGGTCGTAGAGGTTGATGTAGACCGTGACGCCATCGACAGAGAGCACCAGGAGCTCGACGTCGCCGTCGGCGTCGGCGTCGCCGAAGGTGGGGCCGTTCATGTAGCTGAAGCCGATCGGGCGCAGGGGGAAGCCGGGCAGGTCCTGGCCGGCGGAGTCCACCCCGTAGACGTATCCCTGCCCCGACTCCATCACGTTGTGGTCGGAGAAGATCTCGCGCACCCCGTCGCCGTCGATGTCGACCACGGTGATCGCGCCGCCGCAGCCCCCGCCGTAGCCGCCGTAGGAGAGGTAGGGGAAGCCCGGCTTGGTCGTCCCGTTCATGTTCCAGGCCCAGAAGACCGAGCTGGGGGTGATGCCGGTTCCGTCGCGGCCGCCCAGCACGTCGAGCGCGCCGTCCCCCTCGATGTCCACCACCGTGGGCGGGCAGTAGGTCCAGGTGCCCACCAGCTTGGGCCAGCCCGGCAGGAGGGTGCCGCCGTGCTGGTACAGGTAGTAGCCGGCGGCGTCCTTGTGCGCGCCCACGGCGATCTCCAGGTCACCGTCGCCGTCCATGTCGAAGAAGGCCGGCGACTGGTAGCTGAAGTTGGCCGAGGGGATGCTCTTGGGCCAGCCGGGAAGCGAGCTGCCGTCGAGGTTCAGGAGGTAGATGCTGTCGTAGGAGTAGTAGGCGATCTCCACCTCGCCGTCGTCGTCCACGTCGCCCACCGCCGGGCTGCCGGTGGGGACGTGGTCCAGGCTCACCGGCCAGAGGCCGCCCCAGGCCGTGCCGTCGAGCTCGATGGCGTGCAGCAGACCCGCGGGGTAGACCCGCTCGGGCACCAGGAGCTCCATCTGGCCGTCGTCGTCCAGGTCGTGGAGGGTGGGGCTGCCGGCGATGTTGTTGTTGCCGAAGATCTTGGGGTATCCGGGCAGCACCGCGCCCAGGTGGTCGAGGACGTAGACCCGACCCCCCGAGGTCAGGCCGCGGGTGAACTGCACGATCTCCAGGTCGCCGTCGCCGTCCAGGTCGGCCGTGCTCGGCGCGTTCTGGGCGTAGCCGATGGTCATCACCGGGAAGCCCGGCATGGCCGCGCCGGTGTGGTCGAAGGCGTAGATGCGGCTGTCCGTGCTGGAGGCGACGATCTCGGGCAGGCCGTCGCCATCCAGGTCGGCGAAGATCGCGCCGCGCGAGGGCGCGAAGGTGCCGTGGCCGCCGACGATCACTGGCCAGCCGGGCATCTGCCCGATGGCCGGAGCCTCGGGCGCGCCCGTGGCCGGTCCGGGAAGGTCGCGCACGATGGAGCGACCGGGGACGGCATCGCCGGCGTCGGTGAGGATGACCACCTGGCGGTCCTGGGCCGAGGCGAGGGCGGCGAAGAGGGCGACGACGCCCAGCGCGCGCGAGGTGCAGTTCGCTTTCATGGGGAGCCTCTCGATGGGTGGAACGACCCGGTCCAGGGTAGCCGATCGATTCGATTTACGGTGACGGGACCTGCGCCGCCCCCAGGGCTGCCTCCCAGGAGGCGAGCACCTTCCCGGCCAGCCGTCTCCAGGTGTGGCGCTCCCGCACCCACCGCCGCCCCTCGAGCGCCAGCCGACGGGCGCCGCGCCGGTCCTCGAGCAGTTCCACCAGCGCCCGCGCGAGCTCCTGCGGCTCGTCGGCGAGCCTCAGGTGAACCCCGTCCTGGAGCGCCAGCCCCTCGGCTCCTACCCGGGTGCTCGCCACCGGGCAGGCCAGCGCCAGGGCCTCGGCGATCTTGAGCCGGCTGCCTCCGCCGATCCGCAGGGGAACCGCCATGGCGGAGGCGCGCAGCAGCCACGGCCGGACGTCGGCCACCGGGCCCGCGAGAAGGACGCCGGGCGCGCGCTCGGCCAGGGTCCGCAGCTCGCGCACCGGGTCGCGGCCGACGATCTCGAGCCGCGCCCGCGGCCGCGCGCGGCGAACCAGCGGCAGGACGCGCTCGGCGAACCACGCCAGCCCCTCGACGTTGGGCGCGTAGTCCAGGCTGCCGACGAAGACCAGGAGGTCGCGCTCCCGCGGCGGCGGGACCGACGGGAGGCGGAAGAAGTCGGGGTCGAAACCGTTGGGCACCGCCGAGCACTCGAGGTGCGGATGGCGCGCGAGGAGGCGCCGCGCGTCCTCTTCGCTGCAGGTGATGTGCCGCCGCCAGCGCTCGGCCGCGCAGCGCTCGAGGGCCGACAGCTTGGCCAGGTCGAAGCGCTGCGCCCCGCCGGGCTCGGGCTGGATCGCCCTCCACAGATCCAGGTCGAGCTTGTGGTGGTGCTGGACCACCGCGCAATCGGGTGCCCGCGGCAGGGCGCGGGCCAGGATCAGCTCGTCGAGGTGGATCAGGTCGTAGCGACCGCCCCGCGCCGCCTCGTGCAGCGCGAGGATCAGCTCGGGCGAGTGGAACCAGCGCTCGATCCGCGGCCGGGCCAGGCGCCGGATCGGCCCCGCCCCGGCGCGATCGAAGAGGCGCAGCGCCGAGCACGCGTCCTCCAGGGCGCGTTCGGTCCCGGAGGGCATCCCCGGCTCGCGCACCGACCACAGATCCAGCTCGACGCGCCGCGAGAGCTGCCGCGCGAGGTGGAAGCTGCGGATGCGGCCGCCGGAGTCCAGCGGCCAGGGGACGAAGGGGCAGACGAAGAGCGCCCTCATCGGGGTGACTCCACGTTGCCGCGCACCAGCGCGAAGCCCTCCGGATCGTCGCGCAGGAGCACGGCCCGGGCCAGGTCCAGGCGCAGGCGGAAGGAGTCGCGCGGGGGGATGCCCAGGGCCCGGGAGACCAGGACGCGCACGACGTTGTAGTGGGCCACCACGGCGATGGGCCCCCGACCCGGTTCCTCGGTCAGGGCGGCCTCGAGCGTCGGCCCGGCCCGCGCGAGCACGTCCGCGTCGGTCTCGCCACCGTGCCGGTTCCAGCTCCAGGGATCGGCCATGAGGGCGGCCAGCTCCTCGCCGCGCTCGGCCTGCAGCTCCTCGATGTCCCGGCCCTGCCAGCGGCCCCGGTCGATCTCCCGCAGCTCGGCGCGGAGCTCGAGCGGCGCGCCGGTGGCCTCGCTCAGGGCCTCTCCCAGCCTGCGCGCGCGGGAGAGGTCCGAGCACAGGATCCGCCGCAGGGGTAGCGCGGCGAAGGCCGAGGCCCTCCGGGCGGTCTCGCGCTCGCCGGCCGCCGACAGCGGGACGTCGAGCGAGCCGTACATCTTCCCCTGCCAGGGCTCGCCCACCTCGGCGTGGCGGAAGAGCCACAGGAGCGCGCCCCGGCCGGCCCCCCGGATCCGGCCCGGGGGAGCGCCATCCTTCCGTGCGGATCGGGGCGGGCTCACGGCCCCTACCAGAACACGAGCCGACCTCGCGGATCAAGACGGCGGATTCCGGGGCCTGCCGACGACGGACCTCCGGCCCCTCGGGCTATCCTGGGCGGAGCCCCGCGACCCCGGAACCGAGGAAGGAAGCCTGCCATGATCCGAGTTGGTGTGTGCCTGTCCGGCTGCGGCGTGTACGACGGCGCCGAGATCCACGAGTCCGTCCTGACCCTGCTGGCCCTCGACCGGGCGGGCGCCGAGATCGTCTGCATGGCGCCCGACACCCAGCTCGCGGTGGTCGATCACCGCACCGGCGAGGAGACCGGCGAGAAGCGCGGCGTGCTGGCCGAGTCGGCGCGCATCTCCCGCGGCGAGATCCGCGACGTGGCCGAGGTGAAGGGCGACGAGCTGGACGCCCTGATCTTCCCCGGCGGCTTCGGCGCGGCCAAGAACCTGTGCGACTTCGCCGCGAAGGGCGGCGAGGCCAAGGTGCACGGCGAGGTCAGCCGCCTGGTGGGGGAGATGCACGCCGCGCGCAAGCCCATCGGCGCCATGTGCATCGCACCGGCCATGATCGCGGCCGTCATGCGCGACGTCGGCATCCAGGGCGCGGTGACCATCGGGACCGACGAGGGCACCGCCGACGCCATCCAGGGCATGGGGGTGAAGCACCTGGCCTGCCCGGTGGACGAGTTCCGGGTGGACGAGGAGAACCTCGTGGTGACCACTCCGGCCTACATGCTCGCCGGCCGCATCACCGAGGCGGCCGCCGGCATCGAGCGGATGGTCGCCAAGGTGCTGGAGATGGCGCGCTGACGTAGTAGTCCGGCTCCGTACTCCCGTACGCTGCATCGCCCGCAGGCGGAGTCTGTCGGCCCGACCCGGTCAGAAGGGCGCGCTCGACCGGCTGCGCGTCCAGGTCATCCAGCTCGGGAAGTTCGAGTCGAACATCCGGTCCAGCCCGGCCTTGCGACCGGCGCGCGAGACTCCGCAGGCGAGGCAGCACACCGCGCAGACCAGGAACAGCTCGCTGGCGTGCTCGGGGACGAAGGGCCAGGCGACGAGCAGGGCGATGGCCGCCAGGATGCCCGCGGGCCGGGTGAAGGCCCCGACCAGGAGCGCCAGCCCCAGGAGCAGCGCTCCCCATCGCCAGACGAAGGCGAAGACGCCCGGGTGGTCCGCGAAGAGCTCACCCAGGGACTGCATCGGCTCCCACACGTCGGGAATCCGGGCGCGGACCATGTCGCGCAGATCCCCGGCCCGGGGCAGGCCCCCCCGGGTCCAGACCCAGCCCTTCGCCAGGAGCAGCGCTCCCATGACCACTCGGACCAGAACCAGGCCCCCGGAAGGCCGGGTCGTCGTTCGCGGTGCCATGGGCGGCCATCCTACTCGTTCGGGGACCGCCGCAGGACGGCGACCCGCCATTCCGCGCCCCCCGCGTGCCCGGGGGCGCGGCCCCGGGTAGGCTTCCCGGGGTCTGGACCATGGACATCCTGCGGCTGTGCACCTGGTCGGGGCCCCGGAACGCCTCCACGGCCCTGATGTACTCCTTCGCCCAGCGGACCGACACGCGGGTGGTGGACGAGCCCCTGTACGCCCACTACCTGGAGGCCAGCAGCGTCCACCACCCCGCCCGCGCGGAGATCCTGAAGGCCCAGGACGCCGACGGCGAGCGCGTGGTGCGCGAGGTGATCCTGGGGCCCTGCGACCGCCCGATCCTGTTCCTCAAGCACCGCGCCCACCACCTCGCGGGGCTCGACCGGGGCTTCCTCGGCGAGGTCACCAACCTGCTGCTCATCCGCGATCCCGAGGAGATGATCCCCTCCCTGGCCACCGTGGTGCGGGCCCCCCGCCTGCGGGACACCGCCCTCAAGATCCAGGCCTTCCTGTACAAGGAGCTGCGCGACCTCGGCCATCCCCCCCTGGTCCTGGACTCGCGCGAGCTGCGCAGCGATCCGCGGAGCGTGCTGGGCGAGCTGTGCGCGCGCCTCGGGCTCGAGCTCGACGAGGCCATGCTGCACTGGCCTCCCGGCCCGCGTCCCGAGGACGGCGTGTGGGCGAGCCACTGGTACCAGAGCCTGCACCGCAGCACCGGCTTCCTGCCCTGGGTGCCCAGCCTGGAGACCTTCCCCCAGCGCTACTGGCCCCTGCTCGAGAAGGCGCGGCCGTTCTACGAGTACCTGCGCCGCCAGGCGATCGGCGTGGACGCCCGGGCGTGAGCGCCGCCGCTCACCGAATCCCCTCGCGCCGCAGCCACTCCCGCACCGCCTCGGCGACGACCGCGTTGCCACGACGGTCGAGGTGCGAGCCGGCGAAGAGCTCCACCGAGCGCTCGCGCGCCTTGCGGTAGGGCTCGACCAGGGCCGAGCAGGCCTCGAGGGTGTCGATCCCGCGCCCCTCGAGGGCGGCCACGACCCGCTCCCGCCACCAGCGGTCGTCCTCGTCCACGGCGGCCCGGAGCGTGGCCTCGCGGGGGAAGAGCAGGACCGGGGCGCGGCGGGCACCGGCCTCCAGCGCCTCGCGCTGGAAGGTCTCCAGGATGGCCAGGGTGACCCGGCAGGGCTCCTCCTCGGGCAGGCTCCACAGGCGCCGCGGGTCGCGCAGCTGGCGGGCGCGCAGCGCGCCCAGGACCCGCGCCACCCCGGAGTGCCGCAGGAGCCCCAGGTCGGGGCGCCGCAGCCAGTACTCGTGCTCCGCCAGGAGGTCGACCGCTCGGTCCTGCTCCACCGCCCGCACCAGCCCCTCCCGGGTGCGCAGGGCCTCGGGCAGCGGGACCAGCACCAGCTCGCCCCCCTCGAGCACGTAGCGCGGCTTGATCACCGCGCCCGGGGTCCACGGGTGCCACAGGGCCCGGTAGCGGTTCGCGTTGCGCCCGACGTTCTCGAGCAGCATCCCGATCAGGACCACGTCTGCGCCGAGCTCGCGCCCCTCCCGGCGGAAGCGCATCAGCGCCTGGTCGGTGCCGTAGCCGCTCACGCCGAAGTTGATGGCCTCCAGCTCGGGCTCGCGCGCCTCGAGGAGCGCGGGCCAGGCGTCGCGGTCGGGGACCTCGTCGCAGTAGGTGAAGGAGTCGCCGAAGCAGAGGATGCGCAGGGTCCCCTCGGGCTTCTCGCGCGCGTACTCCCGCGGTCCGCGCGAGCCCAGCACGCCGATCCGATAGAGGCCGCTCTGGCTCGCGAAGCCCGGGCGGAAGCTCCAGCCCAGCACGGGGTCGAAGCGCCCCGGGCCGGAGCCCGCGTCGGGATCGGCCAGCTCGCGCCTCTGGCGGTCGAGCCAGTCGTGCTGCGACGGGTTGGTGATCGAGCGGAAGGGCGGGATGGGCCGGCCCAGGAAGAAGCCCCGCCGGATCAGCAGGGTGCTGATCGCGATGTCCGAGAGGATCAGGGCGACGAGCGGGACGAGCAGGAGCCGCCACCTCCTGCGCCGCTTCTCCGGCGGGCGGGATCGGGACGGGGTGGGTTGCGGCGACATCGGGGGACCTGGGACCGGGCAGTATTCCAGGACCGGGTCGCGCGGTAAACCCACCTCGACCCCGGTGCAGGGCATCGCCCGGTTTGGTCTACTCTGAGGCCGCCCTCCCCGGAGCCCGCGCCTTGGAAAACCCCCCGCAGCCCGACCTCGACGATCGCCCGGTGCTCCTGGTGGAGGAGCTCTCCAAGAGCTACGACGATCGGCTGGCCGTGGATCGGCTGTCGTTCTCGGTGGGCGGCGGCGAGATCCTGGGCCTGGTGGGGCCCAACGGCGCGGGCAAGACGACCACCCTGCGCTCGATCGTCGGCATCCTGCCCATCCAGCGCGGGCGGGTGGTCGTGCGCGGGCACGACGTGGCGCGGCGCGAGGAGAAGGCCAAGACCTGCATGGCCTGGGTGCCCGACGATCCCCAGCCCTTCGAGGCGCTGACGGTGTGGGAGCACCTGGAGTTCACCGCCTCGCTGTACCGGGTCTCCGACTGGAGCGGGCGGGCCGAGGCCCTGCTCGAGCGCTTCGGGCTCGCCGATCGGCGCGACGCGCTGGGGGGCGAGCTGTCGCGCGGGATGCGCCAGAAGCTGGCCTTCTGCGGGGCCTGGCTCTCCCGGCCGCAGCTGGTGCTGCTGGACGAGCCGCTCTCGGGGCTCGATCCCAAGGGCATCCGCTCGGCCAAGCAGGCCATCGTCGAGCTGGCGGCGGAGGGAACGGCGGTGATCCTCTCCTCCCACCTGCTCGAGCTGGTCGAGCAGCTCGGCGACCGGGTGCTGATCCTCAACGAGGGGCGCAACGTCTTCCTGGGGACGCTGGAGGAGGCGCGGGCCGAGCTGGCCGGCGGGGAGGGCACCCTGGAGGACATCTTCCTGGCGGCCACCGACTCCCCGGCGGAGGATCCGTGATCCTGCCCGATCGGGCCCTGCGGCGGCTGGCGGTCCTGCGGCTGCGCGGGGGATTCCGCAAGCAGCTCCGCTGGATCCGACGGCCCGCGGGCGCGGCCTTCGCGATCGTCGGCCTGCTGGTGATGCTCGGGTGGATCCTCCTCCTGACGATCGGCTTCGTCCGGGGCGATCGCGAGCCGGTCCAGCCCGAGCTCCTGATCCCCGGCGCGCAGCTCGGCTGCGCGCTGCTGGCCCTGATGACCCTGGCCGGGGCCCTCAACCACCGCGGGCTGTACCTGCCCCGGGAGGAGATCGAGCGGCTGCTGGCCGCACCGATCTCGCGCTCGGACCTGGTGCGCTACCGCCTGATGATCGGCTGCACCCGGGCCTTCTTCGGGTCCCTGATCCTGGGAATGGTGGTGCTGGGGCGCGTTCCCCAGCCCCTGTTCGGCCTCCTGGGGGCGGTGATCACCACCCTGAGCCTCCCGATCCTGGGCCAGCTCGCCTCCCTGCTCGCCGGCGAGCTCGAGCGGCGCCTGCAGAAGCGCCTTCCCCGGCGTCCGATCCGCTTCGCCAGCCTTCTGATCGGGATCTTCGTCTGGCTCCTGTTCATGGGCTTCCTGATCAGCTTCTTCACCGAGAGCGACGGGCTCTCGAGGAAGCTGGAGGAGCTGGGGCTCGAGGGGGGCCTCGGCGCGGTGATCGCCCACCCCTGGGTGCGCGCCGCGACCTCGGCCTTCCGGCCCTGGGCGCGGATGATCACCGCCTCGGACCTGGGCGAGTTCCTGCGCTGGGGGGGCCTCTCGATCGCCATCGGGGCCGCGCTCTTCGAGCTGACCGCGCGGCTGCCCACCGACTTCCGGGAGCTCTCCATGCAGACCTCGGCCGACGTGGCCCGGCGCCTGCGCCGGCAGCGCGGCGGCCTGGGCGCCAGCTCGTCGCGCATCGAGGGGAAGGCGGCCGGCTGGCGGGTCCCCTGGCTCCTCGGCCGGGGCCCCTTCGGGGCGCTGGCCTGGCGCAAGACCGCCTCCATCGTGCGCAAGGCCCGTGGCACCTTCGCGGCCTCGGCCTTCGTGCTGGCGATCCTCACCCTGGCGAGCGTCTCCATCGGAGGCCCGGGCGCCCAGAGCACCGTCGGTTCGGCGGCCTTCCTGGCGGTCCTGGGCACGATCTACCTGTGCTCCGGCCTGCGCTTCGACTTCCGCGACGACCTCGAGCAGATGGACGTGATCAAGTCCTGGCCGCTGGGCCCGGCGCGCGTCTTCCTGGCCACCCTGCTGCCCGAGGTCCTGCTGGTCAGCCTCCTGATCGCCGCCGCCATCGCGGCCCGCTCGCTGGTCATGGGGAGCTGGCACCCCGCCCTCCTGGCGATCCTCGCCCTGCAGCCCTTCCTGGCCCTGACCTGGGTGATCCTGGACAACGCCGTCTACCTCTACGCGCCGGTGCGCTACCAGCCGGGCCAGGAGGGAGCCCTGCACCACTCCGGCCGCACCCTGGTGATGATGCTCCTGAGGCTGGTGGTGCTGGCCGCGGTGGGCGCCACAGTGATGGCCGCCTTCTCGACCTTCTGGCTGCTCGAGCTCATGCCCGGCGTGTCCCGGGAGGTCGCTCTGGGGGTGGGGATCGGCCTGGGCTCGCTGGTCCTGGTGCTGGACGACGTCCTGCTGATCCGCGCGGGCGGCAGCCTGCTGCGGCGCTTCGACGTGGCGCGGGATCGGGGCTAGCGGCGGAGCTCGAAGATGGAGGAGCTGCCCGGGAGCGCCTCCCAGATGGCGAGGGCGCACTCGACTCGGGCCTTCTCCTCGAGGTCCTCGAGGTGATCGGTCTCGGTGCAGAGCAGGCGGACGTAGTGCAGACCGCGCTCGCGGCCGCGGATGCGGAGCCACAGGATGCTGTCGCCGACGTACCGGCCCTCGCCGACGGTTTCGGGCAGATCGAAGTAACGAGCCTCCTCGACCGCGTTCCAGAGGGCCGACTGCTCGTCGGCCTTCATCGTCCCTCGGGAGATGTCCGGCTCCATGTAGCCCTCGTTCAGCGCCCAGCGGCCCCGATGGTCCACCTCGAGGTTCCAGCGGAAGAGGCCGCTCGTGGCGACGCCCGCCTGCAGCGTGGGGCAGCTCGCGTCCAGCCTCTGGCTCAACCACTCGAAGAGGGCTCTCCTCTCCAGCACGCCCGCCTTCGGAACGAGCCCCTCGGGGAGGGGGCCGGCCTCGGCCGGCACGGCGATCCTCCCGGTCTCGACGCAGGGCCACCGGCCGTGCTGCATGATCACGAAGAGCCCCGCATCCTCGGTCAGACGGCGCAGCCGGCGGCGCGTCTCCTGGCTCGAGGGCCGCACCAGCGCATCGGGGAGCTCGAGGAAGAGCAGAACCCGCTGCTCCACCTCCAGCACGGGCAGCTTGCTCCCGCTGCCGAGCTCGCCCGCGAACACGTGCAGCGCCTCCTCGGCCCCCAGGATTCCCTTCTCCACGGCGACCCTGGCGAGCGGCAGCTTCGGATCGGGCCAGAGGTCCCGGTCGATGCCCGGCCGGCTCTGATGGCACTCCCGGAGCGACTCCACCCGCCCCAGGACGATCCGGGCCGCGCCGTCGGCGAGGGCCTCCAGGGCGGCCGGGGGCGCCTCGGGCTCCTGCGCGATGCTCGGAGCCAGGATCGCGGCGAGGAGGAGGGGGGTGAGCATCATCGAGACCGCCCGGGCGATGCTCCGTAGCCGTGCTCGACACCCGGGTCACGCGGAAGGCTCGATTCCGAGGTACCTCTCCGCCGGGCTCGCGCACGAGTGCGGGGGATCCCGCGATGTGCTCTACTCTGGGCCTCGCCACCGATGGAATCCCCGCCCGGACCTCCCACCGACGATCGCTCCCCGCCCCGCGGGCTGCCGCCCGGCCAGCACGCGGTGCGCGAGCTGCCGGTGCTGCACGTGGGCGAGGTCCCGGTCTTCGACCCCCAGGACTGGCGCCTGCGGATCCACGGCGAGGTCGAGCAGCCGCGGGCCTTCGGCTGGCGCGCCTTCCTGGCCCTGCGCCCGGTCGAGGTCCACGCCGACTTCCACTGCGTCACCGGCTGGAGCCGGCTGGGCAACCGCTGGCGGGGGGTGCCGGTGGGCGACCTGCTGCGCCTGGCCGAGCCGCGTGAGGCGGCGCGCTTCGTGCGGATCTCCGATGGCGGGCAGTTCGAGGCCGGGCTGAGCCTGGAGGAGGCCCGCTCCGGGGACGTCCTCCTGGCCTTCGAGCTGGACGGCCAGCCCCTGTCCGCGGCCCACGGCGGGCCCCTGCGGGCGATCGTGCCCCATCGCTACGGCTGGAAGTCGGTGAAGTGGGTGCGCGAGATCGAGGTCTGCGCCGAGGACCCCGGCGGCTACTGGGAGAGCCGCGGCTACCACCCCGGGGCCGACCCCTGGCGCTCCGAGCGGATGGCGTGAGGGGCGGAGCGAGGAGCAGGTACGCCTCCGGGGAGCTGGAGTCCCCTACGCCATCTACTGATCCTCCCAGAGCGAGCCAGCGGCCCAGTCGCTGGTGCCCGGAGCACTGCGCGAATACCCGCCGCTGACCGAAGAGTACGATCCGCCGGCAGTGTTGTTCTTGCCGCCGCTGACCGAGGAGTAGTAGGCGCTGGTGGTGTTCGAGTATCCACCGCTGATCGATGAGACTGGGCTGCCGGCCTGGTTGTACATCCCACCGCTGACCGACGTGACCCCCGCGCCTGCGGTATTCGTAAAGCCGCCGCTCACCGAGGAATTCCCGCCGCTGGCGACGTTGCTCTGCCCACCGCTCACTGACCCGTGTTCTCCGCTGGCCAGGTTGCTCAATCCGCCGCTGACCGCGGAGCACTCGCCGCTGGCGGTATTCACCTCTCCGCCGAGGATGGAGGCCCAGAAGTAGCTGGCGGTGTTCGATCGCCCACCGCTGATCGAGGACCCGTCACCGCTCGCGAGGTTGGTGATTCCGCCATGGACCGAGGACATGTTGCCGGTCGCCCGGTTGTGCCCGCCGGCAGTGACCGTGGCGTAGGCCCCCGAGATCGTGTTGTTCTTGGCGGCCACGATCCCACCGAAGCTCGCGTAGGTGTTCGCGTGGCCGATCACGACGTTGTGCGAGCCCGTCCGGTCGTCCGCATGAGGGTTCCCCAGCTCGTTGTACCCCACGATCAGGTTGCCCAGGCCGTTGGTGACCGTGAGGAGGGGATCGCTGGAGGTGGGATCCGTCGGGTATCCGTTCGTCGCCCCCAGGCCGTTCACGATCTGCACGTTGATATCGCTGATGCGGATCGTCTTTGCCAGGCCGCCCAGGCCATCGTCCAGGTAGACGATGCTCATGTGGCTCAGGATCTCCTGCTGTTCGCCGGTGATGATCAGGCGGGTGTTGGCGATCTGCTGCATGCCCATCAGCACCAGGAGGGCGGCGCCGACGGGCAGCCCGGCCAGCAGGGAGAGAGGGTGGAGTTGAACGCGCTTCATCGGTGGTTCCTTCGGTTCGTGCGTGCCTGGATGCGCACCGGCTCGACCTGCGGGTGAGCTCGGGGCCGGGCCCGTGGTGATCTGGAAGCTCGGCGGCGTGGGATCCGCAGCGCGGGGCGCAGGGCGCCGTCTCGATCCTGAGAATCAAGGCGGGCGAACGCGCCCGGGGCTCACAGACACGGGCGCTGGATCCGGGAGAGGGGATCACCGCATCCCCGTTTTTCTCCCGGATCCAGCCCCGGCACGTGGCGAGCCCCGGAGGCGACCCCCCAGGCGGTCTACTGGTCCGAGTAGTAGGAGCCGCCAGCCCAGTCATAACTCGACAGCGCGGAGCGCCACTTGCCGCCGGTGGACGAGGCGGCGAAACCGTCAGCGGTGCATTCGTACCCCCCGCTGACCGAGGAGCTGTCGGCGGTGGCGGCGCACTGATAGCCCCCGCCGGCCGAGGACCAGATGCCGCTGGCGACGCACGCGCGCCCTCCGTTGACCGACGAGTGCTTGCCGCTGGCGATACCGCCGGACCCGCCGCTGATCGTCGCGTACTCGCCGCTGGCGGTGTTGAGGTTTCCGCCGCCGATCCAGCTCCAGTAGTCATTGGCGGTGTTCTCCCGCCCGCCGCTGACCGAGGACCCGTCTCCGCTGGCGAGGTTCCTGAGGCCGCCGTTGATCGAGGAGTAGACGGCGGTGGCCCGGTTGCCGGCTCCGCCCGAGACCGAGGCATAGGCGAATGAGATCGTGTTGTCCACGGCCGCCACCAGTCCGCCGAAGCTCGAGTGGGTGTTCCTGCTGCCCACGACGACGTTGTGGGAGCCGGTCCGGTCGTCACCGAACGAGTTGCCCGACTCGTTGTACCCCACGATCAGGTTGCCCACGCCGTTGGTTGCGGTGAGCAGGGGATCGTTGCTGGTGGGATCGGCCGGGTAGCCGTTGGTCGCCCCCATGCCGTTCACGATCTGCACGTTGACGTCGCTGATGCGGATCGTCTTGGCCAGACCCCCCTGGCCGTCGGCCAGGTAGACGATGCTCATGTGGCTCAGGATCTCCTGCTGCTCGCCGGTGATGATCAGGCGGGTGTTGGTGATCTGCTGCATGCCCATGAGCACCAGGATGAGGCCGCCGACCGGCAGGCCGGCCAGCAGGGAGAGGGGGTGTAGTTGAATGCGTTTCATCGGAGTTTCCTGTGGTTCGTGTGCGCCCCGGTGCGCGCCGAAGCAGAGGGCCGGCGGGCCCGGGGCTCGGGCCGTGTGGATCGGGAACCACGGCGGCGTCGGATGCGCAGCGCGGGGCGCCGTCTCGATCCTGGGAACCGGGGATGACGAGCGCGCCGGAGGTTCACCTGCACGGGCGCGGCGCCCGCGGAAAGGGATCACCCCTTTCCCGCTTTTCCTACGGATCCCGGCTCAGCGCGTCGCGGGCCCTGTCCCGCACCCGCGAAATCACGTCCACGTCCTCGATGGGGGCGCGGTTTCGCAGGGCGGCGGCCTCGGCGGCGTCGAAGCACTCCCGGGCCCGGTCGGCGTGCCCGGGCTCCTCGGCCGACAGCCCCCAGTGGGCCATCGCCAGGAAGTAGCGGTCGCGGGCGTCCTCCGTCCAGTGGTGCTCGCGCGCCGCCCGGGGCCAGCCATCCCTCGCGGAGATCGCCTCCTCGAGGTAGTCGATCGCCAGCCCGTGGGATCCCCGGTACCAGTGGAGCACGCCGATCGTGCTGCAGCCGATGGGCGAGCGCCGGCCCTCGAAGGAGGCGTGGTGTCCCGCGCGGGTGGCCATTCTCTCGAGGTGCACCCCGATGAACTGTCCCTCCTGCTCCGCGCTCCGGAGGGTAGCCTCGGGCAGGGTGGCCAGGAGGAAGCAGGCCTGGCCGAGGTCCCGGGCGCAGAAGGCGGTCGAGTACACGGTGTCGAGCAGGAGGTCCAGGGCGCGCGCGTCCTCGCCCCGTCGGAGCTCGACGCAGGCCATGACGACCCGGGCCGCGGCCGGCACGCCCTGGGGGGGCTGGGTCCACATCTCCGCCCCCCGCCTCGCGTGGTCCAGGGCCTCCTCCTCCTCGCCGGCCCGCAGGCTCATCCGGGCCATGCCCAGGCACAGGCCCGCGTCGTCGGGCGCCTTCCGGAGGACCTCCAGGTAGGCGCGGCGGGCCTCCTCGAAGCGGCCCATGCCCGCGTGGGCCGCGGCCACGCCGGCCGCGATGTTGTGGGCGTGCATCGCGTTCTGGGCCGGCGCGACGGCGAGGGCCTTGCGGTTCCACTCGAGGGCCTGCTCGTGCTCCCCGCGGAGCAGGGCCAGGGCACCGAGCGTGTTGTGGATCACGTGGTAGGGCTCCTCGCCCGAGAGCGCGAGCGCCCTCTGCAGCTGCGCCTCGGCCTCGTCGACCAGCCCGAGGAAGCCGTGGGACCGCGCCAGGAAGTAGTAGGTCCGGCCCAGGAACAGGAGCGACACCACGTGCCGGGGCCGCGCCCGGAGCACCTCCTCGAGATGCGCGATGGCCTCCTCGAACTGCTCGACCTCTCCTCCCCGGTGCAGGCCGCCGACGATGCTCATCCCGGTCTGCAGGTGCGCCAGATGATGCTTGGGGTTGAGCCTCAGCTCGCGGAGAGAGGAGGCGCCTGCGGACGAGCGGCCTCCCCCGGCCTCCCGCGCCAGCCCGTGACCGACGAGCCCCAGGAGGTGGTGAGCCTCGCTCTCGAGATCGGCCTCGCCGCGCGGGCCGCAGGCCGCGATGCACTCCTCGAGCGCCCCGCGGGCGACCGCGAGCTCGCCCGACTCGATCGCGTCCAGCGCCCGGAGCACGTGTCCGCCGGGGTCCCCGGGGTCCGCGGCGAGGGTCCACATCCAGGCGATCCGGCGAGCCGATCGAGGCACGAAGCCGAAGGCCTCGTCCATGGGCACGAACATCTGCTCCGCGCTCTCGGGGCTCCACCGCCCCTGCCGGCCGACGACGGCCAGGGTGGCGGCGACCCCGACGAGCAGCAGCAGCGCCACCGCGGCGCCGGCGGAGATCCTGCGGTGGCGGCGCGCCATCCGCGTGGACCTGCGGACCCAGCCCGGCGGGCGGGCGGCGATCGGCTCGCCGGCCAGGACCCGCCGCAGGTCGTCCGCCAGGGCCTGCATGCTCGGATAGCGGTGCCTCCGCTCCTTCTCCATGGCCGTCGTGATCACCGTCTCCAGATCGCGCGAGATCGACGGCCGCAGGCTGCGCGCAGGCGGGGGATCCTCCTCCAGGATCATGCGGAACACCCGCTCCGCGGTGTCGCCCTCGAAGGGGACCCGGCCCGTCAGGGCCTCGTACAGCATCGCGCCGAGCGAGTACACGTCCGTCCGCCCGTCGATCTTCCCCACGCTCCCCCGCACCTGCTCGGGAGAGGCGTACTGCGGCGTCCCGCGGAACTCCCCGGTGACCGTGAGCGAGACCCGCGCCAGGTGCCGCGCCACGCCGAAGTCCAGGAGCATGGCCCGCTCGTCGGCCGTGACGCGGATGTTGGAGGGCTTGACGTCGCGGTGGATGACGCCGCAGGCGTGCGCGTGGACGAGGCCTTCGGCCACCTCGAGAGTCCAGCGCAGGATCCTCTCGTCATCCGGCGCCGCCTCCCTTCGGGCCGCCTCGTCCAGGATCTCGTCGAGACCCCGGCCCTCGATCAGCTCCATCGCGAAGTAGCAGGTTCCCTGGTCCTCGCCGCCTCCGAACACCGTGACGATGCCCGGGTGTCGCAGCGCGGCGATGGTCTCGACCTCGCGCCAGAAGCGAGCCTGCGCCTCGGCCGAGCCGACCCGCTCGGGGCGGATGACCTTGAGGGCCACGCGCCGGCCCAGCGGCTGCTGCACGGCCTCGTAGACGACCCCCATCCCGCCCTCCCCCAGGCGTCGCACCAGCCGGTGCTCGCCCAGCCGCTCGAAGGGCAAGCCCGGCTCCGCCCTCGCGCCCTCCCCGCTCCGGGGCCCGTCGAGGAGGGCCCACGCCGGCTCGTCCAGGAAGTCGGCGGCCCGGCGGTCGGCGGCGAGCAGGGCCTCCACCCGGGCCCTCAGGTCCGGATCGCCGCCGCAGGCCTCCTCCAGGAACGCGGCCCGCTCCCGCGGCTCGCGCTCCAGCGCCTCGTGGAACAGGCGCTCAACCCGCTCCAGCCGGTCCCCCTGCATCCTCCCCTCCGTACTCGCGATCGAGCTCCTCGCGCAGCCAGGCCTTGGCGAACCTCCAGTCGCGCTTCACGGTGGCGGTCGAGATCCCGAGGACCCGGGCGATCTGCTCGAGCGGCAGCCCCGCGAAGAAGCGCAGCTCCACGATGGTGCACTTGCGCTCGTGGCCGCCGACGGCGGCGAGCCTCTGCAGGGCTCCCTCCAGCGCGTCGATGTCCGCCGGGCCGTCCCCGGCGACCTCCGCCCCCACCTCCGCTCCGACGCCCCCCTCCAGCGAGACCGGGATCCGGCCGCCGCCGCGCCTCTCCGTCCGGTTGCGGCGCGCCTCGTCCACGAGGATGCGGCGCATGGCGCCGGCCGCGATCCTGAAGAAGTGGGTCTGGTTCTCCCAGCGCCGCGCCTCGTCCTCGACCAGGCGCACGTAGGCCTCGTGGACGAGGGCCGTGGTCTGGAGCACGTGGCCCGGGCGCTCCTCGCGCATGGCCGCGTGCGCCAGGCGGTGCAGCTCGCCGTAGAGGATCGAGAACATCCTCTTCTGAGCCGCCGCGTCGCCGCCGACCGCAGCCTCGAGAAGCGTCGTGAAAACCTCGGAGGGGCTCGCCATGGAATCGGGTTCCGGCGCTGGATGCCTCGCCGTAGCATCCTACTCCCGGCCAGGGATGGCGGCAAACCGCGAGGCCCGCTTGCCCGGCAGCCTCCGCGGACTAAGATCCGCCCCGCCGCCCCCGCGTCGCTGCGGCCCCCATGAGCACCTGCCTGTTCGCTTCCGATCTCCACGGCCGGGTGGACCGCTACGAGAAGCTCTACGACGCCATCCTCGACGCGCGGCCGGCCGCCGTCTTCCTGGGCGGGGACCTGCTCCCCCTGGCGGTGCCGGTGGCCGGACACGGGGCGGCGGACTGCGGCGACTTCCTGCGCGGCTTCCTGGCGGAGGGCTTCGGGCGGCTGCGCGACCGGATGGGGGCGGGCTACCCCGAGGTGTTCGTCATCCTGGGCAACGACGACCCTCGCAGCGAGGAGGAGGCGATCCTCGAGCTGGCCTCGCGGGGGCTCTGGACCTACGTCCACGGGCGCTGCGTCGCCCTCGGCCAGCACGCGGTCTACGGCTACTCCTTCGTCCCGCCCACCCCCTTCCAGCTCAAGGACTGGGAGCGCTACGACGTCTCCCGCTTCGTCGATCCCGGCTGCGTTCCTCCGGAGGAGGGCTGGCGCTCGGTCCCGGTGGAGCGCCACGTGCTGGTGCACTCCACCATCCAGAAGGACCTGAAGGCCCTGGCCGGAGAGGCCCCCATGGAGCGCGCCGTGTTCCTGTTCCACACGCCGCCCTACCAGGGCAAGCTCGACCGCGCCGCCCTGGACGGCATGAAGGTGGACCACGCGCCGCTGGACGTGAACGTGGGGAGCATCGCCGTGAAGCGTTTCATCCGGGCCCGGCAGCCGCTCGTCACCCTGCACGGCCACGTGCACGAGTCCGCGCGCCTGACGGGTTCCTGGAGGGATCGGATCGGACGCACTCAGCTCTTCGGCGCGGCGCACGACGGGCCCGAGCTGGCCCTAGTCCGCTTCGACCTGGACGACCCCGAGGGCGCCGTCCGCGAGCTGCTCTGAGCCGAGCTACTCCGCCTACGCGGCTGAGGCCGCCCCGAGCCCCTGAGGCTCCGGCTGGCACGAAACTCCCCGGTGGGGCGAAACTCCCCGGCACGGACCGCCTCTCATTCCGAACCCGGCGGCTCGTGAAGGGGGTGGGAGATCCGGCTGGACGACCCGCATCTCCCCGGCTGGCAGTGGTTTAGCTCGCCTGGCGGGAGCGCTGCGGTCCAGCGCCATCGCGGACGACCGATGCGGAACCAGGCGGGGAACGCTTGTTGCTCGGCTTCCCCCGGGTGACCGCCGCCCCTGCCTGCACGCGCCGGACCTGCGCCATTGCGGGTCGGGCGTGCGGCGCCTCCCCTTCCGTCGCACCCCCAGCGCACTCCCCCGAGAGACAGCGAGTCCCCGCCATCGTGAAGGTCGTCGAATGCCCAGGCCCTCCTCCGAGAACCGTGGTGACCGGAACGAGCGGGCTCGCAGAAGGGGGGCTGGGACTCCGCGGGAGGGCCCTCGAGACCGGGCCAATCGGGCTTCGGGAGGTGCGCCGGGGGCTTCACGGCCGCGGTCGGACGAGCAGGCCGTCGTGGGCCTGTGCGTCGATTGCGCCCAGAGGGACACCTGCCTCGCCCCTCGGCCGGAGGGCGGCGTGTGGCGCTGCGAGGAGTACGTCCAGCAGCGCTAGTCCGTGCCGGCGGTCATCCCACGCTCAGAGCAATGGAAGGGCAGCAACATGAAAGTGGACCACGTCGAGACCCTGCTCGAGATCGAAGACGGCAGTCATGACGGGATGATCGCCCTCCTGGAGAGGGTGCAGGCGACCTACGGCTACCTGCCCGAGGAGGCCCTCCGGGAGATCGCCCTGAAGACCGGGAAGTCCCTGATCGACGTGTACGGCGTGGCCACCTTCTACCGGACCTTCAGCCTCGAGCCCCGAGGTCGGCACCTCGTGTCCGTGTGCCAGGGGACCGCCTGCCACGTCCAAGGGGGGCCGCGGATCGCGCAGGAGTTCGAGCAGTATCTGGGCATCGCAGCCGGGCAGACGACCGACGACCGGGAGTTCACCCTCGAGGCCGTCAACTGCCTGGGAGCCTGCGCTCTCGGCCCCGTGGTGGTCGTGGACGGACACTACTTTTCCAAGGTGCAGCCCTCCGCGGTCAAGGAGATCATCGCCAAGACCCGCGAGGGCCTGGACAGCGTGCAGCTCGAGACGGATCAGCGCGTCTTTCCCGTGGAGGTCGGCTGCGCCCGCTGCAACCACAGCCTCATGGATCCCCGGCACATCCTCGATGGCCACCCCTCCATCCGCGTCACGGTCTCCTTCGGCGACAGGCACGGCTGGCTGGCTCTCTCCTGCCTCTACGGAAGCTACAAGGTCACCTCCGAGTACGAGATACCCGACGACATCATCGTTCATGTGTTCTGTCCTCACTGCCACGCGGAACTGATCGGCGGCGGCAGCTGCAGCGACTGCGGGGCTTCCATGGTGCCGATGATCGTCCGGGGAGGAGGCGTCGTTCAGATCTGCTCCCGCCGCGGCTGCCGAGGTCACATGTTGGATCTGGGCAGCGGCGCCATCGACTGATCTCCGAGAAACGTCGTCCAAGTGGAGATATGCCCCCATGAGAAGGATCTCAAGCATCGAGGAGTTCAGCGAGTTCCGTCGGAGGATCTTGAGCGAGAAGGGACTCCAGTACGAGAAACCGACCCTGGTGGTTTGCGCCGGCACAGGCGGCCAGGCCAGCGGATCCAATGACATCGTCAGGGTCATCAAGAAGTACATCCTGGATCGGGGGATCCAGGCGAAGGTCGCCCTGCGGGTGACGGGTTGTCAGGGATTCTGCGAGATGGATCCCTTCGTGGTCGTGGAGCCCGGGCGTCACCTCTACCCCAAGCTCCGGATGGAGGACATCCCCAAGGTCATCGATGCCGCGGTGGGCGGGTTCATCGACGAGAGCCTCATCTACCGCGAATCCCTGGACGGCACGGCCTATCACGACCAGAACGAGATCCCCTTCTTCAAGAAGCAGAATCGGCTGATCCTGGGTAACAACCAGAAGCTCGACCCGATCCGGATCTTCAACTACATCGAGCAGGGGGGCTATGCGGCCGCGGAGAAGGCCATCCGCAGCAGGGAGCCCGAGTGGATCATCGACGAGGTCAAGCGGTCGGGCCTGAGAGGCCGCGGCGGGGCGGGCTTCTCCACCGGCACCAAGTGGGAGCTGGCCAGGGCCACCGGCAACGGGAGCGGCCAGAAATACATCGTCTGCAACGCCGACGAGGGCGATCCCGGCGCCTACATGGACCGCAGCCTGCTGGAGGGGAATCCCCACGCGATCATCGAGGGCATGCTCATCGCCGGGATCGCGATCGGCGCGACCCGGGGATACGTCTACGTTCGCAGCGAGTACCCGCTGGCGATCAAGCACACCATCATCGCCCTGCGCCAGGCGCGCGATCTTGGGCTCCTGGGCGGGGACATCCTGGGTACGGGCATCGACTTCGACATCGAGATCGTGCGCGGCGCCGGCGCCTTCGTCTGCGGCGAGGAGACGGCCCTCATCAAATCCATCGAGGGCCGGATGGGCGAGCCCCGGCAGCGCCCGCCCTTCCCCATCGAGAGGGGCATCAACGGCAAGCCGACCTGCATCAACAACGTCGAGACCCTGGCCAACGTCCCGGTGATCCTGGACGGCGGCGGCGACGCCTACGCCCGGGTGGGCGTCGAGGGCAACACCGGCACGAAGATCTTCTCGCTGGTGGGCAAGATCAAGAACACGGGTCTGGTGGAGGTGCCGCTGGGGATCAAGATCTCCGAGGTCGTCTACGACATCGGGGGCGGCGCGGCGGGAAAGACCAGGATCAAGGCAGTACAGACCGGCGGGCCCTCGGGTGGCTGCATCCCGGCGCGGATGTTCGACCTGCCGATCGACTACGACAGCCTCGTCAAGGCCGGCTCCATCATGGGCTCCGGCGGCATGATCGTCATGGACGGCGATACGTGCATGGTGGACGTGGCCAAGTACTTCATGCGCTTCCTGAAGGACGAGTCCTGCGGCAAGTGCTTCACCTGCCGCAAGGGCACCCAGCGCATGTACGAGATCCTGGAGGACGTCTCGATGGGCCGGGCCACCCTGGCCGACCTGGACCTGCTGGAGGAGCTGGCGGGCGTGGTACGGGACACCTCCCAGTGCGGCCTGGGACAGTCCGCGCCCAACCCGGTGCTCAGCACATTGCGCTACTTCCGGGACGAGTACGAGCGGCACATCGTGGCCAAGCGCTGCGACGCCTACGTGTGCAAGGGGCTGGTGGGGGCCCCCTGCCAGGCGGCCTGTCCCCTGGGTACCGAGGCCTGGCGCTACGTGGCCCACATCGGCCGGGGCGAGTACGAGCAGGCCTACTCGGCCATACGGGAGGCGAACCCCTTCCCCTCCGTGTGCGCCAGGGTCTGCCACCACCCCTGCGAAGAGAAATGCCGTGCCGGGGCGACCGGGGGCTCCCCGGTGGCGATCCGAGCCCTCAAGCGCTTCGTGACCGATCGCGCCGATCCGTCGGCCTACTCGCCCGCCTGCGAGCCCTGGTCCGACGGCTCGCCGCCGAGCGTGGCCATCGTCGGCTCGGGTCCGGCCGGGCTGACGGCGGCCCACTACCTCTCCCTGAAGGGTGTTCGGGTATCCGTCTTCGAGGCCGAGTCGAAGCTGGGCGGCATGCTGTCCTGCGCCATACCCTCCTATCGCCTGCCGCGGGCCGTCATCGACAAGGAGATCGAGGCGCTCCTGAACGACAACCTGAGGGTGGAGTGCGGGAAGGCGCTCGGATGCGACTTCGACGTGGACGACCTGCTGGAGGAGGGCTACCACGCCGTTCTCATCGCCATTGGCGCCCACAAGAGCAAGCCGCTGCGGCTCGAGAACGAGGACATCGAGGGCGTCTACCCATCGATCGAGTTCCTCAAGTCCTACAACCTGCGGAACCAGAACCTGGCGCGCGGTCGGGTGGGCGTCATCGGGGGAGGGAACTCCGCCATCGACGCTGCTCGCATGGCCCTCCGTCTCAAGGACGTGGAGACCGTCTCCATCCTCTACCGCAGGACGCGAAACGAGATGCCGGCCTTCGCCGAGGAGATCGAAGCGGCGGATCAGGAAGGGATCGAGATCCAGACCCTCGTGACGCCGGCGCGCGTTCTCGCGAGCGATGGCCACCTGAGCGGACTCGAGTGCATTCGAAACCAGCTCGGCGATGCCGACTCCAGCGGGAGACGCCGGCCCGTTTCCATCCCTGGCTCTGAGTACACGGTCGAGCTCGACACGCTCATCGTGGCCATCGGCGAGGACTCGGGTGTCGATGCCATCTCGCCCGCCCGCTCCAGCAGCATCGAGGTGACCGGTTGGAACACCATCCAGGTGGATCGCACCACGCTGCTCACCAACCGCCCGGGAGTCTTCGCGGCCGGCGACGTGGTCCGAGGTCCGAACACGGTGGTCGACGCCATCATGGACGGGAAGAGGTCCGCGCTCATGATCGAGCGCTACCTCAAAAAGGAGCCCTTGATCAGGCCGGAGAAACCCGATCTCCCCAGCGTCTACGTCGAACCCCGGTCGGTACCGGGCGGGGCTCATGAGGCCGGCCGCGCCGAGACGCCGAGAGCCCCGGCGGATTGGCGCCGCCGCAACTTCTCGGAGGTCGAAGTCTCGCTCTCGCCCTCAGAGGCCACCCGCGAGGCCGAGCGATGCCTGCGATGCGATCTGGAGTTCACGACTCCCCAGACAGAAGTGGGTGCGAAATCATGAGCAAGGATGCCCACGGCGAGGTGACCCTCCGGATCAACGGCCTGGAGGTGTCCGTCGAGAGGGGAACCACCCTCCTCGAGGCCGCCCGTTTCCTGGGATTCCCGATCCCGACTCTCTGCTTCATGGAGGGGCTGTCCTCCTACGGCGCATGCCGGCTGTGCGTGGTGGAGATCGGTGAGGAACCCAACGCCAAGCTCGTTGCTTCGTGCACCTTCCCCGCGCAGGACGGACTGGTAGTCCGGACCGCGTCGTCCCGGGTGCTCAAGGCGCGCCAGATGATCCTGGAGCTACTGCTGGCCTCCTGCCCGCAATCCAAGGTGATCCAGGACCTGGCCTCCGCGCACGAAGTGCGTCAGCAGCGCTTCAGGCAGGAGCACGAGGAGTGCATCCTGTGCGGGCTCTGCGTGCGCATGTGCGAGGAGCAGATGGTCGCCAAGGCGATCGGCTTCCGCGGCAGGGGAGAGAGCCGCAGCATCGGAACTCCCTTCGACGTCAAGTCCGAGGAGTGTCGGCTCTGCGGAGGCTGCATCTACGTGTGCCCCGCGTGCACGCTGCGCTGCACCTACACCGAACCCGACAAGGCGATCTGCGGCGGGTGCGCCAACCTGGGCCCTCCGTGCGTGGAGAAGGACACCTTCGAGGACATGATGTGCTACATGGATCCCTGCGTCGCCTGTGAGATCACGGGAGACTGCAAGACGAACAAACGCGTGGACCGCTGACACAGCAAAGGAGTCGAGCGACATGTCTCAGACACTATCCCGGGTCAACTCATCGGCGGCGACGCTGACCAAGAACAGGACGGAGGGATCCGTCACTCCCAACTCCGGCATGTGCGTCACCTGCGTGGACGGCTGCATCGGGATGTGCGAGATCGGCAAATCCGCCTACCGGGGACACGAGGTCATCTATCCCCAACCCTTCGGCGTCATCACGACGGCCTCCGAGAAGGTGTACCCGGTGGACTACTCCCATTTCAACATCATGGGAACTGCCGTGGGCGCGAAGGGGATCGAGGCGGACTCGGACAAGGCGATCTTCCCCAACGTCGACCTGGAGGTGCACTTCGGTCACGACGGGGGTCTCAAGTTCCGCCTGCCCTGGATCATCCCCGGTATCGGCTCGACCAACATCGCCAAGAACAACTGGGAGGGCCTCGCCATCGGCTCGGCCATCTCGGGAACGGGACTTACCATCGGGGAGAACGTCGTCGGCATGGACCCCGAGGCCCGGATCGAGAATGGCAGTATCCTCGAAACCGTCGACCTGAAGCGTCGCATCAAGCTGTACCAGGACCACCAGCGGGATGGCTACGGCGCCATCATCGTCCAGGCCAACGTGGAGGACACCCGGCTGGGCGTGCAGGAGTATGCCATCAGCGAGCTGGGAGTCGAGGTGGTCGAGCTCAAGTGGGGCCAGGGCGCGAAGAACATCGGCGGAGAGGTCAAGATCCGGGAGCTGGAGAAGGCCCAGCTCCTGTACCGGCGCGGCTACGTGGTGCTCCCCGATCCCACCGACCCGCACGTCATCGAAGCCTATCAGCGCGGCGCCTTCAAGGAGTTCGAACGGCACTCTCGCGTCGGCATGGTGGAAGAGGAGTCCTTCGCCGCGCGCGTCGCTGAGCTGCGCAAGGCCGGCGCCAAGTACGTGTTCCTCAAGACTGGCGCCTACCGGCCATCCGACCTCGCCCGAGCGGTCAAGTTCTCGTCCAAGTACGGTATCGATCTCCTGACGGTGGACGGCGCCGGCGGGGGCACCGGCATGAGCCCGTGGAGGATGATGAACGAATGGGGCATGCCGCCGGTGGAGCTGCACACCCTGCTCTACGAGTACACCAAGCGCCTGTCCGACGAGGGGCAGCACGTACCCGCCCTGGCGGTGGCGGGGGGCTTCACCTTCGAGGACCAGATCTACAAGGGCCTCGCCATGGGCGCTCCCTTTGTGAAGCTCGTCGGGATGGCGCGCTCCCCCATTGCCGCGGCCATGGTGGGCAAGACGCTCGGCCGCACCATCGATGAGAGCCAGGTGCCGGTCTATGTCGAGCGCTTCGGAAGCACCAAGGACGAGATCTTCGTCACGGCTCACGAGTTGCGCAAGACCCTGGGCAACGACGCCTTCGAGGCGCTGCCCACCGGAGCCATCGGGCTCTACACCTACTACGAGCGCCTCGCTCAGGGGCTTCGCCAACTCATGTGCGGCGCCCGCAAGTTCAGTCTCGAGCACATCACCCGGGACGATCTCGCGGCACTGACGCCCGAAGCGGCCGCCGTGAGCGGGCTGTCGTACGTCATGGACGTCGACAAGGAGGAGGCCGACGCGATCTTGAAGGACTGACGCACGGCCATCGGGTGGCGGCGCGGCTCGCCATGGGCGCGCGCTCGCGGCGGCCGCTGATCATCGGGTGAAAGGACAGACAGATGCTGGGCAGTGAAGACAAGGCGCCTGGATCGGATCCCGCGGAGGCGGGTGCTCCCGCTCCCGGCGTCGGCTCCCCCTTCGTCCAGATTGGCTCGGGCGGCATCGGAGGAAAGGCACAGGGACTCGCCCGGGCCAGCGAGATACTGGCAAGCCGAGTACCCCCGGAGAGCTCCTCGGCGATCGCGGTCGACATCCCTCGCTTCTGGGTGATCGGCACCGGCATCTTCGATCTCTTCATGCAGGAGAACCGTCTGCACGAGATCGCGTTCTCCGAAGCACACGATCACCACCTGGCCCAGGCCTTTCAGAAGGCCAGGCTGCCCGACGAGCTGCACCAGCCACTGCGGGCCCTGATCAGCCAGGAGCGCGGCCCTCTGGCGGTGCGCTCTTCGAGCCTCCTCGAGGACGCTCTGCGGGAACCGTTCGCCGGCGTCTACGCCACCAAGATGCTGCCGAACAACCAGTTCAGCGAGGAAGCCCGCTTGCGAACGTTGATCGAGAGCATCAAGTTCGTCTACGCCTCGACCTACTTCCGGGATGCCAAGAGCTACCGCAGGGGGACCGGCCATGCGGAGGAGGCGGAGAAGATGGCCGTCATCATCCAGGAGATGGTCGGGATTCGTCACGGCGATCGCTTCTACCCGACCGTCTCGGGGGTAGGCCGCTCCTACAATTTCTACTCCTTGGGCCACGCCCGTCCCGAGCACGGGGTGGTCAGCCTCGCCCTCGGTCTCGGGAAGACCATCGTCGACGGTGGCCGGAGCTGGACCTACTGTCCGGCCCATCCCAAGGCGAAGCCGCCCTTCGGTTCGACCAAGGAGCTGCTGGACGGGACCCAGACGCGCTTCTGGGCCGTGAACATGGGAAAGACCCCGGTTCAAGATCCAACTCAGGAGGCCGAGTACCTCCAAGAGGGCTCTCTGCCAGACGCGGAGGCCGACGGCGTGCTGCCGGCCATCGCCTCGACCTACGAACCGCAATCCGACCGGGTCGTCATGGGGACGGGCTCCCCGGGCCCGCGGATCCTCACCTTCGCCCCTCTGCTGGATCTCGGGCTGCTGCCGGTGAACGAGGTCATCGCAGGGCTGCTGGAGACCTGCCAGGAGGCCCTGGATTCTCCGGTCGAGATCGAGTTCGCCCTCGACATCGAGGGCACGAGCGAGCTCCGCGGTCGTCTGGGATTCCTGCAGGTCCGACCGATGCTCCTCTCCAGAGACGACGTTCACGTGGAGGAGCATGAGCTGGCGGAGACCGGCGTCATCGTGGCCTCCGACCAAGTACTGGGCAATGGCAGCAACGACTACCTCCAGAACATCGTCTACGTCAAGCCCGACACCTTCTCGGCCAAGGACTCCTGGCTGATCGCGGCGGAGCTGGACGAGCTGAACCGCCGCCTCCTCGACCGGGGATGCCGCTACCTGCTGATCACCATCGGGCGGCTCGGCACTTCCGATCCCTGGCTGGGCATCCCCGCACGTTGGGCCCAGGTGTCGGGCGCCAAGGCCATCGTCGAGGCGTCGACCGACGCCATGAACGTGGATATGAGCCAGGGCTCCCACTTCTTCCACAATGTCACCAATCTCGGCGTCTTCTACTTCTCGGCCGACCGATCAGGGCACCACTCCCTCCGTTGGGATTGGCTCGAGCGTCAGAGAATCTCCCATGATGGGCAGTTCGTGCGCCACGTCTCCCTGGACAAGCCGCTGCACATCAAGGTCGACGGCCAGCAGGGGCGGGGGGTGATCCGCCATGAAGGATCAGACTAGATCCGCCATCCAGCTCATCGAGGCGCTGACCGAGCGGGCGAAGGAGCTCACCTGCCTGTACGCCATCGAGGAGCTGCTGAAGGACTCCGAAGCCAGCATCGGAGAGGTCTGCCAGAAGATCGTCGAGGCCATCCCTCCCGGCTGGCAGTTCTCCGAGCACTGTCGCGCCAGGATCACCCTCGGCAACCGTGACTACGTCTCCGCCGACTTCCAGGAATCCCCCTGGGTGCTGAGCGCCGGCATCGCGGACCAGGAGGCCGTCGTCGGCTCCATCGAGGTCTACTACGCGCAGGAGATGCCGCCGGCCGACTTCGGCCCATTCCTCAGCGAGGAGAAGAAGCTGATCGGCACCATCGCCGACAGGATCAGCCACTTCGTGGTCTACAAGGGCATGCAGAAGCTCTTCCGCGAGCGGCAGACGGCGCAGGACGAGCTCACGGACAGCCGCAAGCGGGATTGGGAGGCGGTCCTCGACCTGCTCCGGCAGACCAACAAGATCCTGTTCTCCCGGGTGGCCAGCCGGATGCTCAATCACCTCTGCTGGAGCGGGTTCGAGGACGCCGAGGAGCTGCGGCTGCTGGCATCACCCGTCGACCGGCAGTACGAGTACTCCCTGAACGGTGACCTCTCCCAGGAGCAGTCCGACCAGCCGCTGGATCTGTCCACGGAGCTCACCGAGCGCATCTTCCGCCTCGCGGACCGCCACTTGAGTGGGGACGAGATCCTCGCGCGGATTCACCTGTGGATCCAGGAGGACAGGCTCAGCGACCTCAAGCGCTTCGTGCACCGCAACGTGACCCTGGCGGAGATCGCCGAAGCGCTCAGGCGCTACACCGGCGGAGCCTACGAGGGGGCCACCGACCTTCATCCGATCTCGCGCGGCCTCAGGGTCTCCCTGATCCAGCGCATACTCTCGAATCAGCTCGACTACATCAACGTCGCCAAGGAGTATCTGGACATAACCGACCTGCAGGATGTCCTGAAGGGAGTGATCCTCGATGCCAACAGCCACGGCATGCTGGGCGGGAAAGCCGCGAACCTCATCCTCGCTGGCAAGATCCTGAAGGAGTCACCGGATCGATCAGGGCTGCTGTCCACCATCCGCATCCCCGAGGCCCGGTACATCCCTTCGGACATGATCATCCAGTTCATGCACTACAACAGCATCGATGAGATCATCGCCCAGAAGTACAAGGGATCGGAGAAGGTCCGCCTCGAGTACCCTCACGTCTTGCAGACCTTCTCCCAGTGCATCTATCCGCCGGAGATGGTCAAGAGCCTCTCCGTGATCCTGGACGAGTTCGGCGAGCGGCCCCTGATCGTGAGGAGCTCGAGCCTCCTGGAGGGCCACGCGAGCCTCACCCTGCAGGGCAAGTACAAGAGCGTGTTCGTGGCCAATCAGGGGAGCAAGCAGGACAGGTTCAAAGGTCTCACCAGGGCCATCGCCGAGGTCTACGCGTCCATGTTCTCGGTGGAGCCGATCGAGTTCAGGACCAGGCATGGTCTCCTCGACTTCAGGGAGGAGATGGGGATACTCATCCAGGAAGCCGTCGGGGTGCGCGTGGGGTCGTACTTCTTCCCGATATGCGCTGCCGTTGCGAGGAGTCGGAACGATTGCCGCTGGTCCACCCGACTCGAGCGCAGCGACGGCCTGGTTCGGCTCGTACCGGGGATTGGCGCCGAGCTGGCCGAGGAGCGGAGCGGAGCCCACAGCGTCTGGTTCGCTCCCGGACAGCCCGCGATCAGGGCGACGCGGACGGTCGCTGGAGCGCGGCGCTACGCGCCGGACACCATCGACGTCATCGACCTCGACTCCAACAGCGTGGAGACGCTCGATCTGGAGCCCTTCGTGAGCCAGCACGGAGCGGCCCTGCCCAATCTGGAGCTCCTGTTCTCCGTCCTCCAAGGCGAGGAGCTGGCTCCACCGGAGAAGCAGGCTCTGGACTTCGACAGCGACACTCTGGTCGTCACCTTCGACGGCCTGATCTCGCGCAGCCCCTTCGCCCTGCAGGTGCGCGCCCTGCTGAGAGCCCTGGAGGAGGCGCTGGGCGTACCGGTCGAGATCGAGCTCGCCTGCGACGGACAGCACTGCTACCTGCTGCAGTGCCGCCCGCAGATGCACGCGGAAGACGCGCTTCCGCCCCGAATCCCGGACGGCGTGCCCGAGGAGGAGACCCTCTTCCTCTCGAGTAGCGGAGTCCCCAGCGGCCGGCTGGCCGAGATCACGCACCTCGTCTACGTCGATCCGGTCGCCTACGGAGCTCTCGAGAGGGACGAGGACCGCCGAGCCGTGAAGACGGCCATCGCGCGGCTCGGTGAGATCCTGCCCAAGAGGCACTACGCCTTGATGGTCCCCCGGCTGTGCGTGGGCAGCGAGGAGGCGGACGGACGCCTCGGTTTCGAGGACGTCCGCGGCGCGGCGATACTGATCGAGCTCGTGGGGGCCGCCGGCGGGGCCGGAATGGACGTCCCCATCGGCACGCACTTCCTGCAGGACCTCGTCGCGGCCGGGATCCGCTACCTGCCCTTGCACCTGGGCGGGGAGGGCGCGCATCTCGATCAGTCATTCCTGAAGGAGAAGGACAACCTCCTTGGCAAGCTGCTGCCCGATCATACATCCCTCGCCGAGACGATACGGCTGATCGACATTCCGGAGGTCACCGGGGGCAAGGTGCTGCAGGTGCTGATGAACCCCGACGCAGGCCGTGCCATCGGCGTCTTCTCGGAGCGACAGGTGCTGCTGGGCGAGCCGGGCGAGGACGAGCCCCGCGATCAAGGGAGCGGGGACAACTACTGGCGCTGGCGCTACCGCATGGCGGAGAAGATCGCCGCCTGCATCGAGCGGGATCGATTCGGCGTGGTCGGCTTCTACCTCTTCGGCAGCACCAACAACGGGACCGCGGGCCCCGGGAGCGACATCGACATCCTGGTCCACTTCCGGGGCGATGCGAAGCAGAGGGAGCAGCTCACATCCTGGTTCGAGGGATGGAGCATCTGCCTGGACGAAGTCAACTACCTCAAGACGGGTTATCGCTCGGGGGGCCTTCTGGACGTCCACCTGGTGACGGACGAGGACATTGCCAGCCGAACGAGCTATGCCGCCAAGATCGGCGCAGCCACGGATACAGCACGTCCCCTCGAGATGGGGCCCTTGCAGCAGAGCAGCCCGGCTCCAGACAGCGGCGGCTCGATCGAATGAAATCTCACTGGCCAGGAGGGCCGCGATGACAAGTTACGTGAACGAGCTCATGGCCATGGTCAAGGCCAACAACCCGGGTGAGCAGGAGTTCCACCAGGCCGTCCAGGGGGTTGCGGAATCCCTGGTGCCGCTGCTGGACAGCCATCCCGAGTACCGTCGGGCCAGGATCCTGGAGCGCCTGGTCGAACCCGAGCGCGTCATCCTCTTCTCGGTCCCGTGGATCGACGATCAGGATCAGGTGCAGGTCCATCGGGGCTACCGCGTCGAGATGAACGGGTCCATCGGCCCGTACAAGGGCGGGCTGCGCTTCCACCCGGCGGCCACCCTGGGGATCATGAAGTCGCTGGCCTTGGGGCAGGTCTTCAAGAACAGCCTCACGACGCTGCCCCTGGGAGGGGCCCAGGGGGGGTCCAACTTCGATCCCAAGGGCAAGAGCGACCGGGAGGTCATGCTCTTCTGCCACAGCTTCATGAGCGAGCTGCACCGTCACATCGGCTCGCACACCGACATCCCCGGCTGCGACATCGGCGTGGGTGGGCGCGAGATCGGCTATCTCTTCGGGAAGTACCGCCGGATCCGCAACGACTCCTCCAGCGTCCTCTCCGGCAAGGGGCTGCAATGGGGCGGCTCGCTGCTGCGCCCCGAGGCCACCGGCTACGGCGTCGCCTACTTCGCCGCCGAGATGCTCGCCACGCTCAACCAGACGCTGGAGGGCAAGACCTGCCTGGTCTCCGGTAGCGGCAGCGTGGCCCAGAACACCATCGAGAAGCTGGTGCAGCTGGGCGCCAGGGTGGTCACCGTCTCCGACTCCAGCGGGCACATCCACGATCCGGAGGGCCTGGACGAGGAGAAGGTGCGCTGGCTCAAGGAGCTGAAGTTCCAGCGGCGTGGCCGGCTCACGGAGTTCGCCGAGAACTTCCCCAGCTCGACCTACTCGCCCACGGATGTCGGCAGCCTGGGAGAGAGCGCGCTCTGGGCGCACAAGGCCGATTGCGCCTTCCCCTGCGCCACCCAAAACGAGATCAGCGCCCAGGATGCGAGGAATCTGCTGGAGAACGGCGTGCAGCTCGTCTGCGAGGGGGCCAACATGCCCACCGTCCCCGAGGCGTCGAGACTGTTCCTGGAGGGGGGGATCCTCTACGGTCCAGGCAAGGCGGCCAACGCCGGCGGAGTGGCCGTGGCCGGCCTGGAGCTGGCGCAGAACAACATGATGTACGCCTGGACCCGGGAGGAGGTCGATTCGCGCCTGCATCTGATCATGCGGAACATCCACCGCGTCTGCCTCGATGCTGCCGAAAAACACGGAACGCCCGGGAACTACGTCAACGGCGCCAACATCGCGGGCTTCACCCGCGTCGCCGACGCGATGATCGATCAAGGCGTCGTCTGAGCCGCCGGTTCCCGGCAGCCGGGCGAGTCGTCGGACCGCCCGCACGCGGGGTCACGGCGACTTCTTCTCGAGCCTGCGGAGCCTCTCGCGCAGGGTCTTGCGGTCGATGCCCAGGATCTCCGCCGCCTGGGTCTTGTTGCCACCGACGTGGGCCAGGACGTTGCGTATGTGCTCCGCCTCCACCGCGGCCAGGGTGCGGTGCAGGCCCGATCCGCGCAGGCCCGAGAAGCGCATCAGCGGGGGCAGGTCCGGCACGTCGATGCGACCCGAGTCCGTCATGACCACGTGGCGGTGTATGACGTTCTGCAGCTCGCGGACGTTGCCCGGCCAGGAGTAGTTGCGCAGGATCTCGATGGCCTTCTCCGACAGCACGGGCTCGGGCTTCCCGTGCTCCTCTGAGTACACATGGGCGAAGTGGCGGGCCAGCAGGATGACGTCGTCCCCGCGGTCCTGCAGGGCGGGCAGGGGAATCTCGATCACGTTCAGCCGGTAGAAGAGGTCCTCCCTGAACGCCCCCCTGCGCACCTGCTCCAGCAGGGTCCTGTTGGTCGCTGCCAGGATGCGGACATCGACCGTGCGCGGCTGCGTGGAGCCGATCATGCAGACTTCCTTCTCCTGCAGCACCCTGAGCAGCTTCACCTGCATGCCCAGGCTGGTCTCGCTGATCTCGTCGAGGAAGATGGTGCCGCCGTCGGCCGTCTGGAAGAAGCCCGCGCGGGACTCGGCAGCGCCGGTGAAGGCGCCCTTCACGTAGCCGAATAGCTCGCTCTCCAGCAGACTCTCGGGAATACCGCCGCAGTTGACCGGCACGAAGGGCGCCGAGGCGCGCCCGCTGCTGTAGTGGATGGCCCTGGCCACCAGCTCCTTGCCGGTGCCGCTCTGGCCGGTCACCAGCACGGTGGCAGTGGTGGAGGCGGCCCGGGAGACGGCCTCCAGAACCGCCAGCATCGCCTCGGACTCTCCCAGCAGGCCGTAGCGGGCCTTGATCTCCTGCGGTTGACGGCCCTGTCCCGCGAGCCGCAGCCGGAGCCGGTCCAGCGTCCGCCGGACCGCGGAGAACAGCTCATCGTCGGTGAAGGGCTTGGTGAGGTACTCCTCGGCTCCCGTCTTGATGGCCTCGACCGCCCCCTCCACCGTGGCGAAGCCCGTGATCATCATGATCTCGGTGTTCTTGAGGTTCTCGCGCACGAAGCGGATCAAGTCCATGCCCGACACCCGGGGCATCTTGTAGTCCGTGATGACCAGATCGATGGGCGTGTCGTTCAGGATGCGGATGGCCTCGGTGACGCCCGGCGCTCTCAGCACCTCATAGCCCGCAGAGCTCAGGTTCCTGTCGAGCAGCTCGAGGGTCTCCTCCGAATCGTCCACGACGAGCACGCGCTCTTCCGCAGTGTTGCCCCTGGTGTCGTCCATCTCACCCGAGCTTCACGGTTGCGTTCTGGGGGAGCCGGATGATGAAGCGCGTCCCCGATCCCGGCTTCGACCTCAGCTCGATGGTTCCCTTGTGGGAGGAGATGATGCCGTGGGCCACGGCCAGGCCCAACCCGGTCCCCTCCTTGACGTCCTTGGTGGTGAAGAAGGGCATGAAGACCTTGTCCTTGATGTCCTCGCCGATGCCCGTCCCCGTGTCGCCCACGGCGATGACCATCTCCTCTCGGCTGGCCCGGGTTTCGACGGTCAGGATGCCGCCCTCCGGCATCGCCTGGATGGCGTTGACCACCAGGTTGACCAGGACCTGGTTGAGCTGCCCGGGATCCACCGTGATCCGGGGAAGACCTCGGGCGAGCTTGCGCAGGAGCTGGATGCCCGATTTCGAGCAGCGATCCTCGAAGAAGTACAGGCACTCGTCGATCAGCGCGTTCGGATCGACGGGCACCTTCCGGGGCGGTAGTTGCCGCGAGAACACCATCAGCTTCTTTATGATCTCGCGCGCGTGCAGGCCGGCGGACTCGATGCGTTTCAAGTCTTGCGCAACCTGGCCGGGCAACTCGGGGGCCTTGCGGGCCAGCTGGGCGAAGCCGAGCATGTTTCCCAGGGGCTCGTTCAGCTCGTGGGCGACCCCGGCCGCGAGCTGTCCGATGGTGGCCAGGCGATCGGCGTGCCGGAGCTGGTCTTCCAGGCGCGCCTTCTCGCGTTCGGTCTCGACCAGCTCGCAGAAGTTGGCCACCTTGCGGGCGATGTTGTCGATCAGGCTGCGCTCTTCCGCGAGGAAGGGACCCTCGTCGAGCGTGATGCGCCTCTCCCGGTAGAAGACCTCGACCGCTCCCACGGGCTTGGCCGCGACTACGATCTCGGACGATTGCCGGAAGGCCGTCTCTTCGAAGCCCACCGTCGAGTAGGAATCGCCATTGACGCTGATACGCGCGCAGGCGATCTCGGGATACAGCCAGGCGGGAGGCAGGAGATCCGCGATGCACTGGATGACTTCGTCGAAGGACAGCTCGCGGTGGCCGATCACCTGGGCGATCTCGTACAGGCAGGTGAGCTCCTTGATGCGCTCCCGCAGCTCGATGTGGGCGTAGTGGTGGGTCAGCGCGAAGCCGAGTATCTCCGCGACTTCCTCGTACAGAGCCATGTCCTCGGGCGGGAAGAGGTGGCCCTGCACGGACTTGAGCTGCATGAGCCCGATGCATTGCCCCTCGATGGGGATGGGGATCAGGGCCAGGCTCCTGTAGCTCGTGGGAAGATGCAGGGCGGGAGCCCCCGGGCCATCCGAGCCCACCTCCGGGGGGCTCAGTGCATTCTCCGTATCAGCCAGGAAGAAGGCTCCCTTCGGGGTGAGGCGCATCCAGGGCCCCGCAGAAACGCCCCGGATGACGTTGCAGCAGAGGATCTCCATCCCCAGCTCCTCGGCGGTCTCCGGCGGGGGAGCCGTCTCCTCACCCAGGGGGCAGGGCACGAGGATGAAGCCGAAGGGCATCTCACCGAATCTCGTCACCGAACATCGGTAGTGCTTCTGCTCGTCTTCCCTCACCCACAGCTCGACGGCGTCGGAGTCCGAGAACTCCATGATCGCTCGTGAGACCTCCGGGAGGAAATCCCGGCTCGGGAGACCCTGAGTGGCGCTCCGCAGGAGCACCCTGGTGAGGTTGCGGCGCTTCTCGACCGCCGCCCCGTCTCCCGGGCGGTGCTCGCCCGGGAAGGGATCGCCCTTGTCCCTCATCTCGATACCAGTCACACCCCGTCGCTGCGCACTCGACACGTTCGTGGATCCCGGAGCCCGCTGCGCGTCCCCAGGGGACGACACAGAGATCGAGAAGACTACAGCGGGGGCGGAACAGCAGCAAGGCCCTTGTGCTCACTGAGAATGATGCACCTTGCCGAGCACGGGTAGGGAAGTCACTTCGCCGGTGGCCTCGGACCGACGAGTGGATCGAAAGAGCGCCGAGGTCTTCCTGGGCGGTGACCGGCTGCCCCCGGCGACCGAGGCGGGCTACTCGTCCTCCACGGCCGAGCCCGCCCCGGGCTCGCCCTGGAGGGGCAGCCGGCGGGCGGCGTCGGTGATCGCGCCGATCTTGGCCGCGAAGCTGGTCTGCCGCTCGATGTCCTCGTCGGTGACCACGTGCACGTCGAGCAGGCCGTCCGAGCGGTAGCCCGTGCGGAGGTGATTGCTCTCGGCCAGGGAGAGGCTCCAGCCCTCCAACCAGAGGTCCAGCTCGCGCCGCTGGTCCTGGTCGCCGGTGAAGTGGACGAGGACGTCCAGGTCGCTGTTGGCGGCTGCGGTGGCGTTCTTGGTGCTCCCGAAGACGTAGAAGGCCTTCACGCCGAAGCGGGCCGCGTCCAGGCCGGCGGCGATCCGCCGGGCCATGGTCAGGCGCCAGCGCCAGTGGTAGCCGGACTGCTCCTCGTGGGTGTCGTCGACCCGGCCAGGAGAGTCGCTCTCGGTGCTGGGCTGGTCCAGGATCCCCACCGCCTCGTCCAGGTCCGCGTTCAGGAGGACCTGCAGGACGCGCCCCTCGGTCTGCTTGGGCACGTCGATGACCCTCAGGGTGTCGGCCAAGTGGGCGAAGTCGGGCAGGATGTCGGGGAGGATGTTGCGGGCGCGCAGGAGGAAGCGCTCGTTGCAGTGCATGCCCGGCCGGTCGGGGTAGATGGGGATGTAGCGGATGTCGGCCTCGACCAGGTCCTGGAAGAAGTGGGTGCCGAAGGAGAGCTCCGGCTGGTAGTCCCCCGTCTGGTGGGCCACCTCCATGAGCAGGGCGGTGTTGTTGATGTCCGAGTAGGTCACGCTGACGCCCAGGCGGATGTCGCCGCGGCTTCCCCATCGGCCGGGCCCTATGAGCACGAACTGCCGCCGGGGAAGCAGGGCGTTCAGCCTCCCCACGGCCCGGGCGACGGCCTTCATTTCCCGGACGCCGCCCAGCTTGGCGTAGTTCTCGGGGACCACGTAGACGATGTGGGTGATGTTGGAGATGCGCCCGTTGGAGATGTGGCGGTTGGCCTGGAAGATCACCTTGTCCTTGGGCAGGTCGCGGGGGATGGGGGCCGGCGCGTGCTCCGCCGAGCGGCTCTGGGAGCGGCACTGGACCAGGTAGAGGTCCTCGCCCGTGGAGGCGAACTCGATGTCCACCGGCATGCCCAGCTTTTCCCGGAGCACCCGCAGGAGGGCTCCCATGCGGGAGATGAAGGGGGTGTCGGTGAACAGGCCCTCGAAGGTGACCACGAAGTCGTCGGACTCCCAGTCGGGCTCCAGACCCATGGGCTTGCGGATTCGGTCCCCATCCACCAGGGAGACCATCCGACGGGCTGCCGGCAGCTCGTCCCCGTTGCCGCGCAGCAGATCCTCGACCTCCACGGTCTCGAAGACGTTGTGCTCCAGGTTGATCACGTCCATCTTGCGCGGGGAGTAGCGGATGATCTCGTCCGCCGACCAGTTCACCCGCAGCCCGGGCTGGCCCGGCGCCACCAGCACCGGGTAATCGTCGCCCATCCGGTCCACGGCCCGCGTCCCCAGGCCGGGGACCATGCGCACCAGGCCGTCCTCGCGCTTGATGCGCGGCGACCAGCGGAACTCGTTGTTGCTGAAGGCCACCCCCGCGAAGGCCGGCAGGAAGCACGACCCGATGCGCTCCCCGACCACCTCCTGGATGAGGATGCCCATCTCCTCGCGGAAGTCCAGGAGGCCCCGCTCGGCCCGGTACTCGATGGGATCCGGCCCGAAGACCGAGGCGTAGACCTCGGCGATGGCGTCCTGCAGGGCCTCCAGCCGCTGTCGCTTGGTGCCCTGGTTGGCCAGGAACAGGCTCTTGTACTTGCCGGAGAAGGCCGATCCCACCCGGTCCTCGAGCAGGCTCGAGCTGCGGACGATGAGCGGGCGGTCCTCGAAGTCGTCCAGGGCCGCCGCCAGGCCCTTGACGATCTCGGGGGGGAAGTCCGAGTTCTTGAAGACCTGGATGATGTAGGGATAGTCCTGGCGGACCCGCTCGATCTCCATGTACTTGCGGTTGTAGACCTCGTTCAGGTTGTTGTACTGGATGAACTCCAGGACCGCGTCCGAGACGATGTACCAGGTCTTGGGCACCTTCAGATCGCTGAAGACCTCCGCGTACTCGGGCGACTTGCGCAGGGCCTGGGTCGCCAGAAAGAGCCCCGCCGCCTTGCCCCCCAGCTTCCCCTGGCTGCGGGAGGTGAAGACCAGGTGCTGGACGAGGTCGAAGAAGTCCCCGATCTCGACGAACTGCTTGGCGACGTTGATGAACTCGAGCTGATCCACGAAGAAGCGGCGCAGTAGCGATACCTTCAGGCTGGTGCGGACGGCCACGGTGAGCTCCGACTCGTCGATGGCCGCGCTCTGGTAGCGCTGGACGGCTTCGACCAGGTCGGCCAGGCCGGTGCCGGGGTTCTCCAGCGATTTGATGAGGAAGGTCGACTTCTCCTCGTTGATCCAGGCCTGGATGCGAGACACCAGCTCGGCCTCGCTCAGGTGGCGGGAGGCCAGCTCGAAGGCGCGATCGGTGAGGCCCATGGTGTCCTGCCGGGCCCCCCGCACCAGGGGCCGATTCGCCTCGACCCCTTCAGCCTGCACCGGCCCGAACTCCTGCAGGCTCTCCTGCAGGAGCGACTCCGCCTCCTCGATCCCGTTCCAGCACAGGTGGTTGATCATCTTGCGGGCGATGCGCTGCAGGAGGGCCGGGTCGGTGCGGCGGAGGAACTGCAGCAGGACCATCCAGGGGGGGCTTCCGGGCGAGGAGAGCCGCTGCACAGCGTTCTCCCAGGAGGCGTGCTCCTTGCGCAGCCTCCGCTGCATGACGTAGAAGCCCACGCGCTCGGCGATGGCGGTGATCAGGCGCCGCTCCTCGCGCAGGAAGGGGCCCTCGTCGGACTTGGGTCGCTCCTCGGCGTAGTAGACCACGATCTCGCCGATCCTCTCCCCCTGCACGACGACGTCCGCGGATAGCCGCCAGGGGTGCTCGACGTAGGAGCTCGAGGCGCCGAACTCCCCGGGAATCGAGACCACGCCTCCACACACCTCAGGGTACTGCCAACCGGGCGGGATCGCCTGGATCAGCTCGCGGTAGACCTCCTGGGTGGGCACATCCTGCCGGCTGAGCACCTCGTCCACGCGGTACAGGCAGTTCAGCTCCTTGGCGCGCTCCTGCAGGTCGTCGAGGAGCTTACGGGCTCGCTGGTCCGGTTCGCTCATGTCGTCTCTCCTCCGCGCCAGATGGCGCCCCTTCCGGCCCGGCCGTCCACCTTGACCAGCAGCGGCCGCTCGAGCCGCACGTGCCGGACGAATTCTGTCTCGCTGGCGGCCGGCTGGGCGTCCAGCCAGGCCCAGTCCACGCCGGGCTCGCCCTGGTGGGGGATCGAGAGGTAGCTCACCTCGAAGCTCGACAGGTTGTGGAAGAAGTGGGAGCCCTGGCTGGCCTCCACCATCCGCTCGGGCAGGGTCGCCTCGACGATCACCTTGGCGCCGCAGATCTGGCCCCAGTCCACGGGGATGCCCAGCCAGGGATCGGAGCTCCCCCAGCGGCCGAAGCCGATCAGCAGGTAGGGCCGGCCCTGCTCGAAGAGCGCGGCGTTCACGCCCTCGAGCTGGCCGGCGATGGCCTGGGTGTGGCGCGTCTCGAAGGTGGCGGGCTTCACGTAGACCACGTCGCGGACGGTCTCGAGGATCCCGTTGCCCATGACCAGCTCGGAGGCGACCAGCACGTCGGGCCGCTCCAGCTCGGACTCGTCGATCTCCACCTGCTCCCGCGACACCACCATGGGGCGGACCTGGAGGAAGCCCAGCCGCGCCGGGGCCCGCTCGCCGGGCGCCGGGAAGCTCATGGCGAACTCGATCTCCACCTCGGCCTCGAGGGCCTCCTCGAAGGCCTCCATGAGCCCGCGCAGCGTCCGGTTCAGGGGGAAGACCTCGTGGACCAGCAGCGGCGCGAAGGTGATCGCCCGGGGCCCCGGGCACCCGATCCCCGGGCTCATGCAGTCGGATTCGGCCGCGAAGGTGGAGGCCAGGTGCGGCAGGGTGCCGTCGTACTCCGCCTCGGCCAGCCCGCCCTCGACCAGGTACTCGGCCTCGGCGATGGGGTCGAAGGGCGGGGCCGGGCCCATGTTGACCGCCCAGAAGCGGCGCTGGCTGCGCTTCAGCACGTCCCTCGCCGAGGCGAAGGGCGGCGGCGCCTTGGGCCGGGCCGGGGAGTAGGTGAAGGCCACCCCGCCGTCCACGATGGTCTTGCCCAGCCCCAGCGCCAGGTCCACCACCCCCTCCTCCGGGCGCGAGCCGCCGAAGGGGTAGTAGTTGAACGAGCGGCAGACGCCCGAGAGGTGCGGGTAGTAGCGCTGATCGAACCGCCGGCCGACCACCTCCTGGAGGATGATGGCCATCTTCTCGTCGCGGATCGAGCACTCGGTGGTGCGGACGTAGTTCTTCGCGGCGGCGAAGAAGGTAGAGGCGTACACGAGCTTGACCGCCTCGACCAGCTTGCGGAAGCGCGAGCCCGGGTCGGGCTGGTCGTTGGGCGTCATCTTGGTGCCGTAGACGCCCGCGAAGGGGCGGAACATGGCGTCCTCCAGCAGGCTGGAGGAGCGCACCGCCAGGGGGCGGCGCACCTCCTCCACTACCGCCCGCAGGTCACCCAGGATCTCGGTGGGCAGCTCGGCCCGCTGGAGCTCGTGGGCCAGGCGCTCGTCGGGGAGATCGGACAGGGCGACCTCCCAGAGCCCGTTCCGCTCCATGAAGGCGTCGAAGACGTCGGTGGGCAGCACGACAGATCTGGGGATGCCGACCTCAATGCGGGGCGCGGGATCCGAGGCGCAGCGGGACTCCAGGACCTGCGAGGCCACCAGCAGCCCCTTGGCCTTGCCGCCCACCCGGCCCGTGCCGATGCGGCTGAGGGCCTTCCCCGACTCGAAGAAGCCCCGGTGGTACTCGGGAACCGCCTGGTCCTGGGCTTCGCTCTCGCTCATGCGATGGCATCCTCCGCGGGAAGGGGCGCGCTGGCGCGGGCCCTACAACCACCCCCGATCGCGGCAGGCCCGGGCCACGCGATCGACGGCGATGACGTAGGCGGCTTCGCGCATGTAGAGCTTGCGCTTCCGGGCCATATTGCTGACGGCGATGAAGGCGCTGGTCATCTTCTGGTCCAGCTTGCCCAGCACCTCGTCCTTGTCCCAGTAGTAGTTGGCGTTGCTCTGCACCTGCTCGAAGTAGCTGCAGGTTACGCCCCCGGCGTTCGCCAGCAGATCGGGGATCAAGAAGACGCCGCGCTCCTCGAGGACCTCGTCCGCCTCGGGCGAGGTCGGGCCGTTGGCCCCCTCGGCGATGATCTTCACGCGCTCCGAGATCCGGCCGACGTTCTCGCCGGTGATCTGGTTCTCCAGGGCGGCGGGGATCAGGATGTCGACGTCCTGCGCGATCCAGTCGTCTCCGGGCAGGACCTCGTAGCCCTTCTCGATGGCCTTCTCCTTGTCGATGCCCCCGAAGCGGTCGGTGATGCCCAGGAGCTCGTCCAGGTCGACGCCCTCGGCCTTGCGGTAGGCGTAGGAGGTCTCGTCTCTCTGGTCCCAGCAGGAGACGCAGATCACCTTGCCCCCGATCTGGCGGTAGAGCTCGATGGCGTAGCGGGCGACGTTCCCGAAGCCCTGGACGCTGGCCCGCGTGTCGGCGGCGCGGATCCCCAGCTCCTTCAGGGCCTCGCGGATGGTGAAGACCACGCCGTAGCCGGTCGCCTCGGTGCGCCCCTGCGAGCCGCCCACGCCCACCGGCTTGCCGGTGATGAAGCCCGGCTGTCGGGAGCCGTGGATGGCCTCGAACTCGTCCAGCATCCACAGCATGTGCTGGGCCGAGGTCATGACGTCCGGAGCGGGCACGTCCAGCCAGGCCCCCATGTTGCGGCCCATCTGGCGGACGAAGCCGCGGCAGATCTGTTCCTGCTCGCGGGCGCTCAGGTTGTGGGGGTCGCAGATCACCCCGCCCTTTCCGCCCCCCAGCGGGAGGTCGACCACCGCGCACTTCCAGGTCATCCACATGGCGAGTGCCCGCACGGTGTCGAGGGTCTCCAGGGGGTGGAAGCGGATTCCCCCCTTGCAGGGTCCCTTGGCGTCGTTGTGCTGGACCCGGAAGCCCCGGAAGACCCGGACGCTGCCGTCATCCATCCGCACGGGGATGGCGAAGCAGAACTCCCTGAGCGGGTTCCGCAGCAGCTCCTGCGCGGCCTCGTCGAGGCCGAGCTGGTCGGTCACGGCGTCGAACTGGGCTTGCGCCATCTCGAAGGAGTTGAAGGGCTTCGTTGTCATGGACAGTACCTCGTCGAGCAATCACCTCGGCCCGCCGGACGGACGGTCCGCCCCGCGCCGGGGGTCCGACGATGCGCCGGAAGCCCGGGCCGGAACCGGGAGATTCTACTGAGGGCCGGAGCGGGCGCGCATCTCCACCCGGCCGAAAAGCCGCCGGGCCGAGCCGGACGGGGCGGGCGGCGCCCTCAGTGATCCAGCGAGATCATCACCTCGTACCAGCCGCCCTCGAGCTCGCGGGGGGCCGTGGCCTCCCGGGCCCAGGCGCCGAGGTGCACCGCGATCCGCTCGGGCGGGCGCTCGCGGGGGGGGGCGAAGAGCAGGCTGGCCTCGTGGTTGTGCTCGTCGACGTGCAGGACCAGGTCGAGGGGCCCGAAGTCGGTGGCCACCCCCTCCAGGCAGGTGATCGCGCCAGGCTTGAGCCAGGCGCGCGGTAGGCCCTCCAGCAGGTGGAGCTCGTCGCCGCGCTCCAGGACGATCAGGTCGCGCACCAGCCGGATGAGCTCGGCGCTGGCCCAGTTGTGGGGCATGTCGCCGACGATCCGCTCGCCCTGGCCCTGGGGCATCTGCTCCTCGCGCCAGGCCAAAAGGGGCGAGGCGTGGTTGGCGAAGGCGTACAGCACGTCGGCCGCCTTCTCCCCGTTCCCGGCCCACAGGTGGGCGTGGGCGTAGAAGGAGGCGAAGTAGTTCCAGATCCCGTCCGCCAGCCAGCCGGTGCCCAGCACCAGCCCCTCGCTCCCGTGCTCGTCGAGCAGGCCCAGGTTGCCCCGCACCAGGGGGTCGGAGGGCTCGAAGACCTGGCCGGGGTAGAGGGCGTGGCAGAAGGCCCACTGCCCGCGCACGGGGGCGACCTCGGGCTTGGGCTCCATCAGGATCGGGAGGGCAAAGGCGCCCTCGCCGCGGTCGATGCGCGTGGCGGTCGAGGCCTCGCGGAAGGCCGCCATGAGGTCGGCCAGCTCGGCCTCCCAGGCGCGCGCCTGCTCGGTCCGGCCGAGCAGCGAGGCCGCGCGGGAGGCGGCGCGCAGGCCCGCCAGGCACCAGTAGACGTTGGTGTACTCCGGCACGATGCCGCCCACCCCTCCGTCGGGGAAGCCGGGGGGGAGGAGCCCCGCGCCGGGCGCCTCGGGATCCTCGCGGGAGCGCTCGCGCAGGCCCTGGATGGCCCCCACCACCCGCTCGACCACCGGCCAGCGCTCCTCCAGCCACCCGAGGTCCCCGGTCAGGAGGGCGTGGCGATACAGGACGTACAGGACGATCCCGTTCTCCTTCCAGTAGCCGGAGAGGAGTTCGAAGGAGCCGTCCTCCTTCTGGTGGGACAGCAGGTGGTCGATCCCCGCCCGAGCCTCCTCACCGCGCCCGAGGAGGGTCACCGCCTCCAGCAGGAAGGCCCCGTCCACCACCCACAGCCCGCGGTAGCAGGTCGGGCCCACCTGGAAGGCGGGCAGGCCGTCCTTCATCTCGCGCGCCTGCCAGATGTTGCGGATCGAGCTGTCGAGCAGGTCCTGGATGTCGGGATCGGGGACCTGGATCGCCTCGTAGGGCAGGTCGAGGTCCTGCCAGAAGCCCTGCGCCGCCCGCGCCTGCATGGCCAGCCACCGGGGATTCACCTCGCCGATCTCGAAGCCCGAGGCGGCCACCGCCCAGACCTCCCGGACCGCCGGGTCGAAGGAGAACACCCAGCGATCGCCGTCGCGCTCGACGTCCTCGAAGCGCTCGGTGAAGGCCAGGAAGGAGCGGCCGTCGAGCAGCGCGTGGAGCCGATCGTCCCCGGGGTCGAGCCGGTGATCCGTCTCGACCGCGATGCGCAGCGGCTCCTCGCCGAGACCCCCGACCCAGAGCGCGTCCGCCCGCGGCGGGCCGTCGTAGGCTCGCCCCGCGCCGCAGTCGAGGGCGGCCGAGGCGCCCGGCGCGGAGCGACCCTCCGCCAGGGCGGCCGGGTCCTCGAGCGGCTCCTCGAAGAGCCACAGCGCGGCCAGGGTCGCGTTGGGGTCCGGCGAGCCGGGGGCGCAGCGCACCTCGAGCAGGACCTCGCCGTCGCCGTCCGCGTCCGCGACCTCGAGCGGGACCACCCCGGGCGTCCGGGCGCCGAACTCCGCCAGGGGATCCAGCGCGCGCCGGCGCTCGCCCTCGACGAAGACCTCCAGGAGGCGCGCGCCCGGCGTCTGGTGGTGGCTCTCGATGAAGCCCAGCGCCAGGGTCGCCGCCTCTTCGGGCGCGGGGAAGCGATAGGCGATGGCCTCGCCCCAGCCCACGACCACGTCGGAGAAGGCCGGGTGGGCGGGCTCCTCCGGCCGGCCCCAGCCCGGCTCGGGGCGCTGGCCGCCGGCGACGCGGAAGAAGGTCTCCGGCGGCCGGTTCCACACCGGCAGCTCGGCCTCGGGCGGGAGGGCGAAGGCGAAGGTGGTGATGGCCGAGGACCGCGGTCCCCACCAGTTCGTCTCCACCATGGGGACGCGCGGGTCCACCAGCTTCTGGGAGGCCACCTCCCGCTCGCCCGCATCGACCTCGATGCGGATGCGGAACTGGCCGGGCCGGCCGGCATAGTCGAGCAGCAGCTCGCCCTCCTCGGACACCAGGGTCTTCTGGGCGTCGTCGGGGTGGCAGATGGCGGTATCCCAGCTCCCGGGCGCAAAGCGGAAGTCGACCACCTGGCGATCCTCGGCTTCGGCGCTCCAGGGGGCGGGCTCGGCGTCGCGCAGGAGGACGATCGGAGGGTCCTGCGGTGCGCCGGCGCGGGCCGGCCCGAGGGGGATGAGGGAGGCCGAGGCCAGGAGGGTGAGGAGCATCGATGGATTCCCGGTTGCGCGCCTTCGAGCCCCGCGCGGGGGCGCCGGATGGGCGACCTGCCGGGCGGAGCGGAGCGAGCATAGTGGCGGCTCCCGTCAGCGAGAAGGCCGACGCAGGCTTCCAATCCCCCCCTGCGAGCGGGGATTTCGGCCGCAGCCCTCTGTGGTAGGCTCTGCCCCGGCAGGACCAGGAGGAGAATCATGGCCCCTCAGCACTCGAGGGCGACCGCCGGGGCAGGCCGGCGCGCCGCCATCGCGCTCGCGTTCGTCGTCGCACTCGTCCCGGCTGGCGCCGGGCAGCTCGCCCCCGGACAGGACCCCCCGGAAGCGCCCGCGCAGGGCGAGCCCGGGCCTCCCGGCTCGGGGCCGGTGCGGCTCGCGGGGTGGAACGACCTCGGGGACTACCGCGGGAGCATCCCCTGGCGGACGGACGCCGAAAGGCCCGGCCCCCTGAGGGGCATGAACCTGATCTGGCGGCTCCCGGACGGATCCATCTCCGCGGGGACGCCCTCACCGGCCCACCGGATCGTGTGGCAGCACCCCCTGCCCGGCCGCTCGCCGAGCGGGGCGACGAAGCTCGTGAGCCTGCAAGTGGCCCAGGAGACCACCATCCCCGACCTCTCCGACATGACGTTGGGGGCCGCGCGGCGAGTGGCAGAGAGGGCTGGCCTGAGGGTACGGGTGATGAGCTCGGGCAAGCCGTGGGAGGCCGACGTGTTCCTGGTCGAGAACCACAGGACGAGCCCTCCCGGGGAGATCATCACGATGGGCGGGACCGTGGGCGTCATCATCGTCGGTCCCTTCAACGCCTTCGACACGGAGCTGCAGCGCTTCGCCCTCGCGGACTCCGAGGACGGGATCGCGCTCCCGCGCTTCGTCGGGCGGGGGTACGGATGGGCCCGGAACTGGTGCTGGGAGAACCGCCTCAGGCTGTTCTCGAACGTCCATCCCAGCGGAGACGACCAACCGATCATCGGACAGACTCCGCCGGCCGGCGAGGTCGTCTTCCGGGGCAGCACGGTGGGGGTGATCCTGGTGACGCTCCAGGAGGAGCCCGCGGACCTCGGTCGCATGTCCGAGGCGATGCTCGACGGCGGACCGATCAGCGTCGCCGAAGACACCCCCGAGACCCCCGAGCCCACCGGGCCACCCTGGCAGCTCTGGCTCGGAGCGGCCGCCGTCCTCCTGCTCTTTGGGGGCGCGGTCGGCTACGCCCTGCACCGGCGCTGAGACCGGCGCTACGGAATGACGCGGCGCGCCACGCGCAGGCCGCGGGCCGAGTTCAGGGCCCGCGGCACGCCCGCCTGGCGGAAGGCGCTGCGGGAGTATCGCGGGGGCTGGTACCAGCTCCCGCCGCGGAAGTTGCGCCGCCGCCGGCCATCGGGGGGATCGGGCGGGCGCTCCGACCAGTCCGAGCACCACTCGGCCACGTTGCCGTGCATGTCGCAGAGCCCGAAGCCATTGGCGGCGAAGCTGCCCACGGGCGCGTGGTAGGCGAAGCCGTCGTTCCAGGCGAGGAGCTCGCTGAAGGTGAGCACCCGGGCGCTCTGATCGACCAGGTTCTCCCGCTCGCGCAGCGCCGCGGGATCGTCGCCCCAGTGCCAGGCCGTGCCCCGCCCCGCCCGGCAGGCGTACTCCCACTGAGCCTCGGTGGGCAGCTCCAGGTCGAGGCGGGAGGCGAACTGCGCGCAATGCTCCCAGCTCACGTTCTCGACCGGGTGCAGGGCGGTGATCTCCTGGTCGGGCTGGAGCACCGCGATCCGCGGGTTCAGCCGGTCGCCGGCGCGTACGAAGGCCGGGTTCTGGCCCGAGGTGCGGGTCCACTGCCCCTGGGTGACCTCGTACTTGCCGATGAAGAAGGGCTCGAGCACCACCTCTCGGGGCGCCTCGTTGGCCGCCACCCGACCGGGCTCGGCTGCGGTCGAGCCCATCCGGAACCGGCCTCCGGGGAGCAGGACCAGGACGATCCCCGATGGCTCCTCGAGGCGGTAGCCCCCTTGGCCGGCCTCCGCGAAGTTCGGGCACTCGCCCGAGAGGAGGTGCCAGAACTCGTACAGGCCCGAGTCGGGATCCGGCCCCAGCGGCACCAGCCCGAGCTGCTCGGAGAGCTCGAAACCGTAGACCTCCTCCTCGGCGACGTAGTCGATGGCCTCCTCCCACGCGAGGCGCTCCCGCTCGATGCTGCGCTCGGGCAGGCCGCGGGCCACCTCCAGGCGCGAGGCGACCCTGGGCCGCAGCTCGGAGAGGTGCGCGAGGTCCGCCACCAGCCCGGCCAGCTCGGCGCTCGCCGCGCCATCGCGCAGGAGCCCCTCGTAGTGCGCGCGCCGGGCGAGCAGTGCGTCCACCCGGCCCAGCCACTCCTCCAGCTCGGGCACCAGCCGGGGAAGCGCGGGGAGGAGCTCGTCCGCGCGCCCGATCAGGTGGCGCACCGAGAGGACGTGCAGCAGGCGCTCGTTGTCCGCCAGTGCGTCCTCGGCCTCCTGCCGGGCCGAGCTCTCGGACGCGGCCACCCCGGCGAGGTGCAGCAGGAAGGCCGCCGTGCTGAGCACCAGCACCGCGACGGCGACCGCGGCCGTACGGAACACGGCCCGGTGCCGCTGCCAGGCGAGCCGCAGCGCGTAGCGGATCGACGCCGGCCGGGCGGTCACCCGCCGCCGTCCGAGCCAGGCCTCGACGTCCCGAGCCAGGGCCAGCATGTCGGCGTAGCGCTCGAGGGGGTCGCGGCGCATGGCCTTCTCGCAGATCGCCGCCAACCCCGGGGGGGTGTCGGGAGCGACCTCCAGTAGAGGCCGGGGCGGAGCCTGCAGGAGCATCGCCAGCACCGTGCGCGGCGAGACTCGAGCTCCCCGCTCCACATAGGGGGGATGCCCCGCCAGCAGGTGGTAGAGGAGGGCGCCCACCGCGTAGACCTCGGACCGTGGCCCGAGCTCGTCGACGCGGCCCCGGGCCTGCTCGGGCGACATGTACGAGGGCGTGCCCACCACGTCGCCGTCCATGGTCACCAGGGGCGAATCGGGGGTCTCCTGCTTGCCCTCGCTGCGATCGGTGGCGACGAAGGAAGGCGGGGGGGCGCCGTCCTGGCGCAGCCGGATGTCGTGGGCGTCCTCGCGGCCCTGCACGCGGGCCAGCCCCCAGTCCATCACGTAGGTCTCGCCGAAGCGGCCCACGCGGATGTTGGCCGGCTTCAGGTCCCGGTGCAGCACGCCCTTGGAGTGGGCGTAGGCCATGGCCTCGCACACCTTGAGCACCACACCCAGGGCGTGGGGCAGGCTCCACTCCGGATCCCCGCGGTGGACGAGGCGGATGATGTCCTTCAGGTCCCGGCCGCGGACCAGGGGCATGGTGAAGTACACCTGGCCCCGCGGATCGGTGCCCAGCTCGTGGACCGGGACGATCCCGGGGTGCTCGAGCTGGCCGGTGACCTGGGCCTCCTCGAGGAAGCGGCTGGTCAGCCTCGCGCCGTCGCGCGCGGCCCGGGTCTCGCCGCGGTCGGCGGGCAGGCCGCGGATCACCTTCATGGCCAGTGTGCGCCGCAAGTCCTCGTCCCAGGCCTCGAGGATGACCCCCATCCCCCCCGCGGCCACCTCGCCGCGGATCCGGTAGCGGGCGGAGGCGGGCGCGCGCGTCCGCAGGCGCCGCAAGAGCCCCGAGCCGGTCGAGGGCTCATCCGACGGCTCCCTCCGACCCTCGCCCGCTCCCGCATCCCCGGCGGGACCGGTTCGGCTCGTCGGCGGCCCGCAGGAGGAGGGTTCCCGGCGCATCCGCTCGAACACCCCGGCCACCTCGAGCCACTCCCGGTGCATCCGCCGGAGCTCGCCCTCCAGGGCGGGGTGGGCTCGGCAGGCCTCCTCGAGGGCCGCCTCGCGGTCCTGTCCGCCCCGGCACAGGATGCCCGCGAGGACCTCCTCGGCTCCGGCCCGGAGCTCGCGGCTCGCGTCGTCGTCTGCCATGCTGGATCTCTCCTCATCCACCGGCTTCCTGCTGGCGCGCGGCCGCGTCGGAACGGGCTCGGATGGGCGTCCTGCCGAACGGCGATCCGAGCCCCCGGGGAAGTCGATCCGCGGATGCGCGAGCGACGCGGCGCGCTCCTGCCGGTGGGGCGCCCACGGTACCAGCGGGACCGGGCCGGGGGGGAGGGAAACCGGGTTCCGGATGCGGGAGGCGGGTCAGCTCGACTCGCGGAGGGCCCCCAGGGCCGCCTGCAGGTGGGGCTCGAGGCGGGCGCGCGTCGGCGGGTTGACCCAGCCCACGAAGGTCACCGGCGTCGTCGCGTCGAGGGGGAAGTCGAGCTCGCCGCCGTCGGGATCGGTCAGCACGCAGCCCGCGGCGCGGGCGCAGACCACCGCGCCGGCCAGGTCGTAGGGCTTGGAGGTGATCGTCGCGCAGCCGGCGATCCTGCCCGCCTCCCCGCGCAGGTCGGCGATCATGCGGTAGGTGCCCTGCGCGAGCAGGACCAGCTGCCCGGCGTTGGTGATGTACTGATCGTCGAAGCAGTGCTCCACCGCCGCCCCCTCGCGCGCGGCCAGGCGCGCGAAGAAGTCCGCCTCCAGCTCGGCCAGGAGCGGGCGCAGGTCGGGCGCGAAGCGGAAGAAGGGGAAGTAGCCCGAGTCGGGGCGGTCGTCCTCACCGGTCTGGAGGTGATCCCGGCGGTGCGGGCGGTCGCCGACCAGCCCGCGCAGCTCCGACTCGCAGGGGCCTCCCCGCCGGGCGGCGACCCTCTGGTAGAGGGCCGCGCGCGAGGTGGGGATCTCGCCCACGATCCCCAGCTCGACGTCCGAGAGCCGGGGCGGGTCGGGGCCGGGCCCGGCGAGGGCCACCGTGGTCCAGGCCGAGCGCAGGTCGTTCATCAGGTTGCGCGTGCCGTCCACGGGATCGACGGCGATGCGCGGGCCGCCGTGGTCGAAGCCCGGGAGCTCCGTCGGCCCCCCGGTCCCGGGGCCCGCGTGCCTCCAGCCTCGATCCTCGGTCAGGAGCGAGAGGGGCTGCCGGCGCGCCACCTCCTCGAGCCAGGTGTCCACCAGCTCCTCGGTGATCTCGTCGAGCCCGAAGGTCACGTCCCCGGCTCCGGCGCCCACCGGCCGCGAGAGCTCGCCCAGATCGCCCCGCATCAGCGCCCGCGCCATGGCCGCGCGCGCGCCCTCGCGCAGGCGATCGCAGAGCTCCCACAGGAGGGGGCGCCAGTGCTCGATCGAGTCGGTATCCACGGTCGGCGGCCCGCCGGGGGCGGGAGCCGCAAGATACGCTTCCCCGCCCCGGCGGGCATCCCCGAGGCGGATCTTGTTCCCCGGCCCCGGCCGCCTACCATGGGGCGTTTCGCCCCCCCCCGGGGGCCTCCCGGTTCACCACTCCTCAGCCCGTCTCCCCGCGCCATGAGCGACGAAGTCAACAACGTCATCATCATCGGATCCGGCCCCGCCGGCTACACGGCGGCCATCTACACCGCCCGGGCCAACCTGCAGCCGCTCCTCTTCGAGGGCCTGCAGCCCGGCGGCCAGCTCACCATCACCACCGAGGTCGAGAACTTCCCCGGCTATCCGGAGGGGGTGATGGGGCCCGAGATGATGGCCGACCTGAAGAAGCAGGCCGAGCGCTTCGAGACCGAGATCCGCTTCGAGCAGGTGACCGGCGTGGACTTCTCCAGCCGGCCCTTCACCATCCGGACCGACTTCGGCGAGTTCCGCTCCAAGGCGGTGATCATCGCCACCGGCGCCAGCGCGAGCCTCCTGGGCCTAGAGAGCGAGTCGCGCCTGATGGGGCACGGCGTATCGGCCTGCGCCACCTGCGACGGGGCCTTCTTCAAGGACAAGGAGGTGATGGTGGTGGGCGCCGGGGACGCCGCCCTGGAGGAGGCCGGCTTCCTGACCCGCTTCGCCTCCAAGGTGACCATCGTGCACCGCCGCGAGGGCCTGCGCGCCTCCAAGATCATGATCGAGCGGGCGCAGAAGAACCCCAAGATCGAGTGGTTGCTCAACCGCACCGTGGAGGAGGTCTTCGCCGGGGAGGACGGCAAGGTGTGCGCGGTGGAGCTGCGGGACACCCGCAGCGACGAGCGGGCCCGGGCCGAGACCGACGGGCTCTTCGTCGCCATCGGCCACCGGCCCAACTCGAAGGTCTTCGAGGGCCAGCTCGAGCTCGACGAGCAGGGCTACATCCCGGTGAGCCGGGGCACGCACACCTCGGTTGAGGGGGTGTTCGCGGCCGGGGACGTCGCCGACCGCACCTACCGCCAAGCCGTGACCGCCGCGGGCGCGGGCTGCATGGCGGCCATCGACTGCGAGCGCTGGCTGGAGGCGACCGAGGGCTAGCCACGGTCGAGGCGGCGCCCTGCGATCCGAGCGAGGATGCTCGACGCAACCCCTTTATGGGGGGGGAGTTGGAGCATTGCGTACCGCGTAGCTGTGCCCGTCGCCGGAGGGGGCGCGCGGGGCGCTCCGCCACCCCCCGCGGCTCGCCCCGAGCGGGGAATCCCCGGAAGACGGGTTGCGCCACAAGACGCGGACCGCCCGCAGCCGATTCCAGAGCCTCGGTCCCCCGAGGGGATCGGCTCCTCCGCCGGAGCGGGCCGGATCCCCGGGAGCGAGCGGAATGCACCCGGAGCGAGCGAAGAACGGAGCGGCCCCCCCCCGGCTGCTCCACCATCTGCTGGAGAACGCGGCCCGCGCCTGGCCCGAGCGGCAGGCCCTGGTCTGCGGCGGCGGGCACAGCTCGTATCGCGACCTCGACGAGGGCGCGAACCGGATCGCCCACGCGCTCCTGAGGGCTGGGGTGGGCCGCGGCGAGCGCGTCGGCATCCTCATGCCCAACGGCGCGCGCTTCGCGAGCGGCTACTTCGCCATCGCCAAGATGGGGGGGGTCGCGGTCCCCATCAACACCGCCGCCACGCCCGCGCACCTGGGCCACGTCCTGAGGGACGCCGGGGTCAGCGCCCTGCTCCTCGAGGGGCGGGCGAAGCCCGAGCGCCTGCGGGTCCTCTCCGAGGCGCCCGCGCTGAGGGTGCTCTTCGCCGCCGGGGACGTCTCACGGCTCGGCAAGCTGCGCCGGAGGGACGCCGGCTTCCTGCGGTCCCTCGACGGCGTCCTGGAGGAGGAATCCCCCGAGCGCCCGGAGCGGGAGGTCTCCCCCCGGGATCTCGCCTGTCTGGCCTACACCTCGGGTTCCACCGGCCGGCCCAAGGGGGTGATGCTCCGCCACGCGAACATCGTCGCGAACACCGAGTCCATCGCGAGCTGTCTGGACCTGCGCCCGGACGACCGGATGATGGTCGTCCTGCCCTTCTTCTACTGCTACGGGGCCTCCCTGATCCACACCCACTTCCGGGTCGGGGCGAGCTTGGTGATCGAGAACCAGTTCACCTACCCCAACCGGGTCCTGGAGCGGATGGAGGAGGAGCGCGTCACCGGCTTCGCCGGCGTGCCCTCCACCTTCGCCATCCTCCTGCGGCGCTCCAGCCTGCGGGAGCGCTCCCTGGAGCATCTGCGCTACGTGACCCAGGCCGGGGGCGCCATGGTCCCGGCCCTCATTCGCGAGCTCCGCGAGGCCCTGCCGCGGACGAGGGTCTTCGTCATGTACGGGCAGACCGAGGCGTCCGCCCGCCTCTCCTGTCTGCCCCCGGAGCTCCTGGACGAGAGGATCGGGTCCATCGGCAAGGGGATCCCGGGGGTCGAGCTGAGGGTCCTCGGCCCGGACGGGGAGCGGGTCCGGCCGGAGGAGGTGGGGGAGATCGTGGCCACCGGGCCGAACGTCATGGCGGGCTACTGGGGGTGCCCCGAGGCCACGCGGGCGGTGCTGGACGCGGAGGGGCTGCACACCGGGGACCTGGCGCGGGTCGACGAGGCCGGCTTCATCTACATCGTCGGCCGCAAGCGGGACATCATCAACTGCAACGCGCACCGGATCAGCGCGGGTGAGATCGAGGAGGCGATCCTGGAGGAGGACTCGGTCCTCGAGTGCGCCGTGGTCGGGGTGGAGGACGAGATCGCGGGGGAGGCCATCTGCGCCTTCGTCGTTCCGGTCGATGGAGGCGGGATCGGGGAGCGGGAGATCCTGCGCGCGTGCAAGGAGCGGCTCCCGGCCTATCAGGTTCCGCGGAGCGTGGAGATCTGCCGGTCCCTGCCGCGGAACGAGGCCGGCAAGATCCTCAAGGAGGAGCTCAGGCGGCAGGCCCAGGAGGGCCAGCGGGTGGCGTGAGGGAGCGCCGGGGGTGAGCCGGCGCGGGAGAGGCCGCGCACGATCCCGCCGGGCGGGCCCCTCGCTGTCCCATCCCGTGCACTGGACTCCCGTCCCACCGGCGGGAGAGACCTCAAGCTTCCGCCCGCGCGAGCCGATCCGCCCGTACGACTACCCCAGCGCAAGGCCCTCGAGCGCCGGGACCGGCCAGCGGCCGACACCCCCCCAGGGAAGCCGCGCCGCGCCTTCGTGCCCCGACCGGCCGACCGCCCCCGAGCTGGCTCCGCCGACCGACTCTTCCCTCCAGAGATGCCCCTCCGACGACTGTTCGAGCCCCTGGGTGCGCTCTTCTCGCACCTCGAGTACAAGGTGGACCGGCTCCGCCTGGCCAAGCTCATGCGGCGCGGGCTGAGGGTCGGCCGGAACGTGTACATCATGCAGGGGGTGGGCTTCGACTTCACCTACCCCTACCTGATCGAGATCGGAGACGGCTGCCGCATCTCCCGGGGCGTGCGCATCCTGGCGCACGACGCCACCACCTTCGGCGAGCTGGGGATGACCCGCATCGCGCCGGTCCGGATCCTGGAGGGGACCTTCATCGGCGAGCGGGCCCAGATCCTGCCGGGAGTCACCCTCGGCCCGCGGGCGGTCATCGCCGCCGGCTCGATGGTCAACCGCGATCTGGGGGAAGGCGTGGTGGCCGCCGGCAACCCGGCGAGGCCCTACTGCAAGCACGCCGACCTGCTGAAGCGGTACGGGAAGATGGCCCGGACCCGGCGGGTCTACACCACGGAGGAGTTCGAGAGCGGCGCCCGCACCGAGGAGGACCTGGTCCGGGCCGTGAAGGAGGACGGGGTCGTCTTCATGCGGGGCATCCCTAGCAGCGATCCCTTCTACGTCAACGCGGATCCCGAGGCGATGCCCGCCATGGCGCTGGAGGCGCACGATCGCCTCATGGCGATGGCGCTCCCCGAGGAGGGGGAGCCCACCCCCTCGTGGTACCAGAGCGCCTGAGCCGAAGGACATGGAACCCGAAGACGCCAGCCTGAGCGAGAGAGCGCGGGCGCTCCGCCTGCTCTTCATCCACCACTCCTGCGGGGGGCAGTGGCTGGCCCCGGTCGGTCCCGATCTCCATGCCGACTGCATCTACCAGAGCGCCCGCAACGGAGGGGGCCTGCGGCAGAGCCTCCGGGAGGCCGGCTTCGAGGTGCACGAGGCCTCCTACGGGAGCCGGGTGGGCGAGAGGACCGACATCCGCGACTGGCCCGGCCTCTTCGGCGACCGCATGGAGGAGGTCCTCACCTGCGACCACCAGGACCGCCGCCATGGCGACTCGCGCCGCAACGACGTCGTCGTCTTCAAGTCCTGCTTCCCCAACAACCTCCTGGTCGGACGGGGCGAGGCGCCCGGGGATCCCGAAGGGGAGGCCCGGACGCTCGAGAACGCCAAGGCCGCCTACCGCGCCCTGCTGCCGGCCTTCGCCGCCCATCCCGCCGCGCTCTTCGTGGCCGTGAGCGCGCCCCCCCTGGCGCGCCGGATGACGCCGCTCGCCAAGTCCCTGGTGCAGCGCCTCCTGGGCCGGCCCACCGTGGCCGCGTCGGGACCCCTGGCGCGCGAGCTCAACGACTGGCTGAAGGACCCCGAGGGCGGCTGGCTGAGCTCCTACCCGGGCGACAACGCGGCTGTCTTCGACCTCTACGACCTGCTCACCGGGCACGGGCTCTCCGACTTCTCGCACTACCCGACCGGGCGCCGCGGCGGCGACAGCCACCCCAGCTCGGAGGGAAACCGGCGGGCCACCGAGGCCTTTCTCCCCTTCCTCGATCGGGCGGTGAGGCGGGCGGGGCTCGCCCCCGACGAGCTCGAGCGAGCCCCCCATCGGGATCGCCGGCCCGAGCCCCACCCATCGGTCTGCGATCCGGAGGACTAGCGAATGGACGTACGCCAGAGGATCCGCAACTTCCTGGCCGAGAACTTCCTGCTCAGCACGGAGGGCTTCCCCCTGTCCGACGAGGCCTCGCTGGTGGAGGATGGGGTGGTGGACTCGACCGGCATCCTGGAGCTGACCCAGTTCCTGGAGGAGGCCTTCGAGGTGGAGGTCGCCGACACCGAGATCGTTCCCGAGCACTTCGACTCGGTGAACCGCCTGACCTCCTACATCGAGGCCAAGGTGGCATGAGCCTAGTGCAACAACCCGGAAGTTCCGGCTCCCCTGCGGGCCTCTCGACGCCGCTGGCGGCGTTGCGCCTCCTCCGAGTATCACAGCGAATACGCGTCGTCGGCGCGCCTTGCCAGCGACGCCGAGAGACTCAGCAGGGGAGCCGGAACTTCCGGGTTGCTGCACTCGAGCGCGAGCCCGGCGCCCGCACGGGCCGGCCGCGGGAGGGCCGCGGCTAGGTGTGCGGGATCGTCGGCTGCCTGGGCCGCGGGGGAGCCGGGTCGGCGGACGCGGACCGCACGAGGCGCATGCTGGGCGCCCTGCGGCATCGGGGGCCCGACCAGTTCGGCGTCTACACCTTCGAGGACACGGCCTGCAGCCTGGGGCTGGGCAGCGCCCGGCTGAGCATCATCGACCTGGCCGGGGGGCAGCAGCCCATCGGCAACGAGGACGGCAGCCTGTGGATCGTCTTCAACGGGGAGGTCTTCAACTTCCCCGAGCTGCGCGCGGAGCTCCAGCGTCAGGGGCACCGCTTCGTGACCCGCTCGGACACCGAGGTGGTCCTCCACCTCTTTGAGCAGCACGGGCCCGACTGCCTCCACCACCTCAACGGCCAGTTCGCCCTGGCGATCTGGGACGAGCGCCGACAAGAGCTGTTCCTGGCTCGCGACCGCCTGGGCATCCGGCCCCTCTACTGGACCCGGCGGGGCGACGATCTGATCTTCGCCTCGGAGATCAAGGGGCTCCTGGCCCACCCCTCGGTCGACGTCCGCCTGGACCCGCTGGCCCTGGATCAGATCTTCTCGATGTGGAGCCCACGCAGCCCGCGGACGGCCTTCCAGGGGATCTCCTCCCTGCCTCCCGGCCACTGGCTCCTGGCCCGCCCCGAAGCGCCGCCTCGCGTGGAGCGCTGGTGGGAGCCGGACTTCCCCGAGGCCGGCCGTGAGCTCGACGTGGACCTCGAGGAGGCCGCCCGCGAGCTGCGTGGGCTGCTGGTCGACGCGACCCGGCTGCGCCTGCGGGCGGACGTTCCGGTGGGGGCCTACCTGAGCGGCGGGCTGGACTCCTCGGCCATCGCCGCCCTGGTGCGCCGCCACGCGGCCAGCCGGCTGGAGACCTTCTCGATCGCCTTCGACGACGCGGCCTTCGACGAGAGCGGCTTCCAGCGCCGCATGGCCGACCATCTCGGGTGCGACCACCACCCGCTCACCTGCAGCCACGCCGCGCTCGGCCGCGCCTTCCCGGAGGTGATCTGGCACGCCGAGACGCCGATCGTGCGCACCTCTCCGGCGCCCATGTTCCTGCTCTCGGAGCGGGTGCGCGACAGCGGCTTCAAGGTGGTCCTGACCGGGGAGGGGGCCGACGAGTTCCTGGCCGGCTACGACCTCTTCAAGGAGGCCAAGGTGCGCCGCTTCTGGGCGCGCCAGCCCGGCTCGCGCCGGCGCCCGGCCCTGCTGAACCGGCTGTACCCCTACATCGGCGACCTGACCGGGGGGGGGCAGGCCGGGCTCGAGGCCTTCTTCGGCCGCGGGCTCGAGCGGGCCTCCGGCCCCTGCTTCTCCCACGAGATCCGCTGGCGGAACACGGGGCGCGCCCGGCGCCTGTTCTCCGAGCCCCTGCGCGCGGCGATCGCCGAGGGCCGCTCGGAGCCCGACGCCGAGCCCTGGGACGAGCTGGCCCTGCCGGCGGACTTCCCGCGCTGGAGCCCCCTGGCCCGGGCCCAGTACCTGGAGGCGACCGTCTTCCTGCCGGAGTACCTGCTGTCCTCCCAGGGCGATCGGATGGCCATGGCGCACTCGGTCGAGGGCCGCTTCCCCTTCCTGGATCACCGGGTGGTCGAGCTCTGCAACCGGCTGCCACCGGGGCTCAAGCTGAGGGGGCTGAACGAGAAGCTGGTGCTCAAGCGCGCGGTGAGGGACCTCCTGCCGGAGGAGATCCTGGGCCGGCGCAAGCAGCCCTACCGCGCCCCCATCCACGCCTGCTTCTTCATCGACGGCCAGCCCCTGGAGTGGGTGGCCGAGCTCCTCGAGCCGCGGATCATCGAGGAGGCCGGCTGCTTCGAGCCTCGGGCGGTGGGCCTCCTGCTGGAGAAGCTCCGGCGGCGAGGCGCGCTGGGCGAGGGCGACGAGATGGCCCTGGCGGGGATCCTCTCCACCCAGCTTGTCCATCATCAGTTCGTGGAACAGCGCCGCGAGCGATCGACCCTGAACGAGGGCGACGACGTCAAGACGGTCGCCCACTGCACACTGGAGAAGAGCCTATGAAACGCTTCCACAGGGACGTCCTGACGCTCGACGCCGAGCACGAGGTCCAGCGCATCGCGGACCGGCTGCGCGAAGACGTGCTGGATGTGCTCAAGCGGCGCGGCGGGGCATTGGGCGTGAGCGGCGGCGTCGATTCGGCCGTCGTCCTGGGACTGGCGGTGCGGGCGCTGGGGGCCGATCGGATCGTGGCCCTGCTCCTGCCGGAGCGCGAGTCCGACCCCCTCAGCCGCGAGCTGGGCGCGCAGGTGTGCCAGCAGTTCGGAGTCGAACCGATCGTCGAGGACGTCACGCCGGCCCTGGAGGGCTTCGGCTGCTACTGGCGCCGGGACGAGGCGGTGAGCTCGGTGTTCCCGGAGTACGACCGGCGCTATAAGCTCAAGATCACCCTGCCCGACGACATCCTGGAGCGGGAGACCCTGAACGTCTTCAGCGCCACGATCGTCAGTCCCGAGGGCGTCGAGCGCAAGAAGCGCCTGCGGTCCGACCAGCTCCGGCAGATCGTGGCGGCCTCCAACTTCAAGCAGCGCAGCCGGGCGGCGATGATCTACTACCACGCCGAGCTCCGGGACTTTGCGGTCCTCGGTACCCAGCCCAAGAACGAGCACGAGCTGGGCTTCTTCGTCAAGTACGGCGACAGCGCCATGGACGCCTGTCCCATCAGCCACCTGTACAAGACCCAGGTCTACCAGCTCGCCGAGCACCTGGGGGTCCCCGAGGCCATCCGCACCCGGCCGCCGACCTCCGACACCTACAGCGCCGGCAGCACCCAGAAGGAGTTCTACTTCCGCCTCCCATTCGAGACCCTGGACCTCTTGTGGTACGCCTTCGAGCACGAGGTCCCGGCGGGCGAGGCCGCGCTCGAGATGCAGCTCGGCGAGCACCAGGTGCAGTGTGTGTTCAACGACATCGCCCGCAAGCAGCGGACCACCGAGTGGCTGCGCACCCCGCCGCTGGGGCTGGGGTCCCGCGGAGGGACGCCGGAGGAGGCCGGCCGGGCGGCCGTCTAGCCGTCGATCAGACCCGCGCGGCGCACCGCGCGGTTGAGCAGGGGCAGGAGCTCGGCGGCCGCCCGCCGGTTGCCCTCCGCGCTGGGGTGCGAGTCGGCCCCGCCGCCCGTCGGGTAGCGCGAGAAGTCGCACGTCCGGTCTCCGGTCAGGACGCCGAAGTAGTCGAAGGCCACCAGGTTGCGCTGCGGGTAGCCGGCCAGCCAGCCCTCGGGCGAGACGACCCAGTCGTTGAAGCGCCGGGCCAGGGCGGCGCGGCGGCGATGCTCGGCGATGCTCTGCTGGCGGCCGAGCAGGGTCTTGGCCAGCCAGCGCCAGGCCGGCTGGGCCTGCTGGCGTACCAGGGGGGGGGCGGTCAGGTAGACGAAGAGCACGTCGGGCCGCGCGGCGAGGTGCTGGCGCAGCTCCGTCAGCGAGGCCCGCGCGTTCCAGTACGTCAGCTCGGGTCCCTCCGGATCGCCCGGCGCCTCTCCCTCGGCGACGAAGTCGCTGTTGGGGAAGCAGGACTTGAACATGACGATCCGGTTGCGTCGCTCGTCCGGGTAGACCGCGTCCTGCCGGTCGGTGGCCAAGACGGCCTCCATGTCGTCGCGGAACTTGGGCAGCCAGTCGAAGAGATCGGTCGCGGAGCCCACCCGGCTGCCGTAGGAGGCTTCGTGGACCTCGTAGCCCGCCGCGGCGAGCGCCGCGCGCAGGCCGCCCCCGTTGGGGTGCGATTCGAAGATGCAGCTCGCGCCCGCGACCGGCCCCTCCTCAGCCAGGAGCGTCCCGCCGACCGAGTGGTGGATGAACAGCATACGCAGCGCCTCGCCCGGGGCCTCGTCGGAGAAGCCGGACAGGTCCAGGGTCGGGGCTTCGGTCGAGGGGCCCTGATGGATCGCATCATCGCCGCCGACGGGCACGAAGGCGCCGGCTGCCAGCAGCGCGCACAGGAGCAGCAGGATCAAGAGGATCGGCTTCATGGGATCGCGACGCCTTGGGTGTGGCTGGCCCGAGCAGGTCTCGAGCGCGGATCGGAGTCACTCCTTCCTCGGCGCGCCGGCTTCTCGGGTTGAGAATCCCCGGGAACCTCCCCGCTTTCGCGGGTTGCCCCGATCGGTATTTGGGTAGGGGGTATTATCTGGTAGCGGGTGCGCAGGCCCGCCCTCGTCCCCGCGAGGATCCCCCCCCCGACGTCCCCAGCGCAGGAGCCCCCATGGGCGTTTCGCGACTCATCAGCGCTCTGACCCTCTGTCTCAGTTCGATACCGGCCCTCGCCGCGGGCGAGGCGGTCATCGTCGACCACCGCTGCGCGGACGTCACCCAGATCCCGCCGCAGTGGATCGAGGCGGCCAAGCGCGAGCTGCACATCGCCTACGGGCACACCTCTCACGGCAGCCAGATCACCACCGGCATGACCGGCCTGGTCGGCTTCACCGGAGGTGTCGGCGGGCCCCAGTTCGCCTGGAACGACGGCGGCACGGGGGGCGCCCTCGACCTGCACGACTACGCCATGAGCGGGGACCTCGGCTACTACCCCCTGTGGGTGGACAAGACCCGGGCCTACCTGGACAACCCGGCCAACTCGGACGTCAACGTGATCATCTGGGCCTGGTGCGGGCAGGTCTCCGACTACACCGCGCAGAACATGATCGACCGCTACCTGGCGCCCATGAGCCAGCTCGAGGTCGACTACCCCCACGTCATGTTCGTGTACATGACCGGACACCTCGAATACGGGAAGATGGCCAACACCAACGCCCGCAACCAGCAGATCCGGGACCACTGCCTGGCCAACGGGAAGATCCTGTACGACTTCGCCGACATCGAGAGCTACGACGCCGACGGTACGCACTTCGAGTACGCCGACGACGACTGCCGCTACTGGGACGCGGCCGGGCACGCCCTGGGCAACTGGGCCACGCAGTGGCAGGACTCCCACGTGCTGGGGGCCGACTGGTTCGACTGCGCGGCGGCCCACACCCAGCCCCTCAACGCCAACCAGAAGGCCTACGCGGCCTGGTGGCTGTGGGCCCGGCTGGCGGGTTGGCAGGAGACCTCCCTCGGCGCGGATGCATCGAGGATCTCCGCGGCCACCGGCGGCAGCGTCCTCCTCCAGCTGGATGCGGGCCCGGCCCGGGCGGGCAGGACCTACTACCTCCTGGGGAGCGCCAGCGGGACCAGCCCGGGCATGCCCCTGCGCGGCGGGCTGGTCACCCTACCTCTGAACCGCGACTGGTACATGAACCGGATCCTGTCGTAGCTCAACGGGCCGAGCTTCTCGGGCTTCCTCGGCACGCTGGACGGCGCCGGACAGGCGACCGCCACCTTCGACACCCTGGGCCCCCTGCCGCCGAGCATGGTGGGCATGCGGCTGGACTTCGCCTACCTGCTGAAGGGCCCCTTCGACTTCGTGTCCAACCCGGTGCCGGTGGTGATCATCCCCTAGAGCATATTGGCGGTGGGGTCCCAGCGCGTGCGCTTGAGGGTGACCTGCAGCGGGTTGCGCACGTTGAGCATGTCCTTCAGCCGGCGGTCGAAGTTGAGCTGCAGGCCGATCTGATACTCGGATCCCGGCGGGTTGGCCGGCGTCCCGGCGGTCGAGGCGTCCCTGTGCGAGGGCACCAGCATGCCCAGGTCGGCGCATATCAGCGAGCCGTTGAGCAGCATCTGTCCGGTGAAGGGGCTCACGCGGTTGATGGTCGCCATGATCGCGTTGTTGGTGTACACCAGGGCGTCGATCTTCATGGATTCTCCCCACACCCGCGTGTCCTCGAAGTACTCGATGCTCTTCTTGTAGAGGGCGTCGGAGATCCAGGTGTTCGTGGGGGTCATCTGACAGAGGGAGGCGATCGGGTCCCCCAGGGCGTCGTACAGGTAGGGATCGGAGGGGTTGCCCGGATCCATGACGTCCAGGAGGGTCAGGTCCCACTCCAGCGGCACCTCGGTGTCACCCATCCAGGTGCCGGTGGCGGGGTCGAAGCCGATGTTGCCCCGGTTGTAGATGGGCACGTCGTCGCCCGGCCCGAACTGGTAGTAGCGCGGCACGTAGGGCTCGCCCCCCGGCGGGTTGTACTTGGTGTACTCCGGGTTGGGCACCGACCAGGTGGCCGGCGGCTGGCCGGCCTCACCCCCCGGCGCCGGCAGCATGGGCTGCGTGCGCGCCCACTCGGTGCGATTGAAGAGCGACATCTCCGCCAGGGAGAACGACCAGCCGCCGCCGGCGTCCCCGGTGACGGTCAGGTACTTGCCGGGCTCCAGCCGGGTCATGTTGGGCTGCAGCACGGTGGGCCGCATGAAGTCCCCGATGAGCACGTTGCCGCCGGCCGAGAGGCCCAGGGCGTTGTCGGTGCCGTCGGGGGCGAGGCCGAAGATGCGGCCACCCGCCCCGTCCGTGGCGTCCAGGTAGTGCAGGTCGGTGGGGACGTAGATGTTCCCCCGGGCGATGATGGCGCCGGTCCCCTTGACCCAGCCGTTGATGATCACGTCCCCATCGACCGCGATGGTGCCGTCGATCACGATGGGATTGGCCTCGGTGCCCGAGAGCACCACGTTGCCGTCGGTCACCGATCCCAGGCTGGGCACGTTGCCGACGAAGAGGGCCTCGGCGTACTCGCCGACGGTGGTGATGTTGTCGCCGTGGACCTTGTGGGTCAGGATGCCGGCCACGATGGCCCCCTCGGCCGTTTGGGCCAGGGCGTCGAACTCGGAGTCGTCCACCCGACGGTTCCCGGCGTCGGCCGGGTTGCCGCCCCCGGCCCAGGCCCCGCCGTCGTCGGGGATGGGCGCCGGGAAGTAGTCGGGCAGGGGTCCGTCGATCATCTGGCTGTAGACCAGCGGGTAGTCGAGGTACAGGTTCTCCAGCGGCTGCAGGGGCAGGCCGGCGGGGGAGAAGCGGCCTGAGCACATGTTGCCCCAGGCGTCCTGCACGATCTTGCCGGTGGCGTCGAAGTCGAAGTTGCCGAAGGAGAGGGCGTTCCAGTCAGCGATGGGAACCCCGTCGTGGTCGGTGGCCGCGCCGCGGGTGCACAGCGTCCCGGCGATGTAGGAGTCGGCGTCGTAGTCGTTCAGCAGCCAGTGCTTGCCGTCCATGTCGTGGCGGATCATGAGCGCCTCGAGGGTGCCCACCCGTACCCGCTCGAAGCTGCCGAACAGGGCCGGATCCTGGTTGTAGTAGCGCTCGACGGTATCCACCTGCGTGTGGCAGAAGATGCAGTTGACGTTGTTCGAGAGCAGGCCGTACTCGAAGCCCTCGAAGACCTGCGGCTCCACCGTGTACAGCACCTGCAGGCCGCGGTTCAGCACCGGGTTGACGATGCCCTGGCCGCGCTGGGTGCTGGCCGACACGGTGAAGTAGAGCTGGGTGGACTCGCTGCCCAGATCGTCCAGGCGGTAGATCCGCACGGCGTCCACCTGGACGCTGTCGAACAGCGCGCCGCCCAACCCTCCGGCGGGCAGGTTCAGGATGGAGGTGATCTCGGTGCCCTGCTGGGCGTTGGGTGGTGTGCCCGTGCCGCTCAGGGAGTTGGGGTCGTTGAGCACGCCCTGGCCGTCCAGGAAGGTCCGGAACTGGGCGATGCTGCCGGGCGTGCCGGAGTCCAGCGCCAGGAAGCCGGTCCACAGGTTCTCCGCGGCCAGGGCGGCCACGCTCTCCACGGCGCTGGTGAGGCTGTACTCGTCGTCCTCGAAGTTGACCGTGCGGGCCCCGTCGAGGCTCGAGGACAGCATGGCCAGACCCAAAGTGGCCAGGGCCGACACCACGATCAGCGTCGGGACCAGGGCCGAGCCGCGCCGCCGCGGAGCGGGGGCCTGGATCCCATCGCCGGTCCACCGCACCCCGGGCATCCGAGGTGCCCGATCTCCGCCCGGTATGCTCCAAACCGTCTTCGACACTTCGGACCTCCCCACTAGTTCCTCATGAAGACCGTCGATTCGACCTGCCTCACGATGGGAACGCCGCGCACCGCGTTCCCGATGACGAACAGCCGCACGTGCAGCATTCGCCGGGCTTCGTTCCACAGGAATATGGGATCGTCGAAGCCGTCGTCGTCCAGGTCCCCGCCCCAGTTGCACTGCTCCTGGAGGATCACCGTGGGACCCATGCCCAGGTCGTTGGCGGGGATGGCCGGATTGGTCGTGTCCCAGGAGCGGCGGCGGATCTGGCCGACGTCGTAGACGTCCACCAGGTCGCCGTCGCGGTTGAGGTCGTCCCCGGTGTCGGCCTCGACGAGCTGGTACTGGGGCACGTAGACCAGCGCGTGCCAGGCGTCGGGGTTCAGCCCGTTGTTCATGCGGGCGCCCCACTGGATGTCGTCCCCCAGGACGCCCACCGGGATGCGGTAGGAGAAGCCCGTGCCGTCTCCCCGGAAGAAGGTGGGCGTCTCGAACTCCATGGCTCGGCCGTCCCAGGCGCTGGCGGGCGGATTGGACTGGTTCTGCAGCACCTCGCCCAGCGCCGCCCACAGGATCGCGGCCGGGCGGTCGTGGGTGAAGTCGCCGGTGCACTGCAGGCCCCGCTCGAGTCCCATGAAGCGCACACCCCCCCCGCCGGCGCCGTCGTAGGAGAGCCGCTCCTCGAGGGAGGTGCCGCGGTGGATAAGCAGAATGCCCCGATCGGGGAATCCCAGGGTCGAGTCCACCAGCATCTCGTTGGTCTGGCCCCCGGTCAGGACGCGGGTGAGCTCGGCGATGGGAGTGGCTCCCCGGGAGTCGGCCAGCTCGCGTTCCAGCTTGTAGAGGAGCTCCTGTGCGCGGACCTCGGTCACCGAGATGCCCAGGGTGGACCGGGACAGGTTCCCGTCGTGCTCCAGCATGCTCAGCGAGGTCAGCAGCATCAGCGTGGCGATGCCGGTGGCGAAGAGCAGCTCCAGCAGGGTCACCCCTCGCCGGAGGGCCTCGCTCCTGCGGCCTGCCTGGATGATCATGCGTCCCGCTCCTCTCAGTAGCCCAGCAGGTAGGCGGGGTGGCGCATGGTCACCGTCCCGGATACCCCGATCCACTGGATCTGGATGATCAGCGGCAGCACGCGCGCGCTGGCGGTCACGTTGGTGTTGTCGATCACTCCGTCCGCGTTCAAATCGCGCGGCATCCCCATGTCCAGGCCGAGCTGCGCGTCGGTGAGGGTCTCGTCGACGACGACCTGGATGCTGCCCACCTGGCCGTTCACGGTGGTGGGGGTCAGCTCGGCCAGGTTGAACTGCGTGCCGACCTCACCGCCCGCGGTGAGGGCGGCGACCACGACCTGGGACCAGGTGTTGGGATCCCGCTCCAGCGCCTCGTGGGAGATGGCCTGGACGCGGTCCACGGTGGTGCGGACGGCGTTCTGGGCGATCGAGCGCTCGCGGTTCTGCCGCCGCAGGGTGTGCATGCGCAGGGTCGCCGCGCTCATCGCCAGGAGCGCCACCAGCAGGATGATCATCGCCAGGGCCGTCTCGGCGAGCGTGAAGCCGCCCCGCCGGGAGGACGAGGTCCCCTTTCGCCGATCCGCACCCCGCGCGACAGATCCGCGCGGTGAGCTGGTGAGAGCATCCGCCATCGCTACCCCTGCTGGAAGGTTGGGGCCTCCTCCCCGGAGGCCGTTGATCCCTCATCGACCCGCCTGGTCCCGCCCCCTGACAGGAACTCCCAATTCCGGCCGGGCTCCTCGGAGCGCCCGGTGGGGCGGTTGCCCGGACCGGCGCCCTGCGCCAGAATGCCGCCATGAGCACCACCCAGGCGTCCCCCCGTCACGTCCTCGTCACCGGCGCGGGCACCGGCATCGGCCGCGCGATCGCCCTGCGGGCGGCCCGGGAGGGCGCCCGCCTGAGCCTCCTGGCTCGGGCCCGGGATCGGCTGGCGGAGGCCGCCGAGGCCTGCCGCGCGGCCGGGGCGGCGGGAATCTTCGTCTCATCCTGCGACATCCGCGAGCGCGCCGGGGTGGACGAGGCCTTCGCCGAGGCGGCCGAGGCGAACGGACCGATCCACGTGCTGGTCGCCAACAGCGGGATCGGCGGGCCCAACCGGCCCGGTCCGGACGATCGCTTCGACGATCTGATCGCCACCAACCTGACCGGCACCTACTCCTGTCTGCGCGCCGCCGAGCGCCACCTCGCTCCCGGTCCCGGCCTGCGGCACATGGTGGTCATCTCCTCGATCTTGGGCCGGATCGGGGTCCCCGGTCACACCGGCTACTGCGCCTCGAAGGCGGCGCTCCTGGGCCTGGTGCGAGCCCTGGCCCGCGAGCTGGCCGCCGACGGCGTCCAGGTCAACGCCGTGTGCCCCGGATGGGTGGACACCGCCATGGCCCGGTTGGGCATCGAGAACCTGGCGTGCGACCTGGGCATCACCTCGGAGCAGGCCTTCGAGCTGGCCATGCAAGAGGTGCCGGTGGCCCGCATGGCCGAGGTGGAGGACGTGGCCGGGATGGTGGCCTGGCTGGCCTCGGACGACGCGCGGGGGGTGATCGGGCAGGGCCTGGACCTGAACGGCGGCGCCTTCATGATCTGAAGCGCCCCCCGCCTGGCGCGGGGCCGCTCAGTCCCGGGCGGCGCCGGGGGCGGCCAGGGGGCCGGAGGGCGAGCGCTCCAGGGTGAGGACCAGGTTGTAGCTCTCCTGCTCGGGGCGGACCTCCACCCGCTGGGTCCAGCCGTACAGCCAGGACTCCGACCCCGCCCACACCCGGATGAAGCCGGGGCTGAGGCCCTCGAGCTCGAAGTGGCCCGCCTCGTCGGAGCGGGTCTCCGCCAGAGGGGACTCGGGGCCCCGCGAGTGGGCCTGGGTCCGGCGCTCGATCCGCCGCACGTCGGTGGCGATCACCCGGACCCCGGCGATGGGCTGTCCCTGGCCGTCGAGGACCCGCCCGGAGACGGCGCTCCCGGTCGCGGCGCCCTCCCCGTCCCGCGGCGGAAGCCCCCCGGCCGCGTCCATGGGCCGGAAGGCGACGGACTGCTCGAGGGGCTCGGCCTGGACCGGGATCCCGAGGAAATCGACCAGCAGGACGAGCCCGAGCAGGCCGAGGGCGAGGGCACAGATCGAAACCAGGGTGCTGCGCATGGTGGGGGGGGCGCGGCGAGGCCGCGCTGAACTCCATTCTACTCCCTGGGCGGATTTCGACACCCGCGAGCCGGCGACTGGAGCGTTGGGCTGCCTTCCGGGGGCCTGGGGGCGGTAGACTCGGTCGCGATGCGCGTCTGCCTGGTCGCCCACGGCTATCCGCCCCGCGAGCTCACCGGCGTCGAGTCGCACTGCGAGGCCCTGGCCGGGGCCCTGGTGCGAGCGGGCTGCGAAGTCCTGGTCTTCGCGCCCCGCCGGGGGGGGGATTTGCCCCACCTCGCCCTGCGCCGGCAGGACGGGGAGGTTCACGCGATCCACTGGCTCACGCTCCACCCACGCCCGTCCGGGGAATCCGGGCGCGATCCGGGGCCGGCGGTCGCCTTCGGCGGGCTCCTGGACCGCGAGCGCCCCGACCTGATCCACTTCCAGCACCTGGAGAAGCTGGGGTTCGGTCTGATCGGGGAGGCCCGGCGGCGCGGGATCCCGACCCTCTACGCGGCCCACGACTACCACCCCGTCTGCCACCGGCAGACCCTGGTCCGGCCCGATCTCTCTCCCTGCGAGGAGCCCGGTCGGCCCGAGCTCTGCGCCCGGTGCGATCGGGCCGCGGGATTCCTGAACGGGCTCGCGGAGCTGGGCGACTGGCAGTCCGGCGCGCTTCCCGGTCAGCTGGATTCCGCGGCAGCGCGGCGCCTGGCGGGGATCCTGGCGGGCGAGGGTGTCGATGCCGAGCTGGCCTCCGCCGTGGAGCGCAGCCGGCAGCGCAGCGCGGAGCGCGCCGCGGCCTTCGAGGACCTGAACGCGATCCTGGCCACGAGCGACCACCTGGCCGATCGCCTCGTCCGGGGTGGGATCGATCCCGCGCGCCTGGAGCGCCACGACTGCGGCATCGACCTGCGCATCCTCGGGGACGTGCCCCCACCGCGGACCGAGGGCGCGCTGCGCTTCGGCTACCTCGGTGGGCTCTCCAAGCACAAGGGCGTGCACGTGCTGCTGTCGGCCTGGGAGCGCGTCGCGGAGGGAGCCGGCGAGCTCTCGATCCGGGGCGACTCGACCGACCGCCCCTACGTCGCGTCGCTGCGCCGGCGAGCCGAGGAGCTCGGGGTAGGATGGGGGGGAGGAATCGCCCACGAGCGAATCGCCGAGTGCTTCGCGGAGATCGACGTCCTGGTGGTGCCCTCGGTCTGGGCCGAGAACGCGGCCTTCGTCGTCCGCGAGGCCTTCGCCGCGTCCAGGCCGGTGATCGCCTCCCGCGTCGGCGCCCTGCCCGAAAGCGTGCGCGAGGGGATCGACGGCCTCCTGGTGGAGCCGGGAGATCCAGCCGACCTGGCGCGCGCGATCGAGCGGTGCCTCGCGGAGCCGGGGCTGGTGGCGCGGCTGGCGGGGGGCGTGCGCGCGCCGCGCGGCATCGACGCGGAGGCCCGCGAGCTCGTAGAGCGCTATCGACGGCTCGTCGAGAGGCCGGCGGGCGACCCGCCGCTGCCCTCGCTGGCACCCTTCCTGGAGCGCTGGCTGGATCTCTCGCGGCGGCCGCTGCGGGAGCTCGCGGCCGAGGTGCTGGGGGGGCTCGAGGGTCTGGATCGGGAGCTCGATGGGGGGACGGCGCCGCTGCCGACTCCGGCCTCCGGCGGTCGGGTGCTCGATGCCCTGACGGCCCTGAAGGCGGAGGTCGCCTGGCTGCGCGAGTCTCTGCGGGAACGGGAGGCCGAGTCGAGCGGCAGGGCCGAGGCCCTGGAGCGCGCGGGTGCGGCCGTGGAGGCACTAGAGGCGGAGCGCGACTGGCTGCGCGGACTGTGGGAGGGCGCGCGCGCCGAGGCGGGCTGGCGCGCCGAGCGGGGCGACGTCGAGGAGCGGGAGCGGGAGTGGTTGGGGAAGCTGGCGAGCGCGCGGGAGTCCGAGCTCGAGTGGCTGCGCGGCGTGGCCGCCGACCTGGAGCGGGCGGATCGGACCGCGCGCGACGAGCTCGGAGACTCGCGGCGAGAGGCCGCGGAGCTCGATCGCGAGCTCTCGGCCCTGCGCGAGCACGAGGCCTGGTTGCGGCGCGCGGCGATGGACCTGGTCTCGGCGATCTCGTCCCTGGAGCGATCCGAGGGGGGGGAGTGGGAGGCCGCCGCGGTCGATCCCGCCCTGGTCCGGGCGCGGGAGGTGCTGGAGGGGATGCGCGCCGAGCTCGAGTGGCGGCGGGGCGAGATGGAGGCGGCGGCCGCGGACGGGGGAGCCCTCGCGCGCTGGATCGTCGCGCGCAGCGCCCTCGGGAGGCGCCTCGATCGGTGGCGCGGAGATCTCCCCGGCGAGGGAGGTGCCCCGTGACGGAACCGGTCTCGGTGGTGGTGCCCGCCCTCGGGGATCGGGAGCTCCTGGGCGAGTGTCTCCCGCCGATCATGGAGGAGGTGGCCGATCGGGACGCCGGCGATGAGGTGGTCGTCGTGGACGACACGGGTGGGGGCCGGCTCGGGGCGTGGCTGGCGGAGGGTTACCCGCGGCTGCGGTGCCTGGCGCGCTCCGAGAACGGGGGCTTCGCGCGCGCCTTGACGAGCGGGGTGGAGTCGGCTCGCTCCGAGCTGGTCTTCGCCGTCAATCCCGACGTGCGGGTGCGCCCGGGCTTCCTGGCGCCCTTGCAGCGCGCGCTCTCGAGCCCTGAGGTCTTCGCCGCGGTTCCCCGCATCCTGCTCGGCGGAGAGGAGGGGCGGATCGAGTCCCTGACGCGGCTCGTCTTCGAGGAGGGCCTCTTGCGCCTGGAGCAGCCCGGCCTGGAGCCCCTCGCGGGCGGCGTCTCGGCGTGCCTGGAGCGGGTGGTGCCGGTGCCCTTCGCGGTGGGCGGAGCCTTCCTGTTCCGGCGACGGCTCTTCGAGGAGCTGGGCGGCTTCGATCCCCTCTTCGAGCCCTTCTATCTGGAGGATCTCGACCTGTGCTGGCGCGCCTGGGGGCGGGGGCTCTCGGTCCTTCATGTGCCGGAGTCCTGCGTCGAGCACCGCCACCGCGGGACCATCGCCCGGGTGGCGCCACTCGAAGCGGTGCGGGCGGCGATCGAGAGGAACCTGCTGTTGTTCCAGTGGAAGCACCTGCCCGGGCGGCTCGCGAGGGAGCACCTGCTCGCCCTGCGCAGGAGCGTGCACGAGGCGTGTCTGCTGGGTCGCCGGGAGGAGCTGACCTGGCTGGCCCTGGCGCTGGAGCAGCGGCGGGGCCTGGGTCGGGCCCGACGCGAGGGAGCGGTCGTGGACTTCGAGCGGATCCTGCGCGCGAGCGATCCGTTGCGGGTGCAGGGGGATTGGGGTCGTGGGGGGGAGTCTGTCCTCTGACGGGCTTCCCGGGGGCCCCGTGCGCGAGCGGGGCTCCGGAAAGCCCGGCCAGGTGACGATCCCCCCGCCCCCAGACTCAGCGCGCCCTCACCGAGCGTCCCCGAGAATGCGCTCGAGAACCCCCATGTGTTCCTCGCGCCCGAACTCCCGTTCGAGCCGGGCCCGGCCGGCCCGACCCATCTCGTCGGCCCGGTCCGGATCGGCCACCAGTCGATCGATGGCTCGCGCCAGACCCGCACAGTCTCCCCGCTCCACCGAGAGACCCGTGACCCCATCCTCCAGCCACTCGGGAATGCCGCCCACCTCGAAGGCGACTGCCGGCCGCGCGCAGGCCATGGCCTCGAGGCCCACCAGGCCGAAGGGCTCGCTCCACATCGAAGGGCACACCAGCGCACGACAGCGCTCGAGGAGGAACCCCAGCGCCGGCGGATCGAGCCAGCCCGAGAAGTGCACCCGCTCCGCCAGGCCCTCGTCCCGAGCCTTGGCGCGCAGCCACTCCTCGGCCGGCCCCGACCCCGCGATGACGGCCCTGAATCTACCTCGCACCTGCCCCAGGGCCGTGAGCAGGCGGTCGATGCCCTTGTCGGGCAGCGTCAAGCGCGCCGGCGTCAGGAGAAGCGGCGCCTCGCTCGCCTCGAGGAAGCGCCGCGTGGCCTCCGGCAGGCGATCTCCGCTCGCCGGGCCGGGCGACGGCGGCGCGAAGTAGGGCAGGAGCGCGATCCGATCGGGCGCGAAGCCGACCGCCAGGAGCTCGCGCCGCATGTACCGCGAGGCGACCAGCAGGCAGGCTGCCCGGCGGTGCAGGTCCAGGTCCAGCAGGCGCTTGCCCAGACTCGCCAGGGCCTTCCCGAGCGAGCCGAGCGCCGCCGGCCTATAGCCCGTGCAGCCTCCCCCGAGCAGGTAGCGCTCCAGACAGACGGGACCCATCGGCTCGCGACAGAGCCCGCCGTCCTCGAGGACCTTGTTCCGCCCCGGACAGAAGAGGGTGTGATCCTGGACGAAGCGCACCACCGGGGCCACGTCCAGGAGCCGGGCCAGGGTCCGGGGGGCGCACGCGCCCAGGAGCAGGACGACCTCGGGCGAGGCCTCCACCAGGCGCCGCTGGAGGCGATCCAGGGCGGCGCGGCCCGGGGCGGAGTCCCCGAAGGCCGGCTCGACCAGGACCCCAAGCCCCCTCCCGGTTTCGAGGGGGGGGGGCTCCGCGCGCCGGGCGCAGAGCAGGGTGAGCCGGTGCCCCAGCTCGATCAGCCCGGAGACCGCCGCGGCCGCATAGCGCTCGCTGCCGCCGATCAGGCCCCAGGTGGGGATGCCCACCAGGACGCGCAAGCGGGGCTACCCGATGGTCATGAGGAACTCGGCGTTGACCTGCGTCTTGCGCATCTTCTGGATCAGCATCTCCATGGCCTCCACCGGATCGAGCTCGTTGAGCACCTTGCGCAGCATCCAGATGCGCGGCAGCTCCTCCTCGGTGAAGAGCAGCTCCTCCTTGCGCGTGCCCGAGCGGTTGATGTCGATGGCGGGGAAGATGCGGCGATCGGAGAGGCGCCGCTCCAGCACCAGCTCCATGTTGCCGGTGCCCTTGAACTCCTCGAAGATGACCTCGTCCATCTTCGAGCCGGTCTCGATGAGCGCCGTGCCCAGGATGGTCAGGGAGCCCCCGTCCTCCATGTTGCGCGCGGCGCCGAAGAAGCGCTTGGGGAACTGCAGGGCGCTGGCCTCGATGCCCCCCGAGAGCAGCTTGCCGTTGGAGGGAGCCTCCAGGTTGCAGGCCCGCGCCAGGCGGGTGATCGAGTCCAGCAGGATGACCACGTCCTCGCCCGCCTCGACCAGCGACTTGGCCTTCTGGATGACCATGTCGGCCACCTGGATGTGGCGCCAGGCGGGCTCGTCGAAGGTCGAGCTGACCACCTCGCGGCTGCCCTCGGGGAGGCTGCGCTCGAAGTCGGTGACCTCCTCCGGCCGCTCGTCGATCAACAGGATGATCAGGTGCGCGTCGGGGGCGTTCTTGACGATCGACTTCGCCAGCATCTGCAGGAGCACCGTCTTGCCGGTGCGCGGCGGCGAGGTGATCAGCCCGCGCTGCCCGCGGCCGATGGGGGTGATCAGGTCGACGATGCGCATCTCCAGGGGGTTCTCCTCGGTGCCCTCGAGGATGACGCGCTCATCGGGGTAGAGGGGCGTCAGCTCCTTGAAGGGAGCGCGCGTCGAGACCTCGGCGGGGTCGTGGAAGTCGACCGTATCCAGGGCCCCCAGCCCGAAATAGCGCTCTCCGTCCAGGGGCGGCCGCAGCGTGCCGCGCAGGGTCATGCCCGGCCGCAGGCCCCACTCCTTGAGCATCGAGGGGGGGACGAAGACGTCGTCGGCGCAGGGCAGGTAGCCGTAGCTGGCCGAGCGCAGGAAGGCGTGGCCGTCGCCGTTGATCGACAGGCAGCCCTCGGCGACGACGGGCACCCGGCTCTCGATGCGGCGCCGGGTGATCGACCAGATGGCGTCCTCGCGCTTGCGCCCGTCGATACCCTCGACCTTCTCCTTGACGGCGAGCTCGTGCAGCTCGGCCAGGTTCATCTCCTGGAGCGCGGCGTGCTTGACCGGCTTGGGCTTGGCGCGCTTCTTCGGCAGCGAGTCCCAGAGCTCCTTGAGCTGGGCCTCATCGAGATCCCGGGGGAGCTTGTCGTAGTCGATCCACACCTCGCTGGTGGGGCCGGGCTGGTAGCTGCGCCTGCTCTTCGCGCGCCACTTGGGGCGCGCCTTCACGTTCTTGGCCATCGCGATCTCAGGTGTGTAAGGGCCTCCCGCCCGCTCGACGGGGAGGGAAGCAGGGGAGCCGGCGGCTCAGTCGAGCCCCAGCTTTTCGAGCAGGGACTGCACGGCCCGGTCCAGCTCTTGGGGTGTGCCTCGGTTCTGGATGACGCAATCGGCCTGCGCCCGTTTTTCTTCCAGGGAAAGCTGATCCGCCTCGCGGCGCTCGACCTCCCCGGGCTCCCACCGGCGCTGGGCCTCGGCTCGCCGGCCGCGGTCGATGGGATCGGAGTCGACGAAGATCAGGATGTCGCAGGCTGCGGCGAATCCGCTCTCCCGATCCTTCTCCAGGAGCAGCGGCACGTCGAGCACGACACGACCGACGCCCTCGCGTCGGGCCCGCTCCAGGCCGGCCCATATCCTGGCCCGAACCTCGGGATGAATCCAGTCCTCGAGCCGGGCTCGCTCCGCGGGCCGCCCGAAGACCCTCCGGGCCAGGGCCTCGCGGTCCGGCCGGCCCTCCGCGTCCAGGACCCCCTCCCCGAAGCTCTCCCGGAGGCGGGCCACCCCCTCGGGGCTCTCGAGAACCTCCCGGGCGATCTGGTCGGCGTCCAGGACGCGGCCTCCGGGGCCCGCCAGGAGGCGTGCCACGAGGGATTTGCCCGAGGCGACGCCCCCCAGGACGCCCAGGACCGCGGTCCGGCGATCGGGGCTTTCGGGGTCGTGCAAGGGTGGAGGGGGCGGCCGGGGATCCCGCGGAGAGGGCCCGGAGGCCCCGGATGGAGCGAAACCCCGGCGCCGAGGGGAGGTACCCCGGATCCAGGCCGCCGTGGCCCGGGCGCCAGCCCGCCGTCGGATCCGGGAGGACCCCGTTTAAGGAGGAGGAGCGCCCGCGTCAAGGGCGGCCGGAGTGGGCCCGGAGCCGCTCCGGGGCCGCTGAGACCACAAATCCACTTGGCGGGGGCCCGGCTCTGCGGTATCACCATGCGCTCGTTTCGACGGGAAGCAAGGGGCCCGGATCCCCAGCTCCCTGAATCGCTTCCTCTCTCCCGCGCCACCCCCCCCTCTCCGAGGTGCCGCGGATTCACTCCCAAGGATCGTCGCATGAAGAGTCCCCAGCGAGGTGCCGCGCGGATCAGCGTCGTCTGGATGATCACCATGGTGGTCCTGTTCTTCGTGGCCTTCGGCCTGGCGGTGGTGGCCTACACCGACCAAGCGGACGCCCAAGAGCAGCTCGATGTCGCCGTCACCGAGCAGACCAACGCCCAGAACAACCTGCAGGAGACGGTCTCCAAGCACTCGGCCCTGTCGCGCGCCATCGGGTGGTACGACGACCAGGCACCGGTTCCGGAGGCCGATCCCGCGGCCATTCAGGGCGCCGTGGAGGAGACCGTCGAGACCTTCGGGCTCAAGGAGGACGTCACGACCGTCGAGGACCTCCTGCCCCAGGTGCGCCAGGACCACAACACCCTGGTGCGCGAGGTCGCCGCGCTGAGGCAGAGGGTCCAGGCGGTCGAGACGGAGAAAGCCAGCTCCGAGGAGGCGCTCCGGAGCGCGCTGACCACCAAGGACGGCGAGAACCAGGACCTTCGCCGCGAGCTCGCGGACGAGCGGTCGGCGGCCCAGGAGAGGCAGAGCGAGCTCGAGGCCCAGGTGGCCGACCTGCGCGCCCGCAACAACGAGCTGGATGCCGAGAAGCGCCAGCAGGCGGCCGAATTCGACGACAGCAAGCGCGGCTTCCGCAACGCGCTGCAGACCGCCAAGACGCGCATGGACGCCCAGGGCCGCAAGCTGGCGGTCTTCGAGAAGGCCCCCAACATGGCCGACGGCAAGGTGCTGGAGGTCTCCGAGGACGTCGACCTGGGCTGGATCGACATCGGCGCGAACCAGCGGCTGGCCGCCGGGACGCGCTTCACGATCGTCTCGGGCACTCCCGGCAGCGACCGCGTCAAGGGCTGGGCCGAGGTCGCGCAGGTCGAGGCGAACATGGCCCAGATCCTGATCACCAACCAGGCCGACCGCTTCGACCCGGTGGTGACCGGGGACCTGGTGTTCAACCCGCTCTACGATCCCAAGGGCGGGCGCCACGCGGTGCTGGCGGGACGCTTCTCGGGCCAGTTCAACGTCAACGAGCTGGGCCAGCTCCTGACCACCATGAACATCACCGTCCAGGAGCAGCTCGACGAGCTCACCGACTTCCTCATCGTCGGCTCCGAGCTGTACCGCGATCCGGAGACGGGCGAGCCCCTCGAGGACCCGATGCCGGCCTCCGAGCTGGCCGTCTACAAGGACGCCGAAGCCATGGGCGGGGTCTCCATCGTCCCGCTGAAGGACATCCGGGCGTACTTCAAGTTCTGAGCGCGCATCCGCGGGTGGGACGTCGATGAGACCCGCCGCGGAGCCCGGTCGGCCGGTGGCAGCGCCCACCGGCGCGCCGTAAACTGAGGCGGGCGGAGGCCATCGGCCCCCGCCCGCCTCGGATTTGGGGCCATGGAAGAGCAACCGGAAGAAGAGCTGGCCGAGTCGCGCATGTCGCTCGGGGATCACCTCGACGAGCTGCGCAAGCGGCTGGTCAGGGGCCTGGCCGGCGTGGTGGTGGCCTTCCTCGCGGCCTGGTTCTTCTACGAGGAGGTCGCCGTGGTCTTCCTCAGCCCGCTGCAGTTCGCCCTCGAGAAGCGGGTCGAGGACACGGTCGAGTACTACGAGAAGAAGCTGGAGGAGGACCCCGCCATCCCGCGGGAGCGCTACTTCCGCCCCGACGGGCCCGACGGCGAGAAGCGCCTCCAGCCGCCGCTCATCCCCGACGCCCGGCCCATCTTCACCGCGGTGGGGGAGGGCTTCATCTTCGCCCTCAAGATCTCCCTCTACACCGGCATCGCCATCGGCTCGCCCATCCTACTGTGGCAGATGTGGCAGTTCGTGGCCGCCGGTCTGTACAAGAAGGAGCGCAAGACGGTCCTGCGCTACTTCCCCTTCAGCGTGCTGCTCTTCGCGTCCGGGGTGCTCTTCGGCTACTTCGTGCTCATGCCCTGGGGCTTTTACTTCCTCACCCGGGCCTTCCACGCCGAGTTCGCCTCCTTCACGCCCAAGCTCTCGGAGTACCTCCAGGTCTTCACCACCCTGACCCTGGCCCTGGGGGCGGTCTTCCAGCTCCCGATCCTGATGCACGCCCTGGTGCGCATGGACCTGATCCAGCGCTCGAGCTTCGCGAAGTACCGGGCGCACTTCGTGGTGGCCGCCTTCATCGTCGCGGCCATGCTGACCCCCCCCGACCCGGTCACGCAGTTCATGATGGCCGTGCCCATGGTCCTGCTCTACGAGCTGGGGCTGTACAGCTCCCGCTTCGCGGAGAAGCAAGCCAAGGAGGCCGCGGAGGAGACCCTGGCCTGATGCGCCATGCTAGGGTGCCGTCCCGGTGATACGTGCACACATCTCGCCTCCCTGGCGGCCCCTGGCGGCGTTGCAGCTCCTCCGAGTATTACCCACGAATACGCGTCGTCGCTGCGCCTTGCCAGGAACCCCCAGGAACGCGATCTATGCACACGTATCACCGGGACGGCACCCTAGATGACGCGCGACGAGCGGCGGTGGTCGCCATCGGCGACGAGCTGATCGGCGGGGCGGTGGTGGACGCCAACTCGTCCGCCATCGCCGAGGCGCTCTTCGGGCTGGGCATCGAGGTCGAGCGCATCGTCGCGGCGGGGGACCGGCGGGAGCCGCTGGCCCGCCTGCTCTACGAGCTGTGCTCGACCTGGCCGATCGTGGTGGCCACCGGGGGCCTGGGGCCGACGCGGGACGACGTCACCCGGGCCGCCGCGGCCGAGGCCGCCGGCGTGCCCCTGCTGGCCGATCCCGAGGTGGAGGAGCGGCTGAGGCGGTTCTGGCGGACGCGGGGTCGCGAGATGCCGCCGGCCAACCTGCGCCAGACCCTCTTCCCGGCCGGGGCGCAGCGCATGCCCAACTCGCGCGGCACGGCCGACGGCTTCCGGGTCTGGATCGAGGGCGGCATGCTGGCCTGCCTGCCCGGGCCGCCCCACGAGATGCGGCCCATGCTCGAGGGCGAGCTGATCCCCTGGCTCGAGCGGACCTGCGGCCGGGGCGAGGTGGTGCTGGCGCGCGAGCTGCACCTGATCGGGATCACCGAGAGCGGCTTCGCCGAGCGCGCCGGAAACTGGATGGCCCGCGACGCCAACCCCCGCATGGGGGTGTGCGCCGGCGAGGGCATCCTCACGGTGAGCCTGCGGGCCCGCGCCGGAAGCCAGGAGGCCGCCGGCGCGATGCTGGAGGAGCGCTCCGCGGAGCTGGCGGCTCGCCTCGGCCCGGACCTCTACGGGGTGGGCGAGTCGCAGGCCGACCTGGCGCGGGTGGTGGGGGACGCGCTCCGGGAGCGGGGCCTGACGGTGGCCACCGCCGAGTCCTGCACCGGGGGGATGGTGGCCGCTCGCCTGGTGGGGGTCCCCGGCATCAGCGAGGTCTTCCTCGAGGGCTGGGTGACCTACGGGAACCGGGCCAAGGTGGAGCGCCTGGGCGTCGACCCCGCAGCGCTCGCCGCGCACGGCGCGGTCTCGGCCGAGGTCGCCGCCCAGATGGCCGCCGGGGCCGCGGAGAGGAGCGGCGCCCGCGTGGCGGTCTCGACCACCGGCATCGCCGGGCCGGACGGGGGGAGCCCCGAGAAGCCGGTCGGCCTGGTCTGCTTCGGCCTGTGCCGGGACGGCGAGCTCAGCACCCTGGAGCGCCGCTTCTCCGCGGGGGGCCGCGAGTACGTGCGCCGCTGCGCGACCAACACCGCCCTCGACCTCCTGCGCAGGAACCTCCCTACCGGCGATTGACCACCGGGGCCCGGCCGAGTAGCTTCTCGGCCGATTACCCCGTGGTGTAATTGGCAACACTTCTGGTTTTGGTCCAGATATTTCAGGTTCGAGTCCTGGCGGGGTAACCAGCTCGATCACGGCCCGGCGGCCGCATCACCGGCAGGGGGTCAACGCCGGCCGACGAAGGCGGGGCTCTCGAAGTGCGCCCCCCGCTCCCGGGCGCGCTCCCGCTCGACCTCGGAGAGCTCGGCCTCCTCCAGGACCAGCCCCAGCTCCCGCTGGAAGCCCTCGCACAGGAGCCCGGCGAGCTCCTCCGGCTCCAGACCGGCCCGGTAGGCGTCCAGCCGGGCGACGCCCGGCTCGAGGGGATCGGCGGCGATCTTGATCGAGCCGTGGTGCAGGACCCGGCCGGCCTTGCGCCGCTGGGCGGAGCCCACGCCCTTGCGTCCGTCCCACGCGAGGTCCAGGGCGGTGGAGTGGTGGAAGCACATCCCCGTCCCCGGTCGATCGGAGGCCAGCGCCCCCTCTCCGCGCAGCTCGGCCCGCACTCCCAGCTCCGAGAGCGCCGCGGCGATCGCCCGGTGGACGCGGCGGTAGGAGTCCGCCAGGGCCCCGCGGTAGGGCGCCAGGCCCTGCGCGCAGGCGAGGCTGAAGGTCAGCTCGCCGGCGTGGTGGATGGCTCCGCCTCCGGTCGCGCGGCGCACGACGGCCGCCGCGCGGCTCGCGGCGCCGACCTCGGCGAGGCGCTGGAAGTACCCCAGGCTCAGGGCGGCGGGCCGCCAGGTGTAGAAGCGCAGGGTCGGCGGCGTGGTGGCCTCCTCGAGCATCACCTGGTCGAGCCCCATGTGGAAGGCAGCCGGGGCCTCGAAGGTGTGGATCAGACGCCAGGTGTCCATGCGCGCTCCGCTGGCCCGGAATCGTAGTCGCCGGGCGGGAAAGCGGTATCCTCTCCCCCCCGGAAGTCGGGTCCGGATGGTCCGAGAGTTGGAGATCGAGGTTCGCTCGCAGCGCAGCCGTCCCAGCACCGGCAGGGTGCTCTGGATGCTGGCACCGGTCTGCCTGCTCATCTTCGCCATCGATCTCCTTCACCCGGAGCTCGAGGTGGCGGTGGGGGTCTTCTACACCATCCCGCTCCTCCTGGGGCCCTGGCTGGGCGGGCGCCGCCTGGTGCTGGGCCTGGCGGCGAGCTGCACCCTGCTGGCCGTGGGCGCCCTGCTGGGGTCGCTCTCGATCGGAGACGTCGACCCGGAGCGCCGGAGGCTGGCGATCCTCCTGGGGAACGAGGCCCTGGTCGTGTTCGCCATCTGGATCACCGCCAACCTGGGCCTGTTCCGGATGGAGGTCGAGGCGCGCCTGCAGGCCAGCCGCGAGCTCCTGGCGACCACCCTGGGGAGCATCGGCGACGGGGTGATCGCGACCGACGACGAGGGGCGGGTGTCATTCCTCAACGCCGCGGCCGAGGAGCTGACCGGCTGGACGGGGGAGGAGGCGCTGGGCCGGAGCCTGGAGGAGGTGTTCCGGCTGGGCGGAGATGACTTCCCCGCCTCGGACAGCGCCGCCCGGGAGGGCCCGAGCCCGATCGGCGGAGGGGCTCGGCTCCTGCGCGCGCGGCAGGGCGAGGAGCACCCGGTGGAGGCCCGCTCGACCCCCGTCCGCGACCAGGAGGGCCGGCCACAGGGCCGGGTGCTGGTCTTCCGCGACGTGGCCGAGCGCCAGGAGTACGAGAGCGCCATCCGGCGGCTCGCCTTCCGCGACGTGCTGACGGGGCTGCCCAACCGGGCGTCGCTGTGGGACCGCCTGGGCCTGGAGCTGGCCCACGCGCGGCGCGAGGGGCGGCTCCTGGGCCTGCTCTACCTGGATCTGGACGACTTCAAGCGGGTCAACGACACCCGGGGACACCGGGCCGGGGACGCGCTCCTCAGGGGGGTGGCCGCGCGGCTGCGGGCGAGCCTGCGCGAGGGCGACACGGTGGCCCGCATCGGGGGGGACGAGTTCACCGTGCTGCTGCCGGGGCTGAAGCGGAGCGAGGACGCCGCCGTGGTGTGCCGCAAGATCCTGGAGCGGCTGCGCGAGCCGATCGAGGCCGGCGACCGGGCGCAGGGCGCCCCCGCGAGCATCGGCATCGCCATCTTCCCCCGGGACGCCGGGGACCCCGACGGGCTGCTGCACGCGGCCGATCAGGCGATGTACGCGGCCAAGCAGCGGGGGGGAGGATACGCGGAGCTCGGAGCGCAGCCGCCGGAGGCGGCCGACGGCTAGAGCCTTCGAGCGCGCAAACAAACGCGCGACCACAGACAAACCCACCCCCCCCCGCCACAAGACG
>CAZTTG010000014.1:0-80011 GCA_964615935.1 uncultured Planctomycetaceae bacterium | reverse complement strand
CGAGCGCCCGCGGAGCGGGCGCGGCCTCGTCACAGCCTGCCGGGACGCCCGCGGGGTTCCTGCCCCCACGAGCGGTTTCTGCTGCCGTTGGGCATGGCCTGCGCAACTGCGGCGTCGGACGGTTCGACCGATGATCACGCCACATGCTCGGTGCGCTTCGCGCACCGAGCGTGACGTTACGGCGCCACTCGGCGCCGGCGCGGCAAGCTTGCCGCGCGGGCAGAGGAGTCTGCCCTCCTCCCTACTCCACGTCCGGGAAGGCCGTCATGCAATGCAGCAGGAGATCCGTGGTCGTCAGGATCCCCACCGGCCTCTCGTCCTGCACCACGGGCAGGCACGAGATCCCGTGCCGCCGCATCATCCTCGCCGCCTGGGACAGCCTCGCCTCGGGGTGGATGTCCCGGATGACCCGCGTCATCACGAGCTGCACCGAGAGGCCCGGCTGCAGGTTCAGCCCCTCGGCCGTTCGCAGGTCGCGGTCGGAGACCAGCCCCACCAGCTCGTCCTCGACCATGACCAGGAGGTGCCGGAAGTCGCCCGTGCGGCAGACCTCCTGGGCCTCCTCCCGCGAGGTCTTGGGCGAGACCTGGACCAGGTTGCGGGTCATGCGCTTGGACACCGGGGGATCCAGGTCGGCGGGGGTATCCTCCGCCGCGCACATCCCCGCGAAGGCCTCCAGCACGTCGTACTCGGAGAGGATGCCCACCAGGGCGTCGTCCCGCAGAACCGGCAGGCAGCCGATCTTCTTCTGGAGCATGAGCTCGATGGCGGCCACGGCCATCTCGTCGGGGCCGATGGTGAAGGGGCTCTCGGAGACCAGGTCCGAGATGCGCCGGCTCGAGCGGTCCCCGGCGGGCCTCTCGCGCGCCGGGCCCCGGGCGTACCAGCGGTCCGTGCCCAGGACGTCCCGCTGGGAGATCACGCCCCTCAGGCGCCCCTCCTCCAGGACCGGCAGGTGCCGGACCCCGGCCTTCTCGATCAGCTGGACCGCCCTCTCCAGCCCCTCCTGCATCTCCACGCACAGGGGGTCGGAGGTCATGATGTCGGACACCTTCATCGAAACGGCTCCTGAGGGATCGGGGAGAGGGCGGGCGGGGGAGCGCCCCTGGACGGATCCGGCGGAATCGTGCAGCGTATGCCGGCATGAAGGTCATTGCCGACATCTGCGTGGTCCCCTTCACGGGCCGCGCCAGCGTACGCGAGGAGGTCGCCCACGCCCACCGGATCCTGAAGGAGACCGGGCTGCCGGTCATGCTCCACGGCTACGGGACCAATATCGAGGGGGACTACGACGTCGTCTTCGCCGCCCTCCGGCGGATCCACGAGGAGCTGCACGAGGGCGGGGCGGTGCGCATCAGCACCACCATCCGTCTGGGCTCGCGGGTGGACAAGTCGCAGGGCATCGACGACAAGGTGCAGGCCGTCCGGGACCAGCTCGGAGAGACCTGAGCCGCCGCCCACCTCAGCCCCGATCTTCGGGACCCGCCTCGCGCAGCCGGTTCATGGCGTGATCGAGCAGGTCGGTCACGGTGACGATCCCCACCAGCCGGTCCTCGACGACCACGGGCAGGGCGCTGAAGTGCATCGCCAGCAGGCGCTCGGCCACCTTGGAGAGGGGCGCCTCGGGACCCACCGACTCGACGTCGCGGGTCATGATCTCCTCGATCGGGATCTCCGGCGAGCGCCCGTGCCCGATGGCCCGGCGCAGGTCGCGGTCCGAGACCATCCCGACCAGCTCCGCGTCCTGGACCACCGGCAGGTGGCGCACGCGGTCGGCGTGGCAGATCTCGATGGCGTTGGCCAGCCGGGTGGTGGGCCGGACGGTGATCGGCTGGTGGCTCATCACGCGGGCCACCTCGGGGTCGCCCTCCCCCTCGGCACCCTCCTCGCGGCTCAGCCGGAGCAGCTCGGCGAGCAGGTCCCGCTCGGTCACCAGGCCCACCAGGGCCTCGCCTTCCACGACCGGCAGGCAGCCGATGCTGCGGGACACGAGCTGGATGGCCGCGTCCACCACCGAGTCGTCGGGGGTCAGGGTGACCACCGCGGTCTGCATCACGCCGTCGAGGCCGGACTCGGCCCCCTCCGCGGGGGGCTCAGTCATGCCCGGGGCTGGCGGCCAGCCGGTGGCCTGGAGGAGGTCCCGGTTGGAGACCACGCCCACCAGGCGCCCCTCCTCCACGACCGGCAGGTGCCGGATCCCGTGGGACTCCAGGCACCTCATGGCCTCCTCGGGGCTCATCTGGGGGGAGGCGACATGAGGGCCGGTCGTCATGATGGCGGAGACCTTCATCGGGCAGTCCTCCCGGACAGGGGTCGATGATACCCCCCCGAGGGGGAGGACGTGTCCAGGCCCGGCCGGTTGCGGGCCGCCCGGGAAAAAAAACCGGGGCCATCCGGCAACTGAACGTCATATGTAGTACTACATACGTCGTCGAAGGAGCCCGGAGACCCCCCGGAGGAGGCCCATGGACCCCGAAGCGATCGGAACGATGCTCGACGGCCTGGCCGCGCCCGCGGCCGCCTGGCTGCTGACCCTCCTGGCCCACGGCACGGTCGTCCTGGGGGGCACCTGGCTCCTCGCCCGGTGGCTACGCTCCCCGGCGGCGAGGGAGGCGGCCTGGAAGGCGGCCCTGGTCCTCCCCCTGGTCACGGCGAGCGCTTCGGTCTGGCTCGGGCCCCTGGGGGTGCCTGCGCCGGCTGGAGAGGCGACCTCCCAGGCCGGCGGGTGGCGAAGCTGGAGGATCTCCATCGCTCCGGCCGCCTCCGAGGGGGTCGCCGCGCCCGCCGCCGAGGATCCGCTGCCCATCCCGTGGAGGGCGGGCCTGGTCGGAGCCTGGCTCGGCGGGGCCTCGCTGGCCCTCCTGCACCTCGGGCTGAAGCGCCGCCGGGCCCTGCGCGGGCTCGGCCGCAGGAGGGCGATCGACGACGCCGGCCTCCGGCGCGCCCTGCGCGAGCTGGGGTCCGCGGCGGGGATCGACCGCGCGGCGCGAGTCCGCCTGACGACCTCGAGCCACCTCCTCTCCCCGGTGGCGCTCTCCGGGCTCGAGATCTGCCTCCCCGCTCGCGCCGCGAGCGAGCTCGACGAGCCCATGACCCGCGCTCTCCTGGCCCACGAGCTCACGCACGTGCTGCGGCGCGACCCGGCCTGGCACCTCGCCGCGCGCATCCTCGAGCGGCTCTTCTTCGTTCAGCCCCTCCTCCACCTGGCCAGCCGTCGCCTGCAGGACGAGGCCGAGCTCCTCTGCGACGACTGGGCCGCGCGCCACGCCGGCGGCGGGATGGCCATGGCGCGATGCCTGGCCGCGGTCGCCGGGTGGATGGGACCGAAGGCCGAGCCCCTTCCCACGCCGGGAATGGCCCGCGATCCCTCGGCGCTGGTTCGAAGGGTCGAGCGGCAGCTCGCAGGCAGTCGATCGAGCGCGTGGCTGCGCTCGGCGAGCCTTCCCGGATTCCTGCTGGCCGCGATCCTCGGCGGCGGGGCGTGCCTGTGCCCGAGCGTCGAGGTCGAGGAGCAGGAGCCTGCGGAGCCGGCCGCGAATCAAGGGCAAGCCGAAGAGGACGCCGAGCGCCGGGCCATCGAGGAGAAGATCAAGAACTACCTGAACAAAGAGGAGGCCGAGAGCGGAGCCGGCGGGGAAGAGCCGAGCTGGCCCCGGCTCTCCGTTACAGAGGAAGGCTTCATTCTCAAGCTGAACACGCTCGACAGCGAGGGTCCCGGCTTCCTCACGGTGTCGACGAGCACATACAGCCCGAGCGATGGCGAGGACTTCTCCAGCTTGCTCGAGACCCTTCGCGACATTGCGAGCCTCATGCCCACCGAGCCCGCCGGCTCGTCCGGTCTATCCCTGCCCTCGGGCAAGCTCGTGGTGCGCGTCTATCCGGCCGCCGATTTCCGCCTGGTCCTGAAGGTGCTCGAGCTTTGCGGCCGCTCGGACGTCGGGATCTGGAACATCGAGCTGTCCCATACCGGACCGGCTCCCGCGACGCACCCGGTCCCCCTGCCGATCGAGACCCCGGTCGGCCTCGAAGGCCCCTCCTCGAGCATCGACCTCGGCCTCGACGTGAGCGGAGGAGGGGAGCAGCGCGTCGTTCGCTACCGGCTCGACGGCGCCGAGGTCGCGGACGAGGCCGCGCTCCGCGAGCTGCTCGACGCCCGAAGAGACCGCGCGGCCAACACCCGCGTCGCCATCGACGCGCAGTGCCAGGCCCGCTTCGACGACGTCGCCCGGGTCCTCGACCTCCTCACCGAGCTGGGCTTCGCCGACATCTGCTTCGTCGCCGACCGCTGATCCCATGACCACCCGACGACCCTCCCCCCAGCTCAGCGAGCAGCAGCTCGCCGTGATGCGGGCCCTGTGGAAGCTCGGCGAGGCCAGCGCCGCCGAGGTGCGCGAGGCCCTCGACGTCGAGCCCATCCCCGCCCCCACCACCGTGGCCACCGCCCTCGCGCGCCTCGAGAAGCGCGGGCTGGTGGCCCACGCCGCGCGCGGGCGGCTCTTCGTCTACCGGGCGCTGATCACCGAGGAGGAGGCCCGCTCCGGCATGGTGCGCGAGCTCACCGAGCGTCTCTTCGCGGGCGACCTCGCGCAGCACCTCGACCACCTGCTCGCCTCGCGCGAGGTGCGGCCCGGGGACCTGGAGCGCATCCGGCGGCGGATCGAGGAGCGTGCGCGCGAGCTGGAGGGGCGGGACGAGCGCTGAGCCCGAGCGGCCTCGCGTGGTAGTCTCTTGCCATGCGAATCCGATCCCGATCCCGCCTCCTGGCCCTGGCCGCCCTCGCGGCGGCGGGCGCCTTCTCGCCGGCCTGCTCCCACACGGAGGGGCCTTCCTCCGACCCCGCGGGCTCCACCACATCCTCGGGGCTCTTCGAGCCGGTCGACCTCGACCGCGCCCTCGAGCTCGCCCGGGAGGGCGACCGGATCGTGATGATCGACTTCTGGGCCACCTGGTGCCAGCCCTGCAAGATCCTCGACAAGAAGACCCTCTCCGACCCGCAGGTCAGCGCCTGGCTCGGGGAGCACGCGGTCTCCATCAAGGTCGACATCGACGAGAACCAGGCGCTGGCGAAGCGCTTCCGGATCCGCGGCGTGCCCTGCCTGGTCTTCCTCGACTCCGAGGGCGAGGAGCTGCTCCGCCTCACGGGCGTGTATCCCCCCGAGGAGGTCCTGGAGGCCTTCCTCCGCCTCGAGAGCCAGTAGCCGGCCCGCTCAGCCCTCGGCGCGCCACCTGCGGGCGAGCTCCACCAGCCGCCGGACCTCCTCCTCGTCGGGCGCCGCGCCGTCCTCGCCGAGCAGGCGCCCGGCCTCGTCGGGGTGGGTCGCCCGCAGCCAGCCCGCGAAGGCCGAGATCCCCTCCTCGACCCCCGGATCCGAGGGCGGCAGGGCGCGCAGGCCGCGGATCCGGCCCCCCCGGACCTCGAGCAGGATCTCCTGGCGGACCTCGCCCAGGCCGAGGGCGTCGCACAGCTCGTTGCCCTTGTCCGCCCGGCAGCGGACGGCGCTGCCCCGGATCGAGAGGACCTCGAGATCCAGGCGCGCGCGCGTGGCGGCGTCCAGGGCGCAGGCCCGGCCGATCGCCTCGCGTCCCTCGTAGGCCAGGACCTCGTCCCGCCACCAGCGGGCGTCCTCCGCGAAGAGGGCGGTCTGGGCCTCGACGTCGCGCCGGTTGACGGCCGCCTCGTAGGCCTCCACGACCGCCAGGACGCCGGCTCGATCGACGCTCGCGCAGGCGAAGAGGACCGCCAGGAGACCGGTCCCGGCGGCCGCTCGTCTCACCGCGCCTGTTCCGCCGCGCGCACCCCGGCCGCCAAGGCGTCCACCACGCGCTGCACCCGGCTCACCGGCAGGGCGCACAGGGCCACCCGCACGGCGCCCTGCAGCGGCACCACGAAGACCCCCGACTCCTCCTTCATGTGGAGGGCCGTGAGCTTGGGATCGGGGGTGAAGACGGAGACGAAGAAGCCGCCCTCGTAGCGGGGGTAGGCGAGGCCCGCCCCGACGGCCAGCTCGTTGAAGGCCGCCACCCGCTCGTCGAGGAGCCCGCGCATGCGCGCGCGCTCCTCCTCGGAGCTCCGGCGCATCTGGGGATCCTGGAGGATGTGCCCGACGGCCAGCATGCCCAGGTGGTTGCAGTTCGACCAGGTGCCCCGGCAGGAGTAGGACAGGGCCTGGCCGATGCGCTTGCGCTCGCCCTCGTCCCGGCAGGAGGCCACCAGGGCCCCCACCCGCGCGCCGTACAGCGCGAAGGCCTTGGAGGCCGACCAGGCCACCAGCACCACCGCCTTCTCGGTCATGCTCTCGGCGTGCTCCACCCAGCGCTCCGAGCCGGGCGCGCCGAACTTGGCATAGGCGTGGTCGATGAGGACGGCCACCGGCGCGCCCTCGCCCACGGCGTTGACGATGCGCGCGACCTCCCGCCACTCGTCCTGATGCATGGAGTAGCCGGTGGGGTTGTGGCAGGGGAAGTTGAGCACCACCAGCGCCCGCCCCTGATCGGCCACCATCCGGCGCAGGCCCTCCTCGAAGGCGGCGAGGTGGAAGCCCCCGTCGCCGTCGAACATCTCGAAGGTCTCCACCCGGCGGCCGTGGTGCTCGGCCATGATCGCGTAGGGCGACCAGTAGTAGCTGGTGGTGAGCAGCGCCTGGCCCCGCTCCAGGAAGTTGACGATCGAGGCGTAGATGGCGCCGGTCCCACCCGGGGTGGCCACGGCCACCGAGCACTCGGGCAGGGCGGTGCCGCCGTAGAGGTCCTCGGTCACCGACTTCAGGAAGCCCGGATCACCCGCGATGGGCGCGTAGGCGGAGCCGCGCACCTGCGGAACCTGGCGATAGGCCGCGTCCACCGCCGGCATGACCGCCATCTGCCCGCTGTCCTCCATCAGGGCCCCGATGGTGGCGTTCAGGACGTCATCCCCCTTCTGGATCCTCCGGACGGCCTCGCCGTGCAGGCTGAAGATCGGGTCGTTGCCGGGCCGGTCGAGCGAACCGGGGATCAGGAAGTGATTCAGATCGGCGGACGGAAGCTGGGTCATGGAAACACCTCCGCATCGGGGACCGCGGGCCCGCCCCGCTCGATTGAGCGGGGCGGAGAGGACCCGACATCCTACCGCACCCGCCGTCCCGGCGCAGCGGTTATCCTGTGCTCCACCCCCCGCGGCGCGTCCTCGCCGCGGGCGCGATCCCGGAGGCCCGCCATGTCGCTTTCCGCCCTGCTCCCGCTCCTGTTCCCGCTCCTGCTCCCGCCCTCCCAGGAGGACGGTCCGGTCGCCGCTCCCCGCTGGTTCGAGGGCACCTTCGAGGAGCTCCTGGCCGAGGCTACCGAGGCCGGAACGCGGATCTGGCTGCACATGGAGGCCGACTACTCGAGCCCGTCGCAGAACATGCGCCGGCGCGTCTACGTCGAGCCGGGCGTGGCGGCCCTCCTCTCGGGCTACCTGTGCCACCGCCTCGACGTGGGGCTCCCCGCCGCCCGCGCCCTGGGCGAGCGCTTCGCCCTCCGACCCCTTCCCCGCGCGCTGGTCCTCGAGCCCGACGGCCAGCCGGTGGACTGCATCGAGGGCTACATGCAGGGGGGGGAGCTCGCCGCCGAGCTGGAGCGCATCGCGCGCGGCGAGGACACCATCCCCGCGATGCGCGCCGAGCTCGTCGAGAAGCCGAAGGACCTCGAGCTCATCCTGCGCCTGGCCGTCAGACTGAGGACGGTGGGCGATCGGAAGGGCTGGGAGAGCGGGGGCGCGCGCCTGCGCGAGCTCGACCCCGAGGGCCGCTCCCGACCCTCGCGGCGCGTGCGCCTGGACGGGCTGATCGAGAGGCTCGGCAAGGGCGGTCAGCCCGAGGAGCTCGAGGCCTTCCTGAAGGAGGAGACCGATCCGGGCCTGCTCTTCGACGGCTTCAAGGAGCTGGGCACGCGCGCCTCCCGCCTCGCCGACCAGGCCGATCGCCGCCGCGACTACCCCAAGGCGCGCGAGCAGGCGCGCCTCTTCGTCGGAGCCTGGCGCCGGGCCTGGAAGCACCGCACGCCGCCCGACGCGATGCTGTACGGCGACTACCTCGCCAAGCGCATCTACGGCTACCGCTCCTACCTCGAGCGCGAGGACGTCCTCTTCGGGGTCGAGGTGATCGAGCGATGCCTGCAGCGGATGGGCCGGGACGTGGACCTGATCGACACCTGGGCCTGCTGCCTGCACGCCTCGGGCCAGACCGAGAAGGCCCTGCGGGCGATCCAGCTCGGCCGGGAGCTCGACCCGGGGAGCTTCCTGTGGCCGGCGCGCGAGAAGGAGTTCGGCAAGTAGGGCGGGGGCGGAGCGACGGCGGTCCGGCCGACTCGAGCCGATGATCCGGCGGCCGCGCGCTCGCGGCCCTACCGCCCGCCCGGTCCGCCCAGCGGCTGCTGGACCTCCCACAGGGCCTTGGTCTCGCGCGTGTCGAGGTCGCGGCTCTCGTAGGTGCGGTGGTCGTGGGCGCGGATGCCGCGCAGGGCCAGGAAGCGGTCGTACCAGGGGCGGGTCTGCAGCCGGCCCCAGCGGAAGTCGGTGCTGACCGCCGCGATCCAGGCCAGATCCTCGTCCATCGGATCGTGGGCGAGCCCGGCCAGGGAGATCTCGAGGGCCTGGCGCATGCGGTCGCCCTTGGAGCGCACCAGGACCTCCGTCGGAGTGTCGTCGGTGTCCCCTCCGGGGAGCCAGGCGAGGGCCTGCTCGCGCCGCTCCGCGGCCTTCTGCCGCCGGCTCTCGCGCGCGTTGAGGAGCGCGCGGGTGGCGGTCTCGAGGCGCACGGTGAAGAGGGCCTCGCGCATCAGGTTGCGCGCGCGCTGGGCGCCGGCCTCGATCTCGGCCAGGGCGCGGAGCTGCGCGCCGCGGTCGGTCTGGCGCCCCACGGCCAGGAGCTCCTCCACGGCCTCCGCGGAGGGGCCCCGCGACGAGCCCTCGACGCTGCGCAGCGCGGCGAGGTCCTTGCACATCGCCCGCAGCCGGCTGGCCGCGAGATCGACGCGCGCGGCGACGTCGCGGCCCTCCTCGCCGCCGATCTCGACATAGCCGTCGCACATCGCCCGCAGAACCGCCAGGCCGCGGGTCAGCTCGGCCACCTCCCGCTCCCGCTCTGCCACGAGCTCGAGCCGCACGCGGAAGCGGGGATCCAGGCTCATGGTCGCGAAGGCCCGGGCGCGGTCGTCGCCCGCCGCCAGCACCGGGATGGGATCCTGCTGGGCGGAGAGGAAGGCCGCGTGCAGCGCCGGCAGCCGGACCTCGCGCGGCTCCTTGAGCAGCTCGAAGTAGCCGCGGGCGCGGTGCTCCTCCCGCAGGGAGCCGCACAGGATGGCCGCGTCGCCGGGGAGCTGGCGGAGCCTCGAGCGGAAGCTCTGGTCCTCCTCGTCGGACGAGCGGAAGAGCCGCACGAGCTCCTGCACGTCGGCCTCGGCCCCCAGGCCCCGCTGTCCGTCGGGCGCCAGGGCCTCCTCGTCCGAGCGGGGCGGAGACCCGGCTCCCGAGAGCGCCGGCGCGATCAGCGCGAGACCAAGGAACATGCTCGATGCGTTCAAGGATCACCTCCTGCCGAGGGCCGCCAGCGGAGCGCTGCCCGGGATGGCCGGTCCCAGGATCGCACGGGAGCCCCGGACGGGGCCAGTCCTGCCTCACCCGTTATCGCCCCGGGCGGCGCCGGTTGCGGATTCCCGGAAGTCGTGGGCGGGATTCGAAGCCCTCCGGGCGTCGGCCTCCTTCGATTCCCGGGTCCCGGACGATCCGGGGGTCGCATGCGGCTGGGCCGGGTGGGACGCGAGCAGGCAGCGGCCTCCCCGCTCCGGGCCCTCGTCTCTCGGAATCCCATCAGAGACGCAAGTCGAGCGCTGCCAGGATCCAGGGCAGCCCCCGTCGGCAGGCGGCCGCGATGAGCGCCGAGTCGGGGGGCCGGGGCCGCAGGCTCTCGGCCGCCACCCGCGCTGCGACTTGGGATTCGGCTCCCTCGCGCAGGCAGTGGGCTTGCGCGTTTCGTCCGAGGCGGCTGGCCTGCCTGGGCGAGAGTGACGGGACGAGCTCGTCCGCACGCGCGCCCAGCTCCTCCAGATGCCCCGCGAAGATCGCCAGCGTATCGTAGATGTAGAGGAGGTCCTTTCCGCGCTTGTCCAGGGGCCGGGTGGGCATGATCAGGATCTTCTGGGCCAGGAAGGCCACCGGATTGGCGATTCGAGCCTCGTACTCGAGATCGTGCTGTCGGAGGCACACGGTCCACGGCTCGTGGAGGAGCACGTGGACGTAGCGCAGCTTCTCCGCAGTGATGCCCGAGAAGCGAAGGTACAGGTCCCGCTGCCCGTCGCGCCCCACGCCGCTGCCGGTCAAGGGCGCCAGGAACTGAAGGTATGGCCGATTCCCCGCTGCGAGGCGGTACTTGTGGGAGGGGTAGGCAGCGCCGGCGACCTCCTCCCCGAATCCAGCGGCCTCGAGTCGATCGCGCAGGCCAGGGGGGGCGTCGTGCGCGAGCTCGAGCGGAACGGCCAGGTCGATGTCATCGGTCGTCAACAGCTCGAAGCCGGACTCGCGGCCGAGCGCGTGCAGTGGGAACAGACGATGGGCGGCACCGCCAACGACGACCAGCCGCGATCGGATCGGGCCGAGGGTCTCCAGCGCGCGAATCAGAGCGCGCTCAGTCACGACCCTCCTCCAGGAGGCCGATGCGCTCGAGTATCTCCTGAGCCTGCTCGTCTCCTCTCGCAGGATGACCGGACAGATCGAGCCAGCATTGCAGGGCATCTGCGACCGGAACCCCATCTCGCTGGACACAAGCGCGAAAGACCGCTTCGGGGAAGCGCGGACGACGTACCACCAGGTCGGCTTCGTGGCGACCCACGACAGGAAAGAGGCCGAGGTTCTCGAGAAAGGAGTCGGAGAGATCCTCACAGTAGAGGTGCTCGGGTGCCCCTCGTACCCATCCCAGATCGAGACTCCTGCTCGCGGAGAAGAGCGCCAGACAGGCCCGCTCACCGCGCGCTCCGGCCCACTCGCCCGGATGGCCTCCGGCGTCGCGGGCGGAGCGCCGGCGGGACAGGAGCCGAGCCATGTGCCCGGCGGATTCTCCTGCGGGCAGCAGGAAGCGCGCGTATCTCTCGCGATGCGGCCGGAGCACGACAGGGCGCCACAGCTCCAGCAGGCTGCGCACTCGAATGAGACGCATCTCGCGGGCGGACGAATCGACGTAGCCGAGAGATCCCAGCGCCGCGAGCAAACGGGACGCGCTGGCCACCGAGACTCCCGCCTGCCTCGAGAGGTCCCGTACGCCCCCGGCGGGTTCTCGTGGCGCGGACAGATGGCGTGGCGAGATCCTCGATGCGAGCAGGACCTTGATCATCCACTGGCCCAGGTCCGAGAAGGGATCCCGGGCCTCTCTCCCGGGCGCGGACACCCTCGGCACGCCAGCCGGGATCTCCGATCGTGCACGAGAACGCACGCCCTCCAGCCCCGGTCCGTGCAGATCGAGACGTCCAAGGCCGTCGCCGGCTCCCCAGGAGACCTCCGGCGCGTAGGCCTGGGCGTAATCCCGAAGCTCCGCCACCATCGCGTCGGACAGCCGCGGCGCGGCGACGACGGCAAGCGGCGCCGCATTCAGGATCCTGGCGGCCGCTTTGACCTGCAGGATCGCATCAGCCAACAGCGCCCGCAGGAGGGCTCTTCGAGCTCGACCCGCCATCGCCTTCACCTCCACCGCGCAGGACCGGTCGCCCTTGCGGCAGAGCAGATCCACCACCGGGTGACCATCGGGCTCGGCCTCGACCCGCCATCCGTCGCCGCTGAAGGCGCGGTCCAGACCGTCGATGACGTGCCTCGCCAGTAGGCGGTCCTGGCTCTCTGCCCGCGACTGCGACATGGGGTTCCCTGGCTGCTGGTTGAAATGCGTTGCGTGCACACGATATATTACGTAGACACGCAATGATCTGTGTGCAAGAAACAGCCCTGCAGGCATAACCTCATGCTTATCAAGCATTTACGCCCGAAGGGGCTCGGACCGCGCCACCCCTTTCTTCGCCTGATCAGCCCCCGCCCGCCTGGCCGGGCGGATCCCCGCCCTCGTACGTCCGGCGGCGTGTCCGCCCCGCGTCCCCGGGCTCGGGGCGCTCCTCGACGAGCCGGTCCACGGCGGCGGTCTGGAGGGAGACCACGGCCCAGTGCTCCGCGCCCACCACGGCCTGGTGCCAGACGTCGGGAGGGATCGAGATCCACCGATCCTCGATCGGGGCGGCCGGATCGCCGCGCAGCCGGTGGGAGGTCCAGCTCGCCGCGGTGCGCGTCTGGAGGTCCCCCTCCCCCCGCCAGGACGTCATTCGCTGGCGGCTGTTGGGGTGCCTCTCCGCTCCCGTGGCCTCGCGCGCGCGCAGCACGAACACCCAGCTCGAGCGAATCCCCGCGGGCAGCCCGCCGCCCCAGAGCTCGAGGGGGATCGGCTCCCAGGCCATCCGCGATCCCGGGGCCGCCTCCAGGGCCCGCTCGACGCGGGCCGCGATGCGGTCGATCTCCTCTCGCCGGGAGCCGCGCCGGACCAGGGCGTCGAGGGCCTCGAGGACGCTCCGCTCCTCCCCCTCCATCGCCGGCCTCAGGACGCCGGATCCTCGCCCTCGCCGGGTCCCCAGGCCCTCTCCAGCACCTCGCGCGCGCGCTGGAGCGCGGCCCTGGGAACCAGGAGGTCGGGGCCCGAGATGGCCGTGTGCGCAGCCTCCCCCAGCTCGGCCAGGTCGCGATCCTGGCCGTGCAGCATGCACGGGACGCCGGCCTCCGCCAGCAGTCCCCGGGCCATCTCCACCTCGACGGCGGTCGGGGACTCGAGCAGAACGGCGAACTCCTCTCGGGGGGTCTTCATGGGCATCAGGCGAAGGGCCCGGCCGCCTCGCGCTCGGCCGGCTCGTCGGCTCGCTCCGGTTCGGGCCGGACCTCGCCGGTCGCGCGGCGCGCGAGGAAGCGCAGGTGCAGTACGTGGGTGATGGGCAGACCGCTCGTCTGCGCGAGCGCCAGGGCGTCGGCTCCGGCGAGGGCCTCCAGGCTCTCGACCCCCTCGACGGCGAGCAGATCGCAGGTGACGCCGTCGAGCCCGTCGATCGAACCGGGGGCGATCCGCGCGGGGGCGGGCGCCGGGGAGCTGCGGACCTTCACCGGCGGCGGCTCGCGAGGCGAGGCCTCCTCGGCATCCGGCTCGCCGGCCTCGAGGCGCTCGCGCAGGAGCGCGGCCTCCCGCTGGAAGCGCTGCGCCCGCTGGCCGCCGCCTCCCAGGAGCTCGGCCAGGATCTCGAGGGGCGCCGCCTCCACCCGCGGCAGCGAGGTCCAGCCCGCATCGACGAGTCGGCTGCGGGTCGTCGGGCCGTCGGCGTACAGATTGCAGAGCAAGGCGATCGCGTCCACGGCGGCTCCTCCCGTCAAGCCGAGGGTACCTCTCGCTGCGGGCCGGGCACAGGCTCGTCTCCGGCCGGCCCGGCCAGGGGGGACGATCCCACCCCGGGTCCCGCCACCAGCCGGCCGATCTCCTCGGCCAGGGCCGCGAAGTCCCCGGCGGCGCGGGAGCGCGGGGCCAACTCCTGGATCGGCTGCCCGCAGCCGGCGGCCTCGCGCAGGCGGACGCTGGTGTGGATGGCGGTGTGGAAGAGGGCGCCTCCGAAGCGCGCGTGGAGCGCCACCAGGAGCTCGCGGGCGAAGCGGGTGCGCCGGTCGTAGAGGGTGGCCAGCACGCGGGTCTCGAAGCGCACGCCGTGGTCCCGGCGCACCTCGTCGATGACCTTCAGCGCCTTGAGCGCCCCCTGCAGGGCGAAGGCGCCGGTCTCGACCACCAGGATGGCGGTGGTGGCCGCGGCCAGGGCGTTGGCCGGCAGCACCCCGTCCACCCGCGCCGGGCAGTCGAGGATGCAGTAGTCGAAGTCACCGCGCGCGCCCTCCAGGGCTCGGCGCAGGGCGCGCTCGGGCGCGAGCCGGCGGGCGGCCTCCTCCTCGAACTCGGCCAGGGCCTCGGTCGCGGGCACCACGCGAACGCCCGCCGGACCCGCGACGGCGGCCTCGCCGATGGAGGCGTCGCCCCGCATCACGTCGAGGGCCGTGGGCCCCGAGACGGCGATGCCCATCGCCAGGCTGGCGTGGGCCTGGGGGTCGAGATCCGCGAGCAGCACGCGGGCTCCCCCCTTGGCCAGGGCGCCGGCCAGGTTGACCGCGCTGGTGGTCTTCCCGCAGCCACCCTTCTGATTCACGAACGGCAGGACCCGCACCGTCAGCTCCCCTCCAGCATGCGGCGGGCGCCTCGATCCGCCCGCGGGAGCGCCTCAGCGCAGGGCGCGCCGGGCACGCTCGTAGAATGCACTGCTCGTTCTGGCGAGGTCAAGGGCGGCCCACTCGCTCACCCGGCGGATGGCCCGGCCGGCCTCCGATTCGGGCTCGTTCAAGGTGACGGGCCGGCGCTCCTCGATGCTGCGCGAGACCGCGTCGTCGGCGGGGACCCAGCCCACGAACTCGGGCGCCCGCCCCAGGAACTTGTTGGACGCGAAGCGAAAGCGATCCCAGGCCGAGAGGGCGGTGGGCTCGTCGGGCGAGCGGTTGACCAGCAGGCCGACCCGGATCGAGGCGTTCACCGACACCGCGCGCTTGAAGAGGGCGTAGGCGTCGGACAGGGCGGTGACCTCGTGGCCGGTGACGAGCAGCAGGGTGCTGGTCGCGGCCAGGTGGGCCACCATGCCGTACCCCAGGCCCGCCCCGTGGTCGACCAGAATCAGGTCGTGGGAGTCCTCCAGGGGCCGCAGGGCCCGGAACAGCCGGTCCAGCTGCCGCCGGGTGGGGCTGGCCAGGGCCTCGCGTCCCACCCCGCCCGAGAGCAGGCTCAGCTTGCCCCGCCCTGCGACCACGGCCGCGTGGACCGGCACCCGCCCGTCCATCACGTGGCCCAGGTCGTAGCGCGGGGCCAGCCCGAGCAGCAGGTGGGCGTTGGCCAGGCCGGCGTCGAAGTCGACCAGCAGTACCCGCTCCCCCTGCTCAGCGCGCACCGAGGCCACGTTGGTGGCGAGCACGCTCTTGCCGGTCCCCCCCTTCCCGCTGGCGATGCACACGACCCGAGCGGTCTGTCCCCGCCCCGGGATCCGCCCCCCGGACCGCTGCGGGCGGGTGGGGGCACGCCGGAGCGTCATCAGGCGGGTCAGGTCGATCATGGGGGGGGGCAGCGGACGAAGGAGCGCCACTTTCCTCCCCGGCCACCCCCGCGTCAATGCCGGCCCCCCCCGGGCGGGGACGCGGGGCGTTCCCAGTCCCGGGAAAGGGAATCCCCGGTGCCCTCCGGGCGCCTCGGGCGCGCAGCGCCGTTTCCAGTGGGAACACCGTAACGCCGCGTCCCCTCGCGCTCACCATGGGCCAGAGAGCATGGAGCCCTCCCTCGAGACCCTGTTCCTGCACTGGCGCGCCGAGGGCGATCCCGACCTGCTGGCGCGGGTCTTCGATCGCAGCGCGCCCAGGCTGCTGAAAGTCGCCCTGCACCTCGCCCGCGACCCGGCCGCGGCCGAGGACCTGGTCCAGGCCACCTTCGTGCAGGCCATCGAGTCGGCCGGCGACTTCGAGCGCGATCGACCCCTCCTGCCCTGGCTCACCGGCATCCTGGCCCACCGCGCGGGCGAGGAGCGCCGCCGCGCGGGTCTTAGAGGAGTGCCCCGGGCGGCGCCCAGGGCCGCCCGGGAGCCGGGCGACGTCGTGGCCGCCAGGGAGCTCGAGGAATCGGTGGCGCGCGCGATCGACGAGTTGCCCGAGCCCTGCCGGCAGGTGGTCCTGCTGCGCCTGCGGCACGGCCTCGCGCCGGCCGAGATCGCCGCCCTGCGCGACGAGAGCCCGGGAGCGGTGCGCGCTCGGCTGCACCGCGGGCTCGAGAAGCTGCGGGCCCGGCTGCCGCGCGGGCACGCCCTGCCGGCGCTGCTCGCCGTGCGACCCACGCGGGGGCTCGATGCCGTGCGCGAGGCCGTGATGGCGAGCTCGTCGGGGCTCCCTGCGACCGCGATGACGACGACCTGGATCCTGGGAGGTGGCGCGATGGTCAAGAAGCTCGGGGCAGTGGCGCTGGTGATCGCGCTGGTGTCGATTTCGTTGTGGGTGTCGCGATCGGGCGGGGAGCTGGGACCTTCGGAGAACGGGTCACCCGAACGGATGGCCCTGGAGGGCGTGGAAGAGCCGGGTCAGGCGGAGTCGACGACGGTGCCGGCGCCGGTGGCCGAGACCGGAGAGCGCCAGGCCATGCCGACGCCCGACGAGGCCATACAGGATCCCCCGGCCATTCTCCAGGGCAGGGTTCAGGACGTGCAGGGTCGACCCATCGTCGACGCGACCGTCTTCTTCGAGAGGCGGGCGGCCGTCGGCGACGGCTACGAGCCGGCTGAAGAGGTCTGCTCCTGCCGCACGGATTCCCTGGGTCGATTCCAGATGCCCATCCCCAGGGTATCCGGGCGGCTCATGGCCACCGACGAGCTCCACACCGCGGTGGTCCCCCACTACTTCTCGCCGACCCTCCCCGAGCAGGAGCGGGTCATCGTCGTGGCCCCCCGCAGAACGTATGCGGGCACGGTCGTCGATCAGGAGGACAAGCCGAGAGAGGGAATCCCGCTCAGGATCTACATGGATCTGGGCACCGCCCGCGCGCTGCGCCCCGGCGCGCAGCGCTCACTGTCCCGGTCCTGGCTCGCCGTCAGCGATGATCGAGGTGTATTCGAGTTCACGGACGTGGGGTGGACCGAGGGCCTGATACTGGCCGTCCGGGCGGATGGATTTCGGGAGAGCTTCCATGATCTGCCGCCACACTCGCAGATCGATCTCGAGGTCGTGCTCGAGCGCGACGTGGCTGGATCGCTCTCGGTCGCCGGCGTGGTCCTCGACTCCCGTGGTGAGCCCGCGGCCGATGCCTACGTGGCTTTTCTCGGCCGCGGGAGCGCGCGCACCGATGCGAAGGGTCGGTTCGAGCTCGGGATGGAGGAGGGAGCGACGTACGTCGCGCTGCAGGCCGTGAAGAAGGGATACCTGCCCGCTCGCCTCGAGCCTTCCGCGCCGATCCAGTACGACGATCTGCGACGGCTGGAGCCGATCGTCCTCGTCCTCGGGGGCGAGCCGCTGACCCTCGCCGGCAGGGTCGTGGATGGCAACGGCCGCCCCCTCTCGCAGGCGAACGTCTGGACTCGGGACGCCAGTCCCTTCGGAGAGATCATGGTCGAGGCGTTGAGCGGAGCGTTGCAGCGCCAACCGTGCAGCGTCGAGGGTCTCATCGCCGGTGACGACCGCCCGGGATCGGGACGAAAGGCCACCACCGACGATGACGGTCACTTCGAAATGCGCGGCATGCTCGCCAGGGGCTACCGCCTGCGCGCCATGCACCCGGCCACGATGGAGATGGTGATCGTCGAGGGAGTTCAGGGCGGAGACCACGACGTCCGGATCGTCCTCGGCGGGGCCGAGCGCACCCGCCGGGTGGCGGGCAGGGTCCTCTTCCACGACGGCCGGCCCGCCGTCGGCGTGAAGCTGGTCTGTGTTCGCGACCGCCTTCCCGGAGGGGAGTACAACTACGCTCCCTTCCCGTCCCACGCCTGGCAGGCGGTCGACGAGGAGGGCCGGTTCGTCTTCGAGGCCTTGTGCATCGAGGGTAGCCACCTGCAGCTCAGCGGCGGGGACGTCCCCATCTCGCTGAGGCGCGCTCTGGAGCCCGACATGGACCTCGAGAACCTGGAGATCCAGGTGCCACGGGCGTGCAGATTCCAGGTCGTGCTGGAGCGGGATCCCGAGGAGGCCGACTACCTGACCGTGCTCGACGAGTCGGGCCGCAGACTCACCCTGCACAGCGTGTTCGGAAGGACGGGCACCGCCGGCGGCTTCTCGGGGCTCCGGGGAGGCCGCTCCGAGGTCGTGATCGTCGGCGAGGACGCTCGATTCCTCGTCCTCGTCAAGGACTCGGCCGAGGTGCGCCGCATCCCCATCCGACTCGAACCGGGCGAGATCCAGGTGATCCGCCCCTGAACCGCCCCTCCCTCAGTGCAGCCGCGCCGGGTCCCCGATGCGGTGCAGCTTCATCACGTTGGTCGAGCAGCTGACCCCCGGGGGGACGCCGGCGACGAAGGCGATCTCCTCGCCCGTCCGGCACAGGCCCCGCTCGACCAGCATCTGCTGGGAGGCCTCCAGCATCTCCTCCAGGCTGCCGCGGCGCTCGAAGAGGACCGGGCGGACGCAGCCCAGGACGGCCATGCGGCCCAGGGTGCGCTCGTCGGGCGAGAGGGCGATCACCTCCGCCACGGGGCGGTAGCGCGAGAGGAGCCGGGCCGTGTTGCCGGTCTCGGTGAAGCACACGATGCGCTCGATGCCCAGGGCCTCGGCCGCCTGGACCGCGGCCAGGGTGGTGGCGTTGGAGACCGTGGGCTCGGCGCGGCGGAAGGCGATCCGCTCGATGTCCCGATAGCGCTGGCTGGCCTCCACCGTCGCGGCGATGCGGCGCATGGTCTCGACCGCCTGCACCGGGTAGGCCCCCACCGCGGTCTCGGCCGAGAGCATCACCGCGTCGCTGCCGTCCAGGACCGCGTTGGCCACGTCGGTCACCTCGGCCCGGGTGGGACGGCTGGCCGAGACCATGGACTCGAGCATCTCGGTGGCCGTGATGGTGAAGCGCCCGGCCTCCAGCGAGCGCGCGATCAGCGACTTCTGGATCAGGGGCAGCTGCTCCAGCTCGACCTCCACCCCCAGGTCGCCGCGCGCGACCATCACCCCGTCGGCCGCGGCCAGGATGCCGTCCAGCTCGTCGAGGGCCGCCCGGCGCTCGATCTTGGCCACCAGGAGCGGGGCCGGCGCGAGCTCGCGCACCCGCTCGACCTCCTCGGCGCTCGAGACGAAGCTCAGTCCGAGCAGGTCGAGGGAGAGCTCGCAGGCCAGCTCGATGAGCTCGCGGTCCTTCTCGGTGGGCACCTCGCGGACCAGGCTGGAGTCGGGCAGGTGCACCCCCTGGCGGTCCCCCGCGCGGCCGCCCCGCAGCACCCGCGCCGCGGCCGAGTCGCGACCCACCGCCAGCACCACCAGCTCGACCGCGCCGTCGGCGAGGTGGACGCGCTGCCCGGAGCGGATCGACGGCAGGAGGTCGGAGAAGTCGAAGGGCACGACGCCCGCCCTGGCCGGGCCGGCGCCCTCGACCAGCGAGACCTCCTGGCCCTCCTCCAGCTCGGCGAAGCCGCCCTCGAAGCGACCCAGCCGCAGCTTGGGGCCCGGCAGGTCGCCGAGGATGCCGACGCGCGCCCCGCGCCGCTCGGCCGCCTCGCGCAGCCGGGCCACCCGCCGGCGGTGCTCCTCCGGCTGGCCGTGGCCGAAGTTGAGCCGCGCCACGGAGAGGCCGGCGTCGATCATGGGGCCGAGCAGGGGCTCGGAGGCCGGGCCGAGGGTGGCCACGATCTTGGTGGCGTGACGCAGCTCGCCGGTCGGGCCGGTCGGGCCGGTCGGGATCAGGGGGTGCTGACCGTCGGGGATCATGCTGTCGTCCCTAGCCCGGATTATTCATGAAGACGTGCTCAGAACGCCTCGAATCGGTTCCTGCTGGCACTTTGCGCGCGTCGGCCCCGGAGGCGACCTTGACAGGTCGTCGAGGACGCCGGCGGGTGGAAAGTGCCAGCAGGGGCCGAGAGGCCGGCGTAGCCGGCCGTTCGTGGCGTTCTGAGTGCGTGTTCATGAATAATCCGGGCTAGTCCTCGCTGTCGACGTAGCCGATCTCCCGGAGCAGCTCGAGCGCGGGCTCGCCCCCGCCGAGCACGTTGGGGCGCACCGACTCGGCGCGCGCCAGCCACTCCTCGATCAGCCGGCGGAGGGCCTCCACCTCCCCGGGCCGCTCCGGGGCCAGGTCGCGCTCGGCGCGCGGATCCCGCTCGAGGTCGAAGAGCGCCAGCCGCTCGCGTTCGCCGCCCTCGGTCGAGGGCGACCACAGGAGGAGCTTCCCCTCGAGCTGCACGCCGTGCAGCTCCGGCACGGTCGCGAGCCGTCCCTCCTCCCGATCGATCCACTTGCCCAGCCGCGTCGAGAGGAAGAGGGGCTCGACCGGCCGCCGGGCCAGGACCGGCAGGTCGGTGAGGTCGGGCCCCTCGAGCCGCTCGGGCACCGGCAGCCCGGCGAGCCGCAGCAGGGTCGGGACCAGGAAGCGGTTCTCCACCGGCCGCGCCTCGCGGACCCCCTCGGGCACGCCCGGGCCGGCCAGGATCATCGGGACCCGCACCGACTCGTCGAAGAGCTGCTTGCCGTGGGCCAGCATGCCGTGCTCGAGGAACTCCTCGCCGTGGTCCGAGGTGACCGCCACCACGGTGCTCTCCGTCAGCCCCAGGGCGTCCAGGTGCGCGAGGATCTCCCCCAGCGCCCGGTCCACGGTGGCGACCTCGCCGTCGTACATGGCCCGGCGGTAGTCGAGGAAGCCCGCCAGCCGCTCGGCGTCGTACTCCTCGCCGGCGTACATCTTGCGCAGGAAGGGCTGCCAGGCCCCCTCCTGCAGGCCCTCGGGGCGCGGCGGCGCCCAGCGCCGGGCCAGGTCCTCCTCGGGCAGGTAGGGCCCGTGGGGATCGATCACGTGCAGGTAGAGGAAGAAGCGAAACTCCCCCATCTCGTCGATCCAGGCCCGCACGTCGTCCAGGATCTCGCGGGTGGGGATCCACTCCTCCCCGATCGGCTCGTACTCCCGGAAGAGCTCGAAGCCCTGGTCGAAGTTCTTGTTGCGCACCACCAGCGGGTTGCAGGAGAAGGCGGCGGTGGTGAAGCCCCGGAACTGGAAGACCTCGGCCAGGGTCAAGAGCTCGTCGGCCAGGTAGCAGGAGTCCACCGACTCCAGCCCGTGCTCGGGCGGGGTCAGCGAGGTGAGCAGCGAGGCGGTCGAGGGCCAGGTCCAGGGCGAGGTCGCGAAGGCCGCCTCGTAGAGCACGCCGCGCGCGGCGAGGCGATCGATGACCGGGCTGGCCTCGCGCGGGTTGCCGTAGGCGTGGAGCCCGTCGGCGCGCAGGGTGTCGATGGTGACCAGCAGCACGTTGGGGCGCTCGGGCGAGGAGCGCGTGCGGCGCACCTCGCGGGGCTGGATCACCTCCAGCAGACCGAAGCCGGCCTGCACCGGCTCCGCGTCTCCGGCGGCGCCCTCGACCGGGCTGGTGCGCAGGATCAGCCGGCCGCCGCCCGCGACGGGGAGCTCGCCCCGGTGCCACACGCGCTCGTCGCGCGGCACCGCATCGCCCGTGGCGAGCTCCTTCTCGAAGACGAGCCGGCCGTCCAGCTCGATCTCGAAGCGGACCGCGCCGCCCCCGGCCCTGGCATAGGAGGCGGTCCCGATGCCGGCCGCGAAGCGCAGCGCCGCGCCGGGCTCGAGGGCGGAGAGCTCGAAGGCGACCTCGCAGGGGGGCGGCATCACCAGGGCCGGCAGGATCCCGGCGTCGGTGTGCGACTTGCCCAGCGGCATCATCGAGTCGGCGTAGGGCTCGCCGTCGGGCCGGCAGCGCAGGACCGTCCGCAGCTCGGGATCGGCCACCAGCGAGAGGGCCACGGTCTCGATCCGCATGCGGGGCAGGTCGGCCTCCGGTCCCTCCCCTCCGCCGCAGCCGGCGTGGAGCAGGGACAGGAGCAGCGCGGCGATCGGATTCCTCGCGGGCCTCATTCGTCCTCTCCAATGTAGCCGATGGCCCTCAGCAGCTCGATGGCCGCCTCCCCGCCGTCCAGCGCCACCGGCCGGACGCGCTCTCCCTCCTCGAGCCAGGCCTCGATCCGCGCCCGCAGCTCGCCCACCCGCCCGGGCTCCTCGGGGGCGATGTCGTGCCTCATCCGGGGATCGCTCTCGAGGTCGTAGAGGCGCACCAGCTCGGCCTCGCCCTCCTCGGCCGCGGGGGCCCACATCAGGCGCCGGTCGCCCACCTGGACGCCGTACAGGTGAGGGGGCCGGCGGACGGCCTTCTCCTCGGGCAGGATCCAGCGACCGCGCCGGGTGCTGAAGAAGATGGGCGCCGCGGCGGCGTCCGCTCCGGTCAGCAGGCTCGCGCCGCGCAGGTTGCTCCGCGCGGGCACGCCCGCCAGCTCGAGCAGGGTGGGCGCGACGTGCCGGTTCTCGACCGACCGCTCGACGCGCACCCCGGCCGGCACGCCGGGGCCGGCCAGGATCAGGGGCACGCGCACGAGCTCGTCGTAGAGCTGGCCGGCGTGGCCCGTCAGGCCGTGCTCGGCGAACTCCTCGCCGTGGTCGGAGGTGACCGCCACCACCGTGTTCTCCTCGAGCCCCAGCTCGCGCAGGAGGTCCAGGAGCTCGCCCAGGGCCCGGTCGACGCCGGCGACCTCGCCCTCGTAGAGCTTGCGGTCGTGCCGCAGCGTGCGCTGGAGCTCGGCCGGGTCCCACTCCCCTCCGGCGTGGCGGGCCTCGAGGATCTCGCGCGCCAGCCCGGTCCGGTGGCCGTCGGGCCCCTGGCCGGCGAAGACCGCGGCCAGGTCGGGCTCGGGCTCGTAGGGCAGGTGGGGATCGATCGGGTGCAGGTAGAGGAAGAAGCGCCACTCCCCCATCTCGCGCAGCCACGGCTCCACCTCCCGCGCGATCCGGCTGGTGCGCTTCCAGGGGAGCTCCTCGAAGACCTCGAAGCCCTGGGCGAAGCCCTTGCTGGGGCCGACCAGGGGATTGGTGGACCAGGCCGCGGTGGTCACGCCGGCGCGCTGGAGGGCCTCGGCCAGGGTCTCGAGCTCGTGCGCCAGGAAGCAGGAGTCGATGTCGGTCAGGCCGTGCTCGGGCGGCGAGAGCGCGGTGAAGAGCGAGGCGGTGGAGGGCCAGGTCCAGGGCGAGGGCGCGAAGGCGCGCTCGAAGAGCGTCCCGCGCGCGGCCAGGGCGTCGAGCCTGGGGCTGGTGCGCCGCGGGTTGCCGTAGCAGGAGAGGCCGTCGGCCCGCAGGGTGTCGACGCAGATCAGCACGACGTTGGGAGCCTCGCTCGAGGCGCGGGTGCGCGGATGGCTCTCGGGCACGATCACGTCCAGGAGGCCGAATCCGCAGGCCTGGGGGGCCTCGCCCTCGCCGGAGTACTCCGTGCGCAGGATGAGCTCGGCGGGCGCCTCGGTCGCGGCTCGACCGCGGATCCAGATCCGCTCGCGGATCGCGGTCAGGACGTCGATCTCGGCCTCGAAGACGGGGACGCCCTCCAGCAGCGCCTCGAAGCGCACGCGGCCCTCGCCCGCCTCCCGGTACCCGGACTGGTCGAGGCCCGCCGCGAGCAGCAGGTGGGCGCCAGGGGCGGAGCGCGGCAGCTGGATGCGCACCTCGCAGGGAGGCGGCAGGATCAGGCTCGGCAGGGCGCCCGCGTCGCGGGCCCCGCCGCCGTAGGGCATGATCGAGCCCACGCGGGGGGGCGCCGCGCCGTCGGCCCGGACCACCTCGCGCAGCTCGGGGCGGGCGAGCAGGGCGCACGCCACCCGCTCGACGTGCATGATCGGTCCCCGCTCCTCGTGCCCGCAGCCCGCCCCCAGCAGCGAGATGGCGAGGAGGGCGAGGATCCGGGAGGCCTCGGGGCGGGCGGGAGGCCGGGTGGGGTGGCTCATGGGAGGAGGGGGGGCGGGGCGCCTCAGGGGAGGGCGGATTCTACTCCGGCGGGCGAAGGACCCCGAAAACACACCGGCCGGACCCGCGGGTCCGGCCGGTGCCCTGATGCGCCCGGCGCCGCTCCTGAGCGCGCGCTCCTCCTACCTGAGTGCGAAGAAACGCGGATCCAGCGCCGCACGTCGGCTTCGACGGACCATTCGGTCCGCGGGTTCGGCCATTTGCGCGAAAAGCGCCGCACGGGACCTCACCCCCGCCCGAGGGGCTCCGATCAGCGGCGATGCCCGCCCCGTCCCCCCCCGCCGTCGCCCGCCTCGAAGCCCTCGTCCGGCTCGGCGACGGGCTCCTCGACCTCGACCTCGTCGAAGCCCGGGCCCAGCACCCGGCGGAAGACGTCGCTGCCCTGGGAGCGCCGGCAGTCCGTCCATACGCCGACGAAGCCGGTGTCGAAGGCGGCCACTCGGGGCCCGCCGCGGTTCTCGTTGAAGGCCGCCGCCCGCTGGTTGAGGGTCACCGTCGGTCCGGGCCGGAAGGTGTGCGAGTCGAAGCGGCGCACGTAGGCGTGGTCGTAGCCGGAGATGTCGTCCTCCCAGGCGAGGATCCAGGAGCGGTCGGCCGCGCGGATCAGGTCGTGGGCGTCCTGCTCGTTGCTCTTCACCGTGGCCGGGATGGGCCGGCAGACGGCCGTGCCCTCGCGATCGAAGAAGCGCACGAAGATGTCGCGGCCGTGCCCCTCGCCCGTGATCCAGGCCATGCCGAAGCCGCCGTCGGGTCCCGGAGCCACCCTCGGATTCCAGTCCGAGCCGCGGAACATGAGCTCGAAGTCCAGCTCGCCGCCGTCGGGCCGCAGGTCCTGGGTGAGGAAGTGCGCGTACACCTGGCGCAGCTTCGCCGGAGTGGTCGCGTCCCAGGCGACCAGCACGCGGCTGTCGTCGAGCAGCGCCAGCGAGGGATTCGCCGGGGATTCCGCGCTCGAGAGCCGCGGGGTGGTCGCGCCGAGGGAGCCGCTCGCCGAGACGTGGCGCGCGCGCAGGCCACCACCCGTCCTCGTCCAGGCCACGGCGTACCCGCGGCCACCCCGCAGGGCCGTCGCGGCCGGGCTCGACTGGGCGGGAGTGCTCTCTCCGGGAACGTCCAGGTCGAAGTCGGCGGAGGCGGGCGCGCCCCGCGCGGCGAAGGCCTGCGCCCGGACGGCCCAGCGATCCTCGGCCACCCGCTCCTTCCACGCCACCAGGAAGCGGCCCTGCTCGCCCATGGCCACGACGGGGCGAATCCGGCCGCCGATCTCCCCGGGGACGAGCGCCGCGGGCTCGACGGCGGGCTCCCCTTCCCGGGGCTCGAGGGGGGCCGGCACCGGGATCTCGGGGCTGGTGAAGGCCCCCTCCCGGTCCATCAGCCGGACGTACACCCGCCAGGTACCCTCCCGGTCGTCGGACCACGCCACGGCCGCGCGGGAGAAGCCGTCGCCGGCGACCGCTTGCTGGCGCTGGTCGGAGCTGCGGGCGTCGGTGTTGACCCGCCGGACGGGACTCATCCGGCCCCGGGTGCCCGGGGCCACGAGCCGCGAGTAGACGTCCAGGGAGCCCGCGCGCCGCTCGGTCCAGGCCGCCATGAGCAGGTCGCCCGCGGGCGCGATCCGGGGCCCGAAGGCCCCCCTGGAATCGTCCGCCAGGAGCTCGGCGACCTCCCGCCGGAGCGGTCGGCCTCCCGGGTCGAAGAGCTCGAGGCGAAAGGGCCCGGCCCGGGTGCGCGGGTCGCCCTCGTCCCGCCTCTCCTCGAGCAGGGCGGCGACGCCCGAGCTCCAGACGGCCAGATCCCCGCCCTCCACGGGCGCGGCGAGGACCTCCACGTCGCGCCGGTCCGGGCGGCCCAGATCGGGCAGGTGTCGGAGCACGACCCGTCCCTTCAGATCGACCAGGAGCCACCACCCCTCGGCGCCCGAGGGGGCCGCCGAGGCCGTCCCCAGGAGCTCGCCCGGCCCTCCCGGCAGGAGGACGGCGCCCCCGTTCCGGCGGCGCCGCCAGGTGGCGATCCCCTCCGAGCAGCTCCAGGCGCAGATCAGGCCGGCCCGGGGCGCGCCGGCGAGGCGCGGGGGGGAGAGGGCCAGGGGACCCCGGGGGTTGATGGCCTCGGGCCGACCCGCGGGCTGGCCCGAGGTGTCGAGGGCCTGGTGCCACAGCCGACCGTCCGCGGCCCAGACCACCGAGCCGCTCCCGTCGGGCCAGAGGGCGATCTGGGGCACGCGCCGCGTGCCCGAGGCCCTCGGCCCCGCCAGTCCCTGGCGGCGTCCCGCCGCCTGCCCCGCGCCGCCGGGCTCCATCAGGGGTCGGTCCGTTCCCACGAAGGCGCCTTCGGGATCGAAGAAGCGCAGGTTCACCCGGTCGTCACCCACCCCCGAGGAGAACCAGGCCAGACCTCCCGAGCAGCCCTCCCCGACCGCCACGCAGGGCTCGACCTCGCGGGAGGAGGAGCCCTGCGCGTAGACCGGCCGCTCGTCCTCCCGCAGGCGACCGTCCAGGCCGATCCGGGCGAAGTAGAGGCCCATGTTCCCGTCCCGGGTGTCCCGCCAGACGGCGGCGAAGCCCGCCCCGTCCCGGCCGGCGATGGCCTGGAGCTGGTGCTGGGCCCGGCCGTGGGTGTCCTGGTGCACCGGGGCGTCCTCGGCCACCACGTCGGGGGGCTGGGGGGCCACGGTGCCGAGCTCGCCCTCGAGCTGGGGGACCAGGTAGTCCTCGTGCTCGTTGGGGGGCAGCTCCTTGGGCTCGGTCTTCTCGGATTGACGCCCCTTGCGGCCCTGGGGCCGGGGGGGAGTCCCGCCCTGGCCCCGCTGCAGCGCCCAGGCGTCGGGAGCGGCCACCAGCAGGGCCAGGAGCACGGCCAGGAGCACGATCGGACGGGCGCGGAGCAGGGTAGGTCTCATGAGGGAGGGCCGGAGTCGTGGGGAATCCGCCGGAGCGGGGCTCCCCGAATTCGATTCAGGTTGCAGATCGGCAACATTCCGGCCCCCCTGGATGCCGAAGGTGGGACTTCGGGAGGATCGAATCCCCGCCCGGGGGCAGGGGATGCGAATCGGCTCGTTCATCCTTGTCCCGAGTTCCATTCCCACTCAAGGTCCCGAGTTCCATTCCCACAAGCTCGCATTTCGTGGTATTTGTTGACTCGTCGGGCAAACCTGCTGCTCACCGTGTCCCCCACCTGCCCATGCAGACGCACTCTCCGTCTACGTCCACCGGCAATCAGTCTCACGCGATCATCTCGGTAGTCGTCGGAATCCTGGCCCTGCTGCTGGTTACCCTGGCCGCCTGGCCCTGAGATTCGCCGGGACGGGAATTCCCGTCCCCCCCTGCCGCCCCCCCAGCGCGAGCGAAGCCCCGAGTCCGCGACTCGGGGTCCGCCTGTTCCCAGCGAGCAGGCCCAGCGAGCCGGTCTCGGCTCCCCGCGGAGGCTCAGCCGATGAGCCCCAGCACCTCGCGCTCTTCCGGGAAACGACCCGTCTTCCCCTTCGAGAAGACCAGTCGGCCGTCGACGACGACGTCGAAGATGCCGCCGGAGCCCGGGATCAAGGTGACCTCCGCCTCGGGGTAGCGCGCCTGGAGCTCGGCGGCCAGACCGGCCGCCTTGGGCTCGTAGTCTCACTGGGTGCAGTACTCGATCGTGATCCTCATCGCGCTCGCTCCGTATTGAGACGGCGGGCCGAGGGAGGGGCCCGCCCGGGGCGGCATCATCACCCGCCGGCCGATCGAGCGCAATCCGGGGCGGCGGCCGACCGGGAGGAGCGAGCCCGGCGCGGGGCTTCGGGGGGCCCCGGACGGGGCGCTGGCAGGCCTTACCCAGGCCGTACAGCGGGGTGCGGTATGATTTGGGAACCACCTCGGATACCTCATGCGTCCCAATGCGGGGCATCTGCGAGCGGCGGCCGGCTCCGCACCGGCCTCCGCCCCGTCGCCGTCGCCTCCGGGACACCGAGAAGAGTCATCCGGTCGAGGACCTCGATCACCACCACAGGGCCGCCCCCAGCGGCCGAACGCAAGGATCCCATGAGACACATATCCCCCACAGCACTGGCCGCGCTGGTCCTCCTGACCGCGGCTCAGGCGCAGGAGCCCGCGGGCGAGGCGTCCGGGTACCTCGAGGTGCAGGGCGCCTTCGAGACCTGGCGCGCTGAGCGCGGCGAGACCTGGACCCTGCGCTACGACAAGGAGATCGGGCAGGCGCAGCTCCTGCACGGCAGCGGCGCCCAGGCCCTGGCGCAGCCCGTCACCGAGGCCGACTGGTTCAGCGCCGCGCGCCACTTCGCGCGCGAGACCCACGCGATGCACGGGATCGACCTCTCGACCCTGGTCGAGGACAGGGTCCTGTTCGTTCCCCTGGGTCAGGTCGGAACCACCGACAAGATGGCGGTGAAGTTCCGGCAGGAGGTCGACGGAATCCCGGTCGAGCACGGCTGGTTCAACGTCCTCTTCGACCTCCAGGGCAACCTGCTGGCGGTGGACTCCACCGGACAGCCGGGCCTGGCGGGCTTCGACACGGGGGTCTCGATCCCCCAGGGCGACGCCCTCTTCCTGGCGCTCGAGAGCTTCCAGCGGGATGCCGGGATCCCCGCCACCACGGTGCAGGATCCCCAGCTGGTCATCGCCCAGATCGCCGAGGGCAAGCTCCGCCAGCCCCACCTGGTCTGGCGCTGTGACGCCCAGAACCTCGATCCGGGCTACGACCCGGTGGGCTGGACCTACTACCTCGACGCCGGCACCGGCCGCGTCCTGGACCGGCGGACCAGCATCCACCACTTCGACGTCTCCGGCACGGTCAGCTCGATGCTCACGCCGGGCACTGCGCCCGATACGGCGACCAACCCCGAGGTGAGCGAGCCCATGTTCGACGTGCGGGTCACCAGCAGTCAGGGCAACGCCGTCACCGACGCCAACGGCGACTTCACCATCGTCGGCGCCACCGCGCCGGTCACGGTGACCGTCAAGTACGAGGGCCCCTGGCACAACGCCAACAACCAGGCGGGGACGGACTACTCGCTCCCCGCCACCCTGACCCAGGCCTCCGGCAACGTGCTGCTGATGAACCCCAGCAGCCAGGCCCTGGTCACCGCCCAGGCCAACAGCGCCAAGTGGGTCTCGGGCCTACGCAACTGGATCCGGTTCCTCGATCCCAGCGACGCCACGATGGACTTCACGGCCACGTCCAACTGCAACATCAGCTCGACCTGCAACGCCTACTACAACGGCTCCTCGGTCAACTTCTACCAGGCCGGCGGCGGCTGCGTGAACACCGCCTACTCGACGGTGGTGGTGCACGAGATGGGCCACTGGGCCAACGACCGCTACGGCAGCGGCAACGGCTCGGACGGCTTCGGCGAGGGCAACGCGGACACCTTCGCGATGTACATCACCGACCAGCCGATCGTGGGCGAGGGCTTCATGGGCCCGGGCACCATGGTCCGGACCGGCCTGAACACCCGCCAGTTCTGCGGCGACTCCAACCCCGGCTGCTACGGCGGGGTGCACGCCGACGGCGAGGTCCTGATGGGCGCCCTGTGGAAGGTGCGCGCGCGGCTCAAGACCACCCTGGGCGCGAGCGCCGGCTCGGCCACCGCGGACGGGATCTTCAGCGCCTGGATGAACGTCTACAACGACGGCCAGATCAAGACCATCGTGGAGGAGCACTGGCTGACCCTCGATGACGACGACGGCAACATCTACAACGGCACGCCCAACTTCGCCGACATCGACGGCGGCTTCACCGACCAGGGCTTCCCCGGGATCGCCCTGCAGTTCGTGAGCTTCAACAACGTCACCATCCTGGGCGACACCCAGGACGAGACCAACCCGCGGCCGGTCAACGCCGACATCGCCGCCACCTTCAACCCGCCGGTGGCCAACCCCGAGCTCTACTACCGGGCCGGCGGCGGGGCCTTCTCCAGCACCCCCATGACTCTGGTGAGCGGCACCACCTACACCGCCAACGTCCCCGCCTTCCAGTCGCCCACCAAGGTCGAGTACTACCTGCGGGCGGAGGACAACCAGGGACAGTTCAACACCTTCCCGATGGGCGCCCCCACGACGACCATCTCGTACATCGTGGGCGTCGTGACGGTCTACTACCAGGACGGCTTCGAGGCCGCCTCGGGCTGGACCCACGGCATGAACGCGACCCAGGACGACTGGCAGCGCAGCTCCGAGGTCGGGACCTCGGGCTCCTACGGCCAGTCCGGCGACCCCGCCAACGCCTTCGAGGGCACCAACATCTGGGGCAACGACCTCGGCCCGTCGGGCTGGAACGGGGCCTACCAGAACAACGTCAGCAACTGGCTGCGTTCTCCCAACATCGACCTGAGCACGGCTCAGGGCTCGACCCTGACCTTCGCCCGCTGGCTGACCGTCGAGTCCGCCGTCTACGACCAGGCGCGGGTGGTCATGAACGGCCAGGTGGTGTGGACCAACCCCACCAGCGGCGATCTGATCGACTCCTCCTGGCAGGAGATGGAGATCGACGTCTCCCAGTTCGACGGCAACCCCAGCGTCCAGCTCGAGTTCCGCCTCCTCTCCGACGGGGGCGTGGTCTTCGGCGGCTGGAACATCGACGACGTCAAGATCCTGAGCATCGAGCCCGTGGGCGGTAGCTGCGCCACGACCAACTACTGCGCCGGCAAGCTCAACTCCCAGGGCGTGATGCCCGCCATCGGCTCGATCGGCACGCCCAGCGTCAGCGCGGGCGACTTCGAGCTCGAGCTCCACGGCGGGATCGCAGGCAAGATCGCCATCTACTTCTGGGGCGACACCCAGGCCAGCATCCCCTTCTACGGCGGCCTCCTGTGCATCCAGCCGCCGGTCCACCGGGGAACGCTGCAGGTGGTGGATCCCTTCTCCTTCGCCTCCTGGCCGATCGCGGTCACCTCGGGCATGGTCGGCACCGAGCGCAACTACCAGGTCTGGGGTCGCGACTCGGCGGGCTCCTTCGGGGTCCTGCTGAGCGACGGCCTGTGGGTCCGCTTCTGCGACTGATCGCAGCGGCACCCCCGTGATTCGATGAGGAGGGCGGCGCCCCGGCGGGCGCCGCCCCCGTCGTTGGGCGGGGGGTCCGCGGCCCCGTGAAGGGCGGAACCGGCGGCGGAGCTCCCTGTGGGCTGAACGGAACCGCCCGCCGCCGGCCCGCCTCTCCCGCTAGTCGTCCCCCACCGCCCCGGTCACACGCCCCCCCCTCGCCCGTTCGGATTGCGTTCCGGAGACGGGACCGGCCGCGCTGGCCGCTTGCCATCCTCCGGGCGCCCGGGTACACCCTGGACCCCCGCCCGGGACCGGCGCAGGGCCCTTCGCAACTTCCGGCCGATGCCGTGAATGGGCCGCCGCCCCGGGAGGTAAATGCCCAATTCGGAGTCGAGGGCGCCCCGCCAGCGCCCCTCCGGCCCCCTGCCCCGGGCCTCCGAGGTCCACTGAGTACCCGGCGATCCCGGCGAGGATCGCCCTGCTGGAGCCGACATGAGACACAGGAAAGCCCTCCTCCTCGGAGCCCCCCTCGCCCTGATCCTTTTGGCCTGGGCCCTGCCCGCCGAGAAGGTCAGCTTCCACCCCGACGCGGGGCAGACGGTCGTGAAGACCTTCACCACCGTGGTCCAGCTGGAGCTCGAGGAGATGAACATGCTCATGAACGGGGAGTCCCCCCCCATCGACATGAGCGAGTTCAGCATGACGATCGACACCACCCAGAAGGTGATCGTCACCGACCAGTACGGGGCCATGGGATCGGGCCGGCCCGACAAGCTGACGCGCACCTACGACACCCTCAGCTCCAACGTCGAGTTCGCGATGGAGATGGGCATGATGGGTGGCGACATGGACAGCGCCATCGGCGGCCAGAGCGAGCTCGAAGGCCAGACCGTGCTGTTCGCCTGGGACGAGGAGGAAGGCGAGCTGGTCCCCTCCTTCGAGGAAGAGGGGGCCGACGAGGAGCTGCTCGAGGGCCTCAGCGAGGACATGGACCTGCGCGCCCTGCTGCCCGACGGTGAGGTCTCCGAGGGAGACAGCTGGGAGATCGACCTGGGCGAGCTGGCGCACATCCTGGCCCCGGGCGGCGACCTCAAGATCCTGCCCAACGAGGAAGACCTCCCCGAGATGGGCGGCATGAGCGGCATGGGCGGCATGTCGAACATGGGCAACGTCAACGAGCTGGTGGGTGACCTGACCGGTACCGCGACCGCCGAGTTCACGGGCTTCCAGGAGGTCGACGGCGCCCGGGTGGCGGTGATCGAGATCGAGATCGAGGTCGAGAGCAGCCAGGACCTCACCGACGACGTCCGCGAGCAGATGGAGGGCTTCGAGCCCCCCGAGGGCACGCCGCCGATGGACATCGGGGTCGACTTCGTGGACATGGAGTTCGCCCTCGAGGCCAAGGGGATCCTGCACTGGAGCCACGCGGCGGGCGTGCTCCACTCCTTCGAGATGAGGGGCACCTCGGGGATCGTCATGGACATGGGGATGAACATCGACGTCGGGGAGATGGCCATGGAGATCGAGCAGAGCTTCGAGATGAGCGGCGACTACACCGTGAACGTCACCGCCGAGGTCGAATGAGCCGATGACGGCGGCGGCGATGCTCGCCGTCCTCTGCCTGGCGGGGGTCGGCTGGAATCCGGGGGTCGCGCCCGAGCGCGGCCCCCGCGCCGCACCCGTGGCCTCCCGCGGCGCGCTCGGCGCGGACCAGGCCCTCGAGAGCTACCGGGCCGGCGAGTGGGAGGCGGCCGTCACCGGCTTCAAGGCCAGGCTGCGGCGCGGCCTGCCGGACGCCCAGACCTGCGAGCTCCTGGGCCGCGCGCTGCTGGAGCTGGAGCGCCTGGACGAGGCGGCCCACTACCTCGACCGGGCGCTGGAGTTCCATCCCGAGCGCTCGGAGCCCGCCCGGCAGCTGCGCAACCTGCTCCGGGAGGCCGATCCCCTGGCCAGTCGGCGCCGCCGCTTCCTGGAGAACGCGGCCGAGAAGATGTTCGACGCGGCCGAGAAGCTCTACGAGACCGAGCACTTCGAACGCGCCCTCGAGTACCTCACCCGGGTGGAGCCCATCGCCCCGGCCGAGGACCGGGGCCGCATCGGGGCGCTGATCGCGAAGATCCGCTCGGCCCGGGAGGAGGTCGACCTGGACGCGGCCAGCTCCGAGACCGGCCGGCCGGGCGAGTGGCCGCTGTGCGTGCACGAGAGCCGGCACTATTTCCTGAGGTGCAACCTCGAGCCGGAGGTGGTCCGCCTGGTGGGCGACACCATGGACGACATCTTCGGCTACTACGTGCAGGTCTACTTCGGGGGCGACGAGGGCGCGGTCTCCTCGCGGCGCGCCACCATCCGCATCCACCCGAATCAGGAGGAGATGCTGAAGGGCTGGGGCGCCTCGGATTCCACGCCCGGGGGCTGGTGGTCGCCGGGGGAGTGGAAGGTCGTGTGCTACGACACCCGCACCGGCCCCGCCGGCGACCTGGACGACATGCTGCGCACCCTCTTCCACGAGGCCAGCCACCAGTTCGTCACCATGCGCTCGAGGGGCGGCTTCGCGCCGGCCTGGATCAACGAGGGCACCGCCACCTTCTTCGAGGGGGCCTCGGCCATGGCCGACCACCGCGTGCTGTGGCCCGACGCGGCCACCGGCCGGCTGATGAGCCTGCACGCCATGCTGGGGGGCGGCTCACCCGGACTGGATGCCGTGGTGAGCTGGTCGCAGGCCGGCTCGTATCCGGCCGAGTACTACGCCTGGGGCTGGGGACTGGTGTACTTCCTGCAGCAGTACGAGGACTCCGAGTCCCTCGAGTACGTCTACCGCCCCCTCTACCAGGAGTACATGGAGCGGATCACCACCCGCGGCGGCGACTCCATGAAGCTCTTCGAGGAGATCTTCCTGGGCCGGCGCTCGCCCCAGGGCTTCGAGGGCTTCGAGGAGTTCGAGGAGGCCTGGCGGAGCTGGATCCTCGAGACCGTCTGGCCCTCCAACCAGGGCCCGCGGATCCGCGAGCTGCGCCTGGAGGCGGTGGACCGCTACCTCGCGGCCGCCGACGAGGCGGCCGGCGGCCGGAGCTCCGACGAGGAGCGCGAGCAGGAGTTCCTGGCGCGGGCCCTGGGCTGCATCGACTTCGTCCGCACCCGGGTCGACCGGCAGGATCGGGACGGCCAGCTCCTGATGACCCAGGCCGCGATCCTGGAGCGCATGGACCGGAAGAAGGCCGCGGCGCCCCTGCTGGAGGACATCCTGGACCTGGCCGACGAGGGCCGGCTCGAGCTCGGCCCCGAGGAGTACGAGGACTACGAGGATCGCCTGCAGAGGTACGACCGCCGGAACGCGGCGCTGCGGACCGCCCGCTCGCAGGCCGGCCGCCTGGCCCGCGGCGGAGCCCGCCTCCTGGCGGACTACGCCGAACAGGAGCACGCCTTCCCGCTGCGCCAGTACACCTTCGCGCGCCTGGCGGGGCTGGCCCTGGACGACCAGGAGGGGCTGATCCCGGCCTCCCTGGAGATGCGCTCGCAGGTGCGCTCCCTGGGTCTGCTCCTGGGCTCGGTCTCCCCGGTCAGCGGCCCGGCGGGGAGCTGGAAGACGATCCTCACCTCGGCCGGGGAGGTCTTCGAGCAGGAGGGGAACGACCTCTCGCTGGAGGGCGCGCGGCACGTGGCCCGCATCTGCACCGCGGTCCCCGTCTCGGGCGAGTACGAGGTGCGCGCCCGCCTGATCCGCAGGAGCGAGCCGCGGATCGGCTCCTCCTTCGGAATGGTGGTCAGCGGGCACCCCGACTCCGACTGGGTCGCGGTGGACCTCGATCACGAGGGCAACGCCAAGGTCCGCACCCTGCAGCAGGGGGCCGGGGGCGGCGTGCGGGACCGGATGCTCCGCAAGCTCGTCCTCGACGAGCCCGTGGGTCCCGACGAGAGCCCCGACCTGGCGGTCCACGTGTTCCCCGAGGGCCGCCTCACGATCCGCGTGGGAGAGCGGGATCCGATCGAGGTCGAGCTTCCCCGGGGACTGCCCCGGACGGGGCACGTGGGGATCTACTCCCGCAACGCGAGCACGCGGCTCGAGGACCTGGTGGTCGAGGTGTATCCCTGACCGCCCGTCAGACCCTGAGGATCTCCGTCCAGGCCGGCTCCCCCCAGCCCACCAGCCAGGTCTTCCCCAGCCGGGCGGCCGGGGCCCGCAGGTTGCCCGTGCGTCCCAAGAGCTCCTTCACCAGGTCGGCGGGATCGGTGCCGCCCATCAGGTCGAAGACCGCGGTCTTCTTCCCGCGCGCCGACACGATCGTGCTGGCGCCCTCGAGGAGGGCCTCCAGGTCCGCCTTGCCGTAGGGCACCTTGCGCGCGTCCACCGTCTCACGGACGGTGATGGCGTTCGCCTCCAGGAAGGCGTCCGCCCGGCCGGTGCCGGTTCACCCCTTGCGGCGGTAGTACAGGTCGATTCGCCTGGGCATGGATCGGTCTCCTCTCGGTGCTTCAGGAAGGTGGGGCGTCGGGCTCGGCGCCGCCCGGCGCGGTCCGGACCCGCGCCAGCTCGCGGGCCTGACGCACGAACTCGGGCAGGAGGCCGGCGACGACGACGGCCTGTCGAGCGGGATCGACGACCGCGGAGGGGGGCACGTGCAGGAACAGGCCGGGCACCCCGAGGTTCTCGGTGAGCGCCAGGAGACGGTGGTAGGTCGCCTCGCACACGAAGCCCCCCGCGTCCTCGCTGATGATCACCTCCTCCGCCCCCGCCCGCTCGAGGGCCGCGGCCAGCCGCCGCAGGTCCAGGGTGGTCTCGAGGTCCCGGTCGGGCTCCAGCACCAGGCCATCCACCTGCCGGTCCTCGTTGTCGGGCTTGACCGAGTCGAGCCGGGAGCGCGCGCGGCGCTCGAGGCGGAAGCTGGGGCCCGGGTGCACGCCCAGCGCCAGCACGGCGTCGGGCCGCTGCTCGCCGCAGGTCGCGATCAGGCCCTCCAGGGTGTCGCCGGCGTGGCGGAAGGTCACCGGGAGCTGTGCCGCCACGACGCGCATCCCGGGCGGCGGCGACGCGGCCAGGGCGAGGGCCACCTCCCCGCTGGGGTTGCGCTCGACCTGGAAGAAGGGGCCGAAGCCCGAGAGGACGACCAGGGGCTCGCTCACGCGGCGATTGTACCGGGGAACGACCGCGATGCGCTCGGGGGCTAGTGGGGTGAGTCAGGAATTCGGTGCATATGTCGGGTCGAGTGGGCGTTCCTGGCAAGGCGCGCCGACGACGCGTATTCGCTGTGATACTCGGAGGAGGCGCAACGCAGCCAGGGGCGTCCAGGCGGCTCGACATATGTGCCGAATTCCTGACTCACCCCACTAGGGGGTGACCTCGCCCAGGATCCTCGGCACGATCTGCATGTTGACCTGGAGCAGGCGCTCCATGGTCACGTGCACCTCCCGGGGGTGGAGGCGGTGGGTCCTCCCCCTCACCAGATCGGCGCCGGTCTGGAGGACGCCCAGGCCGGGGCCGTTGGCCAGGGCCCGGCCGATGGCGCGCCAGGTGAGGACCGGACGGACGAGCTGCGCCTCGCTCTCGTAGCCGCTCTTCTCCAGGTGGATGGTGTGCTCGCGGCGGCTCGAGAGCTCCAGGACCAGGGGCGTGGTCCCCTCCACGCTGCCGTCGACCATCACCGTGGCGCCCGAGGGGAGGGAGGTCACCTGGACCGAGTCCAGGCGCTCGCCCGCGAGGAGGGAGGAGCCCGTGGAGCCCAGGCCGATGACGAAGAGGACCAGACCGATGAAGGGATGCCGGAATCGCCTGCGCATGGGGTGGGCGCCGAGCTCGCCAGCCGAGACCCGAGACCCGATGGCTGGATGCAAGGGCCGTGCCCGCCCGCAGGAGGGCTCCGGCCGGGCCTCCCGAGCCCTCTCGCGCCGGCGCTGGAGCCGCCCAGGCCCAATGTGCCAGATCCGCCCAGCTGGCCGGGAGCCCTCCGGCGGGCCGCGCTCGATTGCATCCAGGGCGCCGCGCAGCGTATATAACGGGCCCCCGTCCCGAGGACGGGCCCCGACCTCCCCTCCCCCACCCATGGACGTCCTGCTCGAGCTCACCGAGAAAGCGCGCCGGCAGAAGCGGCGCATCGTCCTGCCCGAGGCGAGCGACCCCCGCGTGCGCCAGGCCGCCGCCGAGCTGGCGGCCGAGGGTCTGTGCGAGCCGGTGCTGGTGGACACCGGCGGCCTGGACGGCGCCCCGCCGGGGGTCGAGGTGCGGCGCCCCTCGCAGTGCCCCCAGGCGCCGCAGTTCGCGCGCGAGCTCTTCGAGCTGCGCCGGCACAAGGGCATGACCGAGGAGGAGGCGCGCGAGCGGGTCCTGGACCCCCTGATCTACGCCGCCTTCCTCCTGCGCTCGGGCCAGTGCCACGGGGCCGTGGCCGGCAGCCTGGCGTCCACTCCCGACGTCCTGCGCGCCGGTCTGTGGGTGGTCGGACTGGCGGAGGGCTGCCAGACCCTGTCCTCCTGCTTCCTCATCGTCTTCCCCGACCGCACCTTCACCTTCGCCGACTGCGGGGTGGTCCCCGATCCCACCGCCGAGCAGCTCGTCGACATCGCGCTGTCCTCGGCCGAGAGCCACCGCCGGCTGGTGGGTGACTCCCCGCGCGTGGCGCTGCTCTCCTTCTCGACCAAGGGCTCGGCCGCGCATCCGCGGGTGGAGAAGATGGCCTCCGCGGCCCGGATGCTGACGCGTCGCGCCCCGACCCTCACCAGCGACGGAGAGCTGCAGCTCGACGCCGCCATCGTGCCCGCGGTGGCCGAGACCAAGGCGCCCCGGTCCCCCCTCGCGGGCCGCGCCAACGTGCTGATCTTCCCCGATCTGGACGCCGGCAACATCGCCTACAAGCTGGCCCAGCGCTTGGGGGGAGCGATCGCCCTGGGTCCCCTGGTGCAGGGGCTGCGGCAGCCGTTCATGGACCTCTCCCGCGGGTGCAGCGCGCGGGACATCGTCCATGTGGCCTGCATCGCAGCGCTGCTCTCCAACCCGTGACGGGGAGGGGTGGCGTGCGAGCGGTCCTTCCCCTGATCGCCTCCGCGATCCTGCTGGCCCCGGGCTGCTGCCTGCTGTCCAGCCGCCAGGTCGACCTGCCGCCGCCCACCGCGCGCGAGACCGAATCGGGGGCGGAGTACGTCGACCTGTTCCCCGGCGTCGGCACGCCGGTGGAGGAGGGCGACCGCATCCGCCTGCACTACGAGGGCTTCCTGGAGGACGGCACCCTCTTCGACTCCAGCGTGCAGCGCGGCGTGCCGGTCCAGCTCGAGGTCGGCGCGGGCGAGGTGGTTCCCGGCTGGGAGGAGGGCCTCCTGGGCCTGCGCCCCGGCGGCCGGCGGCGGCTGACCATCCCCCCCGAGCTGGCCTACGGAGACGAGGGGCTGGGCGCGGCCATCCCGCCCGGCGCCACCCTCCGGATCGAGATCCAGCTCCTGGAAATCCTGGTCGATCCCGAGGCGGTCGAGGCGACCGGTCCCGCCGATCCGGAGGGCTCCGTCGGGGGGGCGCCCGCCCCCTGAGGCCCCGGTCCGGAGCGGGCGCTCACCCATGCAACCGTCGAGCACGGCCCCCCTTCCGCGAGCCGACGCCCGGCAGGGTGGCGAGGGGCGTCCCCCCCGAGGGGCGGGAGTGTCGCGGCTCCTCACCGGCCGGCTCGCCCTGCCCCTCATCCTGCTGCTCGCCCTGGTCTTCAAGGCGGGCGCCCTGCACGCGTACTCCCGGCACAGCCCGCACTTCGAGCGGCCCTCGACCGACTCCGAGGTCTACGTCGACTGGGCCCGCCAGATCCAGCGCGAGGGATGGCTGGGAGAGGAGGTCTTCTACCAGGCCCCCCTGTACCCCTACGGCCTGAGCCTGGTGCTCCCCGCGGAGGGGGGCGGCCTCCTGCGCGTCTACGTCCTGCAGACCCTCGCCGGGATGGGGATCCTGCTGCTCCTCTTCGCGATCGGCAGGAGCGCCTTCGGACGACGCGCGGGGCTCCTGGCCGCGGTCATGGGCCTGGCCTACGCGCCGATGACCTTCTACGAGACCAAGATCCTGGCCACCGTCATGGGGATGGCGCTGAGCCTCGTGGCGATCTGGCTCCTGCTGGTCGCGGAGCGGGACGAGAAGCCGTGGTTCTGGGCGGGGGGATCGGTGGCGCTGGGCCTGGCCGTGCTGTGCCGGCCGCAGCTCCTGCCGGTGGCTCCCCTGATCGCCCTGGGCCTCCTGCTGCGCTACCGGCGAGAGCTCCGACGAGCCCTGATCCCATCTCTGATCGTGCTCCTGGTCCCGGGGCTCTTCGTGGGAGCGGTGGCCGCGCGCAACCTCGCGGTGAGCGGGGATCTGGTGCTCATCAGCGCCAACGCCGGCGTCAACCTGGCCCAGGGAAACGCGGAGGGGGCCCACGGTTGCATGGCGGACGTCCCCGGCCTCAGCGGCAGCATCAAGACCCAGAGGGCCGAGGTGACCGAGGTCGCGGAGCGCGAGCTGGGGCGCGAGCTGAAGCCCTCCGAGGTGGACCGCTACTGGCGCGGCCGCGCGCTCCGATTCGCGCGGGAACACCCCGGCGACGCCCTCGTGCTGCTCGCCCGCAAGGCGCTGCTGGTGGTCTCCAGCGTCGAGATCTGGGGCTGCTACCTGCTGGAGATCGACCGGGAGCTCACGGGCTGGCTGGGGCTCGCCTGCCTGCCCTTCGGGCCCATCATGGCCCTGGCCCTGCTGGGCCTCGTCGCTCTCGCGCGCCGGAGGGCACCCGCGATCGCCTTGACGGCGACGCTGATCGGGACGGTGGCGGCCATGCTCCTGTTCTACGTGACCTGCCGCTACCGGATGATGCTCGCTCCGGTGGCCATCGTCCTGGCGGGCGGAGGGCTCGACCTGCTGCTGAGGAGCTGGGGACGCTGGCGGAGCTGGGCGTGGATGGCCGCGGGCGTGGCCGCGCTGTGCGTCGTCTCCCTCCCGGTCTTCCAGCCCGTCCCCGCGGCCATCGCGGATCCGTGCCGGGCGAGCTACTGGGCGAACCTGGGCAACGCCTTCGAGGAGCTGGGGAGGATGGAGGAGGCGGTCGAGGCTCACGAGCGCGCCCTCGGCCTGGACCCCGGGGAGCCCCGCTTCCACGCGTACAAGTTCTACGCCCTGTGCGAGACCGGGTCCGGACCGCGGGAGGCGCTGCGCTGGGCCCGGCAGATGTCGGCCCGCTTCCCCGATCTCGCCCTGGCCCACGCCCTGCTGGCGGAGGCCTGCATGAGAGGGGGCATGGATGTCGAGGCGGAGGGAGCTCTCGACCGCGCCCTGGCCCTCGACCCGGGGGACCCGGACGTCCTCCTGAGGCTCGGGATCCTCCACGGCCGCAGGGAGGAGCACGAACTGGCCCGCCGCACCCTGTGGGAGGGGCTCGAGCGGAGCCCCGAGCACCCCGGGCTCCAGTACAACTACGCCTTCGCCTGCCATCGGCTCGGCGACCTCGAGGAGGCGCGGCGCTGGGCCCGGCGCCACCTCCGCGAGAACCCCGGGAATCCCCGGGGAGAGCGCCTGCTGGAGGAGATCCGCGCGAGCTCGCGCGGCGGGAATCGCTGAGGACGCATGATCCGAGTCGACCTCCACGGACTGAGCCCCGAGAAGGCCATCCGGCGCCTGGCGCAGGAGCTCCACGCCTGCCGCGTGCGGGGGGACGGCCGGGTCCTGGTGATCACCGGCCGGGGCTGGGGCAACCGGCGGCAGGAGCCGATCCTGCGCCGTCGGGTGGAGTCCTGGCTGGAGGGCCCCGAGGGGCGACGCGCCGGGGTGATTCGCTTCCGCGGCGCGGCGCGGGGCGGAGCCCTGGAGGTGGAGCTCTCGCGGTAGGAGGCCGGCGCCTCCCGCGGCAGCCGGGCCTTGACCTCGGCGCACGGGGGTGGAGCATGGGGGGCCGCCCAACGGAGAACGCCATGCGCCAATCTCGCCCGATGATGCTCCTGCCCTCGCTCGCCGCCCTGCTCCTCGTCGCGGCCTGCGCCTCCCATCGCGTGCGCTACGGCGATCTGGCGTCCCTGTACGAGGACCAGTTCGTGGCCCCCGGGACCTCCGGGAGCGTCGAGGACTTCGACCGCAACTCCGGGCTGGAGGCGGCGCGTCGGGACCGGGTGCACCAGCTCATGGAGGAGGGCCGGGTGGTCACGCCCCAGGACCGCTTCTTCGCCGCGGCCATCCTGAACACCTCCGACGAGCTCTCCGAGATCGAGCTCGCCCGCGAGATGGCCCTCTCGAGCGCGGAGGACGGCTTCCTGCGGGCCCTGCCCCTGGCGGCCGAGTCCATCGACCACGCCCTGCTCAAGCGGGGCCTGCCCCAGAAGTACGGCACCCAGATCGTCTGGGAGCCAGTGGTCGGCCGATGGTCCCTGTGGGACCTGGACCCCCGGGTGACCGACGCCGAGCGGCGCTCCATGGGGATCCCCCCCCTGGAGGAGAGCCGGGCGAGCGTGGCGGAGCTCAACCGGCCCGATGCGCTGGAGGCGATGCGGGGGCGGTAGATCCGCCTCGCGGCGGGCCCCTGTCTCCGCGGAGCCTGGAGCGCTTGTTCCGAGGCGGCGGTGGAGCCACATGTGTGCCGCCGTTTGAGAGGCTCCGTGGCGGCGTTCCTGTTCTTGGATGGGACGGCCCGGGCGGTCTCCGGCACCTGTCCGTGGCGATGCGCTACTAGCCAAGCTCGGCCCGGATTCTGATACAATCCCCCATAGGCTGGGGCGACGCGGGGCTACCCCGGCGCGGTCTGGTGAGTGCAACCAGAGGATTGCCGTGTCGGTCCACACAGCAGCAGGACATCCGGGAGCTCGCCGCCGAGCTCTCATCATCGCCGTCGCCAGCCTGGCCCTCGCGAGCGGATTCGCTGCCTCCGGCTGCAGCAGCGGCGGAGGTGGCGGGGGGGGCTTCGCTCTGGTCCAGGTGACGGTCACCCAGGACCAGGTCTGGCAGATCAACCGCCCCATCGAGCTCACCTTCAGCCAGGCGGTCGACCCCCTGTCGGTGAGCCAGACCACCGTGCAGGTTCGCGAGGTGAGCGGCGGGCCGGTGGCGGGGACCTTCTTCGTGAGGGCGACGGCGCCCAGGACGGTGGTCTTCCAGCCGCGCTGTCCGACCCTGCCGGACCTCTCGGACGCGGGCTTCCTGCTGTCCGACCAGGCCCAGGGAATCGTCCGCACCTACCAGCTCATCGTGAGCGCGAACGGGGGGGGGACCGGCAGCACGGTCCAGTCGACGGGCGGCAGCGGCCTGGAGAACGGGCTGGCGCTCACCTTCACCACGCCGGACCAGGCGGACCCGCCAGCGGTGGTCTTCTACGACACCAAGGTGGGCCCTCCGGCTCCGCTGATCCGCGGAGTGGGGGGAGGCGGAACCGGGGGTCCCGGGGGCAACTTCGACTTCCAGATTCCCGACGGTGACATCTTCACCTTCGACACCACCAGCCAGACCATCACGGGGGGGCCCAACTTCATACCGACCACCCAGGTGACAGCGGTGGGCGGGGTGCTCGACCTGCGCAACTTCCGCGTGGGCGAGGGCTCGCGGCTCAAGTTCTCGGGCCCCAACCCGGTGACCATCCTGGCCTCGGGCAAGGTGGAGATCCTGGGCCTGATCACCGTCGAGGGCAACGACAGCATGGGCGTCAACACCCTGAACACGACCAACATCCCCGAGCCGGGAGCCCCGGGTCAGGCCGGGGGCGGCAAGGGGGGAGTGGGCAGCCCCCTGACCAGTGCATCGAGCCCCTCCGGGGGCACTGGCTACGGCGCCTTCAACGTCCCGGACGGCGGCGGCCAGGGCGGTGAGACCGGCTGGAACGACGTCATCAACACCGCCACCGCCCGCCGCGGCGGGGGCGGCGGGGGCGGCCGCATGGGCCACGACCAGCTCGTCGACCACGGCGGGACGATGGGCTGGGACGTCGACGAGTCCTTCATCGGCCTCAACATCGAGAAGGGGTTCCGGGGGGGCAACAACGCCTTCGGCGCCAAGAACCCCACCGCCAAGATCCAGCCGCCCGAGGGCGGGGAGCCCGGGCCGAGCCCTTTCCTCGGCCTCAACGACGAGAACGACTTCTGGGGCACGATGCACGATCCGGTGACCCTCGAGATCACCCTGGGCGAGCTCGACGCGCCCATGCCGGGCGCCGGGGGAGGGGGCGGAGGCGACTCCTCCTACACCAACGGCCAGATCTTCCCCCATATCCCCTTCCTGTCGACCGGCGACGAGAAGGGCGCCGGCGGCGGCGGGGCCGGCGGCGCGATCACCATGCTGGTCATCGGGGACATCACCTTCGGCCCCGACGGCCGGATCTCGGCCCGCGGCGGCACCGGGGGTGGCGGCGAGGGCGGTGGCGGCCAGGCCCGGGCGGGAGCCGGCTCCGGGGGCGGCTCGGGCGGACACCTGATCCTCCAGACCGCCTCGACCATCGATCTCTCCGAGTCGCTGGCCGGCACCGGCAAGCCGGTCAAGAAGCCGGCCCTCTTCGCGACGGGCGGCCAGGGGGGGCCGGAGTCAACAACCAGGGCGGCGCGACCATCGGCCCCCAGGGGAGCAAGGAGACCACGCCCGACAATGATGCCTGCCACAACGCCGCCCTGGGCTGCAAGGGCACCGTCACCGGTGCGGGAGGCGACGGGGGGCCGGGGATCATCCAGCTCCACACGCCTACCGGCGAGGCGGGGATCCTCACTCCCCCCGGCAAGACCCTGTTCGACATCTGCAAGCCGACCCCGCTGGGGACCGGCGAGGCCGACCTGCTGCCGATCTTCGGCCGCACCTCCATCGCGCGCTCGGTATGGATTCCCCTGGGCGAGGGCGGGCACGACGTGAACGACCCGGCCGATCCCAGAAACCTGGTCCAGTTCCTGTTCGCGGGTACCGACCCGACGACGGGTATGGTGACCGCGGTGGCGGGCCAGATCCCGAATCTGAGCGAGATCCACCCGGTCACTCCGCTGGGCTCGGCTCCGAGCCTTCCCCACATCGATCCGACCGACCCCTTCGCGCTGGTGATCGACGCGGCCGCCGTGCTGCAGGGCGTGCCCCAGCAGCCCCTGTGACCTGCAGACCAACCCCAGCCTGCTCAAGTCGTTCGTGGTCGATCTGCGACAGCAGGGACTGCCCAACGACTTCCGGCGCTACGAGATCGCCAGCGCGGTCTTCGAGACCGACAAGGTGCCGGGATTCGAGACCTTCACCCTGACCATGGCCTCTGAGGGGGGCCCCCTGACGGCCTTCGCTCCGCCGGGCGGCGTGGAGGTGGTGATGTACCCGGTCTTCTTCCGGGCCTCGACCGACGGCCAGCTGGACGAGCTGCCGGATTCGGCCAGCATCGAGATCAGCCTGGAGGCGACCGTCGCGGACGTGAACGGCGAGCCGGACCCGACCGGGGTGGTGAGCACCTACGACGTGTCGGTCCTCAACGGCGATCCGGGCAACCGGGACTTCCGGTTCTTCCGCTTCGTCGTGATGTTCGACATCGACGCGCAGGGTGTGGGCACCCTGGAGCCCGATCAGCCGCTGCCGGCCCTGGAGCTCCTTCGGCTGCCCTTCCAGTTCGTGGACACCTCGCCGAGCCCCCAGAGGGGCCCGGGTGACGGCCAGGCGGAGGAGCCCCCGGGCGGTCTCCGGAAGCTGTCCATGCCGACACGGTACTAGCCCCGAAACTCCCGGCTCCGGCCCCCCCTGGACGAAAACGGCCTCAAGTGTCAGACTGCGCGCGTCCGACCAGTCTAAATCAACCAATCTGCAAGCCATGATAGGTCTACCCGGCACCTCGCGCCTGCTCAAGGCCCTGGCGGACGAGAACCGCCTGCGCATCCTGTACCTGCTCGGCCAGGAGGAGCTCTCGGGCACCGACCTCATGGAGGTCCTGAACCTGGGTCAGAGCCGGGTCTCGACCCACCTGACCTTCCTGCGGGAGGTCGGGCTGGTCGCCGACCGCCGGGCCGGTCGCCGGACCTTCTACCGCCTGGCCGCCGGGCCGGCCGCCGCCCTGCGCGAGAAGGTCCTGGAGGACTCCGCCGCCTGCCCCGAGTTCCAGAAGGACCTGGCCGGCCTGGAGGCCCTGCGCGAGCGGCGCAAGCAGGACACCCGGGCCTACTTCGACCGGGTGGCGGCCAGCTTCGGCGACCAGCTCCTGCCCGGCCGCACCTGGGAGGGCCTGACGCGCGGGCTCCTGCAGCTCGCCCCGCGCGTGCGCTACGCCGACCTGGGCATCGGCGACGGCCTCCTGACCCTGATGCTGGCCGAGGTCGCCGAGCGCGTCACGGCGGTGGACCTCTCGCCCGAGATGCTGGTCCAGCTCATGACCCGCGCCGAGGCCCGCGGCCTCGAGAACCTGGAGCCGGTGGAGGCGGAGATCGAGGACCTGCCGCTTCCCGACGCCTCCCACGAGGTGGTCGTCATGAGCCAGGCCCTGCACCACGCGCGGGAGCCGCGGATTGCCCTGCGGGAGGCCTGCCGCATCCTGGTGCCGGGTGGACGCATCCTGCTCCTGGATCTCCTGGCGCACAGCGAGGAGTGGGTGCGCGACAAGCAGCAGGACGTCCACCTCGGCTTCACCGAGGCCGACCTGCGCGGCCTGCTGGAGGAGACCGGCTTCGACCGGATCGCCATCCAGCGCGCCGCACGCGACCCGCAGCCCCCCCACTTCATGACCCTGGTCGCCAGCGGGGTGCGGTCCCGATAGTGCCGATGACCGCCAGCTTCCTGAAAGCCCTCCAGCGGCGGGTCGTGATCCTCGATGGCGCCATGGGCACCCAGATCCACTCTGCCCAGCTGGACCTGGAGCGCGACTACCTGGGTCGCGAGAACTGCATCGAGGTCATCAACCTGACCCGGCCCGAGGTCGTCCGCGGGATCCACGAGGCCTACCTGGAGGTGGGCTGCGACGCGGTCGAGACCAACACCTTCGGCGGGATGCCCTGGACCCTGCGCGAGTTCGAGCTGGAGGACCGCTGCCACGAGATCAACCTGCGGGCGGCCCGGATCGCGCGCGAGGCCTGCGAGCTGCGCTCGAGCGCCGAGCGGCCGCGCTTCGCCGTGGGCTCGATGGGCCCCGGCAGCCGCCTGCCCACCCTGGATCAGATCGGCTACCAGGAGCTCGCCACCGGCTACTGCGGACAGGCCCGCGCCCTGCTCGAGGGCGGGGTGGACGCCCTCCTGATCGAGACCTGCCAGGACCCCCTGCAGATCAAGGGCGCCGTGAGCGGCGCCGCGCGCGCGCGCGACGAGCTCGGCCGCCGGGTTCCCATCCTCGTCAGCGTCACCATGGAGGTGACCGGCACCATGCTGGTGGGCACCGAGATGGCGGCGGCCATCGCCCTCCTGGATCCCCTGCCGGTGGACCTGGTGGCCCTCAACTGCGCCACCGGTCCGCGGGAGATGAGCGAGCACGTGCGTCTCCTGGGCCAGACCTGCCGCAAGCGGATCGGCGTCTACCCCAACGCGGGCCTGCCCCAGCTGGTCGCGGGGGAGACGGTCTACCCCCTGACCCCCCGGGAGCTGGCCGACTGGCTGACGCGCTTCGTGGAGGAGGACGGGGTGGGCCTGGTGGGCGGCTGCTGCGGCACGACGCCCGAGCACATGCGCGCGGTCGCGCGCGCCCTCGACGGCCGCGCGCCCCTCCCGCGCAAGCCCTCCTGGCAGCCCTCGATCACCAGCACCTACGGCCCGGTGGCCCTGGAGCAGGAGAACTCCATCCTCTACGTGGGCGAGCGCGCCAACGCCAACGGCAGCAAGAAGTTCCGCAAGTACCTGCTGGCCGAGGACCGCGACGCCATGGTCCGCATGGGCAAGGCGCAGATCCGCGACGGCAGCCACGTGATCGACCTGTGCACCGCCTACGTGGGCCGCGACGAGGCGGCCGACATGCGCGGCGTGCTGGCGCGCTACCGCACCGACGTCGCCGCGCCCCTGATGATCGACAGCACCGACCCGGCGGTGATCCGCGCCGCGCTCGAGCTGTGCGGCGGCCGCTGCATCGTCAACTCGATCAACCTGGAGGACGGCCCCGAGAAGGCGGAGGAGGTCATCCGGCTCGCCGTGGAGCACGGGGCCGCGTTGGTGTGCCTGACGATCGACGAGAACGGGATGGCCCGCACCGCGCAGGAGAAGCTGCGCATCGCCCGGCGCCTGTACGGATTGTGCGTCGAGGGCTGCGGCATGCGGCCCGAGGATCTGCTCATCGACGTCCTGACCTTCACCATCTGCACCGGCAACGAGGAGGACCGCCAGCTGGGCGTCGAGACCCTGGAGGGCATCCGCCGCGTGCGCGAGGAGCTCCCCGGGGTGGGCCTGCTCCTGGGCCTCTCCAACATCTCCTTCGGCCTGGACCGGGCCGCGCGGCACGTGCTCAACTCGGTCTTCCTGCACCACGCCCAGGAGGCCGGGCTGACCGCCGCCATCCTGCACGCGGCGCGCATCGAGCCCCTGCACCGCATCGAGGAGGACGTGCGGGTGGTGGCCGAGGACCTGATCTTCGACCGCCGCCGCGAGGGCTACGACCCCCTGCAGGCCTTCCTGGGGCTGTTCGAGGGCGTGGACGTGGCCTCGCGCAAGGTCCGCGAGCTCCCCGAGGACGTCTTCGAGCGCCTGCGCTGGCGCATCGTCGAGGGCGAGAAGAAGGGCCTGGAGGAGGACCTGGACCTGGCCCGCCGGGAGAAGGCCCCCATCGAGATCGTCAACACCGATCTCCTGGGCGGGATGGCCCGGGTGGGCGAGCTCTTCAGCAGCGGCGAGATGCAGCTCCCCTTCGTGCTGCAGTCGGCCGAGACCATGAAGGCCGCGGTGCGCCACCTCGAGCCCCACATGAAGCGCGTGGAGGGCAATACGCGGGGCCGGATCGTCCTGGGCACGGTGCGCGGGGACGTGCACGACATCGGCAAGAACCTGGCCGACATCATCCTCACCAACAACGGCTACACGGTCTTCAACCTGGGCATCAAGCAGCCCATCGAGCGCTTCCTGCAGGTCGCCGCCGAGCACCAGCCGGACGCCATCGGCATGAGCGGGCTGCTGGTGAAGAGCACGCTCATCATGCGCGAGAACCTGGAGGAGATGAGCCGCCGGGGCCTCAGCATTCCGGTCATCCTGGGCGGCGCGGCGCTGACGCGCTCCTACGTGCAGCAGGAGTGCCGGGCGGTCTACGACGGGCCGGTGTACTACGCCAGGGACGCCTTCGAGGGCCTGGCCACCATGGACCTCATCCTGCGCGGCGTCCCCGGGGTCCCGCCCCCCCGCGCGCCGCGGGAGGCCGCCGAGGCGGGCGCCCTGCGCGCGGCGGCCCGTCCGGCCCCCGAGGTCGAGGAGCCGCGCCAGGCCGCCGCCGAGCTGCCGCGCGACATCACCTACCCCGAGCCCCCCTTCCTGGGCCCGCGCGTCGAGGAGTCGATCGACCTCGAGGAGGTCCTGCCCTTCGTCAACCTGATCACCCTCTTCCAGTTCCAGTGGGACTACCGCCGCAAGGGCCGTCCCAACGAGGAGTACAAGGCCTTCATCGACGAGCACGTGCGGCCCATCTACCGCGGGCTGGCCGGACAGTGCGCGCGGGAGGGGATCCTCCGGCCCCAGGCGGCCTGGGGCTACTGGCGCTGCATCCCCGAGGGCGATCACCTGGTGCTCCTCGACCCCGAGGACGAAGGCCGCGAGGCGGCGCGCTTCGAGCTCCCCCGCCAGCGGGCCAAGAAGGGGCTGTGCATCGCCGACTTCTTCCACGCGCGCGACGGCCGGCCCGACGTGGTGGCCCTGCAGGCGGTGACCGTCGGGCAGCACGCCTCGGACGTGGCCCGCGAGTGGTTCGGCGACGACCGCTACCAGGACTACCTGCACCTGCACGGCTTCTCGGTCGAGGTGGCCGAGGGGCTGGCCGAGTACGTGCACCGCCGGATCCGCGCCGAGCTGGGCATCGCCGGCGAGGACGCCGAGGACGTCCGCCGCCTCTTCAAGCAGGGCTACCGCGGCAGCCGCTTCTCCTTCGGCTATCCCGCCTGCCCGCGGGTGGAGGACCAGGCCGTCCTGCTGGACCTCCTGGAGGCCGAGCGCATCGGGATCCGCATGGGCGAGGGGGACCAGCTCTGGCCCGAGCTGTCGACCTCGGCGGTGGTCTGCCACCATCCGAGCGCGAAGTACTTCACGCTGTAGCCCCCCTCGGCGCCGGGCTCGCTCGCTCCTCGAATGAAGCGTGAGGAGGGCCGACGTCCTCCGAATCCCGACCCACTTCACGGCGTCTGCCGTATGCTGAAGGCCCCACCCACACCACGGAGATGCTCATGCTCGTTCGCTGTGGCCTGGCCGCACTGGTTCTGACGCCCGCCGTCGTGGCCGAGGGCTCCGACACGCCATCGCCGGGCCGGGCGGATGCCGCCCGCGAGACCATCCTGGAAGCGCGCTGCCGGGTGCAGCCGGGGCCCCGCGGAACCGGACGGGCCGGGGACCCCGCCCGAGGCTGGGTCGAGGAAGCCAAGGTCACGGCTGGCGACGGGGCGGCCGAGGATTTCTTCGGCCAATCCGTCTCCCTCTCCGGAGACGCGGCGCTGGTCGGCGCGTATCAGGACGATGATGCCGGAAGCCGCAGCGGCTCGGCCTACGTCTTCGTGCGGACGGGCGCGGTCTGGAGCCAGCAGGCCAAGCTCACCGCGAGAGATGCGCAGGCCGAGGACTGGTTCGGGTACACCGTCTCCATCTCGGGCGACACGGCGCTGGTCGGTGCGCCCTGGGAAGACGAGGTGAATTGGGGCGCCGGCGCGGCCTACGTCTTCGTGCGCACCGGCGCCGTCTGGAGCCAGCAGGCCAAGCTCATGGCGAGTGACGCGGCGGGCGATGACGCCTTCGGCTACTCCGTGTCCCTCTCCGGCGACATGGCGCTGGTCGGCGCGCCCCTGGACAAGCACTCGGGCGCCCAACCCGGCTCGGCCTACGTCTTCATGCGGACGGGCACGGTCTGGAACGAGGTGGCCAAGCTCGTAGCGAGTGACCCGGGGGCCGAGGACCGCTTCGGCATCTCCGTCTCCCTATCCGGAGACACGGCGCTTGTTGGTGCGTGGTTCGACGACTTTGCGGGCATAAGGTCCGGCTCGGCCTATGTGTTCACGAGCACCGGCTCGGTCTGGAGCCAGCAGGCCAAGCTCACGGCTAGCGATGCGGCCGCCGGTCACCGCTTCGGCCGCTCCGTCTCCCTCTCCGGCGATTCGGCGCTGGTCGGCGCCTACGGGGACGGCCACGCGGGCAACATGACGGGTGCGGCCTACGTCTTCGCGCGGACCGGCTCGTCCTGGAACCAGCAGGTCAAGCTCACGGCTAGCGATGCGGCGGCCTACGACAACTTCGGCTACTCCGTCTCTCTCTCCGGCGAGACAGCGCTGATCGGTGCGAAATACGACGATGACCTGAGCATCGGCACCGGCTCGGCCTACTACTTCGTCCGAAGCGGCGCAGCCTGGAGTCAGCAGGCCAAGCTCATGGCGAGCGATGCCGCGTACTATGACCACTTCGGCTGGTCCGTCTCCCTCGCCGGGGGCGATGCGCTCATCGGTGCGATGCACGACGACGACGCCGGCGCCGACTCCGGCTCGGCCTACGTCTTCGTGCAGGACCCGCCTCCGCCGGTCACCTACTGCACCGCCAAGGTCAACTCCCAGGGCTGCACCCCGGCCGTCGGCTTCTCGGGCTTTCCGAGCGTCTCCGACCCCAACCCCTTCGACATCACCGCCTCGATGGTGATCAACGACAAGAGCGGGCTGTTCTTCTACGGACTCTCGGGCCGCGACAACCTGCCCTTCCAGGGCGGGATCCTCTGCGCCGCGCCGCCCCTCGGGCGCACGCCGGTCCAGAACAGCGGCGGCAATCCGCCGCCGGCCGACTGCTCGGGGACCTTCTCCCTCGACTTCAACGCCTGGATGCAGGGCGGCGGGGACCCCAGCCTGGCTCCCGGCGTGCAGGTGGACGGCCAGTACTGGTACCGGGATCCGCAGAGCCCGAGCACGACCGGGCTGACCGATGCCATCGAGCTCGTGATCGCCTCCTGACGACCGCCTCGGCCCCTGGCTTCGCCGCAATAGAATGGCTGGCGAGCGTATACCCCCCCGGCCCGTTCCCGAGGAGGACCCATGCCCCGCCGCACGCTGATCCTGCTCTTCGCGACCGTCGCGATCCTGGTCGCCGGCCTGATCGGCCTCCGTGGAATCCTGAGCCCCGCGGAGCCGGACCGCGACGGCGATGCACCGGCCGAGGAGGAGCCGCAGGAGCCGGAAGAGGCGGGCCTCGAGCGGGCGCCGGAGATCCCCTCCGGCGAGCGCTCCACCGCTCCGGTGGTAGCGCAGGCGGACGATCCCGCGACCCAAGGGCCCGATCCTCCGGAGCTCGAGGCCGCCTGGTGGGTCGAGGGTCGGGTGCTCATCCCCGAGGGCACTCCCGCGGACGAGGCGCTCGAGGTGGAGGCGGCCGGGCGGCGCTTCTCCGACCGCTCGCTGCACCGCGCGAGGGTCGCCGCCGACGGCTCCTTCCGCGCGGCCTTCCACGAGAAGAGCCGCCGGGGCCGCCTGAGGCTCCACGGCCGCTACCTCTACCTCCCGGAGACCGTTCGCATCGACGTGCGCGAGCCCCCGGCCGACCTGGTCCTGGAGCCGCTGCTCGGCGGCTGCATCGTCGGCACGCTGAGCCTGCCGGCCAACGCTCCCGGAGGACCGGAGACCGCCGAGGGCACGGTCGTCGAGCTCACCGGCTTCGAGCCGAACCGCGAGGACTCCTCCGTGCCGTTGCGGCGCGCCGCCGAGATCGACGGGGACCTCGGCTTCGTGCTCGGCGGCCTGCCCGCGCGACGCGAGTACTCGGTCTACATGAGGCCCGAGAGCTACGTGCAGATCGGAACGGGAGACCTCCGGGTGGAGGCGGGCGAGGTCCGCGCGGTCCACCTCGAGCTCCAGGTCGGCGTCCGCCTCACGGGACGCGTCGTCGATGAGCAGGGCGAGGCCGTCCCGGGTGTGCTGATCCACGCCGTGACGGACGACCTGCCCTTCTCGCTCTTCGACAGGGGGGGGGTGGAGGTCGAGAGCGACCAGGACGGCCGCTTCGACGCGCGCGGCGTCGCGCCTGGCGATGTGGGGCTGTACGCCCACCCGGATGGGTACAAGGCCGCGCGGTGGTGGGGCGATTCGCTCTCCGACGGCGAGCACCGGGACGGGATCCAGCTCGTGCTGGGCCGGGGCGCCGGGCTCGCCGGCCGGGTCCAGTGGCCCGACGGGAGCCCCGCCCGGGGCGCCGTGATCGAGCTCGTCGGCGAGGACGTCGAGGGCCCCTACTTCGGTTCGATGGAGCCCCTCGTGACGGCCGTCGCGGACGGGTCCTTCGAGGTCACGGGCCTCGAGGCGGGGATCTACCTCCTGCGGGCCCGGGCCCGGCCCGAGCTGCCCGAGGGAGAGGTCGACGAGCGCGGTCGCCGGAAGCGGTGGGGAGCCTTCTGGCACGCCGAGCTGAAGGGGATCCCCGTCCCGGCCCGCGACCTGGTGCTCGTCCTGCGCGAGGGCTCGTCCCTCTCCGGAGTGGCGGTGGACGAGTCCGGCGCCGCGATCGAGCGCTTCACGGTCCTGGTGGAGCCCGCCGAGAACGACGTCATCGGGGCCTGGACCCCGCCGATTCAGCGCAGCTTCCGGGGCACGGAGGGTCGCTTCGAGCTGGATGGCCTGCGCGCCGGGGAGTGGAGCGTGGTGGCCGAGGCCCGAGGCCACGACCTCTCGGCGGTGCAGCGGGTCACGACCCCCCCGGGAGCGGCCGGCCTGACCCTGGTCCTTCCTCACACGGCCCGGATCGCGGGCACGGTAATCGACTCCCTCGGCCGGCCCGTCGAGGGTTCGCGCATCTCGGCGTCGAAGGAGCACGCGCACGAGTTCGTCTTCGAGATCTTCGAGGAGGAGGGCGTGCTCACGGACGAGCTCGGCCGCTTCGAGCTCGTGGACGTCGCGGTCGGCGTGATGCGCGTCCACGCCAGCGCCGAGGGCCACGCTCCGGCCGAGAGCGACGCGATCGAGGTCCACCCCGGCGAGAGCATCGAGAACCTGGTGATCGTGCTCCCGGCGCCCGGCCGGCTGACCGGCGAGGTGCTCGACTCCGGCGGCTCCCCGGCCGAAGGATACGCGGTCACGCTCCAGGGCCTGGACGTCGAGAGGTACGAGTACGACGGGACCGACTCCTCGGGGCGCTTCTCCTTCGTCGGCCTCGAGCCCGGGCGCTACGAGGTCGAGAGCTCGCCCCCCAGCGAGCGCCTGCACGCGCTGCTCGAGCTGGAAGGCGAGGCCGGCTACGAGGCCTGGCAGGCCCTGAGCGCCTCCGAAACCGTCGAGCTGCAGCCCGGCCAGGAGCTGCACCTCGTCCTGGGCGGTCTCCCCGCCGGGCCGGTCCGCGTGCACGGGACCGTGCGCGCCGGCGGGAAGCCGGTCGCCGGCGCCTGGGTATGGATCTCGGGCAAGGGCTTCGACGAGTACGGCGAGAACCTGGACGTCGATGAGGACGGCCGCTACGAGATCGTCCTGGAGGAGCCCGGCGCGTACGAGTTCGGGCTACACGCGGCGGACGGCGGGAGCATGGTCTACTTCTGCGAGGAGGTGCCGGCCGTGGCCGAGTGGCAGCTCGACTTCGAGCTCCCCACCGGCGCGCTGGAGGGCACGATCCTCGGCCCCGACGGGAGCCCGCTCGAGGGAGTCCGCGTCTCGCTGCAGGCCGAGGGCCCGCCGGGCGTGGGCGCGGCTCGCTTCGCGTGGGCGGAGACCGCGACCAACGCCAGGGGCGGCTATCGCTTCGAGAACCTGCTCCCCGGCTCCTACCGGGTGAGGGCGGGCGGACTCGAGCCCGGGCAGGACGAGACCGAGCCCGCCCACGGGCTCCGGATCCGCGGGGGCATTCGGATCGAGGCCGCGGCCCGGGTCGAGGGCGTGGACTTCCAGCTTGGCGGCTCGGGCGCGATCTCCGGAGTCGTCCGGGACCGGGACGGCGAGCCGGTCGTGGAGGCGGTCGTGAGGATCCGCGACGAGCAAGGCCATCCGCTGACTGGGGACCCCTTCCAGGTCGAGACCGACGAGAACGGTCGCTTCCGCGAAGCGGGGCTCGCCGAGGGCCCCGTCCTGGTATTGGCCGCGAAGGGGTACCAGGTCACGGCCTCCCCCGCGGTCGCGCGGGTCATCGCCGGCGCCGAGGCCGAGGTGGAGCTCCGGCTCGATGCCGGGACCGTGCTCGTGGTGACAGTCCTGAGCCCGAGGGGTGAGGCCGTGCACGCCGGGGTCGTCGCCTACGACTCGCGGGGCTACGAGCACCGGGCCGATGAGATCGGCCTGGCCTGGTGGCACGGGGCCGATCGGAGCGCCCGCGAGCTGCGCATCGGGCCCCTGCCCCCGGGAGCGTACCGCGTGGTCGCCCGCGGGCCGGGCGGCGCGATGGCCGAGCGCGAGACGAGCCTGGGCTCCGATCCGGAGCAGCGACTCGAGCTACAGCTGAGGTAGGGAGGCCGACCGCCCCGCGGGTCGGGCTACAATCGACCGCGAGGACGGCGGCCATGTCCAACCGCACCCTGCTCGCGCTGATCGCGCTGGTCGCGATCCTGCTCCTCGCCCTGGCGGGGATGAGGGCCTTCGTGGGACCGGAGGACGAGCCGATCGCCGAGGGCTCCCCCGCACCGGACGAGCCCCGGGCGCCGGCGACACCGGCCGAGGTCGGGGGCGGCGTGGGGCGGATCGAGGCCCCCCCCGAGCCGGAGGACGGCGGCGACGGAGTCGAGCCCTCCCTCGCCGGCCGCGTCCAGTGGTCCGACGGCCGCCCGGCTCCGGGCGCGCAGATCCGCTGCGAGCGCCTGCAGGAGCGCTGGACCTGGCCGGTGTTCTCGGGCCGGGCCGGCGAGGAGGGGGACTTCGAGATCGCGGAGCTCGAGCCGGGGTCCCCCCACGTCCTGGACGCCTGGGCGGTGGACGCGGGTGGAGCGGCCCCCCCGCCGATCGGGTACGGGCGGATCGAGGCCGCGACCGCCCCGGACCTGGACCTGGTGCTCGTCCTGCGGGAGGGCCGGGTGGCCACCGGTCGCGTGGTGGACGACCGGGGAGCGCCGGTCGAGGACTTCGCGATCGACTCCGAGGTCGTGGGCAGCGACGAGGACGAGGTCGGCCTCGCGCTGTCGGGTGCGGGCATCCGCAGCGAGGACGGGGCCTTCGCGCTGGCCATCCTGGCCGAGGGGGAGTGCACGCTGTGGGCCGAGGCGCCGAACCACACGCGCTCGGCGCCCGCGCGCCTCGCGATCCCGGGCAAGGCGAGCGGCCTGATCCTGGTCGCGCCGCGCACGGCCTCGGTCGCGGGCACCGTGACCGACCGCCGGGGCGTGCCGGTGGTCGACGCGCGGGTCGAGGCCTCGATCGAGGCGCAGGCCGGCGCGCAGCCGGTCGAACCCCGAAGGCTCGCCGAGGAGGAGGAGGTCCGCACCGACGAGCGGGGCCGCTTCGCGCTCCTCGCCGTGGACGCCGGCGTGGCGCGCATCTCCGCCGAGGCCGAGGGCTTCGCGCCCGCTCTCTCCGACGCGATCGCGCTCGAGCCGGGCGAGCGCTTCGAGGGCCTGCGGATCGAGCTCGAGCGCGGCGCCGTGCTCACCGGAGAGGTCGTCGACTCCGCCGGCCTGCCCGCGGCGGGCTACGCGGTGGACGTGCAGCGCCGCGACGGCGCCTTCTGGAGGATCGAGACGACCGACGAGGCGGGCCGCTTCGAGCTCCGGGACCTGCCGGCGGGGAGCTACGCGCTGGAGAGCTCTCCCCCGGACGAGCTCTGGGAGTCGCTCTTCGAGGCCGGAGGCGAGCCGGACTGGGAGGCCCTCTGCGCCTCGAGGGTCGTGGAGCTGGAGCCCGGCCAGGAGCTTCACGTGGTCCTCGGCGGAGCCCCGCTCGAGGCCGTCCGGGTGCACGGCGTCGTGCGCGCGTCCGGCGCTCCGGTGGCGGGCTCGAGGATCCTGGTCGCGACCCGCAGCAACGAGGGCCGCGCCCTCGAGGGAGAGACCGACGCGGAGGGCCGCTACGCCATCCCGCTGGAGGAGCCCGGGGAGTACGTCTTCGGCCTGCGCCCTCCCGCCGCCGGCACCTGGACCAGCTTCGTGGAGGCGATCCCGGCGGTCGGGGAGCACCGCCTCGACTTCGACCTGCCGGGCGGAGCCATCGCCGGATCCGCATACGACCTCGCCGGGAGGCCGGCGGCGCGGGCGGAGCTCATCCTGGCCCCCGAGGCGAGCGCGCACCAGGGGAGCGTGCTGACCGGCTGGGGCCGGACGGTGGTGGCCGCCGAGGGCGCCTGGCGCTTCTCGGGTCTGGCCCCGGGCTCCTACTGGGTGATGGCGGGGGGCGGGCGCTGGGGCCTGCAGCTCCGGGAGGGCATCGAGGTCGAGGCCGGCGGGGCGGTCGAGGACCTCGACTTCCACCTCTCCGCCTCGGGCGCGATCCGCGGGACCGTCCGGAACGCGGCGGGCGAGCCCGTTCCCGGCGCGGTGGTGCTGGTGCGCGACCCCGATGGCCGCGTCCTGAACTACCTCCTGGACTGGGAGGTAGGCCCCGGAACCGACGAATCCGGATCCTTCGCTGCCTGGGGCCTGCCCCCGGGGCGGGCCCTGGTGGCGGCCTCGGCGGGCTACCAGGTCACGGCCGAGCCGGTCGAGGTCCGGGTGGAGGCCCGCGGCGAGGCCGAGGTGGACCTCCGCCTGGCGGCGGGCACCGTCCTGCGCGTGGCCGTGAGGGACTCCCGCGGCGAGCCGATCGCGGCCAGCGTGACGGCGGCGGACTCCCGGGGCGTCGCCCACGCCACCAGCGCCGAGGCCCACGGCTGGGGCTACGACCTCTTCGGGGGCGAGGGCGGGGAACGGCGCATCGGGCCCCTGCCGCCGGGGGCGTACCGGGTGGTGGCCCGGACCCTGGGCGGGGGGCTCGCGGAGGAGCGGATCCAGCTCGGCTCCGGGCCCGAGCAGCGCCTCGAGCTGCGGGTGCGCTAGCGATCACGGGCGGGGGCGGCCCCCCGGGGCCCCGAGGGGGGGGGCCGGGGTGCGGAAATGGGAGCCGCCCCCGGCAGCCCCCCCCCCCCCCCCCCACCTATAGGTCGGCCCGGCGAGCATCCGATGACTGGGGTCGGCCTGTCCGCCCTCCCCGGCGGGCGGTCCGGTCCATCCCCACCCAGCGCCCCCCGGCGAATCCCCTGCTGCCCGAACGGGCAGGAGGCCGTCCCGTGAACCCTCTCCATCTCGCCCTGCTGGCCGCGCCCCCGGTCGCGGGCCAGGATCCCCCGCCCGGACCGGATCCCCCCGTGCCTCCCGAGCTGGAGGGGGAGGATCCGGCCTTCGACGACGAGGCCTTCTGGGGCGAGGAGGAGCCCGGCTCCGGCGACCTCAGCGGCCTGAGCCTGGAGGAGCTGATGAACATCGAGGTCGAGGTGACCTCGGTGGCCCGCCGCAAGCAGCGGCTGTCGGACTCGGCCGCGGCCGTCTACGTCATCACCCAGGAGGACATCCGCCGCAGCGGCGCCACCTGCATCCCCGACCTCCTGCGCATGGTGCCGGGCCTCTCCGTGAGCCGCATCAGCTCCAACACCTGGGCCATCGGCGCGCGGGGCTTCAACGCCGAGTTCGCCGACAAGCTGCTGGTCATGATCGACGGCCGGACGGTCTACACCCCGCTGTTCTCGGGCATGTTCTGGGACGTGCAGGACTACCCCCTCGACGACATCGAGCGCATCGAGGTGATCCGTGGCCCGGGGGCCTCGCTGTGGGGCGCCAACGCGGTGAACGGCGTGATCAACATCATCACCAAGTCCGCCCGGGACACCCAGGGCAACCACGTCCGCCTCGGTGCGGGCAACGAGGAGCGGGGCTTCGGCCACGTCCGGCACGGGGGGAGCTTCGGAGAGGACGGCGCCTGGAGGGTCTACGCCAAGTACTTCAACCGGGACGGGTCCGGCGCCACCGACGCGGTCGAGCCCGACGACGACTGGGAGGTGGGGCGCGGCGGCTTCCGCATGGACTGGAGCAGCTCGGAGACCGACTCCCTGACCTTCCAGGGCGACGTCTACAAGGGCCGGGTGGACAACACCTACGACCTGGCCAGCTTCACCAGCCCTCCCACGGCGCTGGTCGACAACCGCTTCGACGTGTCCGGGGGCAACCTGCTCATGCGCTGGTCGCGCGAGCTGTCGGAGGACTCGGGCTTCTCGCTGCAGGTCTACTACGACCACACCAGCCGGGAGAGCGACATCGTCGACCTCCGGCGGGACACCACGGACGTGGACTTCCAGCACAACCTGCCCCTGAGCGAGAGGAACGAGCTCATCTGGGGGATGGGTTACCGCTACTCCGCCTCGGACATCACCAGCGGCCCGGTGCTGGGCTTCTACCCCGAGAATCGCGACACGCAACTCTTCAGCGCCTTCGTCCAGGACGAGCACCGGCTGGGAGAGGAGCTGACCGCCATGCTGGGCGCCAAGGTGGAGCACAACGACTACACCGGCTTCGAATTCCAGCCCAACGCGCGCCTCCTGTGGAACCGCAGCTCCCAGGAGACCGTCTGGGCCTCGATCGCGGGGGCCGTCCGCCAGCCGGCGCAGATGAACGAGGACATCTCCTGGCTGCAGCAGGTGATCCAGGGTCCGGGCTACTTCATCCTCCCCACCCTGTTCGGCAGCGACGACTTCGACTCCGAGAAGCTCACCGCCTACGAGCTCGGCTACCGCAACCTGATCGGGGAGGACTTCTCCCTCGACCTGGCGGCCTTCTACAACGAGTACCGCGAGCTGATGACCATGGAGCCCGGCGATCCCTTCGCCACGGGCGCCGGCCTGGTGGTCCCGGTCTACTTCGCCAACGGCGCCGACGGCTGGAGCTGGGGGCTGGAGGCGGCGGCCCAGTGGAACGTGCGGGAGGACTGGAAGCTGAACCTCTCCTACTCCTTCATCGACATCCACATCCAGCCCCACGACGGATCCAACGATCCATCGGCGGAAGACGAGGAGAAGCAGACGCCCGCACACCAGGTTCACCTTCGCAGCTACTTCGATCTCTCGGAGGAGTGGGGCCTGGACGCCGCCCTCTACTGGGTCGACGCGATGGAGAAGGACGACATCTCGGACTACTTCCGCGCCGACACCCGCCTGGCCTGGGAGCCCTGCGAGGGCATCTCGGCCGCGCTGGTGGCCCAGGGCCTGTTCCATGACCGTGAGCTGGAGTTCGGCCAGTCCATCTTCAACGCCGGCTCGGAGGTCGAGACCAGCGTGTTCCTCACCCTGAGCTGGCAGTTCTAGCGCCCGGAGAGCGCCCAGCGCGAGCCCCCGAGATGATCCCCGAGCCCTCAGACCACCGTCCGCCCGTTTCTCGGCAGGGAGGCCTGTCGTGAGCCGGTGGCGGCCGCTGTGCCTGGGGCTGCTGGGGGTCTTGGCGATGGCCGCCCCGGCCTCCTCCCCGGACTCGCACCCCTCCCCCGAGGAGCCCACCGAGTACCAGGTCAAGGCCGCCTTCCTCTACAACTTCGCGCACTTCACCCGCTGGCCCGAGGGGAGCTTCGCCAAGGAGAACTCCCCCCTCCTGATCGGCGTCGTCGGATCGGACCCCTTCGGCAAGAGCCTCGACGCGACCCTGCGGGGGAAGCTGGTCGGCAAGCACCCCCTCCAGATCAAGCGCTTCCCCGACCTGCGGCGCCTGGAGCCGTGCCACGTGCTCTTCATCAGCACCTCCATGAGGAAGGACATGGCCCGGATCCTGGAGACCACCCGCGGCCGCAACGTCCTGGTGATCAGCGAGATGGAGGGCGTGCTGGGCAAGGGGGGCATCATCAACTTCTACATCGAGGAGCGCCGGGTGCGCTTCGCGATCCACGTGGACGAGGCCCGGCGCGCCAAGCTGAGGATCAGCTCGCACCTGCTCAAGCTGGCCAAGATCGTGAAGGACCAATGATCGCACCCGGAAGACGCCCCAGGCTGGCCTCGTTCAAGAGCTTGTCCATCCGCCGCAAGCTCAACCTGATCATCACCGCCCTCAGCGGCCTGGGGATGCTCCTGGCCATCGGCGCCTACACGGTCTACGACATCCTCGACTTCCGCCGGACCATGGCCCTGGACCTGGGCAACAGCGCCGAGCTCCTGGGCGGCCACTGCATTCCCGGCATCATGTTCGACGACGAGGACGTCCTCAGCGAGCCCCTCGCGGTCCTGGGGGTGGACCCGCACATCCTCGCCGCCTGCGTCTTCGATCCCGACGGCCAGGTCCTGGCGCGCTACGTCAACCCCACCCAGGCGGGCAGCTTCACCCCGCCGCCGCTCGAGCCCGACGGGCACTCCTACGGCGCGCAGGGCCTCGAGGTCTATCGCGCCGTCTACCAGGACGGGGGGCTCCTGGGCTACGTCTACATCCACTCCGACACGGCCAAGATCGGGGAGCGCATCGAGCGCAACGGGCTGATCCTGGGCCTCATCCTGCTGGCCTCCTCGGCCCTCACCTTCCTGCTCTCCGTGCCCCTCCAGCGGGTCATCTCCGCGCCCATCCTGGAGCTGGCGGCCACCGCGCGGGGAGTCTCCAAGTACCGTGACTACACCCTGCGGGCGCGCAAGGTGAACGACGACGAGATCGGTTTCCTGATCGACTCGTTCAACGAGATGCTCTCCCAGATCCAGGGGCGGGACCGGGAGCTGGCGGGCCACCGCGATCACCTGGAGGAGGAGGTCGCCCGGCGCACCGCCGAGCTGCTCGAGGTGAACCGGGCCCTGCAGCTCTCCAAGGAGCGCGCCGAGGCCGCCACGGTGGCCAAGTCGCAGTTCCTGGCCAACATGAGCCACGAGATCCGCACGCCCATGAACGGGGTCATCGGGATGACCGGCCTGCTGCTGGAGACGCCCCTCTCGGACGAGCAGCAGGAGTACGCCGACACCGTGCGCAGCTCGGCCGAGAGCCTGCTGGGGGTCATCAACGACATCCTGGACTTCTCCAAGATCGAGGCCGGCAAGCTCGAGCTGGAGGTCCTGGACTTCGACCTGCGGGGCACCGTGGAGGAGACCATCGACATGGTCACGCACCGGGCCGACGAGAAGGGCCTGGAGCTGGCCTGCCTGATCAACGGCCGGGTCCCGACCGCCCTGCAGGGCGATCCCGGCCGCCTGCGGCAGGTGGCCCTCAACCTGCTCAGCAACGCCATCAAGTTCACCGCTGAGGGCGAGGTGGTCCTCTCGGTGAGCCTGGAGGAGGACCGCCAAGGCGACGTCCTCCTGCGCTTCGAGGTCAACGACACCGGGATCGGGATCCCTCCCGAGCGCCTGAGCACCATCTTCGACTCCTTCTCCCAGGTCGACTCCTCGACCACCCGGCGCTTCGGCGGGACCGGGCTGGGACTGGCCATCAGCACCCAGCTGGTGGAGATGATGGGCGGGAAGATCGGAGTGAGGAGCACACCCGGCGAGGGCTCGACCTTCTGGTTCACGGCGCGGCTGGGCAAGCAGGAGGGCGTCCCCTTCGTGGAGCCGCTCCTGCCCGAGGAGCTGCGCGGCCTGCGGATCCTGATCGCCGACGACAACGCCACCAACCGCCGGATCCTCCAGCAGCAGATCGCCTCCTGGGGCTGCCTGTCGGGCCAGGCGGTGGACGGCGAGGAGGCCCTGCGGACCCTGCGCACGGGGGGGATCGGAGGCATCCAGTACGACCTGGTCCTGCTCGACTACCAGATGCCGGGGATGGACGGCGAGGAGGTCATCACCCGGATGCAGGCCACCCCCGAGCTGCGCCGCATCCCGGTGGTCATGCTGACCTCGGTGGGCGGGATCGCGGAGGCGCGGCGGATGGACGAGGCGGGGATCGCCGGCTACCTGTCCAAGCCGGTCAAACAGTCGAGCCTCTTCGACTGCATCGCCACCGTCATGGGCGACGAGAGGGTGCGCGAGGGCCTGGGCAAGACCCGCTTCGTGACCCAGCAGCTCCTGGAGCAGCAGCGCGAGCGGGATCGGATCCGGATCCTGGTGGCCGAGGACAACCTGGTCAACCAGAAGGTCTCGGCCAAGATTCTGAGAAAGCTCGGCTTCCGCTGCGAGGTGGCGGCCGACGGGATCGAGGCCCTGGAGGCCTGCCGGACGTCGCACTTCGACCTGGTCCTCATGGACTGCCAGATGCCGGAGATGGACGGTTTCGAGGCCACCCGGGAGATCCGGCGAAGGGAGCGCGGAGGATCGGGTCACATCCCGATCGTGGCCATGACGGCCAACGCCATGAAGGGGGACCGGGAGATGTGCCTGGAGGCGGGGATGGACGACTATCTGGCCAAGCCGGTCAACCCGCAGGAGCTGGAGAGCATCATCCTGTACTGGCTGCACCAGAGCGAGGAGGACGGGGTCGAGGCGGCGCTGCCGCGCTCTCCGGACACCGAGGAGGAGGGGGGGAACGAGGAGGTCGGCCGCCGCGAGCAGGAGGGGGCCGGGGGGAGCGGCTAGGCGGGACGGAGGCGATCGGGGGCGGACGCCACCCTTCGGTCTCTCCATCCACCCCTGGCTGCGCCCGACGGGGGTCGCAACGGTCTGAAACGTTCCACGACCGTCCGCTGCAGATTCCACCCTCCCTCGGGGGCGACAAGACTCCGCTCTTCGGCGACACTGGGGAGGTCGCCGTGGTTCCGGAATCAAGGAGGCCCTCCATGAGGAACCCAAGCTGGCTGCTCGCCCTGGCGTTGCTGGTGCTCACGCCGCTTCCCACTTTCGCGGGCGACTACTACGTCGACGCGGTGGGTGGCAGCAACTCGAACCCGGGTACGTCCTGGGCGCAAGCCTGGAAGACCATCAGTTACTCGAGCGGCCATACCGTAGCGGGGGACGTGATCCACATCGCGCCGGGTCTCTACGACGCTGCGCTCGGGGAGACCTTCCCCATCGACATGCGCTCGAAGTCCTTCATCGGCGAGGGCCTGCGGCTGCAGAACGCCCAGTACGGGATCATCATCATCGCCAGCGACATGGGCACCCCCGTTTCGGCGGAGCTGGTATTGCGCCGGCTCCACATCACCGACTTGGGCGGGAGCGGGGTCGATGGGTGGGCCTCGTCGGACTGGGACGACGCCACCCTCCTGATCCGGGCCGAGCACCTCCTCATCGACCACTGCGGGAGGGCGTTCGAGCTGCAAAGCGCCGAGTACAACAACGGGCCCGAGCCCGCCGACGCCCTCGCCCGGCTGGACTGCCGGGACTCGTGCCTCATCAAGAACTACAGCGGCGTTTATGGCCTCGCCTGGGAGTGGGCCGTGACCAGGCTCGAGCTCACGCGCTGCACGCTGGCCGACCACGCGGGCAAGGCGATCGAGTCGGCAAAATGGTGGGGATTGGGCTCGGCGTACTCCATCGTCTCGAGCTGCGTGGTCTACGGCAACGGCGCCGACATCGTCGGGTACACCCAGGTCGAGTTCAGCGACATCGAGGACCGCCTGCACCAGGGCACGGGCAACGTCTCCGCTGATCCCCTGTTCGTCGATCCGGCGGCCGATGACTACCGCCTGCGCTTCGGAAGCCCATGCGCCGACCGCGGCAAGACCCAGAAGCCGCCGGGCGGCTGGCCGGTCGACCTCCTGGGCACCGCGCGGCCGGTGGACGGGAGGCTGGACACCCTCGAGCGAATCGACATGGGGGCCTTCGAGCTGGCGCCGCTCTTCCTGGCGTCCGAGCCGACGGTGGGGGGCCTGCTCGAGGTCGAGCTCTGGGGGCCGGCGGCGTCTCCCGCGGAGCTGTGGCTCTCCCGCAAGCCCCTGGGGCCCGGGCAGACGACCCCCTTCGGGACGTACTACCTGCTCCCCCCCGTGCTTCCGCTGGGCGTGCACCTGGCCCAGTCCGGGCCGCCGGGGGGATTCCAGCGGTCGATCCCCAACGACCCGCAGCTCTACGGGAGGACCTTCGCGATGCAGGCGCTGATCCAGTCCCCGGCGGCCCCGTCGGGGATGGCCTGGAGCAACCCCGTGGAATTCTCGTTCGCGCCCTGACGTCCCCGACGGACCGCGTCCTCAGGCGCTCGCAGTCGGCCGGATCCCGAAACCCTCCAGCCCCTGCACGGGCTCCACCCGCCGCACCACGTGGTCGACCCTCCCCGGCGCCGAGGGCCCGCGCAGCCAGGACTCGAGGCGCTCGAGCTGCGCCGGCTCGCCCTCGGCCAGGATCTCCACCCGGCCGTCGTAGAGATTGCGGACCCAGCCCGAGAGCCCCGCGTCCAGCGCCGCCTCCCGGCTCAGGTAGCGGAAGCCCACCCCCTGGACCCGGCCGGAGACGAGAAGGTGCAGAGCCTCCGCCGACTCCCCCATGGGACTCAGCGCCCCTCGCCCGGCTTCCAGAGCTCGTCCCGCTGGCCGCCGTCGTTCAGGGCGCGGGCCAGCACGAACAGCAGGTCCGACAGGCGGTTCAGGTACCGCAGGACCTCCGGATTGACCTCTTCCCCCTCCTCCGCCATCAGCCGCGAAACCCGGCGCTCGGCGCGGCGGCACACGGTGCGGGCCAGGTGCAGCCAGGCCGAGGCCGGGGTCCCGCCGGGCAGGACGAAGGAGTCCAGCGACGGGAGCCCCTCGTTCACCTCGTCGAGGATCCCCTCCAGGCGCCGGGTGTAGGACTCCGTGAGGCGCAGCTTCTCGTCCTGGCTCCCGCGCACGCACAGGTCCGCGCCCGCGTCGAAGAGGTCGTTCTGCACCGCCCGGATGCGGTCGTCGTGGGGGCCGGCGAGCCCGTGGGAGCGGACCAGGCCCAGGACCGACGAGAGCTCCTCGACGGCCCCGTAGGCGGCCACGCGGAGGTGGTGCTTGGGCACGCGCTCTCCGTCGCCGAGCCCGGTCGAGCCGTCGTCTCCCTTGCGGGTGTAGATCCGGTTGAGGTGAACCATGGTGGATGGCCGGAGGGGCGCCGACATGATCCGAAGGCCGGCGGGACTTGGCAACCCGGCATTCCGGGCCGGAGCGGCCCGATCAGCCCTCCGGAGGCCCCTCCCCCCCCTCCCGCTCCGGCGGCGCGCCCGGGGCCTCCTCCCCCCCCAGGCCCTCTCCGCCTCCCGACCCGAGCCGCAGGCCGAAGTCCTCGGGGCGTTTCCGGCTCCCCAGGGCCCGCAGCATCAGGTGCCAGGCGCGGGCGTCGCGCGTCTCCAGGGGGGCGCGGGAGAAGACGCGATCGATGGACTGCTCGATGTCGCGCCGCGCGGCCCGGGTGCGCGCCACCTGGCCGCCGAACACGTCCTTGAGGTGGGCCTTGAGGAACTCGCGGGAGGCGCCGTCAGCCGAGGCTCCACCCCCCTGGAGCTCGGTCGCGCCCCGGCCCGAGAAGAGGCCGTGGAGCACCAGGGCCACGGCCACGGCCAGGTTGAGCGAGGTGTGGTCGGGCGAGGTCGGGATGTGGGACACGCGCTCGCACAGCTCGATCTCCTCGGTGGTCAGGCCGCTCTCCTCGCTGCCGAAGACCAGGGCGACCCGCTCGCGGGGGCCGTCGGCGCGCGGGGCGATCTCGCCGCAGAGCGCGCTCCAGTCCTCGATGATGCGGTGACCGCGGCCGCGGGCGGTGAAGCCGATCGAGGTGTGGCAGTCGGCCAGGGCCTCGCGCAGCCCCCCCACCACCCGCACCCGCGCGGCGACGTTCTCCACCCCGTGGGCCATCTGCTCGAACTCGGGGTGGATCAGGAGCGAGGGTCGATCGGGAGCCGCCAGCCACAGCTCGGCGGGGCCGAAGTTGGCCACCGCCCGCAGGGCGCCGCCCGCGTTGCGGGGACCGCGCGTCCCGACCAGGATCACGCGCTTCACTCGCTGTCCTCCAGGCGCTCGAGGAGCCGCGACTCGTCCGGCGCGGGGGTGGACCAGGCGTCCGCGGGGAGCGCGCCGTCGCGGCGCCGGAGGGTGAGCTGGACCGCGGCCTCTCCGCCCTCCTCGCCGGCGGGCAGGACGAGCTCCAGGTCCCTGCCGACGCCGGGCAGCCAGTCGGGGAGCAGGAGCACGAGGCGCCCGGCGGGGGCGATGCGCCTGCCCCGGTAGCGCATCCGCGAGGCCGGGACCGGCCGGTCCTCCACGACGGCGGCGAAGGCCAGCGAGCTGCCGCCGCGCTTCTCGATCTCCACCGCGAGGGGAGTGGGGCCGTGGACCCAGGCGGCGTCGATGCGGCCCGGGGGCCGCTCCATCCGGGCCCCCGGCCCCGGGCGAGCCTCCAGCGGCTCGACCGAGCCGTCGGACGTCCAGGCCAGGACGCAGAGGCGCGCGGGCAGACCCTCCTGGCCGCCGTCCCCCCTCAGCTCGGCCCGCAGCCAGCGACCGCTCGAGCGCTCCACGTCGAGCTGGGGAGGGGCCGGGACGCCGTCCCGCTCGGGCCAGGCCTCGCCGTGGTCCAGGGCCAGGTGGAGCGCGGGGGCCCCTTCCGGCGAGACGGAGCGGACCGCGGGGCCGGGCCCGTCCGAGAGCTCCGGGGGGAGGCCCAGGCTCAGGCGCAGGCCGGGAGCCTCCCCGGCCCAGACGATCCGCGCGAGGGAGCCCTCCGCGCCGGTCTCCGCGGGCGCGAGGCGATGCGAGATCCGTCGGCTCGTCCCGGGTCGGATGCCCTCGGCGGCGTGGAGCTCCCACGGCCGCTCTCCCGAAAGGAGGAGGTCGAGCTCGATCGGGCACGCCGCGGAGGAGGCGAGCCGGAGCTCGAGCGAGGAGGTCCGCGAGTGGATCGCGCGGGCGGCCTCGAGCCCGGCCCGGATCCCCTCCGGATCGGGCGAAATCGCCCAGTCGGACGGCAGCTCTACGGCCGCGCCGGTGACCGGATCGCGTGCGGGCAGGCCGAGGGGAAGGCGCACCCAGGCGAGGTCGCCGCTGAAGAGACCCACCTCCTCGGCGTCGTTCGCCTCGCACACCGCCACCCGCGGGGCGTCCGCCGACTCGGTCGGGAACGGCACGCCGTCGAGCCCCTCGATCGGCTCCAGGCCGAGGACGCGCATCAGCGTGGGGAGGAGGTCGGCGCCGGTCGCCGTCCCGCGGATGCGCCCGGCGCCCGCGCCGTGGGGTGCGCGGAGGATCAGGGGAACGAGCGCCACCGCGCGATCGAGCCCGCCGTGGCCCCCGAAGCGTCCCCCCTCGCCCAGGTTCTCGCCCTGGGTGCCCACCGCGACCACGCAGGCCCCTTCGATGTGCCGGTCGGCCTCGAGGAGGTCGAGCACCGCGCCCGCTGCCCCGTCCAGGCGGACCATGCGCCCGTCGTAGAGGGCCTCCTCCCAGGCCCGCTTCTCGGGCCGCCCGCGGCTGCGCGCCACCGTGCGGCGCAGGAGATCGAGGGCGGCCTCGGGCTCGCTCCCGACGAGATCGAGGGCCTCGGCGATCCGGGGCTCGCTCTCGCGGAAGGGCCCCAGGCGCGCCTCGAGGAAGCGGGCCGTCTCGGGGGCCGGCGGGCCCGGTCGCACGCGTGCCTCGGCGAGGTGGATCCACAGGAAGGCGGGTTGGTCGGAGGCCAGGAGCTCGGCGATGTCCTCCCCGGCGCTCTCGAGGAGCTCTTCGGCCGTCCACATCCCCGTGGGCGCGTCCGCCGGCGGGGCGTGCACGCGCTCGAAGCCCTGACCGAGGCCCGAGGTGCCGGGCGCGAGCTGGGGCAGGGAGACGGCGGCGAGGGTGCGCCAGCCCCGGTCGCGGAGGATCTCGGCCAGGGTCTGGCAGCTCGGCCTCAGCCGGTGCCGGCCTGGCCGGCGGATCGAGTGGAGCCCGTGGCTCGCGGGATGGAGCCCGGTCATCAGCGAGGCCAGGGCCGGGTTGGTGCCGTGGCTGGCCGTGAAGAAGCCCTCGAAGACGCGTGCCTCCCGCGCGAGCTCGTCGAGGCGGGGCGAGGTCCCGCGCCCAGTCCCGGCCCCGGCGTAGAGGCCGAGGTGGTCCGCGCGGGTCGAGTCGAGGGTGAGGAGGAGGAGCGTCGGCGGCTCCACGGCCGGATCCCCGCCCCGGAGCACGAGGAAGAGGGCGGCGAGGAGGACCAGGAGCGCGGCCGCCGCGATCGGCCGCAGGGGGAATCGGGCGGGAGCGCGCCCGCTCGGGGCCGGGGCGATCATCCTCCGCTCCGCAGGCGCTCGAGCTGGGCCGGATCGGGATTGCCGCCCGAGACCACGGCGGCCACCCGCAGGGGATCGGCGGCCCCTCGGCCGGCCAGGAGCTCGGCCGGCAGGCGTCCGGCCAGCACCGCGGCCGGAGCCGCGGCCCCGGCGGGCTCGACCGTCCAGCCGCCGCGCCGGACGAGGACGGCCTGGGCGTCGAGGATCTCCTCGTCCGAGAGGACGATCACCCGCGAGACCGTCTCGCGGCAGATGGAGACGTTCAGGGCGCCCGCGGCCAGGGGGCAGAGGCCCTGGATCTCGGTGGTGATCTCCTCCAGCGCGACGGGCTCACCGGCTTCCAGGGCGAGGGAGAGGGTGGGCGCGCCCGAGGGCTCGGCGCCGAGGACGCGCACGGCCCCGCCGAGGGTCTGGCGCAGGGCGAGGGAGCTGCCGGCGATCAGCCCGCCGCCGCCGACCGGGAGGACGACCACCTCGACCTCGGGCCAGTCCCCGGCGATCTCGAGGCCCACGCTGCCGGCGCCGAGCACCGTGCGTTCGGCGTCGAAGGGGTGCACCAGGGTCGCTCCCCGCTCCACCCGCTCGGCGCACAAGCGCTCGGCCGCGGGGCGATCCTCGGCCAGGACGACCTCGGCCCCCAGCTCGCGGCAGGCCGCGATCTTGTTGGGGTAGGCGTCGCGGGGCATGACGATGGTCGCCCTCACGCCCGCCCGCTGCGCGGCCCAGGCCAGGGCCTTGCCGTGGTTGCCGGAGCTGGTGGCGATGACCCCGGCCTCGCGCTGGACGGCGTCGAGCCGGGAGATCTGGGTCCAGGCGCCCCGCGCCTTGAAGGAGCCGGTCTCCTGGAGGCACTCGAGCTTGAGGCGCAGCTCGACCCGCGGGTCCCCGGCGTCGAAGGGGACGAGGGGGGTGCGCCTCACCTGGCCCTCGAGCCGGTGGGCGTTCTCCGCGACGTCGATGGAGTCGAAGCGGTGCCAGTCGGTCATGGTGGGTTCCGGGTCCGGGGGGACGCTCCGATTCTAGCGGTGCCGGGCCGTGGATTCCGTTAGGGATCCCACCCGCCCCCCACCCACCCGGGTCGACCGCCCCCCCCCTCCCCGGTTGCGCATCCCGGGCCAAATCCGCCTTCCTCCCTCCCCCACCGCTCCCCGCCCCTATACTCCCCCGCCCACCGCGGAGGTGCCCATGAACGAATGGCAGGCATCGGACAGCAGCGAGCTCTACAACGTCCCCAACTGGAGCGCCGGCTACTTCCGCATCAGCCCCTCGGGCAACGTCGAGGCGGTCCCTGACCCCGGCGCCGGACCCGAGGCACCCAGCTTCGACCTCTTCGACCTGATGGGGCAGGTGCGACGCCGGGGGATCGCCACGCCGCTGCTGCTGCGCTTCGACGGCATCCTGCGCGGTCGGGTGCGGGAGCTGCACGAGGCCTTCGGCGCCGCCCGGCGCGAGTACGGCTATCCGGCCCCCTACATGGGGGTCTACCCCATCAAGGTCAATCAGCAGCGCCTGGTGGTCGAGACCCTCATGGACGAGGGCCACAAGCACGGCATGGGGCTGGAGGTCGGGAGCAAGCCCGAGCTCCTGGCCGCCATCGCCATGAAGACCCGCGGCGAGATGATCATCGTCTGCAACGGCTACAAGGACGAGGACTTCATCGAGACCGCCCTGCTGTCGGGCAAGCTGGGCATCCGACCCATCCTGGTCATCGAGAAGACCAGCGAGCTGGACACCATCCTCGCCAGCTCGCGGCGATTGGGGATCCGCCCCATCATCGGAATCCGCACCAAGCTGTGGGGGCACGGCTCGGGGCGCTGGATGCAGTCCGGGGGGGTTCGATCGAAGTTCGGGCTGACCACGCGGCAGATCGTGGGGCTGGTCGAGGTGCTGCGGGGCGAGGACATGCTGGACTGCCTGCAGCTCCTGCACTTCCACATCGGCAGCCAGATCACCAACATCCGCGCCGTGAAGGACGCCCTGCGGGAGGCCACGCGGGTGCTCCTGGGGCTGACGGAGCTGGGGGCGGAGATTCGCTGGTTCGACGTGGGCGGGGGCCTGGGAATCGACTACGACGGGTCGAGCTCCAACGCCGAATCCTCGGTCAACTACTCCCTCCAGGAATACGCCAATGACGTGGTCTACCACCTGGTGGAGGCCTGTCAGGAGTCGGGGCTGAAGCCCCCCGCGATCCTGAGCGAATCCGGGCGCGCCCTGACCGCGCACCACACGGTGCTGATCACCGAGCTGCTGGGCGTGTCGGAGTTCTCGACCGCGGGCTCCCCGCTGGCCCCCGAGGAGGACGAGCACGAGCTGGTCCACCACTTCGCGGAGATCCACGACGAGGTCACCGGGGACAACTTCCAAGAGAGCTACCACGACGCGCTCCAGATCCGCGACGAGGCCATGGTGATGTTCGGGGTGGGCCAGATCGGGCTGCCCGAGCGCGCCCGCATCGAGGAGTTCTTCTGGCGCACCTGCCGCAGGATCCTGGACGTCACCCGCAGCCTGGACTACGTCCCCGACGACCTGTCCAACCTCGAGCGAGATCTGGCGGACACCTACTTCCTCAACTTCTCGCTCTTCCAGTCCCTGCCCGACTCCTGGGCCATCCACCAGCTCTTCCCGGTCGTGCCCCTGCACCGCCATACGGAGGAGCCCACGCGACGCGCGGTTCTGGCCGACATCACCTGCGACTCGGACGGGCGCATCGACCGCTTCGTGGCCCTGCGCGGCGAGAAGCGCACCCTGGAGCTCCACGATCCCCGGCCGGGCGAGCCCTACTACCTGGGCATCTTCCTGGTGGGCGCCTACCAGGAGATCCTGGGCGACATGCACAACCTGTTCGGCGACCCCAACATCGTCCACGTGGACCACGATCCGGAGGGGCGACCCCGGCTGACCCACGTGGTGCGCGGAGACCGCACCCAGGAGGTCCTCTCCTACGTCGAGTTCTTCGAGCCCGATCTGCTGGCTCGCCTGCGGACCCACATCGAGCAGGCCCTGGCCGCCGGGCGCATGACCTACGAGGAGTCCGCCCTGCTGCAGCGGCGCTACGAGGACGGGCTGGCGAGCTACACCTACCTGGCCGGCCACGGCGCTCCCCCGGACGTGAGGACCGAAACGCCGATCCGGCCGGGCGCCGGGGACGGTCCGCCCCGCTACAATCCGCCCCCCGCGCCGGCCGCTTCGGAGCCGCCGCCCAACCGACCGAGGCCTCACGCATGAGCGTCGTCGAAGAGCTCAAGAGCATGTCCGAGGAGCGCTTCCTCGCCATCTACCGCAGCCTGGAGGACCGGGGCTTCGGGCCCCTGGACGTCAAGGTGGCCGAGTCCCTGCGCTTTCGGCCCCAGGCGGTCAAGAAGCTGGCCATGGAGAAGCGCGCCCGGCGGGCCAGGCAGATCCTGCTGAGGGAGGGCTCCCGCATCGAGCTGACCTACGAGCTCTTCGGCACCTACCTGGTCCGCAACCACAAGGAGCTGGTGTGCGGCTTCCTCGACCGGACCGGCGTGGCCCACGAGGACGGGATGATCGAGGACACCGAGGAGGCCGTGCCCGAGCTCGAGAAGATCGAGCCGGCCATCCAGGCCCTGGACCAGGAGCACGCCGCCGAGGACGTGACCCTCTACCTGGCCCTGTGCGCCGAGCAGTGGCCCGAGATCGAGCGGCTGGCCGAGCTGTGGCGCGGCCGCACGGCTCGGAGCCCCTCCTAGCCCGCGGCCACCGCTAGGACTTGACCCGCTCGACGAAGTGCCCGTCGCGGGTGTCCACCCGGATCGTCTCGCCCTTCTCCAGGTAGGGCGGCACCTGGATCTGCAGGCCGGTCTCCAGCTCGGCGTTCTTGAGCTGGGCCTTGGCGGTGGCGCCCTTGATGGCCGGATCGGTCTCCACCACCTGCAGGTCCACGACCTCGGGCAGCTTCAGGCCCACCACCCGGCCGTCGATGAGCATGGCGCGCAGCCCCTCTTGCCCGTCCTTCAGGTAGAGCTCGTCCCCGCCCAGGTCCTCGCGGCTCATCTCGAACTGCTCGTAGGTCTGCTCGTCCATGAAGTGCCAGCGCTCGCCATCGCTGTACATGTAGGAGCAGGCGTGCTGCTCGAGGTCGACCTCCTCGAACTTCTCCCCCGAGCGGATCGATTCCGAGAGGAGCTGGCCGGTGATCAGGTTGCGCAGGCGGGTCTTGGCGATCATGTTGGCTCCCCGCGCCGTCGGCGTGCTGAAGCTCACGCCGACGATCGCCATGGGCTGTCCCTTGAACACGATGCACTGGCCGCGCTTGAACTTCGCCGAGTCGATCATGATGCGCGGAGTATAACCGCACGGGCGGGCGCCGCGATCAGGCCCGCGGGCTCCGCTGGCAGCGACGGCACAGGTGCGTCCCGCGCTGCCCGACGACGATCCGCACCAGGGTCGCCCCGCAGGCGGGGCAGGGCTGCCCCTGCCGCCCGTAGACGCGGAACTGGCTCTGGTAGCGGCCGGGCTGGCCCTCGGGGGTCCGGTAGAAGGCGTCGAAGCTCGAGCCCTCGCGCTCGATCGCCCGCCGCAGGGTCCAGCGGATGGCCGCGTGCAGGCGCCGGGCCGCCTCGGCCGGGACCCGGTGCGAGGCCCGGAGGGGGTGCAGCCGGGCGCGGTGCAGGGACTCGTCCGCGTAGATGTTGCCCAGGCCGGCCAGGAAGCCCTGGTCGAGCAGCAGGGGCTTGAGGCGCCGCCGACGCGAGCGCAGGGCCCGGATCAGCCAGGCTCCGGTGAACTCGCCTCCCAGGGGCTCGGGCCCCAGGTGGCCGAGCCGGTCCTCCAGGTCGCGGACCACCTCGAGCCGGCCGAACTTGCGCGGGTCCACGAGGTGCAGGCGGCGGCCGTCGTCCAGCCCCAGGCTGACGCGGGCCCAGGGGCCCGGCGGGGTCCCGGCCTCCTCGACCAGCAGGCGCCCGGTCATGCCCAGGTGGCAGACGAGCCAGCCCGCGAGCTCGCCGGCGCGCTCGAGGTCCAGGAGGATGAGCTTCCCGCGGCGCCACACCGAGACCACCCGCGCGCCCCGCACGCGGCGGCCGAAGGCCGCGGCCGAGAGCCCCCCCAGGGATCGCTCCCAGCGGACGCGCGCAGCCGCGATCTCGCGGCCCAGGAGCCGCGGGCGAATCAGGCGGGCGGTGGTCTCGACCTCGGGGAGCTCGGGCACGGCCGGGATCCTACGCCCCCGCGCGAAGCCGCGGCAAGCGCACCCGCACCCCCCCGGGGGGGTGCCTCGTCTTGACACATGCAGGCGGGGCGCTAATTTGGGAAAGTCCGCCATCCTCGCGCTGGCGGGCGCCGTACGGAACTTTGGATCCCGGAGCCCAGGAGAACATGCCCGAGCGTGGAGCTGAGGGGAGCTGGAAGGCTCCCGTCGTCGGCATCGACCGGCGCCGACGAGAGGGGAAGGACCGACTCCCCCGGCGCCCGGGGGCCAGCCGCTCCGCGACCTCCGTCCGGGCCCCTGCCGCGGAGTCTCCCCGCCCCTGCGCCGCAGGCGGGCGGCCCCTTCGGGAAGGGCCTCGGCCCCCGCGGGGGGTCCTCAGAGGCCCGATCCAGGCCGGATGGGAGCCAGAAGTGGACTCTCCCCGGCCCCGGGGCCGAAGTGGCTCTATAATTTGGTCAGCCAGGGGAACAGGAGGGCTGGGGCGTCCATCGGAAGGTTCCCGAGGACCCCTCGGTCGGAGAGTCTTTCACGGTCTGGGGTGGTGAGAGTCCGATAGAGGACTGCCCCCCCAGCTGAGGGTCAACATGGTCGTGCAGCTACCAGATCTCAGCGTCCTGAGGCGTTGCTGGCCAGAATACGGCGACGTCTCGACGACTCACCAGGTGATGGTGAGAGGAGTCCCGATCGGGGGACCCAGGCCCGCGATCATCGCGGGACCGTGCGCCGTGGAGTCTCTCGAGCAGACCCTCAGCACGGCTCGGGCGGTCAAGACCGCCGGGGGACAACTCCTGCGGGGAGGGGCCTACAAGCCCCGCACCAGCCCCCACTCCTTCCAGGGCCTGGGCCTCGAGGGGCTCGAGATCCTGGCCGAGGTCCGCCGGCAGACCGGCCTGGGCATCGTCACCGAGGTGATGGACACCCGTAAGGTCGAGGAGGTCGCCTCCTTCGCCGACATGCTGCAGATCGGCTCCCGCTCGATGCAGAACTACCCCCTGCTGACCGAGGTGGGCCGCACCGACAAGCCCATCCTCCTCAAGCGGGGCTGGTCCAGCACCCTAGAGGAGTGGCTGTGTTCCGCGGAGTACATCGCCAAGGAGGGCAACCACAACATCGTCCTGTGCGAGCGCGGGATCCGCGCCTCCTGCGACTGGAGCTACTCCCGCAACATCCTCGACCTGAACGTCATCGAGCCGCTGCGCCAGGTCAGCCCCCTCCCGGTGGTGGCCGATCCCTCCCACTCCACGGGGAAGTGGGAGCTGGTGTCCACCATGAGCCGGGCGGCCCTGGCCGCGGGGGCCCACGGTCTGCTCATCGAGGTGGTGGCCGCAGAGGAGAACCGGGCCTCGCTGAAGTGCGACGCCGAGCAGGTGATCACCCCCGACATCCTGGCCGAGATCATCGAGGATTCCCGCCGGTGCGAGACGCCGGCCGTGGTGAATCCCCTCAGCGCCTCGGCGTCCTGATCCCGCCGTGAGCCCGGACGGTCCCGACTCGCGTTCCGCCGGGACGCCGGCGCCCTCACATCCGCTCCTCCCGGCCGCCCGGGGAGCGGACCGGCGCGCCCCGGGCCGCTTCGGCCGGGGTGTGGTAATCTGGTGGGATGGCGACCGGCGCTCCCCTCGGTCCCTCCCGCCGCCCGCCAGCGACTCCCCGGCGGAGCCACCCCCGAGCTCGACAGCCTGAATCCCACCGATCCCCTTGGGAGACCCCCCCATGAAATCGACCGCTCGACTCCTCGCTCCCTGCCTGCTCCTCGCCGCGGCGGGCCTCGCCGTCGACCGCGCAGAGGCCCAGGGAGGCCAGCAGGGCCTGCCCCCCGGCGTGCGCGACCTGCCCATCGGACTGACCCCCGAGGAGGAATCCCTCCTCGGCCAGATCGGGATGTCGGCCACCTTCACCGACGCCCCCTCCGGCCCGGTCCGGGCGGCCGCCGAGTGGGACGAGAACATCGGCGTCTTCTGCCTGTGGAACAACGCCACGCTGATCGACGAGCTCCAGTCGGACAACGACGTCTACATCATCACCCAGAACTCGAGCTGGTGGCTCTCGTGGCTCTCCAGCAACAGCATCCCCAGCACCAACATCCACTTCCTGAACGCGCCCACCGACACCTTCTGGGTGCGCGACTACGGCCCGTGGTTCATCTGGGACGGCAACGACGACTTCGGCCTCACCGACACGGTCTACAACCGCCCCCGCCCCAAGGATGACGTCATCCCGCTCAAGATCAGCCAGGCCTACGGGATCCCCCACCACGGGGTGGACCTGACCCACACCGGGGGCAACTTCTACGCCGACGGCTACGGCAACGGCTGGTCCTCGCGCCTGCCCTACAAGGAGAACCCCGGCCTGTCCGAGGCCCAGGTGAACCAGCTCATGGAGGACTACGTGGGGATCACCCGCTACGTCACCAACGAGCTGGACTACGACATCGAGCACATCGACACCTTCGGCAAGATCCTGGCGCCCGACCGCCTGGTCTGGGGCGCCTTCCCCGAGAACACCACCCCCTGGATCTACGCCGAGGCCGCCCTGAAGCGCATCCAGCAGATGCAGAGCCCCTACGGCTGGCCCTACAAGATCGAGCGCATGCCGCTGTTCAGCTACGGCGGATCGTGGACCGCCTACATCAACTCGCTGCAGACCGGCAAGAAGATCGTGATGCCCAAGTACAACACGGGCAACGACAACACGGCCAAGGCCATCTTCGAGACGGCCGCGCCCGGCTACCAGGTAGCCATGGTCGCCAACGGTGGCACCTCCTGGGGCGACTCGGTGCACTGCCGCTCGCGCAACTTCATGCGCGGGGACGCGATCCGCATCTACCCCCAGCCGCACTGGGAGGCCACCGACGACGAGCTGAACCCCTATCCGGTGACGGCCGAGGTGATCCCCGACAACTCCACCAGCCTGCAGGGGTATCCGACCGTCTACTGGTCCCTCACCGGGGGAGCGCCCTTCCAGCAGACGACCATGAACCCCACCGGGAACCCCGACGAGTACACCGGCCTGATCCCGTCGGCGGTCCACGGCAGCACCATCTCCTACTACCTCCACGCCCAGGACCAGGCGGGCCGCACCAAGGACTGCCCCCTGGTCGCGCCGGACGGCCTGTTCACCATCGAGGTGTACCAGGACCTGGCCCCGCCCGATCTGGACCACGACGTCATCCACGGGGCCACCACGGCCGACTGGCCCTGCGAGGTGAGCTGCGTCGCCCTGGACGACACGGGCATCCCCGCGGTCACCCTGGAGCACCGCATCAACGGCGTGCCCCAGGCGCCCATCGGCCTGGTCCGGGAGGAGGGCACCTTCCGCTTCTCCTGCGACATGAGCGGCTCGGCGGGCCTGGGCGACCTCGTCTCCTACCGGCTGGTGGCCACCGACGGGGCCTCGCCGGCCAACGCCGCCTCCAGCCCCGGCGAAGGCTGGAACTACTTCACCATCGACCCGCGCAACCAGATCCTGGTCATCGAGCTGGACGAGTCCCACGACAGCGGCGCGCGCCTGGTCGAGGTGGCCGACGACCTGGGCCAGAACGTGCAGTACACCACCAGCTGGCCGTCCTCCCCCTCGGACTGGGACGTGCTCATGATCTGCCTGGGCATGAACCCCACCCAGGCCAACCTCACCACCGCCCAGGCCAACGGGCTGGTGAGCTTCCTCTCCGGGGGCGGCTCGGCCTACATGGAGGGCGGCAACGCCTGGGCTCAGTCCTCCACCAGCTCCGTCTACCGCTCGTGGTTCGGGATCAACTCGGCCTCCAGCGGGGCCACCCTCACCGCCAACGTCATGGGGGTCGCCGGCCAGGTCACCGATGGCATGTCCTTCGTCTACTCGGGCGAGAAGAACTCCGCCGACCACCTCACCCCCCAGGGCGCGGCCGACGCCATCCTGAAGGCCGGCGGCTACAACAAGGCGGTGAGCTACGCGACCGGCACCTACGAGACGGTGGCCGCCTCCTTCCAGCTCGGCGGCCTGGTGGAGGGCAGCAATCCCTCCCACTCCAAGTACCTGACCGCGCTCTACCTGGATCACCTCGGCCTGGACATCGACCTGGTGGTGCACCGCACCCCGGGCAGCGACAAGGCCCAGGTGGACCTGAAGGGGCATCCCCTGGGGCTCTACAGGCTGTTCCTGTCCACCGCCCCGAGCCACTACAAGCGCGGGTCGCTGCTGCTGGAGATCGACCGGGCCAACCTGTCGATCCTCCAGAGCGGCTGGCTGGGCGCCACGGGGACGCTGAGCCAGGAGATCCAGCTCCCGCCCAACCCCGGACCCGGCAACGTCGAGGTCTACTTCCAGGCGCTGGTCAAGAACCCCACCACGGGCGGCCTCAGCCTCACCAACCGTGATCGGCTGGTCATCGAGCCCTACTGAGCGCAGCGCATCGTCGCGAGACCCCCCACGAGCGGGGCGCCCGGTGCCCCCGGGGGCCCGCGGCCCCCGGGGCCGCGGGCGCCCCGCTCGTCGGAGGTCTCGCCGCCGCCCTCGTCCTTCTCGCCGGCGGCGAGCTCGCCGCCCAGCGCCCCGCCGGCTCGAGCGGGCCGGACTCGATCCTGCGCTGGGAGGGCGAGCGCCACGGCACCCTGGGTCCCACCGGGCGCCGCCTCTTCGCGGACCGGATCGAGGCCGAGCCCGGCTTCCGCGGCTCCTTCGGCTACTGCCACGCGACCGAGGGCTTCCGCGATCCGCTGATCCTGGAGCTCTACGACGCGCGGGGCACCATCCGGCCGCGCGAGCGGTCGACCACCTGGTACCCCTCGCACCTGGAGCTCGCCTGGAAGGGCGCGGGACTGGCGGTGCGGGAGGTCAAGCTCATCACCGCCGACGACATGCTGGTCGAGCGGGTGGTGGTGACCAACGCTTCGGAGGAGCCCGCCGACCTGGCCGCCTACCTGTTCGGGCGGGGGACACCCCTGCGCGAGCGCTTCCGCTCCGAGCAGCTCTCGGTGGACCTCTCGGGGGCGGCCAATCTGGCGCCCCTGCCGGTCGAGGGCGATGGGGAGGGCGAGCTCGAGCGGCTGCTGGGCGCGGCGAGGACCGGGCGGAGAGCGCTGGCGCCGGGGACCTGCACCTACGACGCGATCGCCTACGTCATACCCGATCCCGGCGAGGGGGCCTTCGCCTTCGTGGCCCTCGAGGGGGGCGGCGAGGGCGATCCGGCGCGGCGCCTCCCGCGCGAGGCGGAGGTTCCCCTGCCCGACGCGCGCCCCCGGGTGGCGGAGCTGCACCTGCTGGTGATGGCCCCGGCGCCGCAGGGGAGCCCCGAGGGGGGGTCGCCGGCCTCTTTCGAGCTCCTCTTCGACGACGGCACGAGCGAGCGGGTCGAGTGGCCCTCGATCGCCGTGCGGCTGGGTGAGCAGCCGGTCCGGCCCGAGATCGCGCCCGGCGAGCCCCTCTCCACCGGGACCGAGGGGCGGGCGCGCTGGCGCTTCCTGCGGCTGCCGGGGGTCGGAGAGCCGGCCATGCAGCTCTCCTATCGCCCCCCGCCCGGGCGCTTCCTCGACCGCGTCCGCATGGAGAAGGGCGCCGGCTGGCAGGTCCCCCTGCTGCTCGCGGCCACGCTCGAGGTGCCCCCCGAGACCGGCCGGCTGCCGGTGCTGCTCGGGGAGCCGAACTTCCACGGCCTGCCGGTCCACCTCGTGCTGGCGGGCGAGGAGTTCACCTCCTCTCGCACGCCCGGGGGCGAGCGGGCCCTCCTGCGCCGCATCCACCTGGAGCCGGGAGAGAGCGAGACCTTCGGCGCGGTCCTGGCCGCCGGGCGCCGACGCCTCCAGACGCTCATCCGGGCCCAGGAGCGGGCGGCCAGCGCGACCGCGCTCGAGGAGCACCTCCGGGAGTACGGGAGCTGGTTCGAGCAGCGGGTGCCCCGCTTCACCTGCAGCGATCCGCTGATGGAGAGGGCCTGGCACTACCGCTGGTTCCTGGCGCGCCACTGCATGCTGCAGCTCGACGTGCCGAGCTTCTCCCTGCCGGTCTTCTACGAGAGCCTGCACGGCCGCTCGCGGACCGCGGTGACGACCGACTCCACCGCCTGGATCCTGTCCGAGGTGCGCTGGCTGAGGGACGTGAGCTTCTCGCAGGGCCAGATCCGCGCCCTGCTCATGCAGCAGTACCCCGACGGCCTCCTGCCCTGCGTGCGCATCGGGGAGCGCGGCGGGTCCCGGAGCCACTGGACCCCGGCCGCCGCGGTGGGAGCCTTCGAGGTCCACGGCTCCATGCAGTACCTGAAGGAGGTCCTGCCGCTCCTGCGTCGCAACCTCGAGGCCACCCTGGAGCACCTCGACGCCGACGGCGACCTCCTGCCCGCCCCCCCCGGCAGCGAGCACACCGGCCTGGGGTGGATGCCATCCTTCGAGCGACTCGTTCCGGGCCCGGACGGGTCCGAGCCGCGCCTCGAGCGGGTCGAGCTCGCCTCCTACGCTTTCGCCTCGGCCCGCGCCCTGGCGCGGGGCTGTCGGGTCCTGGGCGAGGAGGAGGCGGCCGCCGAGCTGGACCGGCTGGCGGACCGCATCGGGGCGGCCGTGCTCGAGAAGATGTGGGACCCGCGCTCCTCCTTCTTCTTTCCGCTGCGCGAGTCGGACGACGAGCCGATCCGCTGCCGCGAGGTCTCCGGCCTCTACCCGTTCTTCGCCGGCCTGGTGCCCGAGGAGCCGCGCTTCCTGAAGGCCCTGGAGTCGCTGGTGGACCCGGCCGAGTTCTGGACGCCCTACCCGGTGCCGACGGTGTCCCGCTCGGAGGTGGCCGCGACGGGGACCCGTCGACCGACGGTGTTGCCCTCGGCCGAGGCCGCGGTGATCGAGGCCCTGGCGAGGGCCCTGCGCGGCGGCGCGAGACCGCCCATCGACGCGGTGGCGCTGCGCGCGCTGCTGGACGCCTACACGAGGCTCCACTTCGAGGGGGGCGACCCCTCCCGCCCCCTCCTGCGCGAGGTCTACGACGCGGAGACCGGCCTGGGTAGCGGGCCGCCCGACTGCTTCCAGTCGGCCTACAACGACCTCCTCATCCGCCTCGTCGGCGGCCTGGTCCCGAGGGCGGACGGCCGGATCGAGCTACACCCCCTGATCCACGGCCTGGAGCACTTCCGCTTCCAGGGCGTCCCCTACCGGGGCCGGCTCCTGGACATCGCGTGGGATTGCCCCGATGGCGAGCGCATCCACGAGGACACCCCCGAGGGCTACACCCTCCGGGTCGACGGCGAGCGGGTCTTCCACGCGCCCGATCTCGCGCGCGCGATGCTCCACTGACGAGGTCGTCCGTCCCGTTGTGAGATTTGGACGGGGACGTGTACATCATGCAGGT
>CAZTTG010000013.1:0-84419 GCA_964615935.1 uncultured Planctomycetaceae bacterium | reverse complement strand
CTCGACTGCAGCCTCCCGTAGGAGTCTGGGCAGTGTCTCAGTCCCAGTGTGACGGGCCATCCTCTCAGACCCGCTACCCATAACCGCCTTGGTGAGCCGTTACCTCACCAACAAGCTAATAGGCCGCAACCCCCTCCCCGAGCAGTGGCAGGGCCACCGTTTACCTGCGCAAGGATGCCCAAGCGCAGGACCATCCGGCATTAGCCACCGTTTCCAGTGGTTATTCCGATCTCAGGGGCAGGTTGGTTACGTGTTACTCACCCGTTCGCCGCTTTACTGACCACCCGAAGGTGGCGTTCACGCACGACTTGCATGCCTAATCCACACCGCTAACGTTCGTTCTGAGCCAGGATCAAACCCTTCACTTCAAAAAGCTTGATCTCAATGATGGGAGGCCTACCCGCTGGAGTGATCGCCCCGAAGGGCGGTCTCCTGCGGACAGGACTCGCTTGCTCGCACGAGCACGAAGGTCACCCTTGTTTTCAAAGAGCCTCACGACTCTCCACAGGGCCGCGCTCGGCCCCGTGTGATCTCAGTCTCCGGTGGGTCGCCATGGGTCGGACCCACCGCGAGGGAGAGGGATGATAGGTCTTCTGGGGACCCAGTCAACCGGCCCGAGGGAAAAGCCCATGCACTTCCAGACGGCGTCGTAATCCCTTGCCTGTAAAGGGACTACAAGGACCCTGTCAGGGGGAATCTGCGGCCGATCCCGTCTCGTGGAGGGCCGGCCAGCTCTCCGGTGAGGCGCCGCACGGGCCCGAACGGCCTCGCTCCCCCCCGCCCATCGGCTCGGGTCGTGCCCTCGCCCCCCACTGAACATCCATAACTGCCTATAGTACAGCGAGTTACGGTCACATGGGCCAGAATCAGAGCCGCACGGTCACGCTCGCGCCGATCGGGAGGATGTCGAAGAGAACCTCGACCTCCCCGTTTCGCATCCGGATGCAGCCCTCGCTGACCGGATTTCCGATGCTGTCGGGCTCGTTGGTCCCGTGAAACCCGAGCGAGGTCGGCCCGTGGACGTCGTGCCAGCCCAGCCAGCGGCTCCCCAGGGGATTCTCGGGATCCCCGTAGGGCACCGGGGCCTCCCCCCGGCGGAACCACATGGGTTCCTCCTTCTTGTCCCCCACCGTGAACTCGCCCACAGGCGTGTCCTCTCCGGACCGACCGATCCCCACCTCCCAGGCGGCGACTGCCTCTGCCCCGTGCCGCAGGACGGCCCACCGGGAGCTCAGGTCCACCAGCATGCTGGAGCGCTCGGTGGGCACGCGCAGCACCTGCTTCGGCTGCAGGTAGCGCCCGCGGAGCCCGTTGACGCGATCGATGAGACCCGTGCACAGGATCAGGTCGGGTCGGCTCTCGAGCACCCGCTTGCGGATGGCCACGAGGCTGTCCCCCTGCTCGACCTTCAGCTCGATCGACGGCCAGTTCCCCTCGCGGTTCCAGCGGTGCTGCTCCTGCGCGTCTCCCAGGTCCTTCGACAGCGCGGCCAGGGTCGCGCGCTCCGAGTCCCAGGGCGCTCCCAGCTCATCGAGGAGCGCCTGGGAGAGGAGCCCCGCGGCGCGCTCGTACTCGCCCCTCTTCAGCGCCCGCCGTCCGTCTCGCATGGCCAGGCGCATGCTCATGGCCAGGGCGATGGGGCTCGCCTGGCCGGCCGCGGCGGGCAGCGGGGCTGCACCCGGGTGACCCAGCGCCACGTCCAGGAGGCGCAGCTCGGCGGGCGCAAGGTCCTCGCCCGCCTGCAGCCCCTCACGCGCTCGCGCAGCCTGCTCGCGCCCACCCGCCAGGGCCGCGGAGAAGGCCAGCACCAGGTTGCGGCGCGAATCGGACAGCTCCCCACCCCGCTCGGCGAGGAGGCGCGCCAGCTCGGCCGGCCCCCGGTGCACCAGCGCGCCGGCCACCTCGGTCTCCAGCTCGATGGTGCGCGCGGCGTCGGGCGCGGCCCAGTCCAGATTCTCCCAGATGGGCTCGTCGGGAGTCTCCCCGGGCTCGGCTTCGGGTCCCCCCAGGTCGCCGACCGCCTCGGATCCGCCCAGGATGCCGGGCTCGGGCTCGACCTCCTCGCCGTGCCCGGCCGGAGAGCCTCCCTCGTCCTGCAGCGTTTCGGAGGCGGGCCCGGACGGCCCCTCCTCTGCGCGCGCCTCCCGGTCGCGTCCACCGAAGACCACCGCGAACACCATCAGGACGATGGCCGACAAGATCAGACCGTAGGCGATTGAGCGCATGCTTCCCCCCGCTGGCGGTGGCCCTGGCTCCTGAGAAACGGGCCCGCGTCCAATCGGCCCCGCGAACCCGGATCATAGCCGCCGGGGACGGATAGCAAAGCGATCTCGTGGCCGGAGCGGCCGTGGCCCTTCTCCGGACCGCCGGTCGCGATCGCCTCCCGCGCACGCCGCTCGCTCGAGACCTCGGGGGGGAGGATCGGGGGGCCCGGCGCTGCCGTGTCCGTCCCGTCCCGGAACCGCTGGTTCCAGGTGGGCCCACCGTGCTGCGGGCTTCCGCGAGCGACGGGACGGGCCCAAGTCGAGTTCGTTAGGCTCCAGGGTTCGTGGACGGATCACCTGCAAGCCAGGGGATCCCCCGTACCTGCAAGCTAGCACGGGAGCGCCGAGGGCTCAATCGGCCTCGTCGGGAGGCCCCGAGGGGGCCTCCGGAAGGGAGGCCGGAGCGAGCCGAGCCGGCCCTCCCCCCCTGCCGGCACGGCCGCGCTCGGGCCCCGTCGGATGACCTGGCCCGGGCGGGATCCCGGGGACGACGCGTTTTTCCCCCGCAGAGCGCAACCCGGGGATCCAGGGACAGTCCCCGAGGGTGGGGGGCCATCCCAATGGCGCTGGGAGCGCTCCACCCGCACCGAGGCCCGCGCAGCCCGCCTTCCGTTCCGCCCTACCAGCTCTCCGCGCGCACGGCGGCGCTGATGCGGTCCGCCAGCTCCAGCGCGTGGCGGCCGTCCTCGCCGGTGACCTCCGGGGCGACGCCGCGCCGCACGGCGTCCAGGAAGGAGGCCAGCTCCGCCTGCAGCGGCCGGTCGTGCTGGTCGAACTCGAGCTCGACGATCTCGATCAGGTCCCCGCCCAGCGACCCCGCCTGCGCCGCCAGCTGCAGGGGATCGAGCTGACGCAGCCGGGCGCGGCCCTCCTCCCAGCCCTTCCCCTTGCGGACCATGCGACCGCGGTTCTCGTGGAAGTCGAGGCTGATGTAGGCGTCCCTCGAGAACAGGCGGAAGCGCCGCATCGGCTCCAGGGAGACACGACTGGCGGTCACGTTGGCGCGGGCTCCCCCCCGGAACGCGATGCGCGCCGAGGCCATGTCCTCCCGATCGGTCAGGATCCGGCCGCCGGCCACGTCGATCGACTCGACCTCGGCGCCGTCCATGAGCTCCAGGATCAGGTCCAGATCGTGGATCATCAGGTCGTGCACCACACCGATGTCGGTGCTGCGAAAGCTGAAGGGGGCCAGCCGGTGGCACTCGATGAAGCGCGGCCGTATCCCCAGCTCGAGGACCTTGCGCAGGCCCGGCTGGAAACGCTCGACGTGGCCGACGGCCACCTGAGTCCCCCCCCGCCGGGCGGCGTCCAGGATCGCGTCCGCCTGCTCCAGATCCGAGGCCAGGGGCTTCTCCACCAGGCAGGGGATGCCCCGCAGGAGGAGCGGCACGGCGACCTCGGCGTGGAAGATCGTCGGCACCGCCACGCTGACGGCGTCGAGCTCGCGGGGGAGATCGTCCAGGGAGGCCGCCGCCCTCGTGCCGAGCTCGTCGGCCACCCCGGCCGTGCGGTCGCGGTCCCGGTCGACCACCGCCACCAGCTCCGCGTCGGGCCGCTCCGAGTAGATGCGGGCGTGGAAGCGCCCCAGGCGGCCCACTCCCACCACCGCCACCCGCAGACTGCGCGCGTCGCCCTCCACCGGATCGAGGTCCATGCTACTCCTCCTCCTCGCCCAGGATGAGCCGGCGGCCGTCCTGCGCGAAGCTCTCCCGCAGACTCTCGCGGTAGCGGCCGTTCACGCCTCGATCACTCCTCTCCAGCGCCTCGACGAGGCGCTGCACCGGCTTGGACGGATGGCTGCCGTCCTTGAGGATCTCCAGCGAGCGCCGCCGGGGATTGCCGGAGCGGTAGATGAGGCGGAAGGCGGAGCGGATGGACTTGAGGTCCTCCTCGCTGAATCCCGAGCGCCTCAGACCGACCACGTTGACCCCGCGCACCCGGGCCGGGTGACCCTCCAGGAGCATGAAGGGCGGTACGTCCTGGACCATACGGGACATCCCGCCCACGTAGGCGTGGGCGCCGATGGTCGTGAAGTGGTGGGCCGCCGAGCCTCCGCTGATGTTGGCGCCCTCGCCCACGAAGACGTGCCCGGCGAGCAGCGCGCAGTTGGCCATGATCACGCGGTCCTCGAGGACGCAGTCGTGGGCCACGTGGCAGCAGGCCATCAGCAGGCAGTCGTTGCCGATGCGGGTGATGCCGCCACCCTTCACCGTGCCGCGGTTCACCGTGGTGAACTCGCGGATGGTGTTGCGGTCCCCGATGATCAGCCGCGTCTTCTCGCCCCGGTAGGACAGGTCCTGGGGCGGACCGCCCAGGTTGGCCTGCCCCACGACGGCGTTCTCCTCGCCGATCTGGGTGACCCCCTCGACCACCACGTGGGGGCCCATGCGGGTCCGATCGCCGATCCGCACGTCGGGCCCGATGACGCTGTAGGGTCCGACCTCGACCCCGACCCCGAGCTCGGCCCCGGGGTGGATCACGGCGGTGGGGTGGAAGCGCGACGTCATGGCGGGACCCGGTCAGGCGTCGACCATGGTGAACATCAGGGTGGCCTCGCACACGACCCGGCCGGCGACGGTCCCCACGCCCTTCACCTGGGCCGTCTTGCCCTTCATGCGCAGGGTCTCGACCTCCAGGCGCAGCTGGTCGCCGGGGACCACCGAGCCGCGCATCTTCACCTTGTCGATGGCCCACAGCACGGCCAGCTTGCCGGTGTTCTCGAGCTTGCGCAGCAGGAGGACGCCCGCCAGCTGGGCCATCGCCTCGAGCTGGAGCACGCCCGGCATCAGGGGCGCGTTGGGGAAGTGCCCCTGGAAGTAGGGCTCGTTGACGGAGACGTTCTTGATCCCCACCGCGCGCTGGTAGCCGTCGATCTCGATCACCCGATCCACCATCACGAAGGGATAGCGGTGCGGGAGCATGCGCATGATCTCCCGCACGTCGAGGCCCGACTCGCGCTTGATCAGGCCGCCGGTCTCCTGCTCCTGCATCAGGTCGACCAGCTGCCGCACCAGCTCGGCGTTGGTGGCGTGCCCGGAGCGAGTGGCGATGATGTGGGCCTGCAGGTCGGCGCCCAGCAGCGCCAGGTCCCCCAGCAGGTCGAGCATCTTGTGCCGCACGGGCTCCTGCGGCATGCGCATCTCGGACTCGGGGTCCCCCAGGATGATCGTGTTCTCCCGGTTGGCGCCCTTGCCGAAGCCGGCGCTGCGCAGGGCCTCCACCTCGGAGGCCAGGCAGAAGGTGCGCGCCCCGGCCAGCTCCTCGGCGAAGGTCTCGGGGCACACTTCGAGCTGGTAGGAGCCGTCCTCCACCCCGGGCTCCTCGAAGGAGGCGAAGTACTGCAGGTTCAGCGCCGTCCGATCCGAGGGCAGGGCCACCAGGGTGGCGGCTCCATCGCGCACGTAGAGCGGCCGATCCAGCTGGAAGACCCGCGCCTCGTCGCGCTGCTCGACCGTGCCGGCCTGCTGGAACAGGCCCAGCAGGCCGAGGGCGCTGCCGTCGAGGTCGGGCATCTCGCCGCCCGAGACCTCGATCCGCAGGTTGTCGACGCGCAGGCCGAAGCACACCGCCAGCACGTGCTCCACGGTGTCCACCTCGGCCCCGCCCCGGTGCAGCCGGGTGCGGCGGTCCACCGGGGAGCGGTAGGAGACCCGGGCGGGGATCTCCTGGGAGTCCGGCAGATCGGTGCGCACGAAGGCCACCCCGGTGCCCTGGGGCGCCGGCAGGCAGCGCGCCCGTACGTGCTCCCCGGAGTGGAGCCCGACCCCCGCGAACTCGACCGCCGTCTTCAGTGTGCGCTGCGGCCGACTCACCGCGGTCCCCCCTCCAGGCGAGCCAGGCGTCGCTCCAGCTCCGCCAGCCGCTCCTCCCGGGCCGCGGCCTCCTCCTGCAGCCGGCGCAGCTGCTGGCGAAGCTCGGGGACGTGCCGCCGGGCGGCGATCAGCCGCATCTCCTGGCGCATCTCCCGCGCCGGGAGGCCGAAGAACTCGGCCCCCGCCGGGATGTCGTTGGTGACGCCGCTGTGGCCGCCCACGCGGGCGCCGCGCCCGATGTGCTGGTGCCCGGTCACCCCCACCTGCCCGGCCAGGACGACCCACTCGTCGAGCTGCGCGGAGCCGGCGATCCCCACCTGCGCGCACAGGAGGGCGTGGTCGCCGATCTCCACGTTGTGGGCCACCTGCACCAGGTTGTCGATCTTGACGCCGTTGCCGACCCGGGTGGCCTCGAAGCGGCCCCGGTCCACCGTGCTGTTGGCCCCGACTTCGACGTCGTCGCCGAGGATCACGCTCCCGCACTGGGGCACCTTGACCCAGCCCTCCTCGGAGGGGTCGAATCCGAAGCCGTCGCTGCCGATCACCGCCCCGGCGTGCAGCACGCAGCGGCTGCCGATCCGCACCCGCGGATGGACCACGACCCCCGGGTGCAGCTCGCAGCCCGGCCCCAGGCAGGCGCCCTCCCCGATCGCCACGCGGGGGTGCAGGACGCAGCCCTCGCTGAGCCGCGCGCCGCGTCCCACCACGCACAGGGGCCCCACCGACACCTCCCCCCCCAGCTCGACGTCCGGGGCCAGGAGGGCGGTCTCGTGGACCCCGGGCGGGGGCGGCTCGAGGGCCTCCTCGAAGCTCTCCACGATGCGCGAGAACGCCCGGTCCGGCCGGTCGCAGCGCAGGAGGGCGAGGTCCTCGCGGCCCTGGAACTCGCTCGGCACCACCACCGCACCGGCGCCCGTGCGATCCAGCTCGCCGCGGTACTTCTCGTCGGCGTAGAAGCTGATCTGGTCGGAGGCGGCGTGTCGGAGGGAGGCCGGCCCGCAGATCCGGCGCTGGCCGTCTCCCTGGAGGACGGCGCCGCAGATCTCGGCCAGCTCCGACAGAGTTCGGGTCTTCATCGGATCCAGGCGCGCGGAGAATCCATCCCTACCTGAAGCTGAAGGAGAATGATATCACCTCCTTGCGGTCCCCCTCCTTCTCGAGGATGGGGAAGCCGAAGTTCAGCGCGATCGGCAGGGGGTAGGCCAGGCCGATCCCGAAGCCCAGGGAAGCCCGCAGCTCGTCGGGGTCGAGCTGGAAGGGATCGGGGTGGAGGAGGCCGAAGTCCAGGAAGATGATGCCGCGCAGGGTCTCGATGCGGCGGTAGGTGCCCGGCTGAAGGACCGACAGCAGCGGGGCCTGCCACTCGAGGCTGCCGGACAGGAAGGTCTCCCCCCCCAGGGTGTAGCCGCTCACCGGATCCACCGGGCCCACGCCGCGGAAGTCGAAGCCGCGCAGGGAGCGCCCCCCGAGCTGGAAGCGCTCGGAGTAGGGCACGTTCTCGGTGCCCTCGCAGGGCTGGGAGACCCCCGCGTCCAGCTCCACGTGCAGCACGTGCCGGGTGCCGTTGGCATTCTCCAGGACGGGGCGATACCAGTCCCAGCCGAGCTCGCTGCGGACGTAGTCGAAGTCGCCGCCGAAGAGCCCGCCGTTGACCGCGTTGCGCCAGCGCAGCTGGTAGCCCTCGCGGGGGTCCATGTAGTGGTCCAGGGAGCGCATCCTCACGTCGAAGAGCCCCCCGGCCAGCGTGGACCGGCCCATGGCCTCCTGCTCCTGCAGCAGGGGCGGGACGAGCTCGTCCAGGTCCCGGACGTGGATCTCGGCGTTGGAGTAGCCCACGGACAGGACGAGATCGTGTCCGAAGCTGCGGCTGAGGCGGATGCGCCGGTCCAGCCGATCCTCGCGGTGGGTCCGGAACACCCACCGGCGGCCGGCGAGCTCCAGGTCGAGCCCCACCGGATCCAGGTGGGTGCCCAGGATGTCCGGCCGGAAGTAGTGGACCCGGAAGCGCGAGACCTGGGTGCCCGGCGCGATCTCCACGTCCAGGGTCTCACCGGCGCCGTGGAAGGCCTCCTTGGCGTACACCTCGCTGAACAGCGACCAGGGCGAGCTGGGCAGGTCGCTGATGTCGAAGTTCTGCATCGAGAGGGTGATCAGGCCGAACAGGCCCTCATCCGAGGCCACCCCGCCGGCCAGGTTGGCGTTGACCACCCGCCCCTCCTCCATGCGGAACTCCAGGTCCACCAGGGACTCCTCGCCCTCGACCGGCAGGAAGCGGTAGGTGGGCTCCCGGTGCTCGATCCGGTTGAAGGAATCGGAGAAGAAGCCGGTGCCCGTGACGCGCCGCAGGGAGCGGTTGATCTCGGTGAGATCCGCCAGCTCGCCCGGGAAGACCGAGAGCTCCCGGCGCACGACCTTGTCCAGGGTGTGATCGGTGCCGGAGATCCGGATCTCGCGGACGGTGAGCTGGCGGCCCTGCAATAGGACAAAGGTGACCTCCAGGGTCTTGTTCTCCTCGTCGAAGGCCAGCTCGGGTTCCAGGAAGCGCCAGCGCACCTCGTCGCCCAGGGAGTCGTGGTCCAGGTAGCCGTGGGCTCCGTAGTGGTCCCGCAGGGACCTCTCGTCGGAGCGCAGCCCCTCGGCCTCGTAGCGCTCTCCCGGGACCAGCTCGCACAGCGCCAGGAGCTCCTCCTCGGGGAACAGCAGCTCGGCCGGCACGCGCCGCAGCTGCCGGGGATCCTGAGGGTCGCGCTGCAGCCCCTCGGCCCGGATGGCCAGCCGGCTGACGCGGTAGGGCTGCCCCTCGTCCACCACGATGCGCACGGTGACCCGGCTGCGGTTGCGGTTGAAGTGGAGCTCCTCGAGCTCCACCACCGCGTCCAGCCAGCCGCGGTCCCGGTACACCTGGCGCAGGGCCAGCAGGTCCGCGTCGAGGACCTCCTGCACGAAGTGGTCGCCGCGCCAGTTGAAGATGCCGGGCCCCGAGAGCTTGATCTTGGCCAGGTGCTTCAGGCCGTCGCGCCAGAAGCCGAAGCCGCTGTCGGGCATCGACTGGTTGCCCCGAACCTCGACGCGCCGCACCCGCACCTTGGGTCCCTCGAAGATCTCGAAGATCACGTCCGGCAGGGCCTCGGACTGTTCGGGATCCTCGCCCCTCTGGCGGCGGTGGACCTCGGCCCAGTAGTAGCCCGCCCGCCGGTAGCCATCCAGGATGCGGCTCTGCACCCGCGGCGCCTGGTAGAGGAAGAGCTCGGTCTGATCGGAGATGCCGGCCCACTCCCGCAGGGTGTCGACGGAGACGTCGGCATTGCCGATGAAGCGCGGCTCGAGGTCCACCGGCATCTCCTCGGCCCGGATCAGGAGCTCCACGCCTCCGGGGACCTCGCGGATACTCACCTCGGCGTGGATCTTCAGGGAGCGCCACAGGTTGCGCGTGCCCTCGTTGACCGCCGCCGGATCCAGGGGCTGGCCGACCCCCTGGCCCAGGGCGGCGATGATCTCGGCCTCCCGGTAGCGCCGGGCGCCCTCCACCCGGATCCCCAGCACCACCGGCGGCTCCTGCGCCGCGGGCGCCCGCGGTTCCTGGAGCGCGGCGGCCGGGAGGGGGGCGCCGAGCAGCAGCGGGAGCAGCCCCAGGAGGGCCACCACGGCCGGCAGGCGCCGGGGGGCGCCGAGGGGGGGAGCACCGCTCATGACAACGATTCGGAATAGGGGTGGACCGACTCGCTGGTCTCCACCGATGGGTTCTCGAAGCGCATGATCTCGCCGAAGAAGTTGAGGTCCACGTCGCCGGTCTCGCCGTTGCGGTGCTTGGCCACGATGAGCTGCGCCTTGTTCTTGAACTCCGGATTCTCGCTGAACTGCCGGTAGCGCTCCTTGCGGTAGAGCAGGAGAACAACGTCGGCGTCCTGCTCGATGGAGCCCGACTCGCGCAGGTCGGAGAGCTGCGGGACGGGCTCCTCGCGGTTGTCCACCGCCCGGCTGAGCTGGGCCAGCGCCAGCACCGGCACGTCGAGCTCGCGCGCCAGGGCCTTGAGGGAGCGGGAGATGCTGCTGATCTCGACCTGACGGCTCTCCGCCTTGGGGCCGTGCAGGAGCTGCAGGTAGTCGATCACCACCAGGTCGAGCCCCTCCTTCGCCTTGAGGCGTCGCGAGCGGCCGCGGATGCCCATGACCGTCATGTCGGGGGTGTCGTCGATGTGCAGCCGGGCGCCGGAGAGGTCCTGCACCGCTTCCTGCAGGTCGCTGAGCGCCGTCTCGGGGATGCGGCCCCCCTTCAGCTTCCAGATCTGCACGCGCGCGCGCGCGCACAGCATCCGTATGGCGAGCTGGCGTTTGTTCATCTCCAGACTGAAGAAGAGCACCCGCGGCCGGTGCCCGATCCACTCGGGATTGGACATGGCCGCGAACTCGGAGAGGTTGAGCGCCAGGGCGGTCTTGCCCATCGAGGGCCGGGAGGCCAGGATCAGCAGGTCGCCCTTGTTCAGCCCGCCCAGCTTGTCGTTGAGCTCGTGGAAGGGGGTGGGGACCCCGGTCATGCCCCGGCGCATGGCGCGGCGGGTGATGTCCTCCAGGGCCGAGGCCAGGACGTCGCGCAGGGGATCGGGGGCGTTCTTGTCGCTGCCGTGGGCCAGCTTGAAGATCCGCTGCTCGCTGGCGTCCAGCAGCAGGCGCAGGTTCTCCCCGCCGGGGCGGGTTTCGAAGGCCTCCTGCAGGATCCCGGTGGCCTCCCGGGCCAGGCGGCGCAGGACCGAGGTCTCGCGCACGATGCCGGCGTGGTAGACCACGTGGGCGGCCGAGGTGACGGCCCCCGCCACCTCCAGCAGGAACTCGTTGCCGCCCACCGCCTGGAAGAGCCCCTGGGCCCGGAGGGCCTCTCCCACGGTGAGGAAGTCGACCGGCACGTTCTCGCTGGAGAGGCCCAGGAGGGCCTCGTACACCATGCGGTGGCGCTTGTTGTAGAAATCCTCGGGCCCGAGCTCCTCGGCGATCTCGGGGATGCGCTCGGCATCGAGCATCAGAGCCCCCACCAGGGAACGCTCGGCCTCCTCGTTGTGAGGGGGTACCTTGCCGTGTAGACCCTCTTCGCTCATCCCCTGTTCCCGTTCCGCCGGCGCCTCCTCGCAGCGGGGGCGGGCCCGCCACTCACCCGCGCCGTCCGCTCGCTCCGGGAGCATATCCTCCGCGCCTGCCCGGCGAAAGGACGCCCCCCGAAGCCGGTCGGCGGCCTTTCCCATCCGGGAGGATGGGCGCGGGCACGGCCCTCGCCGCGCCCGCCTCCGTGCCGGTTGGCCCGCAGCCGGGAAGCCCGGGGCGACCTCAGCCCTGGGGCCGGACACTACTCCTCGGCCGTGACCTGGAGCTGGACCTCGGCGAAATACTCGCCGTGGACGTGTACCCGCACCGCGTGCGCGCCGGTCGACTTGATGGGAGCTTCCAGGCGCACGTCGCGCTCGGCCACCTGGTGACCCAGCTCGCACAGGAGCTCGGCGATCAGGGCCGCGTTGACCGAGCCGTACAGCCGGCCGCTCTCGTCGGCCTTCTGCACGGTTGAGATCTGCGCTCGAGACAGGACCTTCACCTTGGCCTCGATCTCGGCCGAGCGGGCCGCCTCCTCGGCGTCCAGCCGGACCCGGCGGCGCAGCATGATGCGCTTGTTCTCCTCGTTGGCCTCGGTCGCCAGGCGGCGCGGCAGGAGGTAGTTGCGAGCGTAGCCCGCGGCCACCCGCACCACGTCGCCGCAGCGGCCGAGCCTTCCCAGGTTCTCCCGCAGGAGGATCTCCACGGTCTTCATGGCGTTCTCCTTGGGGGACCTAGCCCACGAAGGGCACGAGGGCGAGGTGACGGGCCTGCTTGACGGCGCGCTTGAGCTTGCGCTGGCACTGGGTGCAGAATCCGGTCCGCTTGCGCGAGAGGATCTGCGACTGGGGCGACATGTACTTCTGGAGGAAGGCCAGATCCTTGTAGTCGACGTCGGGGGTCGGACAGGTCTTGTTCATGGCGGGCCCCGCTCGGCGGCCCCGGTCCTTGCCGTATCTCATGGATCAGCCCTCCCCTCGGATGTCGGCTTCCTGCGGCCGGGGTTCGGTGGATTCGGGAGGGGCCTCGGCGGGCTTCTCCTCGGCGGCTTCGTCGGGCTTCGCCTCGGCGGCTTCGTCGGGCTTCGCCTCGGCGGGTTTCTCCCCTGCGGCCTCGGCCGGCGCCTCGCCCTCCCGGGGCTCGGCGCGCTGCTCGCGTGTGGGCGGCGGGGGCTCGTCGTCGGCGGGGGGGACGGGCGGGGCGAAGTCCTCGGCCAGCTCGGCCTGGCTGAGCTCCGTCTCCTTGGCGGGGACCTCGTCCGCCCTCAGAATCAGGTAGCGCAGCACGCGCTCGTCCAGCTCCAGGTCCCGGCGCAGGGGGACCAGGCCCTCGGCCGGGATCCGCCCGAAGGTGAGCAGGTAGGTGGCCCGCTTGTGCCCCTTGATGGGATAGGCGAGCCGGCGCTCGTCGAAGCGGCGCGCGGTGAGCACCTCCGCGCCGTACTTCTCCAGCGCGTCGGTGACGATCGACTTGGCGGCGTTCCAGTTGGCCCGCACCGTGTCGTTGTCCAGCAGAAACATGCTCTCGTATAGCTCGGCCAAGACGGCCTCCTGTCGTTTCGAAGTGCGGGCCCCGCTCAGGAGCCCTGATTCCAGCGGCTGTGGAACCGCGTCATGCATCCCTCGATGTCGCCGGTCGCGAGCCAGTCGAGGACGGCGTCGGTGGCTTCCGCCACCGAGACGTCGACCTCGGCCCGCTCCCGCTCGGTGAACATCGAGAGCACGTGACGCGCCGCGTCGGTTCTCGGCGACCCGATGCCCAGGCGCAGCCTGGGGAACCCGGTCGTGTCGAGGTGATGGACGATGGATTGCATGCCCCGGTGCCCGCCGGTCCCTCCGTGGGGCCGGATGCGCAGCCGGCCCAGCGGCAGATCGACGTCGTCGTAGACCACCAGGATCCGCGAGGGGTCCGCGGAGGCCCAGCGGGCCAGGGGCGCCACGGCCTCCCCGGAGCGGTTCATGAAGGTCTGGGGCTTGACCAGCAGCGCGTCCGGGTCGTGGGAGCGCGCCACCAGGAAGAGCCGGGGACCGTCGTAGCCCTCCAGGGAGCCGGGGGATTCAAAGATCAGACCCTCGTGCGCGGCCAGGTGGTCCAGCACCATGAAACCCGCGTTGTGGCGGGTCTCCGCGTAGTCCGGGCCGGGGTTGCCCAGGCCGACGACGAGCTTGGTCAAGGCGTTCGGGTGCCGGGGGAGGCCGGTCGGCCCCCCTCGGCTCCAATGGGGCGGGGTATTCTAGGGCCGGCGGGCGGGAGCGCAAGGCCGAGGGCCCGCGGGATCCGGCCGGACGGTCCGCGCGGAGATCAGGAGTCCTCCGAGGGGGGCGCGGGGGGGGCCTCGCCGCCCTCGGCGGCCGCCTCGGCGTCCTCGTCGGTGGGCTCGTCCATGACCACGTGACGGGCCTCGCGGATGGCCGCGATCTGGGTGTCCAGCGGGATGACCAGGGTGACGCCCTCGGGCATCACCAGGTCCGAGGCCAGGATGGTCGTGCCGCTCTCCAGCTCGTTGACGTTGACCTCGATGCCGTCGGGGATCTTGATGGGGATGGAGAGGATCCGGACCGTCTCCACCATGTGGTGCACGATCCCGGCCTTGGGGTGGCCGGTGAAGCGCAGCCCCACCTCCGACTCCACCTTGACGCCCCGAACCACCCGCCGGAACTCGACGTGCTGGATCTGGGTGCCCAGGACGTCCCACTGGAGCTCGCGCACCACGGCGGTCTCGGTCTCGCCCCCGACCTCGATCTCGAACAGCAGGGAGCGCTGGCGCCGGGCGGAGAGGAACTCCTTCTCGTCGATGTGGATGTCGATGTGCGGCTTGTCCTTCAGGCCCTGGACGTTGGCCGGGAGGCGACCCTCCACGCGGAGCCGCCGCGAGTGCCGGCTGCCCAGCACCTCGCGCTTCACGGCCTTCAAGGTTGCGATCTCGCCCATGCGACTAGTCCTTCCGGGTCGGCTTGCCGGCGGCGTACACCGGGTCCGAGTCCTCGTCGAAGAGCGAGCTGACCGACTCGCTCGAGTGGATGTTCAGGATGGCGCGCGCGAAGAGGGGAGCCACCGAGCACACCTGCACGCGCTCGGGCGCCTGGTCGCGCGGGGGAATGGTGTCGGTGATCAGGAGGTGGTCGGCGGCGCAGGTGTTCAGCCGCTCCACCGCGGGTCCGGTGAGCAGGGCGTGGGTCACCGCGATGACCACCTGCTGGGCGCCGCGCTCGCGGCAGATGCGCGCGGCCTCGACGATCGAGCTGCCGGTGGCGATCATGTCGTCGACGATGATCAGGTTGCGCCCCGCCACGTCCCCGATGACGTGCTCCACCACGATCTCGGAGCCGGAGAGGCGGCGCTTGTCCACGATGGCCAGGTCAGCGCCCAGCATCTTGGCGTAGGCGCGGGCCATCTTGACCCCGCCCACGTCGGGGCTGACCATCACCGGATCGTGCACGGCGAGCTGGCGGATGCCGTGCAGCAGCGCCGGCTTGGCGTAGAGGTGGTCGACCGGGATGTCGAAGAAGCCCTGGATCTGGGCGGCGTGCAGGTCCATGGTCAGGACCCGGTCGGCGCCGGCCGACACCAGGGTGTTGGCCACCACCTTGGCGCTGATCGGCACCCGGCCCTCGTCCTTGCGGTCCTTGCGCGCGTAGCCGTAGTAGGGCATCACCGCGGTGATGCGCTCGGCCGAGGAGCGCCGCAGGGTGTCGATGAGCAGGAGCAGCTCGATCCAGTTGTCGTTGACCGGGGGGCAGGTCGGCTGGATCACGAAGACGTCGGCGCCGCGGATGTCGTCGTGGAACTTGATGTCCACCTCGCCATCGGAGAAGCGCCCCACGTGAGCCTTGGCCGGCTCCAGGCCGATCTCGGCGGCGATGGCCTCCGCCAGCCGCGGGTGGGCGGTGCCGGCGACCAGCATGAGCCTGTCGGACCTCGTCTTCGCCACGTCTGCCTCCTTCAGTCGTCGGACTCGTTGGGAACCGGGCGGGCGGTCTCGGGAGGGGGGCCGGTCCCGGCCCTGGCCTTGGGCCGCAGGGGACGGGCGGGGACCCCGATCCAGGTCTCTCCGGGGGGGATTCCGGCCTGGCGGGTGACCACCGCACCGGCGCCGGTCGTCGCGCCCTCCCCCACCTCGTTGGGCGCCACCAGGATGGTGCCGCTGCCGATGAAGGCCCTGGCCCCCACCGTGGTGCGGTGCTTCTTCACCCCGTCGTAGTTCGCGAAGATGGTGCCGGCGCCGATGTTGGAGCCGGGCCCGATGGTGGTGTCACCCAGATAGGAGAGGTGCTTGGCCTTGGTGCCCTCGCCCAGCTCGGACTTCTTGACCTCGGTGAAGTTGCCCACCTCGGAGCGGTCGCGCAGCCGCGTGCCGCCTCGCAGGTGGGTGAAGGGACCCACCTCGCAGTCGGCGCCGATCACCACCCCCGAGCGGATCACGGTGCAGGGCAGGATGCGCGTTCCGGCGCCGATCTCGACCCCCCAGTCGATGTAGGTCGAGTCGGGATCCTCGATGGCCACCCCCGCGAGGAGGTGCTCCTCCAGGATGCGGCGCTGCAGCTCGCAGCGGGCCTCGGCCAGGTGCGCCAGGTTGTTGACGCCGATGCCCTCGCGCTCGTCCACGGGGATTCCCACCACCCGGTGCCCGGCCTCGAAGAGGTGGCGCACCACGTCGGTGACGTAGTACTCGCCCTGGGCGTTGTCGGGGGTGAGCCGCGGCAGGATCTCGACCAGCTCGGGCCCGGGCAGGGCGTAGACCCCCAGGTTGACCTCGCGGATGGCGAGCTCCTCGGGGGTGCAGTCCTTCTCCTCGACGATGCCGGCCACGTCCCCGCCCTCGCTCTTGCGCAGCACGCGCCCGTAGGCGCGCGGATCGGAGGGGACCGCGGTCAGCATGGCCGCGCCGGGCCGCCCGTGCGCGTCGCTGGCCTCCTCCCGGGCGGCCAGGAGCGCGCGCAGGCTCTCGACCGAGAGCAGCGGCATGTCCCCGTAGGTGAGCAGCACGCACCCGGGGTCCTCGCCCATCTCGGGCAGGCACACCTGGGCCGCGTGACCGGTCCCGAGCTGCTCCTCCTGGACCACGCAGCGCACCCGCTCGTCGTAGCCCGCGTCGGCGATGGCCTGGCGGACCTTGTCCGCCTCGTGCCCCACCACCACCAGGACGCGCTTCGGCTCGAGGGCCAGGATCTGGTCCAGGGCGTAGAAGAGCATCGGCCGGCCGCACATCTCGTGCAGCACCTTGGGCCAGGCCGACTTCATGCGGGTCCCCTGGCCCGCGGCCAGGATCATCGCGATGTCCGGCGAGGTCGGTGCGGCGGCGCCGGTGGACGCCTCTGGGTTGGGCTGTGACTTCATGATCCCCACGAAACGGCGGAGGCGCCGGGCACACGGGGGGTGCACGGCGCGGAAATAGGGCCGAACCTTGTAATAGCGGGGGGCTTCGAAGTCAACCCGCTCGGGCGCGCGGCCGGTCCGAGCGGGATGCGGGGGCTCCCGTCCTCGGGGCCCGGAGTATACCGTGGCGGGGCGATGTCCACCCCCCTGCGCAGGAGCGTCTCCCGCCTCGCGGGCTGGCTGGCCGACCGCCGGCTGCCGCGCGGGCTGAGGGCCCCCCTCTACCGCGCCTACTGCGCCGCGACCGGGGCCGACCCCTCCGAGGCGGAGCTGGATCCCGCCGAGTACCCCAGCCTGGGGGCCTTCTTCGTGCGCCGCCTGGCGCCGGGGGCTCGCTCCTTCCCCGAGGAGCCCGAGCTCCTGCCCTCCCCGGTGGATGGAGCCGTTCAGACCCTCGGCACGGTCCGGGGGGGCGAGATCCTGCAGGCCAAGGGCCGGCCCTACTCCCCCGGCGACCTCTTCGGGGCCGCGGCCCGGGGGATCGAGCTCGCCGGGGCCGCCTACTGGACCCTCTACCTCTCGCCGCGGGACTACCACCGGGTGCACGCCCCCGAGGACGGGCGGATCGCCTTCGCCGAGTGGATGCCGGGCGCGCGCCGCTCGGTCGCCCCCCGGGTCCTCGCCCGCCGCCCGTCGGTGCTGGCCACCAACGAGCGCTGGTCCCTGCTCTACGAGACGGCCGGCGGGCCGCTGCTCCTCTGCCTGGTCGGGGCCCTCAACGTCGGCCGGATCCGGATCGGGACCCTGGAGCCGGGCTTCGCCGGGGCTCCCGACCCGCCCATCGAGCTGCGGCGGGGCGAGGAGCTGGGCCGCTTCGAGATGGGCTCGACCGTGGTCCTGGTCGCCCCCCGCGGCGGCCCGGTCCCGCTCGAGGGGCTCGAGCCGGGCCACCCGCTGCGCTTGGGGGAGCCCATCGGGCGTCGTGTTGACGGCAGTGGTTCTCCCTGAAGGAGCTGGACCTCCCCGCGCGGCACACTTGCCGCGCCGGCGCCGAGTGGCGCCGTAACGCCACGCGAGGTGCGCGCAGCGCACCGAGCATGTGGCGTGACCATCGGTCGAACCGTCCGCCGCCGTAGTACCGTGGGCCATGCCTCACGGCAGCAGGAATCGCTCGTGGGGGCAGGAACCCCGTGGGCGTCCCGGGAGGCTGTGACGAGGCCGCGCCTGCTCCGCGGGCGCTCGCCGACTAGACCGCTCACGTCTGCCGTTGTTCCGGCCCACGCCGCACCGCCGCAGGAATCGTCCGCCGGGGCAGGAACCCCGTGGGCGTCCCGGCAGGCTGTGACGAGGCCGCGCCGGAAAGCCTCCAACGTGTATGCTCCCCCCCATGTCCCTCACCGACGCCGATCGCCGCCTCCTGCGCCTGTTCACCGCCGTGGTCCTGGGGGACTGGGACCGCCTCACCCACCTGCGCCGGGAGGCCGGGCCGGGCGAGCCCGATCGCTCCTGGCGGGAGGCGGTGGTACAGGCCCACCTCTTCGCCGGCTTCCCGCGGGTGGTCGAGGCCCTGGGCGTGCTCGAGGAGGCCGGGGGCCTGGGTGAACCCGAGCCCGGGGAGATGCTCGACGAGCCCGATCGCCCCGAGCGCGGCCTCACCCTCTTCGAGCGCATCTACCGCGACAAGGCGGCCGATGTGCGGGCCATGCTGGAGCGCGGCCACCCCGACTTCGGGGCCTGGATCCTGGGCCACGCCTACGGGCGGGTCCTGACCCGGCCGGGCCTCTCGCCCGCCCGCCGCGAGCTCCTGGCGGTCGCCGCCCTGGCGGCCACCGGCCAGGATCGTCAGCTCGCCGGGCACGCCCGCGGCTGCCTGCGCTGCGGCGCCTCGGCGGAGGAGGTGCAGGGGGCGCTGGAGTCCATCCAGGACCTCATCCCGCCCGAGCGCTACGAGCGCGCCGAGCGGGTGCTGGAGCGCTTCGCCCTGCCGGACGCGGACTGATCAGCGGTACCGACCCTCGATCTCGACCCGGTCCAGCCGCACCGGCTCGAGCGAGCGGAACCTCAGGGCGCTCGTTCCGAGGGCGCCCTTCTCCGGGCTGGGCAGGCTCATGGTGTCCCGGAAGATCATCTCGGGCTTCTTTCGCTCCTCCGGCAGGCCGAGGTCCTCGACCTGGAGGTGCAGCCGGCGGCGCTCGTTGGTCAGGGCCATCCGGATGCGGTAGCCGTGGCCGAGCTCCAGGCCGGGGAAGGGCTTGCCCTCCCGGTCGCCGGCGCTCTCGACCAGCTCCACGAGCGCCGCCCGGGATCCCGTGGTGGCGGTCCAGAAGCCGTCCCCCGCCTGGCCCAGGGGCCCCGGGCTCCCGATGGCCACGTGCCAGCCCGCGACCGTGAGCACCAGCAGCCGGGGCTCGCCCGAGTCACGCAGCTGCTGGATGGTCGAGATCACCTCCAGCTCGGGGAAGTCCGTGTCCAGCGGGGAGAGCAGGGCCAGCTCGGGCCAGGCCCTATCCTCGAGCAGGGCCCCCACGCTCACCGCGCGGGGGGCGTGCCAGCCGTAGGAGTCCTGGCGCCAGTCGTCCGGGATCCGCCAGGTGCCGACCTCGCGACCGCGGTCGCCGGCCCGCTCGCGGCCGAAGTCGAAGGCGAAGAAGACGCGCAGCGGCGCCCTCACCCCGAGCTCGTCCGGCGCGAAGGCCTCGCGCAGCTCTCGCTCCAGATCGCGGCCGGGCGGGTTCTCCAGCTCCCGGCGCAGCTCCCGCAGCTCGCTGGCCTTGTCCCGGACGAAGTCCAGGTACAGGTAGCTCGTGAGGAGCAGTTCGATCTTCTCGACCACGGCCCGGGTCTTCTCGGGGGTGGCCGACTCCTTGGTCAGGAGCTTGATCTGGCGGTACTGATGCCGGGCCACCGTCAGGTCCTCGCGGCGCTGGTCCTCGTCCCGCTCGTCGGCCGCCTGGATGCGGGCCAGGAGATCGCCGGCGAGCTCCCCGCTTCGCCCGTCCAGTCGGCCAGCTTGAGCCAGGATGGAGCGCGCGCCCTCGCGATCCCCCTCGTGATAGCGGAACAGCGCGTGGGCCACCCGGGAGGAGTCGTCCCGGTATGCGTGATCGTGCCCCGCCAGGCCCAGGATCCCCTCGACGGCCCGGGTGTCCAGCACCGTCGCCCGCTCCACCTCCGAGCTCTCGATCTCGCGCAGGGCCAGCCAGCGCTTGCGGGTCGGCCGCGTCTCGAGGTAGAAGCCGCCGACCAGGGGATCGGCGGTCGCGTCGATCGTCCCGCCGTGGACGATGCCTCCGATGTTGAGCTCGATCCGCTCCCCGTCCCGCTCGCTCACGGTCCGCGCCGCCCGCTCCAGCAGATCCTGGAGGAGCCGCGCCTCGAGCCGGCGCAGCTCGATCCGATCCCGGAGGCCCGCCAGGAACTCCGCCCCCACCCCCCCGCTCCAGACCTCGCCGGCCCGGGCGTAGAGCCGGTCCGCCAGGAGCACGCCGGCCCGGTGCTCGGTCTCCGCCATCCACTCCTGCGCGGCCCGCTGCCGGTGCAGCGCCTCCAGGCCGCGGAGGACCGCGGCCCGCTCCTCCAGCTCGCCCAGGGCCTTGCGCTGGACCCCGTCGAGCATCTGCTCCGGCTCCAGCCCGAGGGCCTCCAGCTCCTCGGCGAAGGCCAGGCGCAGGGCCCCCTCGGCGGGCCCGTCCAGGGCGGCGTTCTCGAGCAGGGCCTTCACCTCCTGCGAGGCGCTGACGACCCGCAGGGCCAGCTCGTCGTCCAGCGCCTTCCAGGCGTCCTCGAGCTTCTCCCGGTCGCGGTCGCACACGAGCCGCTGCAGGTGGTCGAGGATGGGCGTCAGGTCGTCCTCGGGCAGGCCCGCGGCCGAGATGCCCTGCTCCTCCATCCAGGCGCCCACGTCGGCCACCAGGAGCTCGCGCGCGGCGCGCCAGCGTCCGCCCGCGCGCTCGGCGTCCACCCGGCTGGCGACGAGATCGTCGTAGCGCTTGCGCACGAGGCCCTCCAGCTCCTTCAGCTTCGCCTCCAGCCTCCGCTCCACGCGCCGCTCCAGGTCGTCGAGGTCCGCCGATCGCAGGGCCTGGTCGAGCTGGGCCGGGGCCAGGCCGAAGCGGGAGCCCAGCTCGGCCCGGAAGCCGAGCACGAGAGCCCGCGCCCGGGCGAGCTCGCCGGCCTCCAGCATCGCCTCGACGCGCGGACGCGCGGCCCGCGCCGCGGCGGGGACGCCCTCGCGATACAGGGCGCGGACCGCGTAGCTCACCTCCTGGTGGCGCTCCTGGTACTTCTCGGGCAGCAGCTGCAGGATCTCCTCGAGGTCCAGGACGGCCGCGCCCAGGTAGGACTCCTCGCGCCGGGCCCGCTGCAGGATCGCCTCCAGCGGCGCGTGGGGCTCCAGCGCCGGACGGCCGCTCTCCTCCGCCGAGCCCGCGCCGGTCCACGGCCGCGTGACGGCCAGGATCGTCAGGGCGGCGATCAGGAGGACCGCCGCCCCGCCGAGCAGGCGGGCGCGCCAGCTCCCCTGGTTCAGCACCGGATCGAGGCTGCTGCGCTGGACGCGGACCCGGCGGCGCTCGCGGATGCGCTCGAGATCCTCCAGCAGCTGGGCCGGCTCCTGATAGCGCCGGGCCGGATCGCGGGTCAGGCACTTGCGCAGGACCAGCGCCATGTCCTTCGAGATGCGCGGGTTGAGCTCGCGCGGGTCGGGGATGCGCGAGTAGAGCACCCCCGAGAGGATCTCGGCCACGCTGTCGCCCACGAAGGGGGGGACCCCGCACAGGGCGTGGTAGAAGGAGGCGCCCAGCGACCAGATGTCGCTGCGGATGTCGGCCCGCTGGGGGTTGCGCGCCTGCTCCGGGCTCACGTAGTGGGGCGTGCCCAGGGTGGTCCCGCTCTTGGTGACCATGGGGTCGTCGTCGGCGAAGGCCAGGCCCAGGTCCACCAGCCAGGGGCGCCCCGAGGAGTCGATCAGGGTGTTGCCGGGCTTGATGTCGCGGTGCACCACCCGGAGCTGAAAGGTGTGCTGGAGCGCGTCGGCCAGGGGCAGGAAGAGCCGCAGGACCTCGCGCTCGGAGAGGGTCCCCCGCTCGCGGATCCGCTCCGCCAGCGAGCTCCCCTCGACCAGCTCCATGGCGTACCACCACAGGCCGTCGGTCTCCCCCATGTCGAGGGCCGAGACGATGTTGGGGTGGTTGAGGCGGGCGGTGGTGCGCACCTCGCGCTGCAGGCGGCGCACGGCCCGGCCGCGCCGGGCCAGCTCCGGCCGCAGCACCTTCAGGGCCACCACCCGGTCGACGGCCAGCTGCTCGGCCTCGTAGACGATGCCGGTGGAGCCCCGGCCCAGCTCCCTGCGGATGCGGTAGCCGGGGATCTTCGGCGCCCCCCGAGGGGTGCCCGACTTCAGCGTGGGGTCAGTACCCACTGCCTCCATTCCCGGTCGACCCGCCTCCAGGGCATCCCCATCGCGGCGCCGAAGGCCCGGTCGTAGACGGCGTGGCGCTCGCGGACGTCGCGCAGCACGCGCACCGGCGCGGGGGGCTGCCCCTGGCGCACCTCGTCGTGGAAGGCTCGCAGCGCGCCGGGCTCGGCGGTCTGGATCATCCACGAGAGGATCTGGATGGAGGTGGCGATGTCGATCAGCTCGAGATCCCCCAGGTCCTTGGCCGCCAGCTTGTCGAAGCTCGGGACGCGGTTGGCCCGCAGGGCGTCGGCCAGGGCCTCCTGCCAGCGCCCGTTGCGGAAGCTCTGGGTGTTGAACTCGCGGTCCTTCCCCTTGGCCACCGTGCCCGAGGGCGGCTCGCGCACCGCCTCGGCCCGGCAGAACACGTGGTTCTTGCCCAGCACCGCGTGCTCGATCAGCGCCGCCAGCCCCTCGTCGTACCAGGGCGGCAGCAGGGTCCCGTCGTAGCCCACCCGGTTGACCATCAGGTGCCCCATGTGGTGCACGCAGTGGCCGGTCAGGTGGCTGCGATCGCGGTAGCCGATGCGCGCCGAGGACAGGGTGAAGGGATCGAAGAAGTAGAAGCCGTGGACCTTGCGCAGGGCCGGCACGGCCTCCTCGGGCAGGGAGGGGGTCTGGGCCACGAAGTGCGCCACGGTGTCCTCGAAGGGGAGCGGGTCGCGATCCCACAGGAAGAACTGGGCCGGGCGACCGCCCATCAGGGCCATGCCCGGCTCGGTGCCGTACTGCCCGTCGAACCACTCCCGGGAGGCCGTCAGGTAGCTGGCCACCTCGCGCAGGTACTCCTCCTCGTAGGGCCCCATCACGAAGGCGTCCTCGTTGTAGTAGCCGTCGTGGTGGGCTCCCAGGAGCTGGTTGACCGCGTCGCGCTCCTCGTGGGCGAGGACGATGCCCGCGGGCATCCACAGGTCGCCGTACTTCGCCAGCCCCTGCGCGCGCTTGGCGTCGTCGGGCTGCATCCACTCGCCCTCGTAGAGCACCAGCCCCTGCTCGAGCTTGGCCTTCTCCTCGGGGGTGACCCAGCTCCCCTCGTGGCGCACCAGCCCCTTGGCCAGCATCTCCGCGTCGAGGTCGGCCGCCGCCTGCTCGTCGCGCTGCTCCGGCGTCATCCAGCGGCCCTTGTACAGCACGTGGCCCAGCGCCTTGTGGGCGCCGGCGTGGCCGCCGTCCAGCTGTACCGCCTTCTCCCAGGCGCTCCTGGCCTTGGAGCGCAGCTTCTTCTCGTCGGCCCACTGGCCGAGCTCGAACCAGTCCGCGGCGGTCTTCGCCTTGGCGGCGCGCTCGCGCCACACCTGCAGGGTGGTCTTGCCCTCGATGATCTCGACCACCTCGGAGGCCGGGAACTCCAGCTCCCCCAGGCCGGTGCGGACGACCACCACCTCGGCGGTCTTGCGGATCACCTCGCCCTCCACCCGGCGCCCGTCCCGCAGGACCACCGTGTCGGCCGCCAGGGGCGCCGCGAGCAGCAGCAGGGCCAGGCCGATGCCGGCCGGGAGCGCGCGCGGGAGGATGCGGATTCTCATGGCAGGGCTGGGGGGATACGGAGCGTGGCCAGTGTCGTATCGGCCACTTCCGGCGTCCAGGGAGAGGATCGGGGGCCCCCGCTGGGCCGGCCCGCTCCGCCCCTCGGTAGCCGGGCGGGCGCCCGGAGTTTCCCCTTTCCCGCTTCCCAGGGGCAGGAAGCTCCCTAGAGCGCCTGCCCGTTCCCCTCGTCGCTGGCCGGGGCGGCCCCCGAAGTCTCCGCCTTCTTCCCCCCGATCCCGTACTTGTCCAGCTTGCGCTGCAGGGCGAAGCGGCTGATCCCCAGGGCCTGGGCGGCCCGGCTCTTGTTGCCCCCCGCCTGCACCAGGGCGGCCTCGATCGAGCGCCGCTCGAGGTCGGCCACCGCCTCGCGGATGCTGCCCCCCAGGAGCACCGCCGACCCCGGCTCGCCCGCGGGGGCCCGCAGGGAGCGCCGCTCGAGGATCGCGGTGGACAGGAGGTCGAGCTGGACCTCCTCGCAGGCCATGACCACCAGCCGCCGCATCTCGTTCTCCAGCTCGCGCACGTTGCCGGGCCAGTCGTAGGCCACCAGCGCGGAGATCACCTCGCGCGGCAGGACCGGGCCCGGCCGGCCGGCCTCGCGGGCCGCCTTGGCCATCAGGGCCTCGGCCAGCAGGGGGATGTCCTCCCGCCGCTCCCGCAGGGGCGGCAGGTCGACCCGCAGCACGTTGATGCGGTAGTAGAGGTCCTCCCGAAAACCCTGGGTGCGGACCAGGTCCTCCAGGCGGCGGTGGCTGGCGGCGATCACGCGCACGTCGACATGGATGGAGTCGTTGGAGCCCAGGCTGCGGAACTCGCCCTCCTGCAGAACGCGCAGGAGCTTCTTCTGCATCTCGGGGCTCATGTCCCCGATCTCGTCCAGGAAGAGCGTGCCGCCGTGCGCCTGCTCCAGCAGGCCCTTCTTGGCCTTGTGGGCCCCGGTGAAGGCCCCCCGGGTGTGCCCGAAGAGCTCGGACTCGAGCAGCGAATCGGGCAGGGCGGCGCAGTTCTCGGTGACGAAGGGCTTGTCCTTGCGCGGGCCGTTGAAGTGGATGGCGCGCGCGATCAGCTCCTTGCCCGTGCCGCTCTCGCCGTTGACCAGCACGGGCAGCTCCGAGGGAACGATGCGGTCCACCTGCTGGAAGACCCGCCGCATGCCCTCGCTGGCGCCGACGATGGAGGAGTAGTCGTAGCGCCCCCGCTCGCGGTCCAGCTCGGCGCGCACCACCGCGAGCTGCGAGTCGCGGTCGCGCACCTTGCGGCCGAGCTGCTCGTTCAGGAGCTCGATCTTGCGCTGGGACTGCACCAGCCGCTCGTTGCGCTGGCGCAGCTCGGCCACCAGGCGGGCGTTGCGGATGGCGATGGCGGCCTGGTCGGCGAGCAGGTCCACCAGCTCCAGGTCGTCCTCGGTGAAGGCCCCTCGCTGCAGGCGATTGTCGACGTAGATCACGCCCATGATGCGGCCCTCGACGCGAACCGGCAGGCACATGACCGAGCGCAGGCGCAGATCCTCGACGCTGGCCATGCCCTTGAGGCGCTCGTCCCGGCCGGCGTCGACCGAGAGCAGCGAGCGCCCCTGGGTGATCACCTTGCGGGCGATCCCCATCGACAGGCGCGAGGCCGGCACCGGGATGTCCTCCCGGTCGAAGCTGCGCGCCACGCGGACCTTCATGCCGGCGGGATCGGAGGCCGCCGGCGCCGGGCCGGTCCGCTCCCCCTCCACGGCGGCCCCCTCCTCGGACGCCAGCAGGAGGAAGCCCCGCTCGCCGCCCACCAGCGAGACCGCGCTGTCCACGATCAGGCGCAGGAGTCGCACCAGCTCGGTCTCGCGCACCAGCTCGCGGGTGATCTTGGCGAACACGCGCAGATTCTCGCGCTCGCGCTGTGCGTCGCCGGTGAGGGTCTGGACCCCGACCGGCTCCGCCCCCTCGTGGGCTCCGACCTCGATGCGCTGCGTCTCGCCGGGGCGGTCCGCCTCCCGGTCGACCTCGATCGTGGCCCCCCCCACCCCGAGCTGATCCCCGGGGGCGAGCAGCCGCCGCTTGACCCGCTCCCCGTTGACCAGGGTGCCGTTGGAGGAGCCCAGGTCGATGACCCAGACCCCCTCGGGGCCGGCCTCGATGCGGCAGTGGTGCCGCGAGATCAGGCTGCCGGAGAGGCGGATCTCGTTGTCGATCGAGCGGCCGATGGAGACCACGGGGCGATCGAACTCGAGCTCTGCGCGAGCTCCGTTCTCGACGACGATGACCTTCATGCGATACTGCGGCAGGGGGGCCGCGGGCGGTGGGGGATTCGGTGGAGAAGGCCGGGGATCGGCGCCGCGCTCAGCCGGGTGTAGCGCGGAACCGCACGCTCGAGGGACATCTACCCACCGGGACCGTTCGGTTTCCGCACACTTACAGGGAAATGACAGCGTAAATGACCGATAAGCCCTGGTACCACAAGGGGTTACGCTTCGAGTGCACCCGCAGCGGAAACTGCTGTCGGACCCACGGGGAGTACGCCTACGTGTACCTCTCGGAGGATGAGATCCGGGCCGCCAGCCGGTTTCTGGGGGTGTCCCGGGCCGAGTTCGTCGAGACCTGGTGCGAGGAGGAGGACGGCTGGATCCTCCTGCGGGCGGACCGGCCCGAGTGCCCTTTCCTGGGCCCCGATTCCCTGTGCCGCATCCATCCCGTGCGCCCCGCCCAGTGCCGGGCCTGGCCCTTCTGGGAGGAGAACCTGGAGCGGGAGACCTGGGAAGGCGCGGTCAAGGCGTGCTGCCCCGGCGTCGGCCGCGGGCGGCTGTACACGCGGGCGGAGATCGAGGAGCTGGCGCGGCTCGCGGCCGAGCAGGAGGACGCGTAGCGCCTCACTCCAGGTAGCCGAGATCCCGGAGCTGCTCCTTCACGCGCCGGTCCGCGTCCGCGACCGGGCCCGCGCCCTCCGCGCTCGCTCCGACGAGCTCCATCGCCGCGCGCAGGCGGGCGGCCACCTCGGGAGCCGATCGCATCCGGTCGCGCGACTCGTCGGGATCATCGGCGAGATCGAAGAGGCGGCGCGACCTCCTGCCCGCGGCGAAGGCCAGCGGCTCGCCCACGAGCGCGCGCGCCCACTCGCGCGGGCCTCCGCGGAAGCGGTGGCCGTGGAGGACCGGCGCCATCGCCGGCCGAAACAACAGGCTCAGCGCGCGTCCGAGCTCCTTCCCGATCACGCGCAGGCGACGCGCCGGAGCGGGCGGGGTGTACTCGACGTACTTCCACCGCTCGTCGCGCACGACGACCGCTCGCTCCCGCGGGTCGAAGGGATAGGGCTCCTCGAGGGCGATCACCTCGTGGATCCGCTGCGCCTCGCCCGAGAGCAGCGGAGCCAGGGATCTCCCGCGGAAGCGCTCCTGCGGCGCCGCGCCCGCGAGCTCCAGGATGGAGGGCGCGAGGTCGATGAGCTGGACCAGGGCCCCGATGCGCCGGCCGGCCTCGATCGTCGGCGGATGGCGCAGGACGAGGGGGACCCGCATCAGGGGTTCCCAGGGGTACTTCCCGTGCCCGGCGATGCCGTGCTCGAAGAGCATCTCGCCGTGATCCGCGCACACGATCAGCAGGGTGTCGTCCAGGAGCCCCCGCTCCTCCAGGGACTCCACCAGCTCCCCCAGGCGCGCGTCCTGATGGCGGATGCTGCCGTCGTACAGGTCGACCAGCTGCCGCAGGTCGCGGCGGTCGCGCACCCGGCTGAAGGGCCGCCCCCGGCCGTCGATGGGCCCGCGGTAGGCGGGATCCGCGAAGAGGTCGAACTCGCCAGAGTGCCGGTAGGGCTCGTGCACGTCGATCGACCACAGCAGCAGGAAGAAGGGCTCTCGCCGCCTCGCCGCGTCCCGCCCGTCCAGCCACTCGAGCGCCTCGAGGTGCAGGTCCTCGGAGAGCGGCAGGCAGTAGTGGTCTCCCCGGCTCGCCTGAGCCCGCGCCCGACAGCGCTCGAGGGTCCGCTCCTCCAGGAACAGCTCGCGGAAGTCGTCGAAGCCGCGGTCGAAGCCCAGGTGCCGGCCGAGCTGGGCGACGGAGGAGAAGGCCGCGGTCCGGAAGCCCTCCTCGCGGAGCCGCTCGGGCAGCCAGGGGATGGCCTTCGACGGCCCCTCGTGCATCCGGCGGATCCCCGTGGCCGAGGGGTGCCGGCTCGACAGGAGGCTGGCGGCCGAGGGCGCCGTCCAGCCGCTCTGGGAGCAGGCGAGCTCGAAGACCGCTCCCTCGCGGGCGAGCCGGTCCAGATTCGGCGTCGTCTCCCGCCCGTAACCGAGCGCGTGCACGTGATCCGCGCGCAGGGAATCGACGACGTAGAGGATGACGTTCACGGCACGGACATACGGTACCGTATACGTCGTGGCCACACACTACCAGGCCTTCGTCGGGCCCGCGAAGCGGTACTACCAGACGGGCGCGAAGCGCTTCGCGCTGCTCCTGGAGCACGGGCTGAGGGAGCACCACCGCGTGCTGGACGTGGGCTGCGGATCGCTGCGGGTGGGCCGGCTCCTCATCCCCTTCCTCACGCCGGGCGGCTACTGCGGCGTGGAGCCGGGTGAGCGCTGGGTCCGGGAAGGGCTCGAGCGGGAGGTGATCGACGTCTGGGGGGAGGGCCTGGTGGCCCACAAGCAGCCCGCCTTCGACCGCGGCGAGCGCTTCGAGTTCGGGTGCTTCGACCGCCGCTTCGACTTCGTGCTGGCCTTCTCGATCTTCATCCACTGCGGCCGCGAGCAGCTCGAGCTGTGCCTCTCCAACCTGAGGGAGGTCATCCATCCCGAGACCCGCGTGCTCCTCGACGTGAACCTCGGCCGCACCGGCTACGAGCGCGGCCGGCACCGCAAGTACCCCTGGGCCTCGGCCCGGGCCGTGCGCCACGCCGAGCCGGACCTGCTGGCCGTCCTCGGGGAGGGGGGGTACTCCCACGAGGTGCTCGAGCGCGGGCCCGATCGGGGCGCGAAGGGCAGCCGCACCCTCTTCCTGCTGCGCCCCGTCGATTCGCGTCCTCCCGCGGACTCCTGAGGTCTCCCGGCATGTCGAGCCCCTCTCCGCTGCGCGACGCATCGGCGCTGGTGGTCAACCTGCACCGACGCTACGCGGGCGTGTCGGCGACCATACGCGCGCTGGTTCCGCGGCAGCAGCGGCGGCGCCGCACGGCCGCGCTCGACATGGGAGGGCTGGGCCTCGATGACTCGGTCGGCTTCGGCGATCTCCTCCGCTGCGGCTGGCGCCCCCCGGAGGGCTACTCCCACCGCGTCTGGCACGCGCGCCGGGCGACGGACGCCGCGGTCGGCCTCTTCCTGAAGCGCGTCCTCCGCCAGCCCTGGAAGCTGGTCTACACCTCGCCCTCCCCGCGCCGCCACGGCCGGCTCTGGCGGGCGCTGGTCCACCGCTGCGACGCGATCATCGCCGTCACCGAGCGGGCCGCCTCCTTCCTCGACTGGCACAGCGTCGTCCTGCCGCACGGCGTCGACACCGAGGCCTTCCGGCCGCCCGCGGACAAGCTCGCCGCCTGGCGGGAGGGTGGGCTGCCGGGCAAGTACGGCATCGGCATCCTGGGGCGGATCCGCAGGAGCAAGGGGACCGATCTCTTCGTGGAGGCCATGTGCGAGCTCCTGCCGCGCCATCCGGAGTTCACCGCGGTGGTCACGGGCTTCTGCAAGCCCGCGGATCGGGGCTGGCGGGACGGTCTCCTGCGCCGGATCCGCGAGGACGGCCTCGAGGAGCGCGTCGTCCTCCTGGGCGACCTCGGGGACGCGGAGATCAAGCGCTGGTACCAGCGCCTCTGCCTGTGCGTGGCGCCCTCGCGCAGCGAGGGCTTCGGCCTGACGCCCCTCGAGGCCATGGCCAGCGGCGCCGCGGCGGTCACCTCGCGCGCGGGTGGCTTCCCGCAGATGATCGTGCCGGGCGCGAGCGGGCTCATCGTGGACACGGGAGACGCGCGGGCACTGACCGAGGCGATCGAGTCCCTGATCGCCGATCCCGAGGCCCTGCTCATGCTCGGCGCGCGGGCGCGGGAGCACGTCGTGGAGCACCACTCGATCGAGCGCGAGGTCGAGGGGATCCACGCGGTCTACGGCGAGGTGCTGGGGCGAGCGCCCTGAGGGTTCGGGGCCGGTCCTATCTCGGGGGCATCGCGTCCGATCTCGTGCCGGCCTCGAAGTCGATGCACAGCTCCTGGCCCTCCCCCAGGGATCCGCCAGGCTCCCCGTGATCTCGGGCGGTTGGCGCTCCAGCACCAGGCGCAGCCCGTCGATCTCTTGATCCGGAGAGAGGGTCCAGGGGCCGAAGCGAGCCTCGTAGCAGCCCGGAGCGCGCACCCGCATGGAGACACCGCGAGGCTTCACGTCGCTCAGGCTGGCCTCGGCGCGGAAGGCACCCGAGCCGTCCTCCGGGAGCGTCCAGTCGAGGTCGGCGAGGCTCCCGTCCGGCCCCAGCAGGTCGATCGCGAAGAGCGGCAAGGGCTCGCCCCGGCCGTCCACGACGACCCCTCTCAGCGCGGCCGGCCAGCCCTCGCGTCGGAGACGGATCACGGCCTCGTCCCCGGGGGACCAGCGGATGCTCTCCCGCGAGAAGTGGTCGGTGGTGGCCTCGATCGAGTACGGGCCCGCGTCCGGCAGGGAGTGAATGAACAGGCCCCGCGTGCCGGTCCGCGTGGTCCAGCTCCGGCCGCCAGGGTGCAGGATCCGGACCTTGGCGCCGGGGAGGAGGCCGCCGTCCCGGTCCTGCACGAACCCCACCACCCGGAGCCCACCCGGGCCCGTCGGGTTCACGGCCAGGGCCGCGGTGCGGCGCCCCTGCGGGCCCACGGGCACCGGTCGGTCGGCGGGCGCGTGCTGGAGGAGCGATCCCGGCGTCTCGTTCGAGGCCAGGTCCTCGAGTCCGGGGGCCTCGGCTCGGGCCAGCTCCCAGTCCACCCGATCCTCCGGCAGGAGGGCGCGGATCAGGAGCAGCATCAGGCCCATGCCGGATAGGAGCCCCGCGACGAGCAGCGTTCGGCTCATGCGAAGGGCGTACCCCCTCGCGGGGAGGGGGTTTCGGGGGGAGGGGGGGGGCGGTCCCTAGCGTCCCTCGAATGACGGCCGGCGCTTCTCCCCGAAGGCCACCAGGGCCTCTCGACGGTCCCGGGTGGGCACCGTGAGCTGGTAGCACCGCGTCTCCTCCTCCAGGGCCTCGGGCAAGGGAAGCTCCGAGCCGCGATCGATGGCCCGCTTGGCCGCGCGCACGGCCACCGGGCCGTTGGCCGCGATGCTCTCGGCCATCTCCCGCGCGGCCTCCATGAGCCCACCCTCCGGCGCCACCCGGTTGACCAGCCCGATGCGCTCGGCCTCGGCCGCATCCACGCGCCGCGCCGTCAAGATCAGGTCCTTGGCCCGCGCCCGGCCGATCAGGCGCGGCAGGCGCTGCGTACCCCCCCCGCCGGGAATGATCGCCAGCGCGGTCTCGGTCAGGCCCAACTTCGCATGCGGCGCCGCCACGCGCAGGTCGCAAGCCAGGAGCAGCTCCGTGCCCCCCCCGAGGGCGAAGCCGTTCACCGCGCCGATGGTCGGCTGCGGCAGGCTCTGGAAGTCGTCGGCCGCCGCGCGGATGTTGCGGATGAAGACCGGCACCAGCTCCTCCGGCATGCTCCGCCGCTCCTTGAGGTCGGCGCCCGCGCAGAAGGCCCGATCGCCGGCGCCCGTCAGGATGATCGCGCGGATCGAGAGGTCCTCGGCCAGCTCCGCGCACAGGCAGCGCAGGCGCTTGAGGGCCGGGAAGGAGATGGCGTTCATCACCTCCGGTCGATCGAGCGTCAGGGTGACCACGTGCCCGTCGCGCTCGCAGCGGACGAGCTCGGGCTGGTCGGGCACCTCGGGGGGAAAGTCGTCGGCAGGGCTTCGCATGGCGTGTGCTACTCCCGTTCGGGGGGCGGGGCATGGTAGCGGTAGAGCTCGAGAGCCGCATCGGCGAGCCGCTCCGGAGCGATGCGGCGCATGCAGGCCAGGTTCTCCTCGCCCGCGGGCAGGGGGCAGGCCTCCCGGTGGCAGGGGCCGCAGGGCACCGGCTCGCGCACCACGCGGGTGGCTCCCAGGTGGTCGGCGGTGTGCCGCGGATCGCCGGGACCCATGGCCACCGCGACCGGCGCGCCGGCCGCCACCGCCAGGTGCCGGGGACCCGAGTCGGCGGTGAGCACGACCGCCGCGCGCTCGCAGAGCGCCAGGAGCTCCGCGAGATCGGGCGGGGGCTCCAGCCAGCACCGCGGAGGCCGGGCGGTATTCCCGAGGGCCGAGGCCACCGCCTCGGCGGCGTCCCGCTCCCCCGGCCCGCAGACCAGGAGCTGGGGTCGATCCAGCTCGCGCGCGAGGGCGGCGAGGGCGCGGGCCCAGAGCTCGGGCGGGTAGCCCTTGGCCGAGCCCGGGCGGGCACCGACGTTGGCCAGGAGGAAGGGCTCGGCCGGCCCCAGGCCGAGCTCGGCGAGGCGGCGATCGACCCGCCCGCGCGCCTCGGCGCGAGCCTGGAGCTCGGGTCGCCTGCGCGGTACGGGCACGCCGATCAGGCCGACCAGCTCCGCGCAGGTCGAGCCGAAGGGCCGCGGCAGGTGGCGGGGCCACTTTCCGCGGCGACCCAGGCCCAGCGGAACGCGCCCCAGCTCGCGGGCCGGGCTCATCCGGTCGGTGAGGAGCAGGTCGCGCCCGTCCCGGGCCCACCCGATCCGGCGCGGGATGCCCGCTCGCCAGGCCGTCCACGCCCCCCGGAAGGAGCCCGAGAGGAGGACCGCCGCCTCGAAGCCCCGCCACGAGTGGGACCGGGGCCGGGGCCGGCCTGGGGCCGCGTCCGGGAGGAGCTGCGCGCCCGGCAGGCGCTCCTCCACGAGGCCCAGGAGCCGGGGGGCACCGGCCAGCCCCAGCGCGGCGATCCTCCCCTCCCGGAGCCATCGCCACAGGGCCCACACCGCCGGCTCGGCCATGACGAAGTCGCCCAGCCAGGCCGGCATCCGCACCAGGACGCGGTCGGTGGCGAGCAGGCGGCGGCTCACGCCCGGCCCTCCCCCGCCTCGGCGGGCGGCACGAGCCGGTCGAAGGCCGCGAGCGCGCGCTCCGGCTCGAGCTCGGCCATGCACCGGTGGTGCTCGAGCGGGCAGCGGCGCTGCAAGCAGGGCGAGCACTCCAGGCCCTCGACCCGAACCACCTCGGCCCGCTCGAGGGAGGTGGCGGTGAGCTCGGGGAAGTTGGGCCCCATGATCGTCGCGCAGGGCACGCCGAAGGCCGCCGCGAGCCAGCGCGGACCCGAGTCGCCCACGAGCAGGAAGCGGGAGGCGCGGACCAGGGCCTTCAGGCCGTCGAGGCCGCCGGGGGCCTCGCCGGCGAGCGAGATCGCGGGGTGTCGACAGGCGCGGGCCACGGCCTCGACCACGCTCTCCTCCCCCGGCGCCCCCGAGACCACCGCGCGCCAGCCGCGCCGCTCGTGGATCCCGTCGAGGGCCGCGGCGAAGCGCTCCGGAGGCCAGAGCTTGGCGGGGCCGAAGGCAGCGCCCGGGCAGCACAGGGCGTAGCCGTCCCGCGCGGCGAGCCCCCGCGCGGCCAGCCGCTCGCGCTCGCGCTCGCGGATCTCGTCCCGGACGAACAGCCGGGGCTCGAGGCTCGCGGGGTGGATCCCGAGCAGGGCGGCCGCGTCGCGCTGCAGGTGGGCGGTGGGGATCGGGGTCCGACGCCCGTCCCGGACCGGCGGTCGCACCGCGTGGGTGAGCAGCGGGCGGCGGCCGGAGAGGGCGCTGCCGGCGCGGATCGGCACCCCCGCGCGCCAGGCCCGCCAGGCCGCGCCGAGGGAGTTGCCCAGCAGGAGCGCGGCGTCGGGTCGCAGCCGGCGCAGGGTCTCGATCTCGGATCGCGAGCCGCCCGCGAGGGGAACGACGCGCTCGGCCCAGGGCCCGTCCTCGAGGATCGGCGCGAGGTGGGAGCGGACCAGGACGTGGAGGCGCGCGACGTGCGGCGCGGCGAGGGCCGCCTCGAGGACCGGGGTGGCCATGACGACGTCCCCCACCCAGTTGGGGGCGCGGATGACGAGCTCGATCCGGGGCATGGCGTCCCCATCCCACCGGGCTCGCGAGGTGGATGCAACCCGCACGCTCGGGGTCGTTCTCGCGATGCGCGTCTTCGCGCGGCATACACGCCTCATACGCCCCAGGAGCCCGCCTTGTGGCGATGCCAGGGCGGGGATAGCCTGCGCTGACCTCGCGATCGAGACCCGAAGGCACCCTGGAGCGCAAACTTCGATGCAGTGCAGAATCCCGATGCCCGCGGCCTTCCTCCTCGTCCTGGCCTCCTGCGCTGCTGCCCGGCAGGCGATCGATCTCCCGCATCCCGCGAGCGCGATCGGCTTCGAGGTCGGCGCCGACTCGAGGCTCGCCGACTGGGAGGACATCGCGGACTACTTCAAGGCCCTGGACCAGGCCTCGGATCGCGTCGCGGTCGAGGGCATCGGGCGCAGCACGGAGGGCCGGGAGATGCTCCTGGCGGTGATCTCCAGCGAGGCGAACCTCGCCGCCCGAGCTCGCATCCAGGGGTCCCTCCGTCGGCTCGCGGATCCGAGGGGCCTCTCGGAGGAGGAGCGGGAGCGCCTGATCGCCGAGACCCCTGCGGCGGTCCTGGTGGGATGCGCCCAGCACGCCACCGAGATCGGCTCGACGCAGATGTCCATGGAGCTGGCCTGGCGCCTCGCCGGCGGGGAGGAGCCCGAGCTGCAGCGGATCCGCGAGGAGGTGGTCCTCCTCCTGGTCCCCTCCCTGAACCCCGACGGCCACCAGATGGTCTGCGACTGGTACCGCGAGCACCTGGGCACTCCCTTCGAGGGTGGCCGCATGCCCTGGCTGTACCAGAAGTACGTGGGTCACGACATCAACCGCGACTGGGCCATGATGACCCAGGCCGAGTGCCGCAACGTCTCGCGGGTCCTGTACGAGGAGTGGGTGCCCCAGATCGTGATCGACGTCCACCAGATGGGCCGCCGGGGGGCGCGCATGTTCCTGCCCCCCTACCACGACCCGATCAACCCCAACATCGACCCGATCCTCGACCACGAGCTGGGGCTCGTCAGCGCGCAGATGCGGCTGGACCTGTCCATCGCCGGGCTCACGGGGGTGATCTCGAACGCCATGTTCGACGAGTGGCTCATGGGCTACCTCACCTCGGTGCCCGGCCGCCACAACATGGTCGCCCTGCTCATCGAGATGGCCAGCGCCAACGTCGCCTCGCCGGTCTTCCAGCGCCGCAGCGAGCTGAGCGGCTCGGGGGGGGCGGACTACGGCCGGCGGACCAACTTCCCCGAGCCCTGGCCGGGCGGCTGGTGGAGGCTGCGCGACATCGTGGAGTACGAGCAGACCGCGATCCTCTCGGCCCTGGGGCTGGCCTCGCGGAGCCGCGAGATGTTCCTCACGAACTTCTGCCGGATGGCCGCGGCCCAGGTCGAGGCCGGCCGCGAGGAGCCGCCCTTCGCCTTCCTCGTGCCCCCCGGCCAGCGCGATCCGTTCACCGCCGCCGAGATGCTCTCGGTTCTCCAGCGCGGCGGCGTGGAGGTGCACGAGGCGCTCGCTCCCTTCGAGGCGGACGGGGTCGAGTACCCGGACGGGACCCGCGTGGTCCTCATGGCCCAGCCCTTTCGCGCCCACGCCAAGGACCTGCTCGAGCGGCAGACCTACCCGGACCTCCGGAGCAGCCCGGACGATCCCCCCCAGCGTCCCTACGACGTGACCGGCTGGACCCTGCCCCTGCTGATGGGCGTCCAGGCGGCGGAGATCGTCGCCCCCTTCGAGGCCGAGCTGCGGCTCCTGGATCGGAGCGAGTCGCCCTTCCCCGGCGGGGGAGCCTCCCCCACCGGCCGCTGGACCCTGATCGGGCGGGAGCAGAACGGCGCCTACGTGCTGGTCAACCGGCTCCTGAAGCGCGGTCGCGAGGTCCGCAGCCTCGTCCGCGGCGCCGAGGTGGAGGGACGCCCCTTCTCGGCGGGGACCTTCGTCGTCGAGCGCTCCGACCTGCCGGCCATCGATGACCTGGGGCTGGAGGTCCAGGCCTGCTCGGAGCTGCCCGAGGAGTCGATGCTCACCGTGGGGCCGGTGAGGCTCGGCCTCTACCAGCCGTGGACAACGAGCATGGACGAGGGCTGGACCCGCTGGGTGCTGGAGCGCCACGAGTTCGACTACCGCTCCCTGCACGACTCCGAGATCCGGGCCGGCGGCCTGAGGAGCCGCTACGACGCGATCGTGCTCCCGGACCTGCGGCCGAGATCCATCGTCGAGGGCGTCTCGGAGGGCAGCCTCCCGAAGCAGTACTGCGGCGGCATCGGCGAGGAGGGCGTCTTCGCCCTGCGGGACTTCGCGCGCGAGGGCGGCACTCTGGTGGCCCTGGACTCCTCCTGCGACCTGCTCATCGACGCGCTGGAGCTGCCCGTCCAGCGCGTCTCGGAGGGCGAGGACGGGGAGCGCCTGTACTGCCCCGGCTCCATCCTGCGCATCGACGTGGACGTCGAGCACCCCCTGGCCTTCGGCCTGGCCCCCGCGACCGCGGTCATGTTCTCGAGCAGCCCGGTCCTGGAGTCGAAGCCGGACGACGAGAAGCAGGGCAAGGAGGAGGGAGATTCCGGCTGGGCCGCCGTCGGCACCTACCCCCGCATGAATCCCCTCCTCTCCGGCTGGATCGAGAACGACGAGATCCTGCACGGCAAGGCGGCGCTGGGATACGCGGATTGCGGCGAGGGGAGCGCGATCCTCATCGGCTTCCGCTGCCAGTACCGGGCCCAGACGCACGCCACCTTCAAGGTGCTCTTCAACGCGATCCTCTCCGCGGGCCAGGAGCCGATCGAGGGCGAGCGGCGCTGAGGTCGCGCCGGACGCTCCTCAGAACAGCCCCGCCCGATGCGCCGAGAGCAGGTCCATCGTCAGCGCCACGAGGCCATGCAGCAGGACGCCGCCGAAGAAGGAGCGGTAGCGCAGGGCCAGCGCCCCCAGGGCGATGCCGGCCAGGATCGCGGCCAGGGCCTCCAGCGGCGGCTTGTGGTAGTGGATCATGCAGTAGGGCACCGTCATGACGAACACCGCCATCCAGCCGATCGAGCGCTCCAGGGTGAAGAGCAGGTAGCCGCGGAAGAAGGACTCCAGGGCCAGGAACTGCAGCAGGTAGGCCGCCTCCCAGATGAGGAAGACGCGCCAGCTCCGGGTGGCCTCGGACACGAAGGGGTAGGCCTGCAGGAAGTCCTGGCGCTGTGCCACCCACAGGAGGATCGGCACCATCACCAGGCCGTAGAGGGCCAGGTAGACCCCGACGTGGCGCGCGAAGCCCCCCCAGCGGTAGCCGATCGAGGCCGGCCGCTCGCGGTGCACCAGGAGCACGATGAGGAGCGGCACCACCAGGTTGGTGGCGACCACGCCGAAGGCCCAGGTCAGCCCCGCCTCGAGCGAGGGCGCGGCCAAGGTCCCCGAGGGCAGCCCCTGCAGGCGCGCCTCCACCCGCGGGGGGAAGAGGGCGTACTCCTGGATGGTGCACATGAGCGCCGTGTACACCAGCGCCAGGGCGCAGCGCCGGTCGACGGCCGCCAGGTTGCGCAGGGCCTCCTTCATGTGGCGTTCGTGCGGGCTAGCGGACGACCTCCAGGAAGTCGCGCAGCATGGCCGCAGTCAGGCCCCAGATGGTGAACTCGCCGTAGGGGAAGTACGGCCGCAGGACCTCCTCGCCGTTCTTGCGCCGGAAGGGCCGGACCTTCCAGCGCTCCTCGATCAGGAGCTCCTCCAGGGGCACCTCGAAGATCGCGGCCACCTCGCTCTCGTCAGGGACGTACTCGGGCGGGGGCTCGGTCAGACGCGACACCAGCACGGCCACCTTGAAGCCCTCGATCGAGATCCGATCCCTCATGCGACCCAGGATGGAGAGCGCCTCCCCCGCCACGCCGAACTCCTCGCAGGCCTCGCGGACGGCGCAGGCCACGGCGTCCTCCTCGCCCTCCCGCGTGCCCCCCGGGAAGCAGACCTGGCCGGGATGGTGGCGGAGGTCGTCGCGGCGGAGGGAGAGCACCAGGTGATCGCTGCCCCCGCGCTCGACCAGCAGCACCAGCACCGCCGAGTCCATGAGCCCCTCCTGCGAGGCCCAGTCGGCGTTCGGCTCCTCGAGGAGCGCGCGCAGCTCGTCGTCGTCGAGCCTCACGACTCCCCCTCGCTCTTCAGCCGCTCCTCGCGCGCGCTGACCGCGAAGCGCAGGGCCACACCCACGAGGATCGTGCCCATGATCATCTGGGCCGCGCGCGACCAGCCCGGCCAGTGCACGAGGTACACGCCCGGCACGGCCCCCAGCAGGGCGCCCAGCCCGATCCACAGGGCCGTGCGGGCATCGATCGCGCCCTCGCGCAGGTACAGGAAGACCGAGCGGGCCGAGGCCAGCGCGCCCACCGCCAGGCTGCAGGCCCGCGCGCCGAGGTAGCCCATGCCGGGCACGCCGAGGAACAGGACCGGCACCATCAGCAGGCCGCCGCCGACCCCCAGGAGCGGCGCCAGGAATCCCCCGCCGAAGCCGGCCAGGGCGGCCACCAGGTGATGCCAGGGCTCGGTTCCGCCCGCGGCCGCCGCCGCCTCGGCCATCCGCTCCGGCGCCAGGAGGATGCGCAGTCCAGCGAGCGAGAGGACCACCGCGAACACCAGGCGCAGCCGGCGCTGGTCGATGCGGCGCGAGACCCGGTACCCCAGCTGGGTTCCGATCAGGGCGCCCACGGCCAGGGTCGCGACCAGGCCCCAGCGCAGCCTCGAGTCGTCGTGGAAGACCTCGGTCACCGTGGAGGAGGCGGTCGTGACGAAGACCAGGGCGAGCGCCGTGCCCACCGCCCGGCGCAGGGGCATGCCGGCCACGAAGTGCAGCAGCGGTACGGCGAAGAGCCCGCCGCCGATCCCGCACATGGCCGAGACCACGGCCACCGCGGCCGCTGCCGGCACCAGCCAGACCGGCCGGCCGCCGCGGGGCATGCCCTCGGCGTTCAACGCGTCCGCGGGCAAGCCGCTCCGTCCTCCGACGATGCGCCCCGCGCCTGGCGCAGGAGCTCGCTGGTCGAGTGGTCCTTGGGGTCCCCGCAGATCGCGATCTCGATCGAGAGCTCGCGGTCCACCGCCGCCTCGGGGACGGTCTCGGGGGTGTAGTCGGGACCCTTGGCGTGCACCTGCGGCCGGAGGGCGCGCAGGCTGGCCTCCAGGTCGGGCTCGTCGAAGGCGAAGACCGCGTCCACGCAGCGCAGGGCGGCGACCAGCTCGGCCCGCTCCGCCAGCGGCACCACCGGCCGGCCGGGGCCCTTGAGGCGGCCAGCGCTGGCGTCGGAGTTCAGGGCCACCACCAGGTAGTCGCCCCGCGAGCGGGCGTCCTCGAGGTAGCGCAGGTGCCCCACGTGCAGGAGGTCGAAGCAGCCGTTGGCCAGCACCACCCGGCTCACCGCTCCGGCGCGCCGCAGCACGCCGATGCGCTCGCGGAGCTCCTCGCGGGTGCCCGGCCCGCTCATCCGATGCCCACCTGCTCCAGGCGGCCGGGGGCCGGCGAGAGCGGCAGGGCCGATCGGAGCTGTCCGGGGGTGCACACCGCCGCGCCGTTCTCCATCACCACCACGCCCGAGGCCGCGTTGGCCAGCTGCATGGCCGAGACGCCGCCCTCTCCGGCGGCCAGGGCCAGGGCGAAGACCGCCGCCGCCGTGTCGCCGGCGCCGCTGACGTCGGTCACCGTTCCGGCTCCGGAGGCGTCGATGGCCACGCCGTGGGCGGGGAGCCCCTCGCCGAAGAGCGCCATGCCCAGGTTGCCGCGGGTGACCAGCAGCCAGCGGCAGCGGATCCTCTCCAGGAGGTCGCCCGCCCGCTCCCGCAGGAGCCGCGGGTCCTCGAGGGCCTCGGCCGACTCGCCGGTGAAGCGCGCCAGCTCGCCCACGTTGGGGGTCAGGGCGGTCAGGCCGCGGTAGTGCTCGATGTCGGCGCGCGGGTCGAGGACCACCGCCGCTCCGGCGGCGGCCACCTCCAGGGCGGCCTCGGCCAGGAACTCGTCGACCACGCCGTACTCGTAGTCCGAGATCACCAGCGCGTCGACCTCGCCCGCGAGCTGCCGCACGCGCTCGGCCAGCGATCGCCGGATCATCTCGCCCACCGGGGCCGCGGGCTCGCGGTCGATGCGCAGCACCTGGTGCAGGCTACGGCGCGGCTCGGCGGCCAGGATGCGCGTCTTGGTGGGCGTGGACCAGCCGGGCACGGTCACCAGGCCCGAGGCGTCCACCTGCTCGTCGGCCAGGATCTGCAGGATCTCGCGCCCGCGCGCGTCGCGCCCCACGGCGCCCAGGATCTGGGTGCGCGCGCCCAGGGCCCGCAGGTTGCGGGCGACGTTGGCGGCCCCGCCCGCGACCACCTGCTCGCGGGCGTGGCGCAGCACCATGACCGGGGCCTCGCGGGAGAGCCCCCGGGGCTCGGTCACCACGTAGTGGTCGGCGATCAGGTCGCCGGCCACGGCCACCCGCAGGCGGGCGAAGTCGGGGATGCGGTCGCTGGGGCTCATGATCTCGGTCAGCTCGCCGCGAGGGCGGGCTCCTCGAGGGAGGGCGAGCCCTCCTCGGCCAGGTACCAGTCCGAGCGAACGCCCATGGGGGGGTCGTAGCGGATCGCGTAGTGCAGCTCGCCCGCCGCCGCCGCGGCCCGGCTGAGCTCGTCGTCCACCTCGCGCAGGCGGGGGCGGAGCTCCTCCCAGGCGGCGCGGTCCATGGCCAGGACCCGCTCGACGACCGGCCGGAAGCGGGCCGCGGCGGGCGCCTCGCGCCAGCGGTCCAGCCGGCTGTTGACCAGCCACGGCATGCAGGCGGCCATCTTCTCGACGTGCAGGTTCTCCTCCTCGCCGAAGTCCAGGCAGCTCGAGGCGGTGAAGTCGGTCAGGCCGCGATCGGCCCCCTCGGGCAGGAAGCCGCCCGAGATGGCCATGTGGTGGCTGTCGGTGCCGGGGAAGGGGAAGTACAGGGAGGTGCGGAAGCGCCCCAGCCCCGAGCGCGCCAGCAGATCGACGCTCTGCCAGCGCTCCTCGCGGGTCTCGTGGGGCAGCCCGATCATCATGAAGCCCGAGGTGTGCAGCCCGCAGCCCTCGGCCACCTCGATGGTCGCCAGGATGTCCTCGTCGCTCATGGGGCGCCGCAGGATCTCGCGCCGCACCCGGGGCGAGCCCGACTCGATGCCCAGCTTGAGGATCCTGCAGCCCGACTCGCCCAGGGCCCGGGCCACGCGCGGATCCAGGCGCTTCACGTGGCTGTTGACCACGAAGGGCAGGCCGATGCCGCTCTCCCGATAGGCGCGGCACACGTCGAGCGCGTGGTCGACGTCCCGGGTGAAGAGGTCGTCGTCGAAGATGAGGGTCTCGATGCCGCGATAGCGCCTCAGGACGCCCTGGATCTCGCGGATCAGCAGGTCGGCCGGGCGGCAGCGGAAGAAGCCCGTGCCCGAGATCGAGGTGCCCAGGTCGTCGCGGTAGCGCTCGGCGATCTTGTGGTTGAGGCAGTAGCTGCAGCGGTAGGGGCAGCCGCGGCTGGTCAGGAGGGAGAACCAGCCGCCCTTCTGGTCGATGATGCGCTGGGTGTCGAAGAGCTCGTAGTCCGGCTCGGGCAGCTCCTCGAGGCTGGGGAAGGGACGCACCGGGTTGTGGTTCCAGAGCTCGGGCGGCGGCGCGGCCCCCTCGGCTTCGGCGGAACGACGACCGCCCCGGAAGGAGAGGAAGTTGCGCACGTCGTCGGGGCGCTCGCCGGCCTCCAGGCGCTCGACCAGCTCGAGCAGAGCCTCCTCGCACTCGCCCACCCCCACGTGGTCCCAGACCCCGTCCGACATGACCTCGTCCGGCACCATGGTGGAGTGGACCCCGCCCACGATCAGCGGTGGCAGCGCCAGACCGCGCCCGGCCGCCGCGCTCCGCAGCCAGCGCGCCAGCTCGAGGGCCGCGGGGTACTGCATGCTCACGGCCGAGAAGCCGATCAGCCCGGGCCGCCAGTCCGCGATCCCCTGCAGGATCTCCTCGCGGGTGGGGATCGGTGGCAGGTTGTCGTTGAGGTTGACCAGCCGCGTCTCGTGCCCGCCGCGCGCCAGGCAGGCCGAGAGGGAGGCCAGCCCGTGGCTGAAGCCCGTCTGCGTGGACAGGTTGGGGTAGACGAAGAGGACGCGCATGGGATCGCTCGGGCGCCGGCGGGGGGGCGCCGAGCGGGAAGGGGCGACCCGCGGTTCCCGCCCCCCGCGGATCAGGGCGGGGAGCATAGACCATTCTCCCCCCGGATCGAAGCCCCCGAGGCCGCCTCCTGGCCCTCTGGGGGCCGCGCGCGGCGCCTCCCGGCCTCCGGGGGGGCTCCTACTCGGTCGGCGGCCCGCCTCCGGAGCGCAGGCGCTCCAGGATGGAGGTGGTCGAGCGGCCCGGCACCAGGGGCGCCAAGTACACCTGGCCGCCGTGGGATTCGACCCACTCGCGGCCCACCACGCCCTTCTCGGCCCAGTCCTCGCCCTTGATCAGGGCGTCGGGCGTCACGCGCTGGATGATCTCGGCCGGGGTGTCCTCGCCGAAGGGGACCACCGCGTCCACCATCTCCAGGGCGGCCAGCACCTGGCAGCGGTCCTCGAGGCGGTTCAGCGGGCGCTCCGGTCCCTTGAGACGGCGCACGCTGTCGTCGTCGTTCACCCCCACCAGGAGCACGTCCCCCTTGGAGCGCGCGAAGCGCAGGTAGTCGATGTGACCGACGTGGATCACGTCGAAGCAGCCGTTGGTGAAGGCGATCCGCCGCCCGCGCTGGCGCCACTCCGCCAGGACCGGGTCGAGCTCGGCGGGGGCCAGCACCTTCCCCCAGCTCTGCGGGGAGACGTCCAGGGCGGCCAGGATCTCCGAGCGGCTGACGGCGGCCGCGCCGCGCCGGCCGACCACCAGGCCGGCCGCGTGGTTGGCGAGGTGCACGGCCACCTCGAGCCGCAGGCCGGCCGCCAGGGCCAGGGCCAGGTTGGAGATCACCGTGTCCCCGGCGCCGGTCACGTCGAAGACCGCGCGCGCGAAGGTGGGCACCCGCCCGCGGTCCCCGGCCGCGTCCTGGTAGTACATGCCCTCCGCGCCGAGGGTGATGACCACGCCGCCCAGATCGGCCTGGGCGAGGAGCTCGCTCGCCCCGCGCGCGATGCCCTCGAGGTCGGCCAGCCCCCGGCCCAGCGCCTCCTCCGCCTCCCGGCGGTTGGGCGTGATCAGGGTCGCGCCGCGGTAGCGGCTGAAGTCCCTCCCCTTGGGGTCGACCAGCACCGGCACGCCGGCCTCGCGCCCGGCGCGGATGACCGCCTCCAGCACCCGCGGGGTGAGCAGGCCCTTGCCGTAGTCCGAGAGGACCACCGCCTGGACTCCGCCGACGCGCTCGGGGAGCGAGCGCACCACCTCGGCCTCGATGTCCGCTCCGACCGGACGCGAGACCTCCCAGTCGACCCGCAGCATCTGCTGCACGCCGCTGGTCATGCGGGTCTTCTCGGTCGTCGGACGCGAGCCGTCGACGATGCAGCCATCGGTGGCCACGCCCATGGCCTCCAGCATCTCGCGCAGCATCCGGCCCCGGCCGTCGTCCCCCACCACGCCCACGGCCTCCACCTCGGCCTCCAGGGTGCGCAGGTTGCTGACCACGTTGCCGGCGCCGCCGAGGCGGTCCTCGGCGCTCTTCGCGGCCAGGATCGGGATCGGCGCCTCGGGCGAGATGCGGCCCACCTCGCCGCTGACGTAGCGGTCGAGGATCAGGTCGCCGACGACCAGGATGCGCGGGCGGCCGATGCCCGCCAGCGCGGCCTCGAGCTCTTCACGGATCATCTCGTTTCGCCTCCCCCTGCGCTTTCGGCAGACCGGGCCCCGAGCTTGGGGCCAATCTGGTCTTGCCCGCCCCCCGGGGGATCGGGCATCGCGGCCGGCGCGCCGCGGTAGCGGTCGTGCAGCCACAGGTACTGCTCGGGATGGGCCAGGATCAGGCGCTCCAGCTCCTGGTTGATGCGGGTGGCGATCTCCTCCGGAGTCCGGCGGGCGAAGGCCTCGGGCCACAGGACCGCCGGGACCCGGACCTCGAAGCGGTAGGGCCGGGAGGTGCGGAAGGCCGCCATCACCACCACCGGCGCCCGGCAGCGCCGGATCAGCACGGCCGCGGCGCGCTCGCACTGGGCCGGCCGCCCGAAGAAGGGCGCCAGCACCCTCCGGGTCCGGGCGCGCTGGTCGAGCATCAGCCCCAGGTAGCCGCCCCCCTGCAGAACGGCCAGGGCGTCCTCCATCGAGCCCTCGCGCGGGATCAGGCGGAAGCCGCGCCGCTCCCTCAGGGTCTGCAGGCGCGCCGAGAGGGGCCGATTCCTGGGGGGTTTGGACACGACGTACAGGGGATCGCACCCCAGCCAGGGGGTGATGGCCGAGAGGGCCTCCCAGTCGCCGAGGTGTCCGGTGATCAGGATGGCGCCCGTTCCCGCGCTCGTCGCGCGCTCGAAGTCGGGGTGGACCTCGGTCAGCTCGAAGTGCTCGCGGATGCGCCCGATGGGCACGCGCCGGTCGAAGCTGTACGAGCTCAGGACGACCTCCATCATGTGGCGCCAGGCGCAGAGCAGGATCTCCTCGCGTCGGGACGGCTGGAGCCCCTCGCCCAGGGCCTGCTCGATGAAGGCGCGGGCGCTGGTGCACCGGCGGCGCTCGAAGCGTCGCAGGAGCCGCGCCAGTCCGCCGATCACCGCCGAGCTGACCCCCTCGGGCAGGCGGCCGAGGGTCTCCACCGTCCCCATGAGCGCGACCGCCTGGAGGCGCGCCGAGGGCCCGTCGACCTTCCCCCGCACCGGACGCCAGGGGAGCGGAAGGTCGACCCGCAGGCCGGGGGGAGGAGGTTGCGGGCCCTCCCCCGGCGAGGGGGGCGAGGGGTTCGCGGGCTCAGCCATGCAGCCCCTCGTGGATCGCGTTGCGCTCGCGGGCGGCGCGGCTCTCGGGGAGCGCGTCGAGCAGGGCCTCGAGCACGGGCTCTCCGGCCCGCAGCCGGATCTCGACCTCGACCACCCAGGCCTTGCGGGCGATGCCCGCGAGCTTGGCGGCGTCCTTCTGCGTGGTCACCAGCATCCTCTGGCCGTCGCCCGGGCCTTCCAGGTCCCCCGGGCTCCAGGCGTGATGATCGGGGAAGCGGTGGTGCCGCACAATGCTCGCGCCCAGCCGGGCCACGGTGGCCTCGAAGGAGGCGGGGTTGCCGATGCCGCTGGCGAGCTCGACCTCGCGCCCCCTCAGGACCTCGGTCGACAGGCGCCAGCCGTCGGGGTCGTGGACGGCGATGGGCCAGTGGACCGCCTCCAGGATGGGCAGGGCGGGGGCGAGCTCGGCGATCTCGCCGCGCAGGCGGTCGAGCTCGGCCGGCTCGACCTCGTCCGCCCGCGTCAGGATCACGGCGTCGGCCCGGGCCAGGGCCGAGGGCGGCTCGCGCAGGAGCCCGCGCGGGAGGAGGGCCCGCACCGGCGGTCCGCCGCCCGGCGGGGTCGGCAGTCCCCAGGGGCGCGCCGCGTCGACCAGCACCAGGTCGAGGTCGCGCGCCAGGCGCCGGTGCTGGAAGCCGTCGTCGAGCAGGATCGCGTCCAGACCGCGGCGGGCCAGCTCGCGGCCGCCGCGCACCCGATCGGGGTCCTGGTGATGGGGCGCGTCGGGGACCTGGGCGACGATGACCGCGGCCTCGTCACCTCGCACCCCGTCTCCCGCCCGGCCGGTCGACGGACCGAAGCCGCGGGAGAGGATGCCCGGCCGCAGGCCGCGCCGCAGGAGCTTGCGGGCCAGCCAGACGACCATGGGCGTCTTGCCGGTGCCTCCGGCGGAGAGGTTGCCCACGCTGATCACCGGCACGTCCAGGCGGTGCGCGCGCGCGAGGCCCAGGTCGTAGGCCGCGCCCCGCAGGCGCGCGGCCAGGCCGAAGACCAGGGCGGGGGCGCGCAGGAGCTCGATCCACCCCCCGCGCCGCGCCAGGCGCTCGTCGACGCGGGCCCGCCGCGGCGCCGAGTCGGACTCCCGGGATCGCTCTGTCGCTTGCGCGCTCACCCTATTGCTGGCGCTGCCGCCCGGCTGCTGATGCTCCCGCCCGGGGAGAGACGCTCGGATCGAGCGAGGGCCCGCAAGGCACTCCCGCTACAGGCTGCCCGTGGTCCCCGGAGGCGTCGGGGTCTCCTCGTCGGGGATCAGCTCGATCAGTCCGCGCTCCATCTCGAGAAACGCGATCTTGATGGGATTGCGCTCGCGGGTCTCGATCAGCGGCGCCGCGCCGCGGATCAGCTCGCGCACGCGCTTCTGCAGGAGAGCGGTCTTGTGAAAAGAACCGTTGACCGACTTCTGCAGGCGTTGCGGCAGGCTCAGTTCCATGGATCGCAGCCTCGGGGGCGACGCGGTTCGGGAGACGGGCGACTTCCGGGGCGGGCGGGGATCCGGCGCGCTCCACGGTGAAGGGACCAACCCGCGAATATAGTACGCCGGGAACGGGCTTTGCAAGGGCCGCGACCGGGCTCCTCAGCCGGGCAGGCCCAGGGCGTTGTCGGCGCGCAGGCACAGGTCCGCCCCGCCGACCGACCCCCGGGGAGGCTCGGGCTCCGGCGCCGCGGGGCCCGCCCGCCCCCGCCGCCGCCCCGCGAGCCGGCGGAGGGCCACCTCCCGCGAGACCTCGAGGAGCAGGACCCGATCCAGCCGGGGGCGAAGCTCCGCCTCCAGCAGATCGGGCCCCTCGACGAGGAGCAGGCGGCCCGGCTCGGAGCGGGCCTCGCCCCGGCGGAAGGCCTCGGCCCCCACCGCGGTGGCCGGGCGGCCCCGGGCCCGCAGGATCCGCGCGGCGTCCCGGGTGAAGAGGGTCTTGCCGGCCGCCGCGCCCCCGGTGATCCCGATCGTCCGCGGCCCGCCGGGAGGCCCCTCGAGGCGCACTCCGAGCTGCTCGAGGGCCCCCTCGATCCACCGGGTCCGGCCCCGCAGCCGGTCCAGGAGCCCGCCCGCGCCCTCGATCACGGCCTCGCACGAGACCTCCTCCCCCGGCGGCGCGAAGCCCCCCGCGAGGTGAACGTGGGGCAGCCCGTTGGCGTGGGCCGCGTCCCGATCGCCGACGCGGTCGCCGACCATCACCGCGCTGCGGGTGCCCAGGCACCGCAGCAGCTCGCACACCATGTCGGCCTTGTCCTGGACGCCCTCCGAATCGAGGCAGCGGGCCTCGTCGATCAGCTCCGGCAGACCCACCGCGCCCATGACACGCTCGAGGTAGCGCGCCTCGCAGTTGCTGGCGATCCCGGTGCGCACGCCCAGGCGTCGCAGCTCGCCGAGCGCGGCCCGGACGCCGGGCAGGAGGTCGATGCCGTTCCCGGCCACGGCCTCCTCCTCCTCCTCGAGCACCCGCGCCTTCAGGAGCGCCAGCTCGCGCGGAGCCAGGTCGCCGCAGATCCGCGCGAAGCCCTCGTCGAGGGGCAGGCCCACCATGCTCAGCCAGTCCGCCTTGGTGGGCGGATCGCGGTCGAGCTCCAGCTCGGCGAAGGCCCTCCGGGCGCCGGCCGTGGCCGCCGGCAGCCAGAAGCGATCGGTCGCCACCAGGGTGCCGTCCATGTCGAAGAGGACGGCGTCGAAGGGGAAGGGCGGGGGGCTCACTTCCCGGTCATCAGACCCAGGCAGGCCGCCTTCAGGCGCTCCACGGTGATCGTGGACGTGTCCGCGTCCGGTCGGTAGCTGCAGCGGTCGCAGGAGGTGCTGGCCACCTTGGTGCCCTTGCCGTAGAGCTCGATCTCGGCCGCGGAGGTGGGCGCGAAGAAGGCCACCACGGGCACGCTGCGGGCCACCGCCACGTGCAGCGCCAGGCTGTCGCTGGAGACCAGCAGGTCGCACCGGCTCAAGAGGGCCGCGAAGTCCAGGAGGCCGTTGTCGCAGCCGGCGTCCACCGCGCGCACCTCCTCGCCCATCTCCGAGAGGATGAAGTCGTTGCGCTCCCTCTCCTTGGGGCCGCCCAGGATCAGGAAGCCGACGTCCCCTCCGAGGTCCTCGTGCAGCTCGTGCGCCAGGGCCACGGTGCGGTCGGTGGGCAGGGCCTTGGAGACCCAGCGATCACCCGCCCCGGTGTTCAGGCCGACCACGGTGCCGTAGTCGTCCAGCCCCCGGGAGCGCGCGAAGTCCTGGGCGAAGCGCAGGCAGGCCGGCGGGAGGGGCAGCTGGGGCTTGCCCATGGAGATGCCCAGCATCTCGGCGAAGATCTGCGGGTGGCTGCGCTGGTTGACGAGCTTGAGCCGGTCGGCCTGGTGCTTGCCGTAGACCGACAGGAGGCCCATGTCGAACCAGGGCCCGGTGTCCGGCGTGTAGCCCAGGCCGTGGTTGGCGGTCAGGCGCGCCCCGGACAGGCGCTTGGTGGGCAGGTCCGCGGCCAGGCGGCACAGGGGCTCCTCGTCGTCGAAGGAGAGCACCCGGTCCCAGCGGCGCAGGGAGAGCCGGCGGCTCACGGCCTCGAGCTGCGGGAGCGAGTTGGGGTCGAGCGAGATGACCTCGGACACCAGGGGGTGCAGCCGCACCAGGTCGACGGCCTGGGGCGCGGTGACCCACGTGATCCGGCAGTCCCGGTAGCGCTCGTGCAGGCCGGGCAGGATCGAGGTGGTGCGCAGGACGTCCCCGAGGGCACCGGTCTTGATGATCAGGATGGGTATCAACGGCGGTCGCGGGGCGAGGGCGGGGGTGTAGGGGTCGCTCGGAGCCTTCCCTTCGACAGCATAGCCCACGCGCGCCCCATCCAAAGCCCGGGGGTTGGTCATCGTCCCGCCGCCGGGACGTCCCCCCCCCGCACCGGGCCCACGGGCCCCCTGGAGCCCGGGCCCGCCGGCCCTCGCCACCCCTGCACGGCTTGCGCCAGGGGGCCTCCGGGCCTAGGTTCCGGTAGCCGGGCCTTGCGGGAGGATGGGCGCGTTTCCCAATGAGAACGAGCCCCCCGAAGCCCGGATCCCGCCCCGGCGGCCCCTCACCCCCCCGATCTCCCCGTGTTCGCCTCCTACCGCATCGGCTCGCTCTTCGGCATCCCCGTGCGCATCCACGGGGCGCTGCTGGTCCTGCTGGCCGTCTTCGTGGTCCTCTCGGGCTTCGACCCGGCCGTGCTCCTCGGCCTCCTGACCCTGCTCCTGGTCCTGGGGCTGCACGAGCTGGGGCACGCCCTGATGGCGAAGAGGCTCGGGATCCGGGTCCACGACATCACCTTCTGGCCCCTGGGGGGCATGGCCCGCATGGGCGAGATGCCCGAGCGGTGGTGGGTGGAGTTCCTGATCGCCCTGGCCGGGCCCGCGGTCAACTTCGCCCTGGCCGCGCCGGCGGCGCTGGCCATCCTCGTCATGGGATGGCCCTTCGACCTCCTGCCCCCGCCCCTGCCCTTCCCCGATCCGGCAGGCTTCGCGAGCTTCTTCCTGGCCCTGAACCTGGCCCTGGGCCTGCTGAACCTCCTGCCGGCCTTTCCCATGGACGGCGGCCGCGTGCTGCGCTCGCTCCTGGCCCGGAAGCAGAGCTGGATCGCGGCCACCACCACGGCCGTCCGGGTGGGCCGCTGGCTGGCCTTCGGCATGATCCTCGCCGGCCTGCCGCAGCCGGGTCTCCTGCTCTACCTCGTCCCCGTCGCGGTCTACGTGTGGTTCTCCGGCGCCCGCGAGCTGTGGATCGTCCACCTGCGCCGGGCGGCCACCGCCATGGGGAACGGCGGCCCGGGCGGTCCCGGAGGAGCGGCCGCGGGTCCCTTCGGCTTCTCCTTCCGCACCTTCCACGCCCGCCCCGGCCCCGGGCAGGAGCCCCCCCGGGAGGTCGAGCTCGATGAGATCGCCGGGGCCCCCGAGGACGAGGCTCCCCGGCCAGAAGGCGGCTTCGACGAGCGGACCATCTCCGAGCTGGAGAAGCACCGCGGCCGCCTGCCGCGCCTGCGCAAGCGGGACTGAGGATCCCCCGGGGTATGCTGGTCGCGCGGTTCCAGGAGGGCCGGCGCGAGGCACCCGATGACAGAGCACGGCCCCGAGTGATGCGACCCGTCTTGCGCAAGCTGCTCGTCTCCGCGGCCAGCGCGGCGGTGTTCCTCGCTCTCGCCGAGGTGGCGCTGCGGCTCACGCCCCCGACCCGGCTCGGCTTCAGCTACGTCGATGGCCACTTCAGGCGCCCGAGCGAGTTCGTGCCGGACGGCTCGCAGAACAGCCTGGGATTCCACGACGCGGAGCCGCGCCGAAAGAGGGCCGACACCCGCCGCGTCCTGCTGCTCGGCGACTCCTACGTCGAGGCCGCCTCCGTCCCGATCGAGCAGACCGTGGGACGTCGGCTGGAGAGCCACCTGAACGCCCGAAGCGACTCGCGATTCGACGTCGTCTCCATCGGACGCACGGGCCTGGGACAGTCGCACCAGCTCCAGTATCTCGAGCAGCTGGGCGCCTCGCTCGATCCGGACCTCGTCCTCACGCTCTTCGTCCCGCTGAACGACGTGCGCAACAACCACGAGGCGCTGCAGAGCCGGGCCATGGAGCAGATCGAGCGAATGCAGCAGTTCCGGCCCGACCGGCTGAAGATGCCCGGCGAGAACGCGCCCCTCTTCCTGTTCGAGGGGCTGGTCCTGAACCAGCTCCTCTCGCACCGGCTGGCTCTGTGGCGCGCGCGCAAGAGCCCGGAGATCCCGATCGACTACCTCGTCTACGCGACGGAGTACGACCGGGAATGGGAGGGGGCCTGGTCGGAGACCGAGGCGCTGCTCGAGCGGACCCGGGCGTTCAGCGCGTCCCTGGGAGCCCGATACGCGATCGTCTCGGCTTCCACGCCGCAAGGGGTCCGGGGGCCGGAGGCCGGGCTCGAGATCCTCCTCCGCTGCTACCCGGCGATGCGCGCGAGCGAATGGGATCTGGACGGGCCCGACCGGAGGCTCTCGGCCTTCTGCGCGAGCACGGGGATCCCCCTCCTCTCGCTCGAGCCGGCCTTCCGCCGGATCACGGACGGGAGCCGCCGACTGCACTGGAGGTACGACGGCCACTGGAACGCCGAGGGCAATGACGAGGCTGGAAGGCGCATGCGGGAGCTCGTGCTCGAGGCGCTGGACGTCTCCGGCCGTTGAGGCGCGCAACGGCTCTCGAGCCGTGCCCGGCCGCCCGCGGACCTCGATCGGGGGGCTGGAGCGTTCCCCAGCCGGATCGTCCACGGGGGAGGGAATGCCGCCTCGAGGCGGTATTCTCCCGTGATGGGTGTCCCGACGAGCTGGTCGCGCCTCTCGCGCATGTCCCCGGGCGCCCTGCGCCGCCTCCAGGAGCGCGGGTTGCGCCGCCAGGTGCGCGAGGAGCTGTACCCCTTCTCCGCCTGGTACCGCGCCCTCCTCGACCGGGCAGGGGTGGGTCCGCGCGAGCTCCGCGGCGAGGCCGACCTGGCCCGCCTGCCCCTGACCAGCCGCGCCCAGCTCGCCGCGGCGGGCTGCCCGCCCCGGGCCTTCGATCTCGCCCCCAGCCCGCGGGCCACGCGCGAGCACTGGCCCTTCGCGCGCAAGCTGGCCCTGGCCCTGGGCGGCTCGCGCGCCCGCGAGGTCCTGCGCCTGTCCTACGCCCCGAGCTTCCAGCTCCGGACCGCCGGCCGCGCGCGCGATCCCCTGACCCTCTCGCTCACCTCCAGCGACCTCGCGCTGATGGGCGAGGCCGGGGCGCGGCTCTTCGACGTGGCGGGCCTGACGGGAGCGGAGGAGCGCGTCCTGAACCTGCTCCCCTTCGGGCCCGGCCTGGAGTTCTGGACCATCGCCCTGGGGGGCCTCCACTCCGGACGCATGGTGCGATCCACCGGGGGCCTCGGCCTCCTGGACGCCGAGGGCCACCTGCGCCTGATCGAGGAGCTGCACCCCACCGCCCTGGTCGGGACGCCCGAGGGCCTCGAGGCGCTCCTGGATCGCTGCCGGACGTCGGGTGCGGATCTCTCGCCGGTGCGCGCGGCGCTGTGCGCGACCGAGGCCGCACCGGCCGAGCTGCGCGCGCGCCTCGGCGACGGCCTGCGAGCGCAGGGGGCGACCGAGGCCGCGCTCCTCTCGCTCTATGGTTTCGCCGAGGGGCGCGCCCTGTACTCGGAGTGCCCGGGGGGCGTGGAGAGCCAGGCCGGGTACCACCTCTACCCCGACCTCGGGCTGCTCGAGGTGATCGACCCCGAGACCGGAAGGCCGCTGGGCGAGGGAGAGACCGGCGAGATCGTCCACACCGCGATCGCCGGGCACGGGACGGCGCTCCTGCGCTACCGCACCGGCGACCTGGCGATCGGCGGCCTCACCCGCGAGCCCTGCCCGGGCTGCGGCCGGACGGTCCCGCGGATCGGACCGGAGATCCGCCGGATCGGCTCCTGACGGGGCCCCCCGGCGCGGCCCCTCCGAGAGGCCCGACGCGCCCGGGCCCGCGAGCCGATGGAGATCTCCGCCCCCCCTCGAAAGCCGCGCCGCGCGGTTTAAGGTGTGAATCCAGCCGCGGTGCTGGAGAGGATGGGACGATGACCGACCTCTCGAGCTTCGAGAGGCCCGAGGGCGCCCCCGAGCCGGGGGCCTGCGTCCGGGTGGACCGCCCCGAGGCGGGCCTGGCGGTGGTGGTGCTCGACCCGCCCCACCGCAGGATGGCCGTCTTCGACCAGCCGCTGCTCGCCGACCTGGACGCGGCCCTGGGCGAGCTCGAGGCCGACGGCGGCCTTCGCGGCGTGGTCCTCACCGGGCGCGAGCCAACCTCCTTCTCCGCGGGGGCCGACATCGACGCCCTGGCCGCGATCGCCGATCCCGAGCTCGGCCGCGCCCTGGCGGCGGTCGGGCAGGAGGTCTTCGAGCGCCTCGCCCGCCTCCCGGCGCGGACCGTGGCCGCCGTCGGCGGCCCCGTGCCCGGCGGGGCCTACGAGATCTGCCTGGCCTGCGACCTCATCGTGGCCGCCGACCACCCGAGCACCAGGATCGGCCTGCCCGAGACCCGGCTCGGCATCCTGCCCGGCTGGGGGGGGTGCCAGCGGCTTCCGCGGCGGATCGGGGTTCCCCGGGCCCTGGACGCGATCCTCTCCGGGCGGCTTCTGGCGCCCATCCCGGCGAGGCGGCGCGGCCTGATCGACCGCATCACCCCGCCCGAGTACCTGCTGCGCGTGGCCTGCGATATCGCCATGAGGCGCGCGCGGGCGCGGGCGCACTCCCGCGGGCGGGCGGCCTGGCTGGTGGACCGCAATCCCCTGGCCATCGCCCTCATCCGCCGGAGCGCGGGCAAGGCCCTGCGGGCGAGGACCCGGGGGCGCTACCCGGCCCCCGAGCGCGCGCTGGAGCTCGTCTGCGCCGCGCCCACGAGGCCCCTGAAGCGCGGCCTGGCCGAGGAGGCCCGCGCGCTGGGCGAGCTGGCGGTCTCGCCGGAGTGCAAGCACCTGGTCTCGATCTTCCGGCTCTCCGAGGAGGCCAGGAAGGCCGACCGCCTCGAGGACGGCGAGCGCGCCCGGGGCTTCGCGCGCGTCGGCGTGGTGGGCGGCGGCGTGACGGGCGGGGCCATCGCCGGCCTGGCCGCCGAGCGGGGAATGGAGGCGCGCCTGGCCGACCTGGAGCAGCGGGCGCTCGACGAGGCCGTCCTCCGGCACCGCGAGCGCCAGTCCGAGCGCCTGAAGCGGCGGCGCGTCCAGCGCCACGAGGCCGATGCGGCGCGGGACCGGCTGGTGGCGACCCGCGAGGTCGTCGGCTTCGCGCGCTGCGAGCTCCTGCTCGAGGCGATCGTCGAGGAGCTCGAGGTCAAGCGCCGGGTCCTCGCCCGCCTGGCCGAGCTCCTGCCGCCGCAGGCGGTGATCGCCACCAACACCTCCTCCCTCTCGGTGGGCGCTATCTCCGAGGATCTCCCCGATCCCTCGCGGGTGGTCGGCATCCACTTCTTCAACCCGGTAGCCCGGATGCCCCTGGTCGAGATCGTCCCCGGTCCCGCCACCTCCGAGGAGGTCGTGGCCCGCGCGGCGCGCTTCGCCCTGGACCTGGGCAAGACCCCGGTGATCGTGCGGGACGCGCCGGGCTTCCTGGTGAACCGGCTCCTGGGCCCCTACCTGGACGAGGCCGGCTGTCTCCTGGCCGAGGACGTTCCCCCCTCGCGCATCGACGAGCTGGCCCTGCGCTTCGGCATGCACATGGGGCCGCTGGAGCTCCTGGACGAGATCGGCTTCGACGTGGCCGCCCACGCCGCCCGCTCCCTCCACGAGGCCCACGGCGAGCGCATGCGACCGCAGGAGTTCCTCGAGCGGATGATCGAGGCCGGCTTCCTGGGCAAGAAGAACGGACGCGGCTTCTACGAGGGCAGCGGCAGGAAGAGGCGCCTGCGCGAGGACCTGGCCTCCTTTCTGCCCCGCTCCGGCGAGGTGGGTGCGCAGCTCGACGACCGCGAGGTGATCGATCGCATGATCCTGGCCATGCTGGCCGAGGCGGCGCGCTGCCTGGAGGAGGAGGTGGTGCGCGGCGCGGGCCAGCTCGACCTGGCCTCCGTCCTCGGCATGGGCTTCCCCCCCTTCCGGGGCGGCATCCTGAGCCACGCGGACTCCCTGGGGGCGAAGGACCTGGTCCGGCGCCTCGAGGAGCTGGCCGCCCGGCCCCACGTGGCCCGCCGCCCCGGCGGTCCCGAGCGCTTCCGGCCGACGGAGCTGCTGCAGCGGCTCGCCGGCTCGGGGGGGCGGCTCCGCGGGGCGTGACGCGCGTCCCGTGGATCGTGCCCTCGGTCTCCTCGAGGAGACGGGCCGCGAGTCAGTCCGCCTGCGCCCTGGCTCCCCAGCGGAGCACGGCCGCGGCCAGCTCCTCGACGCGGAAGGGCTTGGAGACGTAGTCGTCCATGCCCGCCTCCAGGCAGCGCTCGCGGTCCCCGCTCATGGCGTTGGCGGTCATGGCCACGATCGGGATGCGGGCCACCTCGCCCTCCATCGCCCGGATGCGGCGGGTGGCCTCCAGGCCGTCCATGCCCGGCATCATGCAGTCCATCAGCACCAGGTCGTAGGAGCAGGAGCCCTCCCGCGCCACCTCCTCGATGACCTCGAAGCCGGTGGCCACCACCCGCGCCTGGTGCCCGAGCTTCTCGAGCTGGCGCACGACCAGGCGCTGGTTCACCGGGTTGTCCTCGGCCACCAGGATGCGCACCCCGCGGTGCTCGTGGGGCTCTTGTGCGGCGCGGGCCGGCAGGGGCGCGGGCGGGGCGTCCTCCCCCTCCTCCCCGGCGAGGACCCGCGCCAGGACCGAGCGCAGGGTGGATTCGCGCGTCGGCTTGGCCACCCGTCCGCGGACCTGCGCGGGCGCGCCCTCCCCGAGCATGCCCAGCTGCGCCACCGGGGTCAGGAGCACCACCGGGATCCGCGCCAGGGCCGGCTCGGCGGCCATCGCTCGCGCCAGCGCCAGGGCCCCGCCTCCGGGGATGTCCGCGTCGACCACCACCAGGTCGAAGGCCTCGGCTCCCCTCGCCGACTCGGCGAGCCGCGCGAGCGCCGCCCGCCGCCCGTCCACGCCGGTCGCGTCCAGGCCCAGGCCCGAGAGCTGGTCCAGGAGGACCGCTCGCGCCAGGGTGTGGTCGTCCACGGCCAGGATCCGCCAGCGATCGGGCAGGGTCGGGGTCTCGCCGATCGGCTGGCCGGCGGGCTCGGGGAGGCGCGCGGTGAAGAGGAAGGTGCTCCCCTCACCCGGCCGACTGCTCACGCCGATGCGCCCGCCCATCATGTCGACGATGCGGCGGCAGATCGCCAGGCCCAGCCCGGTCCCCCCGAAGCGCCGGCTGGTCGACTCGTCGGCCTGCGTGAAGGAGTCGAAGATGCGCGCCTGGGCCTCGGGGGGGATGCCGATCCCGCTGTCGCGGACCTCGAACAGCAGGGTGGTCTCCCCCCCCGCGTCGCGCTCCGCGCCCACCCGCACGTGGACCTCGCCGCGCTCGGTGAACTTCACCGCGTTGCTCAGGAGGTTCAGGAGCACCTGGCGCAGGCGGCCGGGATCGCCGAGCACGCGCCGGGGAACGTCCGGGAGGGCCTCGCACACGAGCTCCAGCCCCTTGGCCTGGGCGGACTCGGCCATGAGCTCGCCCACCTCGCCCAGGGTGTCGCGCGGATCGAACTCGACCGCCCCCAGCTCGAGGCGGCCGGCCTCGATCTTGGAGAAGTCCAGGATGTCGTTGATGATGGTGAGCAGCGCCTCTCCCGAGCCGCCCACGGTGGTCGCGTACTCGCGCTGCTCCGCGTCCAGCTCGGTGTCGAGCAGGAGTCTCGTCATCCCGATCACCCCGTTGAGGGGGGTGCGGATCTCGTGGCTCATGCTGGCCAGGAAGTCGCTCTTGGCCTGGCTGGCCGCCTGCGCGTCGTCGCGCGCGCGGCGCAGCTCGGCGGCGTAGCGCCTCAGGCGGCCGGTGCGCTCGCCCACCCGGGCCTGCAGGGACTCGTTCAGCTCGTGCAGCCCGGCGCTGGAGCGCTGGTAGCCGCAGATCGCCAGGCGCAGGGTCCGATCGAGGGCCCCCAGCTCGTCGGTCACCGGTTCGTCCGGCTCGGGCACGGGCAGCCCGCGATCGAAGGCCGAGACCGCTCCCATGATGCGCTCGACCGGGCGGAGCACGACGCGGTGCAGGCCGATCCACAGGGTGACGCAGAGGGCTATCAGGACCACGCCCAGCGAGAGCAGGATGCCGCGCTCGTAGCTCAGGTAGCGCTCGAGCTCGAGCCCCGCGGGCTGGGCGAGCTCGAGGGCCGCGGGAACGGCGGCGAGCTCGCGGGCCACCTCGATGCCCCGCTCTTCGGGGGGATCCGCGCCGCCCGCCAGGCGGCTGGCTCCGACGCGATCCCGCAGGACGAAGGAGAGCCCCGGGTGCTCGCGCAGGGCCACGACGAGGGCCGGCCTCACCGCCGTCCCCAGGTCGAAGGCCAGGGCGGCGCAGGTGCCGCGGCCGCCGGGGACGGCCAGGCCCAGCCGGACCCGCGCGCCCTGCTCGAACGAGAACTGCGACCCCCACTCCCGGACCCCCTCCAGCCAGGCGTCTCCGGGCGGCCCCGGCCCCGCGCTCCGGCCCCCGCGGACGCAGCGAGCCAGGAGCTGGCCGTCCCCGCCCCAGAGCTCCAGTGCCAGGGCGCTCGAGTTGGCCTCGACGAAGCGCGACCAGGCTCGCTGGCTCTCGGCGTCGAGCCGTACGGGCTCGCCCGGAGGGGTTCGCTCGAGGATCGCGGCCAGGTTCCCCGACCGCAGGAGGGCTCCCAGATCGGCATGCATCAGCTCGAGCCTGCGGTCGATGAGCTGGACGGCGATCTGCGCCGAGCGCTCGAGGCGGGAGCGGGCGTCCTTCAGGACCGCCGAGCGGTTGAGCAGGTGCACCGCCACTCCGACCAGGACCAGCGCCAGGAGGACCGGCAGGAGGACGTGGCGCAGGAGCTTGCGGGAGAGACCCATGGAATGAGAGCCCCGCCGCCGCCGAGCTCTCCCCGGGCCCGGACGGAGGGGATCGGGGGGATCGGCCGCCGGAGCGGGCCCTCTTGAGGCGGGGTCCCGATCCCCGCCGAAACCGCCGCAGCGCCCGGCGGCCCGCCGTCAGGGCCGGACCTCGAAGCCCACGGGCCCCGCGATCCGGGGCGGGGAGGACCAGACGATGGCCGCCCAGTCCAGCCGCTGGCCGGCGAAGGCGGTCAGGAAGCCGGCGGGGGGCTGAAAGAAGGCCCGGGCTCGCCCCGCGGCGTCGAGGGTGCCGACCGCGCCGGGCAGCAGCGGCGGGCCCGCCGCGGTGCGCGTCAGGGTGAAGAAGGGGCCCGGGTTGAGCGGCAGGGTGAGGCCGCCCGAGCTCTGCCCCGGCGAGGTGCCCGCGGCGGTGCCGAGGAGCCGGAAGGCCCGGCCCGCCTCGGCCGGCCCCAGGTCGATCACGAAGGGGATCCGGAGGGCCGGGCCGGCGGGCACCGAGTCGTAGCCCACGTGCAGCTCCGCGGCCGGATCGACGGCCACGTCGAGGTAGGGGTAGAGGACCACCGGCCCGGCGCCGTCGTCGACGGTGATCTTCCAGGTGTCCAGCCCCGGGCTGGTGCCGGCGGTCAGCACGAAGTCGTAGCGTCCGTCGCCGTGGTCGGTCACCGGCCCCGGGCTGGCGTGGCCGGGCGAGCCGTCCAGGGTCTCGACCGTCACCGCCGCGCCGCCGGCGCTCAGGGGCACGCCGTCGAGGTCGACCAGCACCAGGCCCACCCGCATGGTGGTGATGCCGTCGGCCGGCAGGCGCTCGGCGCTCGGCTGGACCCGCGAGAGGATGTGGTCGGGGCGGCCCGCGAGGCTCGCGCGCCACTCGTCGTACTTGAACTGGAGCTTGTCCACCGGATCGGGCCACAACGCCCCGTTCCAGACCTGCAGGTCGAGGTAGTAGCTGCCGCTGGCGCAGCCCACCTGGGCGTTGCACAGCCCGTCGATGTCGCCCATCCGCGCCAGGACGATGAAGGCCACGTCGGCGGACTTGGTGAAGCTCGGCGGCGGAACGCCACAGGAGGTGGGCGCGCCGGCATTGCAGGAGCAACGCCCGTCTCCGCCCAGCATCCGCGCCGCGCGCATGGCCTCCATGACCCGTTGCGAGAGGTCCCCCTCGGCCCGCAGAAGGGCCACCTCGGCCGCCAGCACCACCTCGGGGCCGGTGAGCACGTTGCCCTGGATCGCGTAGCGCACGTCGCCGTCGATCCCGGTCACCCCGCCCACGGCCGCGCCGCACGCGGTGCCGGTGAAGGTGGCCGGGTCGTGCAGCATGTTCACCACGCCGTACTGCCGCGTCTGGTGGCCCGTGTCGAAGGACGCCAGGCGGTTGATGATGCTCTGAGGCGGCGTTCCCGCCTGGAGCATGATCCAGATCTTCTTGCGGTTCTTGCCGCTCATGTCCACGTAGGACTGGGCCGCGGCGGCGCCCTCCCCGACGCGGATGACCGGGAGGTAGCGCTCCAGGTCGAATCCCTTCAGGCAGGTGGCCGAGGCCACGCACACCTCGCCGGTGTGGGTGTCGACCGCCACCACCGACCAGGTGGCCGCGGCCGGGGCGGCCAGGAGCAGGACCGAGAGGAGCGGCAGCAGGAGGCGTCGCGGCGAGAGCGGGGATCCGGTGGGCTTCTTCATGAAGCCATGGTAACGCACCGCTCGTAAGCCGGCCGTCAGCGGAGGTCCTCCTCCAGGGCGGTGGCCCGCTCGGTGCGCCCGTCGCGGTACTTGACCACCAGGGCGCAGGCCGCCTGCAGGCCGCGCTCCCGGGCCCAGCCGTCGTCCAGGGGGCGGGAGCCGGGCACCACCACCGCGCCCCCGGGGATCTCCAGGGGCCGCTCGCGGCTGCCCGTGAGCTCCCGGCGGCGGGGGAGGTCGAACACCCGGGTGCCGGCGGTCAGCACCACGCCGGCGGCGATCACCGCCCCCCGGCGCACCAGCACGCCCTCGAAGATCCCGGCGTTGCCGCCCACGAAGACCCGGTCCTCGACGATCACCGGCCGCGCGCCGATCGGCTCCAGCACGCCCCCCACCTGGGCCCCGGCGGACAGGTGCACCCCCTCGCCCACCTGGGCGCAGGAGCCCACCAGGGCGTGGCTGTCGATCATCGAGCCGGCGCCGACGAAGGCGCCCACGTTGACGTACATGGGCGGCATGCACACCACCCCCTGGCCCAGGTGCGCGCCGCGGCGCACCGCCGAGCCGCCGGGGACCAGGCGCACGCCCGAGTCGAGGTCGAAGGACCGCAGGGGAAGGGCCGCCTTGTCGACGAAGGGCCCCAGCTCGCGCCGCTCGCTCGAGCCGATGCAGGCCAGCGGAGAGTCGCGGAAGATCGCCAGGATCTCCTCCTTGACCCAGGCCTCGACCCGCCACCCGCCGCGGCCGTCGGGCACCGCGGCCCGCACCTCCCCCGCCTCGAGGGCGTCGAGCAGGGCCTCACCGCGAAGGCGCGTCCCGCTCACGCGCGCCGGCTCCCGAGCGCCAGGAGCTCCGCCACCGTCCGGCGGTAGTCCTCGACCGCGAGCTCGAGCGAGGCCTTGGACACGCGCTCGCGCTCGCTGTGGGCGTCCTCGATCCGCCCCGGGCCGTACAGCAGGGGCGTGCCCCAGCTCCCGAGGTAGGGCGCGTCGGTGCCGAAGGCCACGACGATCTCCTCCCGTCCCTCGGGCACGCGGAACTCCACCGGACCGTAGTTGTCGAGGCCGGTGGTCTCGAGCTCGACCTGCGGGCTCAGCGCCGAGCGGATCCGATCCTCGACCACCTCGGGGGGCTCGACCGCCCGCAGGAGCAGGGTCGCCTCGGCCCGGGCGGCCACCACGTTGGGCGCCACCCCGCCCTCGATCCGCCCGAAGTTCAGGGAGCCCGACCCCAGGATCGGGTGCTCGCCCCAGTCCTCGTCGAGGAGGTCCGCGATGCAACCGCACAGCTCGTGCACGGCGGAGGGTCCCAGCACCTGCGCGCTGTGGCCGGCCACTCCTCGCGCCCTGAGGGTGCCCTTGAAGACGCCCTTGTGGGCCCGCGCGAAGCGGTTGCCGGTGGGCTCGCCCACGATGATGAACTCCGGCGCCCAGGGCTCGGCGAGCTCCCGGCCGGCCAGGCGGGCGCCGGCGCCGTCCACCTCCTCGCCCACGGTGAACAGGAGCCCCACGCGCTCCTCGCCGCCCTGCAGGAGCTGGCAGGCGGCGGCGATCATGGTCACCGCCGGCCCCTTGGCGTCGCAGGCGCCGCGGCCGTGCACGAACTCGGCGTCCTCCGAGGGGCCGAACCAGGGGGGCACGGTGTCCAGGTGCGTGCACAGGACCACCTCGGGCCAACCGGTCCGCGCCAGCACGTTGAAGCGCCCGCGGGCCACGGGCTGGCGCTCGACGTCGAAGCCCACCTCTCCGAGGTGCCTCGCCAGGGCGTCTCCATAGTCCCCCTCCGAGCCCGTCACCGATGGGATCTCGATCCAGTCGATCAGCGTGCGCACCAGCGGTTGCATGGGAGCGCTCACGCCCGAGTCTAGCCGAACGGGTCCGGTCGCGGCCCGGGAAACGACCTCGGGCCCGGGTTCCCGCTTCCGGCACGTCTCCGGCGACCTCTCCTCCATCGAAAGAGGATTGTATGGTCCGGATCCGCTTCCCTCCGGCGCCTCCAGCCCGGCCGCCCCGCCACCCCAAGCAGGCCGGCCAGCAGCTTGCACGGAACGCTGACGAAGAAGTCGATCCCGCAGGCCCGGAGCTCCCGGTGCAGCGCCGACGAGGCTCGCGCTCCCCCTCTCCCAGATCGACCGATCCCTCCCGCGCGCTGGCGTTCGCTTGCCATGACCCGGGGGGGACTCCAACCGCACCCGGCCCCTCGAGCCACACCCCTCACTCTCTCGGGAGGACCGGCGCGCCGAGGGGTCGGCTCGAGGGCCGGGACGGGTTCGCGGGCCCCGGCTCAGGGACCCACGACGAAGGCGACGGCGTTCGACCGCCCCGTCGTGTGCGGATCCTGGGGATCGCGGCCCCCGTACCGACCGTAGATCGGCGTGCCGACCCTGACGACCACGACGGTCTCGGTGTCAACCCCTCCGCCAGCACGCAGTCCTCCCGCTCCTCGATCAGAGCAACCGCAACCACCCCGCCTTCCGGCGGCGCTCGACCTTGGTGCCCCCCGTCAGGAGGCAATAGTAGGTGCGCCCGCGGGTCATCACATAGAGATCGCAGCCCATGCGATCGGTGCCCCAGGTTTGCCGAATGGCCGGTCGACCGGCCAGCCGGGCGTTCGGCTCGATCACGGGATCCCCGGCTGCGACCATCGGCAGGTGGTTGGCGATGAACGGCTGAACCAGCTCGCTCAGGTAGTCGGCGTCCTGCTCGAACATGACCGCGTTGAGGGCGATGACGAAGGCCATCTGATCCTGCACGAACACGAAGGTGCCGATTGGAGAAACCTCGGGAGGCGTCATGTCGCTGTATCCCTGAACCTCGACGTCCGGAACGACCGCGAAACCCACTCGATTGTCGCGGTAGCCCTCGTCGTCGGATTCGGTCATCGAGATGGGCGCCGGGCACAGCTCGAGGCCCGCCAGCAGTCGATCCAGTGCCGGTCGGTGAGCCTTCACGTTGCCCTCGAACCCCCAGCATGTGATCCACAGCACCTGCGTCCGCCACCTGGCCGTCCACAGGGCGTAGTGGAGATCGAGGTCCTCAGCGGTTTCCCACATCGAGCTGTGCACGCACTCGACTCCGGCGAGCGTTCCCGATTCGATCTCTCCGAAGTCCGCCTTCGTCAGTGTCTGGGATTCGAAGTCGACCGCCGAGCGGTGGAGATCCTGCAGCGGAACGTCTTCGACCAGCGGTTGAATCTCGATCTTGCAGAAGAGGCCGAGCGCCGGCTCCTCCAGCAGCAGAACGACCTGCTCACCGTACTCGCGGGCCGCCTGTCCGATGTCCGCGCGCCAGTACCCCGAGCTCGGCTTGCGCAGCCGCACTCCGTAGCGAAAGTGCTGGAACAGCCCCCCGCGAACGCATGAGTCCGACGTCACCTGGTTGTCCGGCTCGGGATGATCACGGAGGCGGGCAGCGATGGCCGCGAGCTCGATGTCCCCGGGATGCCGGACGGCGCGCAGGCCTTCCGCGACCCTCTTCAGGGCGTCCTCCTCGCCCCGCAGGAACCAGCACATACCCTGGTAGCAGATGTCGTTCGAGAACCAGACACCGTAGACGTAGGTGAAGGAGTCGCCCTCGGGCTCGAGGACCAGGAACTCCCGGGCCGCGCCCCCCGCCTCGAGGCGCGCGGCGCGCGAGGGCTCCGCCTCCAGTGTCTCGACGACTCCCTGCAGCAGGGTGTCGGCGATGGCCTCTCGATCCGCGCTCATCCAGGACTCGGCGATGATCATCAGGTAGTACTTCGAATCCGCCGACATCAGCCCGACCTCGGCGTCGGGATACGCGGCCTCCAGCTCGTCCCCTACCAACAGGCGCCACTCGGGGGGAGGAGCGAGCGTGAGTCGCAGCGCCGCGCTAGCGAACGCCCCGTCGACGACCTCCCATCCCACCCCGTACATGTCCTCCACCGCGACTTGCGCGGAGCGCGCGCTCACCGGGCCATCCAGAAGCTCGAACGCTTGGTGAAATTCGCGTAGCGCCTCCCCGTCTCCGACGTTGGCGGCGGGTCCCATGCCCACCACCTGGTAGCCGTGGTTCTGGTTGATGAAGACGTGGTTTTCGTAGTGGAAGGGGACTTCCTCGACGTCGCCCCGCACGACGAGCCGCACTGCCTCTCGTCCGCAGTACGTGATGCGTTCGCGCGACTGCACGACCTTCGATTCGATGGCCATGCCTTCGAGGACCAGGTCCGCGAACTGGTCCAGCTCCATGTCGTGGATCGGCTCCACGATCACGGCGCCCAGGCACGATCGGACCTTCATTCCCATTCCCACCGCTCCCGCGATGGCGTCCGGGGCGATCTGCCGGACCTCGTCCTCGGGGAGGAGCCGCCAGGCGCGCGAGGGTCGGCTGATGCGGAATGCGTAGTCGCGATCCACGATCGCCTCGTCGGTCGCCGTCTGACCCACCTCCTGGCCGGAGGCGAAGGCCATCGAGAACGAAAAGACCAGGATGCAGAGCAGCGTACTCATCTTGCCCTCGCTGGAATCCAAGGATCGGCCGGGAGGTGACTCCTCTCACGAGGGCTCCGAGGATAGGCGCTTCCAAGGGTCGGTACGAGATCCGAGCCGGCGAGGTGGAGGCGGCTTCGGGGCGGGGGGAGACGAGGAGGCGGTGGTGCGAGACCGGACTCAGCCCTCCTCAGGCGCCTCCAGCCCCACCAGCTTGGCGCCCGCCCCCACGGCCCCGCCCTCGGCCACGTGGATGCGCTTCACGACGCCCGACGACGGGGCGCCGATCTCGTTCTGCATCTTCATGGCCTCCAGGATCAGCAGGGGCTGGCCCGCCTCGACCGAGTCACCCTCGGCCACCAGGACCGAGACCACCACCCCGGGCATGACGCTCTTCACCACCCCGCCCCCCCGGGCGGCGGCGCGCTCGGCGGCGTGGGCGGCGCGCTCGCGCTCGTCCTCGATGTCCACCTGGAAGAGCTGGCCGGCGATGGTCATCAGGCACTGGTTGCGGCCTCCCTCCACCGAGACCGCGAAGCTCTCGTTGCCGAGCAGGACGCTGGCCTGGCCGTGGGTGTCGACCTCCCGGTAGTCCAGGTCCATCACCCTGCCGTCGACCGAGACGTGGAGCTCGCCCAGCCGCTCGGTGACCTCCACCTCGTGCGGGCGGCCATTGACCTCGACGAAGTACCTCATCGCGCCGCCTCCGATCCGCCGCGCTTCGGGGGATGGACGCTGAGCGCGGCCCGGCTGCGGCGCAGCCACGCCGCCCGGTCCGCGGAGCTGGTCTCCAGCGCGCTGCGGCGCGCCTGGTGGTGCCGGCGGATGGCGGCGGTGGCCGCCGCCAGCGCGTCCTCCTCGCCCGATGTGGCGGTCAGGTCCAGGCCCTCCAGGAAGTGGGTGTCGAAGTCGCCCGCCTGGAAGGCCGGCTCGCGCAGCACCCGCAGGGCCGCCGGGGCCCCGGTCCGCACCCCCCCCACGTTCATCTCCTCCAGGGCCCGCTGCATGCGCGCGATGGCCCCCGGCCGGTCCACGGCCCAGACGATGATCTTGGCCAGCATGGGGTCGTAGGCCAGCCCCACCTCCATCCCGCGGAACAGCGCCGAGTCGGTGCGCACCCACGGCCCGCCGGGCATGCGCAGGTTGCGGATGGTGCCGGTCGAGGGCACGAAGCCGGCGGCCGGGTCCTCGGCGTTGATGCGCACCTCCATGGCGTGCCCCTCGAAGTGCACCTCCTCCTGGCCGTAGCCCAGCTCCTCGCCGGCGGCCACGCGCAGCTGCTCCCGCACCAGGTCCACCCCGGTCACCATCTCGGTCACCGGGTGCTCGACCTGCAGGCGGGTGTTCATCTCCAGGAAGTAGTACTCGCCGGCGGACCACATGAACTCGACCGTGCCGGCGCCCTCGTAGCCCACCGCGCGCCCGGCCTGCAGGGCGGTCTCGCCCATCTCGGCGCGCAGCGCCTCGTCCACCACCACCGAGGGGCACTCCTCGATCAGCTTCTGGTGGCGGCGCTGGATGGAGCACTCGCGCTCGCCGTAGTGAACCCCGTTGCCGTGCCGGTCGAAGAGCACCTGCACCTCGATGTGGCGCGGGCGGTCGAGGTAACGCTCGGGGTACAGGCGGCCGTCGCCGAAGGCCGAGGTGGCCTCGCCCGAGGCGGTGCGGAAGGCGCCCTCCATCTCCCCGGGCTCGCGCACGATGCGGATCCCCTTGCCCCCGCCCCCGGCGGCGGCCTTGAGGGCCACCGGGTAGCCGATCTCCTCGGCGGCCGCCAGGGCCTCCTCGGGGGAGGCCACCGGGTCGGTCAGCCCCGGCACCACCGGCACCCCGGCCTTGGTCATCACCCGCCGGCTGATGATCTTGTCGCCCATGGAGGTGATGGCGTCCGGCGGGGGGCCGATCCAGGCGACGCCCGCCTCGGTGACGGCCCGGGCGAAGTCGGCGTTCTCGGCCAGGAAGCCGTAGCCGGGGTGGATCGCCTCGGCGCCGGTCCTCTTCGCGGCCTCCAGGATCTTGTCGATGCGCAGGTAGGAGTCGCCCGGAGCGGCCCCGCCCAGGGGCACCGCGCGGTCGGCCATGCGCGTGTGCAGGGCGTTGCGGTCGGGCTCCGAGAAGACCGCGACGGTCTCGATGCCCATCTCCCGGGCGGTGCGGATGACGCGCAGGGCGATCTCCCCGCGGTTGGCGATCAGGATGCGTTGGAACATGCGGGAGGGCTCCTTCTCGCCTACAGGGGGATGTTGCCGTGCTTGCGCACGGGCCGCTCCTCGTGCTTGGTCTTGAGGAGCTCCAGCGCCCGGATGAGCTGCGGGCGCGTGGTGGAGGCCTCGATCACGTCGTCGATGAAGCCCCGCGAGGCGGCCATGTAGGGGGTGCCGAAGGTCTCGTCGAACTCGGCCGTCCGCCGGGCCTCGACCTCGGCCGGGTCCTCGGCCGCCTGGATCTCGCGGCGGTGGATGATGCGCGCCGCGCCCGCGGCCCCCATCACCGCCACCTTGGCGCCGGGCCAGGCCAGGTTGAGGTCGGCCCGCACGTGCTTGGAGGCCATGACGCAGTAGGCCCCGCCGTAGGACTTGCGGGTGAACACGGTGATCTTGGGGACCGTGGCCTCGCAGTAGGCGTACAGCAGCTTGGCCCCGCTGCGGATGATCCCGCCGTACTCCTGGTCGGTGCCGGGCAGGAAGCCGGGCACGTCCTCGAAGGTGACGATGGGGATGTTGAAGGCGTCGCAGAAGCGGATGAAGCGGCCGCCCTTGATCGAGGCGTCGATGTCCAGGCAGCCGGCCAGCACCGCCGGCTGGTTGGCGATGATGCCCACCACGCGCCCGCCCAGGCGGCAGAAGCCCACGATCAGGTTGCGGGCGAAGTCGGCGTGCACCTCCAGCCAGGAGTCCTCGTCCACCACGCGCCGGATCACGTCCAGCATGTCGTAGGGCCGGGTGTCGTCGTCCGGCACCAGCTCGTCCAGGGCGGGGTCGCAGCGGTCGTGGGGATCGGAGGTGGGGACGAAGGGGGGGTCCTCGGCGTTGTTGAGCGGCAGGTAGGACAGGAGCTTGCGGATGTGCGCCATGCAGGCGCGGCCGTCGGCGCTCTTGAAGTGGGCCACCCCCGAGCGGGCGGCGTGCACGTCGGCGCCCCCCAGCTCCTCGGAGGTCACCTCCTCGTGGGTCACCGCCCGGACCACGTCCGGCCCGGTGATGTGCATGTAGGAGGAGCCCTCCACCATGAAGATGAAGTCGGTCAGGGCCGGGCTGTAGACCGCGCCCCCGGCGCAGGGGCCGGTGATGGCCGAGATCTGGGGCACCACCCCCGAGGCGCGGGTGTTGCGCCAGAAGATCTCGGCGTAGCCCCCCAGGCTGGCCACCCCCTCCTGGATGCGCGCGCCCCCCGAGTCGTTGATCCCGATGACCGGCACGCCCACCTTGACGGCCATGTCCATCACCTTGCAGATCTTCTCGGCGTGGGTCTCCGAAAGCGACCCGCCGAAGACGGTGAAGTCCTGGCTGAATAGGTAGACCGGCCGCCCGTCGATGAGGGCGTGCCCGGTGACCACTCCGTCCCCCAGGATCCTCTGCTTCTCCATCCCGAAGTCGGTGCAGCGGTGGGTCACGAAGCGGTCCAGCTCGACGAAGGAGCCCTCGTCGACCAGGAGGTCGATGCGCTCGCGGGCGGTAAGCTTGCCGCGCTTGTGCTGGGCCTCGATGCGCTCCGGCCCGCCGCCGACCAGGGTCTCCTCGCGCATGCGGCGCAGGCGCTGCAGGGCGGTCTCGGTGACGGGATTGGTCTCGGTGGGTGTCATGCCTTTGGAGGACACGGGCTGTGCTCCGTTCTCTCTTCGCATCTCGGCGCCTCCGCGGTTCTCTCTTTCGGACCCCGGTCCGGGGGGCTGGAGGAGAAGGCCACGGAGGCCCGCTGAGGCGGAGAAGGGGATGGGTAGGGGGCGAAACTCAGGTGGCGGAGGGATCCTCGATCAGCTCGGTCAGGACCCCCCCCGTGGACTGGGGGTGGAGGAAGGCGATGCGGGTACCGTGGGCGCCCGCGCGGGGGCTCGTATCCAGGAGGCGCAGGCCGGACTCGCTCAGCCGGTCCAGGGCCCCCTGCAGGTCGTCGACGCGCCAGGCGAGGTGGTGCAGGCCGGGGCCGCGCCGCTCGAGGAAGGCCGAGACGGGCGAGTCGGGCGAGGCCGGCTCCACCAGCTCGATGCGCTGGGCGCCGCCGTGGAGGACGAGCACGTTGACCCTCTGGCCGGGCACGTGCTCCACCTCGCCGGCCGCCAGGCCCAGGGCGTCCTCCCACACCCCGCGGGCCCCCTCGATGCTCTCGACGGCCACGGCGACGTGGTGCAGGCCTCGGACCAGGGGCGTGAGGGCTTCGGGGGCGTCCATCACACCACCACCGGGGGCTCGAAGCTGCCGAACTCGCGCTCGAGGGCGGCGCAGATCTCGCCCAGGGTGGCGTAGGCCTCCACCGCGGGCAGGACCGCCTCCACCAGGTTGTCCGTTCCGCGGGCGGCCTCGGCCACGCCCGAGAGGGTCGCCTCCACCCGGGCGGGATCGCGCTCGGCGCGCACGCGGCCGAGCTCGGCCAGCACCCGCTCGCGGGCCTCCGGGCTGGGGCGGAAGACCTCGGGGGGCTCCTCCTCGCCGGTGAACTGGTTGACCCCCACGATCACCCGCTCGTCCGCCTCCACGCTGCGCTGCCAGGCCATGGCGCTGCGGTGGATCTCGCGCTGGACGAAGCCCGACTCGATGGCCGCCACCGCGCCCCCCTCCTGGTCGACGCGCGCCATGAGCTCCAGGCTGCGGGCCTCGACCTCGTCGGTCAGGGCCTCCACGTAGGGCGAGCCGCCGAGGGGGTCGATCACCTCGGCCACCCCCGACTCGTGGGCCAGGACCTGCTGGGTGCGCAGGGCCAGGCGGGCGGAGTCCTCGGTCGGCAGGCCCAGGGCCTCGTCGCGCGAGTTGGTGTGCAGCGACTGGGTGCCGCCCAGGATCGCCGCCAGGGCCTGCAGGGTCACCCGCACCACGTTGTTGTCCGGCTGCTGGCTGGTGAGCATCGAGCCCGCGGTCTGGGTGTGGAAGCGCATCATCCAGCTCGCCTCGCGCCGGGCCCCGAACTCCTCGCGCATCATGCGCGCCCACATGCGCCGCGCGGCGCGGAACTTGGCCACCTCCTCGAAGAGGTGGTTGTGGGCGTTGAAGAAGAAGGACAGGCGCGGCCCGAAGGAGTCCACGTCCAGCCCGGCATCGACCGCCGCCCTGGCGTAGGCGCGGCCGTTGGACAGGGTGAAGGCCACCTCCTGCACGGCGGTGGAGCCGGCCTCACGGATGTGGTAGCCCGAGATCGAGATGGTGTTCCAGGCGGGCGCCTCGCGCGCGCAGAAGGCCATGAGGTCGGTGGTCAGCCGCATGGAGGGCCCCACCGGGAAGCGGTAGTTGCCGCGCGCCGCGTACTCCTTGAGGATGTCGTTCTGGACCGTGCCGCGGATCCGCTCGGGCGCCACCCCCTGGCGCCGCGCCAGCGCGACGTACATCGAGAGCAGGATCGCGGCCGTGGCGTTGATGGTCATGGAGGTGGAGACCTCGCCCAGGGGGATCCCCTCGAGCAGCGCCTCCATGTCGCGCAGGCTGTTGACCGGCACACCCACCAACCCCACCTCGGGCTCGGCCAGGGGGTGGTCCGAGTCGTACCCGAGCTGGGTGGGCAGGTCGAAGGCCACCGACAGCCCGCTCTGCCCTCCCTCCAGCAGCATCCGGAAGCGCCGGTTCGTGTCCCGCGCGCTGGAGAAGCCCGCGTACTGGCGCATGGTCCACAGGCGCCCGCGGTACATGGTCGGCCGCACCCCGCGGGTGAAGGGGAACTCTCCGGGCCAGCCCCCGTCGGGGGCGTCGCCGTAGAGGGGCTCGCAGTCGATCCCCGAGGGCGTCTCGAAGGCCGGGCGCCGCTCGGCTCGCCCCTCCACCGCCGGGCGCCAGGTGCGCTCCTTCCAGGCCGCGCTGGGGCCGGGATCGGGTCCCCGGGCCGGCTGGCTCTGGGCGGGCTTCGGGTTCATCGGGCGGGATTCCGGCGGGGTGGGGCGGCGGGGACAGAGGGTGGGGATTCTAGGCGGCGAGAGCGCGGATTGACAATCGCCGGGGCCGCGGCCGCCCGCGGGAGGCCGCGGGAGCCGAGCGCTCCCCGTGAAAGGAATCTCCGGGGAATGACGAAGAACCCGAATGATCCGGCCGCCACGATGTAGGGGGCCCGTTTCGGTCCCGACCGCCGGTCCGCCCCGGATCCGCTCGAGCGAGGCATTCGCATGATGAAGAACCTCCTCCCCGCGCTGGGTTTCGTCCTCGTTCTGAGCCTGGGCATCACGGCCTGGCTCCTGCTGGGTCGGAGCGGGGACGCGCCCGACACGGCCGACGCGGGGCCGGAGGCGCCCGCCGCCGTGGCCGGGGATTCCGGGCCGGAGGAGCTGGCGGAGCTCCCGGGCGAGGCCGAGCCCCCCTCTTCGGCGGAGGCGGCCGGACCCGAGGTCGCCGAGTCCTCCCGGGCCAGCATCGAGGAGGTCCGGGCCGCGAATCCGGACTGGATCGAGGGCGTCGTGCAGCTTCCCGCCGACCTGCCCGACGACGAGGAGCTCTTCGCCTACTCCCTGGGAGAGGCCCCGGCCATGAACGTGCTGGGGGGCTGGCTCGACGACGGGGAGGAGGACGAGCGCGAGGAGATCCTCGGCCGCGCGCCGGTGGACGCCCTGGGCGGATTCAGGGTGCCCTTCCCGGCCGGCCTCGAGCGCGGCTGGGTGGCGGTCCGCGGGCGCTACGCCTTCACCTCCGAGCCCATCGAGCTGGACCTGAGCGACGGGTCCGCCTTCGAGATCCCCGCGCCCGTCGCGCTGGAGCTGGGGGCCTGGATCCACGGCCTCGTCACCGTTCCCCCCGGGGTCGATCCCGAGGACGCCTCCCCGGGGCGGCTGCGCATCAAGCTGCGGCCCGACGAGACCTCCTACATCGGCGGCAGCGGCAGAGACCGCCTCCTCGCGGCCCGCGCGCGGCTGCGCGAGGACCTGAGCTTCGAGCTCCGGGCCGTCCGGCCCCACTCCGCCTGGAAGATGGAGGTCGTGCCCGATCGCCTCGCGGCCTGGGTCAGCCCCCTGCTCGACCTGGGGCCGGGCGCGAGCCGCGCCCTGACCATCGAGCTCGTGGGCGGCGGACGCATCCTGGGAGTCGTCCGGGACGACGCCGGCGATCCGGTCGCGGGGGCCGAGGTCGTGGCCGAGCTGAACCCGCTGTTCATGGGGGTGGGCGGCCGGAAGGTGCGGTCGGCCCGATCGGCCGAGGACGGCAGCTTCACCCTGAAGGCGGTGGCGACCGGCCGGTTGACCCTGCGCGCCGAGCGCGAGGGCTACCTGGACGCCAGCACCGACGCCGAGCTGGCCGAGGGCGAGACCCTCTCGGGCCAGCACCTCGAGCTCTCGCGAGGAGGCCGGATCTCGGGCCGCGTCACGTGGGAGGACGGGAAGCCGGTGGAGGGCGCCGAGGTGAAGGTGAGCTTCGACCTCTCGCAGATCGGGGGCATGGGGGGCCTGAACGCCATGCGCGGCGCCGAGGGCAAGGGCCAGACCGACGCGGAGGGACGCTTCGAGGTCACCGGCCTGGGGCTGGGCCCGTTCACCGTCGTGGCCGGCCTGCGCGTCGAGACCACGGCCCCGCAGGTGCCCCAGATGCAGGTGGGCGCGGTCGGGCTCGTGGGCGTCGATGAGCCGACGGCGGAGGAGCGCTCCGGAGAGTCGGTGGAGCTGAGCGGCGAGGAGGTGCGCCGGCTCGAGGCCCTGGGCTACGCGCCGCGACGCGGCGTCGCGCGCCTGGACCACGTCCCGCCGGACACCGAGGATCTGGAGCTGGTGCTCCGGGAGCCGGACTCGATCCGCGGCCGGGTGATCGACCACGACGGGGTGCCGGTGTCCTCCTTCTCCGTGATCGCCCGGCTCCGGGTGGAAGGCGGCGGGCCCCTGGCGGGGATGATCCCTTCCGAGACCCGGCACGAGAGGATCGAGGACCCCCAGGGCCTCTTCCGCGTGGAGGGGGTCTGGGAGGGCACCTGGGAGGTGCTGGCCACCGCGGAGGGCTTCGGCCGTCCGGAGCCCGTGCGCGTCGAGGTGCCCGAGCCCGATGGAGCTCCCCCGGTGGTGATCGCGCTGGTGCCCGCGGCCGGGATCAGCGGCTCGGTGCTGGACCCCGAGGGCCAGCCCGTCGAGGGCGCCCGGGTAACCCTCCACCTCGGTCTGGAGGACATCTCGCGGCTCACCGACGGGAGGGAGTCCCTGCCGTCGGCCGGGACCGACGCCGAGGGCGCCTTCGAGCTCGAGGGCCTGACTCCCGGCTCGGTGGAGCTGGTGGCCTCCGCCGACGGCCTGGCGGACAGCGAGACCCGCTCCTTCGCGCTGGAGCCGGGCCAGGTGATCCGGGACCAGGTCTTCACCCTGCGCACGGGCGCCACCCTGACCGGCGAGGTCTTCGACGCCGAGGGCGAGCCGGCGGTCGGGGTCATGGTCATCGCCCAGATCCCCACCAACCCGGTCGGCGGCGGGCAGCAGGGATCGCGCACCGACTCCGCGGGATTCTTCGAGTTCACCCACCTCACCCCCGGCAACTACCAGGTGATCGCCATGCTGGGCGGCTCGGGGGGCATGGCCGACGGCGAGCTCGACCTGACCGGCCTCATGGAGAGCATGAAGTTCACCTTCGTCGAGCTGAAGGAGGGCGAGGAGACCCACGTGCTGCTGGGCGCGCCCCCGGCCAACCCGGTGCGGGTCCACGGCCGGGTCACCCTGGCCGGCGAGCCGGCCGCCGGGGTCTACATGCAGTTCATGAGGACCGAGGGCGGGGGGATGGACTCCATGCGCATGGGCGGCACCGACGAGGAGGGCCGCTACGAGCAGATCCTGGCCGAGCCCGGCGAGTACTACGTGGCCATCGGCAAGCTGCAGGACGTGGGCGCCCAGCAGAGCGTGGAGTACAACCGGCAGATCCCCGAGGACGAGGAGGAGGTGCGCCTCGACTTCGAGCTGCCCACGGGCCGCATCAGCGGGCGCATCATCGGGCCCGGGGGCGAGCCCGCCGGCGGCGCCCGGGCCACCATCACGGCGGAGGGAGCCATCCGCAGCGGGACCCTGTTCGGGGGCCAGTACGCGGAGGTCAGCGCCGACGAGGCGGGGCGCTACGAGCTGGACTGGCTGCGGCCCGGCACCTACGCCGTGGCGGCCGGCGGAGTCCTCTTCGGCGGCCTCTTCGGCGGCACCGGCAAGGACACCCTGGGACGCCAGGTCCGGCACGGCGTGGTGGTCGAGGAGGGCAGCTGGATCCGGAACGTCGACTTCCGCCTGCACGAGCCCGGGATCCTGAGCGGAACGGTGACCGGTGCGGGCGGCCAGCCCGTCGCCGGCGCCGCCATCTTCGTGCGCGACGAGGGCGGCATCGTGCTGGAGCGGCTCTCCATGACCGTGACCGACGGATCCGGGGGCTTCAGCTACAGCGGGCTCGCCCCGGGCCGCTACACGGTCTGCGCGCGCACCACCGCCCTGACCACCCAGGCCGAGGCCAGCGTGCAGATCCGCGAGCGCGACACCACCGAGGTGCAGCTGACCCTGGACGAGGGCACGCTGCTCCTGGTGGACCTGACCGACCGCTCGGGGAACCGGGTCCAGGCCTCGCTCGAGGTGATCGACGAGCACGGCCGCCAGGTCAACGGCATGTACTCCCTGGCCGACCTCATGGCGGCCCAGGGCAGCGGGCTGGACATGGCCCTGGAGCGCATCGGCCCCCTGCCGCCGGGCACTTACAAGGTGACCGCCCGGACCGCCGACGGCCGGAGCGCCAGCAAGCCGGTGTCCCTGAGCCCGGGGCAGGGCGAGCGCAAGCTGAAGCTCAGGGTGAAGTAGCCGAGGAGCGGCCCGGCCGGGTTTCGGCCCGGCTGCTGCGGCTCCGGAGGTGGGCGATTGCCACGGGCGGGCCCGCCGGTAGGCTGGGGGCCGCCGTGGCCGACCCGCCCGCCCTTCCCCCGGATCCCGCCGCGCCCGGCGACCTCTCCCACCTCGTTCTGGAGTTCCTCGTGGACCAGGAGGAGCCCGAGGCGCCCGGGCTGGAGGCCTTCCTGGAGCGCCACCCTCCCGAGCTGCGCGACCGGCTGCGCCAGGAGTGCGAGGACGCCCTGTGCGTGCAGCGCATCGTCGAGCGCGAGCGCCCCGGGCCGCGGGACGTGCAGGGGCAGACCCTGGGCGAGTTCGAGCTGATCCGCGAGATCGGCCGCGGGGGCATGGGCGTGGTGTATCTCGCCCACCAGCCCTCGCTGAACCGGCGCGTGGCCCTCAAGGTCCTGCCCGCCGGCCTGACCCTCACCGATCGCCAGGTCGAGCGCTTCCGCCGCGAGTCCCGCGCCGCGGCCCGGCTGGTGCACCCCGGAATCGTCCCCGTCCTCTCGGTGGGCGAGACCGACGGCGCGCACTGGTTCGCGATGGAGTTCGTTGAGGGCGACACCCTGCACGAGCGGCTGGATTCCCGCCGCGACGCCGGGCGCCACGGCGGCGAGCCTCCCCTCGCGATCGGCGCCTGGGCCGAGTGGGCGGCCGGCATCGCCGCCCGCCTGGCCGACGCCCTGCACTGCGCCCACCAGGCCGACGTCATTCACCGCGACGTCAAGCCCCACAACGTGCTGCTCGCCGCGGGGGACGTCCCGCGCCTGGTGGACTTCGGCCTGGCCAAGGACCTGGGGGACGCCAGCCTCTCGGGACCGGGCGAGATGACCGGCACGCCCTACTACATGAGCCCCGAGCAGGCGCTCGCCAAGCGCGTGCCCGTCGACCCGCGCACCGACGTCTTCTCGCTGGGGGTGGTGCTGTACGAGATGCTCACCCTGCGCCGCCCCTTCGAGGGAGAGTCGGGCGCGGCGGTGCTCTTCGCCATCTCCTTCCGCGACCCCGAGCCCATCCGCAAGCTCGAGCCGCGCGTGCCCCGGGACCTCGAGATCATCTGCCACAAGGCGATGGAGAAGAGCCCCGACGCCCGCTACGCCTCGGCCGCCGAGCTGGCCGCCGACCTGCGCCGCTTCCTCAACCACGAGGCGATCCGGGCCCAGCCGCCCTCCATCGCCTCGCGGGTGGGCCGGCTGCTGGCGCGACACCGGGCGGTGGGCATCGCCAGCGCCGTCGGCCTCGTGGCGCTCCTGGTCGTGCTGCTCTTCGCCGACCGCAGCGCCCGGCGCCGCGCCCTGGCCGAGCAGATGGCGCCCCTGCGAGAGCTGGCCGCGGAGGAGGAGCTGGAGGAGGTCGAGCTCGCGGCCCTGGTCGGCGCGCGCGAGGCCCTGGATCGCCTGATGCCCGGGCTCTCGCGCCTGGACCGCGCCGATCGCGAGCTGGTCCTGCGCATGGAGGTGGCCCTCGGCGAGCTGGGCCGCGCCCGCAAGGTCGAGGGCCTCCTGCTCTGCGACCAGGCCACGCAGGACGGCTCGGACCTCTCTCTGTACAGGGCGCAGGCGCTCTTCCTCGAGGCGAGGCTGCTGCTGCCCGACGACCTCGAGCTCCTGAGGCTCTCCGACCCCCTGGGGATGCGGCCCCGGCTCGCGGTGAGCTCCGACCGGGAGGGTGACCTGGTCAGCCTGACGGCGATCGACCCCGTCACCGGCGAGCTCGGCCAGCCCGAGCCGATCGGACGCACGCCCCTCGAGGGCCGGGCGGTGACCGCCGGCCTCTGGCGGGTCACCGTGGTGAGGCCGGGGTGGGGCTTCGCCGAGCTGACGCGACACCTCGGCCGGCTCCGCCACGAGTACCGGCTGGAGGCCGTGGTCCGGTCGGACGAGGAGGCCCTCGAGGGCATGGTCCCGATCGAGGCCGGGCCCTTCCGCTTCGGCATCCCCGGCACCGACTGGGAGCTCTACGCCGAGCGCGACGACGCGCTGCCGCTCTTCTTCGTGGACGAGCGGGAGGTCAGCAACGCGCAGTACCGGACCTTCGTCCTGGCCACCGGCCATCGCCCGGCCCACCTGTGGCCCGGAGACTGGAGGGAGAACTGGGACGAGGCCTGGGACGATCTGCCGGTCGTGGGGGTCTCCGGCGACGGCGTGCTCGGCGACGCCCTCACGAACACCATCGGATTCCGCTGCGCCAGGAGCGCGGCGAGCAACATCGAGGAGTCACATGGAAAAGATCATCCGGCCCCGCGCGGGCAAGAAGACCAAGGCCAAGAAGCGTAGCGTCAACGCTGAGGGGGAGGAGCTGGTGTCCGCGCGGCTGCGGCTCATCTACCGCTTCCCGGTGGGTGGGTCGAACGACAACCAGCACTTCCACCAGCTCGCGGCCGGCAGCCGGACGCTGGTGCGCCGCAAGGTGGCCAAGAAGCTGGCCAAGATCTTCCCCCTGGCGGTGCGGGACGAGTGGACCCAGCTCGTCCTGGACACCGACGCCGACGGCTCGGCCGACACCGCCGACACGTCCTCGCTGGTCGCCTTCCGGCTGAACGACCCGCGCATCACCCAGGACGTCGGCATCGACCCGGCCCAGATCGAGGTGATCTACGACATCCACGACAACGTCCACAGCTTCGCGGTGGGCTATCCGGTGATTCTGGAGCCCATCGGGGGTTCCCTGAGTGTGCCGGTGCCCGTCAGCGATCCGGCGCTGCCGGGGGGCTCGGGCACCCTCGAGGCCTTCGTGAACGTCGAGCTCGGCTGGGAGACCGGCCTGGGGAACGTCACGCCCTGAGCGGCCCGTGCGCGAGATCGCCGGTACGCCCAGTCGGAGGGAATCGGGCGGCTTTCCTGGCACGCGGCCGGGAACATCCGCCGGCGGCCTCCGTATGACCTCCTCTCCATGACCCCCCCCGCCGAACAGCGCTCCGCCCTGATGCGCGAGGTCAAGAGGTTCCGTCGGCGCGCCGCGCTGGGAGCCTGGATCGCCCGGCTGGGCGCGCACCTCCCGCTGGCGCTGGTCGCGGCCGGCGCGGCCGTCCTGCTGGCGCGGGCCTCCCTGGACCTGGAGCGCGCCCGTGCGGCCTGGCTCCTGGCGCCCGCGCTCCTGGCGCCGGCCACCGCGTGGTTTCGGGCCCGGCGCGCGCGCCTCAGCCAGGAGGGCGCGGCCACCTGGCTCGACCTGCGCACCGGCTCGAGCGGGCTGGTGCTCACCCAGGCGGAGCTCGGCGACGCGCGCTGGCAGGAGCGGGCCGAGGGCCTCCTGCCGCGCCCCGACGGGCTCCCCCGCCTCCGGCCGGCAGGGGCGATCCTGAGGGCGCTGCCGGCGGCCTCCTTCGCCCTGCTGGCCCTGTGGATCGAGATCCCCGAGCGCCGGCCGGCGCCCGCGGCCCGGCTCTTCCAGAGCGCCACCGAGCGCCTGCGCGAGAAGCTCGAGACCCTGGAGGAGGAGATCCAGCTCGAGGAGAGCGAGGCGCTCGAGCTCGAGGCCCGGTTGGCGAGGATCGAGGAGGAGATCGAGGCGGCCCGGGCCGAGAGCGCCTTCGAGGCCCTCGACCGCCTGGAGGAGCGCCTCGAGGAGCGCGCCGAGGAGGCCCGCGGGCCGCTCGAGGAGGCGCGGGGCTCCCTGGACCGGCTCGCGCGAGGATCGATCGGGGACCCCGAGGCCGCGCAGCTGGAGCTCGAGCGCACCCTCGCCCGCTTGCGGGAGGAGGGCCTCGAGCGGGGACTCGACCCGGGAGCCCGCCTGCCCGGGATCGCCCAGGAGCTCGCGGGCCGGCTGGACGCGCGCCTCGCCTCGCTGGGCCGCGCGGGCCTCCTCGGCCGGCGTCCGAGGGTGTTCCCCGACTCGGAGCTGGCGCGGCTGGCCGACTACCCCGAGCCGCACGTGTGCGACGAGCGCTGCGAGAAGAAGCCCGGCGGGACCTGAAGCGGCCTGGGCCGGGCCGGGCGTCCGGAATCCGAGGCGATGGCCGCGGCCGCGGTCGCGCGCCCGGGCTCGGGAGGGGTCGACCGCGGGCGGGCGGACGCCCAGATGATCTGGGGGGAGGAGACCGCGGGCGCGACCGACCGCTTCGAGCCCGCGATCCTGCCCCCGGCCACCGCCCTCGACCTCGAGCACACCGCCGTGCTCGGGGTGGGCGCGGCCGCGCCCCGGCCGGATCCGCTGACGGGACCGGCCGGCCTCCGGGAGGTGGACGCCTCCGCCGGCAAGACCGCCTGGCGCCGCCGCCTCGCTCCGCGCCACCGCCGGGTGGTGAAGACCTTCTTCGACTCGAGCCCATGACCCAGGCCGCCCAACCCACCCTGCTCTCGCCCGAGGAGGTCCGAGCGGCCCGCGCCGCGGCCCTGGAGATCCTCGCCGAGCTCGACCGCACCATCCTCGGACAGGAGTCCCTCAACCGGCTGGTGCTGGTCGCCTGCCTGGCGCGCGGCCACGTGCTGCTGGAGGGCCTGCCGGGGCTGGGCAAGACCGAGCTGGTCAAGGCCCTGGCGGCCCTCCTGGGGCTGGACTTCGGCCGGCTGCAGTTCACCCCCGACCTCCTGCCCACCGACGTCACCGGCAGCCACATCCTCGAGGAGGATCCCGAGGGGGGCGGGCGGCGGCTGGTCTTCCGCCCCGGCCCGGTCTTCACCCAGGTGCTGCTCGCCGACGAGATCAACCGCGCCTCGCCCAAGACCCAGTCGGCCCTGCTGGAGGCCATGCAGGAGGGTCGCGTCACCGTGCTGGGCGAGACGCGCGAGCTCCCCGAGCCCTTCACCGTGCTGGCCACCCAGAACCCCATCGAGCTGGAGGGCACCTACCCCCTGCCCGAGGCGCAGCTCGACCGCTTCCTGCTCAAGCTCGAGGTGGGGCGCATCGACCCCGCGACCCTGCAGCGGATCCTGGACGAGCGCCGGGCCGGCCGGCCCCCCGAGCTCTCGCCGGTGACCGACGGCGCACGGCTGGCGGAGCTCTTCGGCGCCGTCGACCGGATCTTCCTTCCCCGGGCGGTGTCGGCCTGGATCGCGCGGCTGGTGGAGGGCACCCACCCGGGCTCGGCCCTGGCCCCCCAGGCGGTCGGCGACTACGTCCGTCACGGCGCCTCGCCGCGGGCCGGCATCGCCATGGCCGAGGCGGCGCGTGCCTGCGCAATAGTGGCGGGCAAGCCCAACGTCGGCTTCGATGACGTGCGCGCGGTGGCGATCCCGGCCGTGGCCCACCGCCTGGTGCTGGACTGGCGGGCGCGGCTCGACGGGGTGAGCCCGGCGGACGTGGTCCGCGCGGTGCTCGCCGAGGTGAGCGAGCTGGACGAGACCCTGCCCCGGGAGGTGAACCATGGACTCGCGGACTGAGCCGCGGGCCGCAGCGCGGGCCGCCGCGCCGGTCCTCCTCGCCCTGGCGCTCCTGGCGACGCCGGCCGGCGGGGAGACCGACGAGACGGTCGTGCTGGAGCGGACCGGAGTGACCGCCCGGGTCCACTGCCCCTGGCCCCCCGCCCTGAACCGGGGCTACCTGCCGATCTTCGTCGAGATCGAGAACCCGCCCGACCGCGACCGCGACGTGACCCTCCTCGCCTTCCGGGAGTACATGCGCGCCCAGTCCGAGGTGGTCAAGCACCTGCGCCTGGAGGCCGGCTTTCGGGGCCGGGTCGAGCTCCTGGTGCCGGTCTCGCCGACCCGGCCGAACGGCTACACCGTCCGGCTGACGGCGGAGGGCGAGCGCGAGCCGGCGGAGGCGCACGGCATCGGCGCCCCGAACTGGCCGGGATCCAGCTCCTCCAGCAGGCCCGTGGCGTACCTCTCGCGGCGCCCCCCCCCGGCGGGCCAGGTGGAGTCCTGGGCGGCCGAGCTGAGCTGGGAGGTGAGCGCCGCGGACCGCATGACGATCCACCCCTTGCCGGGCGGTGGGCAGAGGATCTCGACCTCCCCCGCGTCGATCGACAACGTCGTCGTCACGCCGATCGGCTTCGAGGACCTGCCCCGGGCCCAGGCGGCCTGGTCGAGCCTGGACGCGGCGATCCTGGACGCCTCGGGCGGAGAGCTGCCGCCCCGCGAGGCCCTCGAGCCGCTCATGGCCTGGGTGCGGCTGGGGGGTCTGCTGATCGTCACGGGCGAGGGCGCGGCCGAGGCGGCGAGCGCGATCCCGGGCCTGGCGGGCTGGCTCGAGGAGCGCTTCGAGAGGACCTCGTGCGTCGATCACCCGGGCGGAGTCCGGATCTTCTCGTGTGGGCTGGGGACCGCGATGGTGGCCGGCCCCGGGGAGGGCGTGGCCGGCGCGGGCTTGCAGCGCTGCATGGAGCACGTCCTCAGCGGCCCCACGGGCTGGCACTCGCAGCCGGCCGGCGGCCCCCTGGACGCGTTCGAGCCCCTGATCGGCGGCCTGAACGAGATGCCCTACCGCACCTTCACGGTGCTCCTGGTCCTCTTCGCCCTGCTCATCGGGCCGGTGAACTTCAGCCTGGTCAAGCGCCTGGGAAGACCCTCGCTCCTGCTCCTGACCCTCCCCCTCCTGGCGCTGGTGCTCTCGCTCTCCATGGTGGCCTACGGCGTGCTCAAGGAGGGCCTCGGCACCCGGACCGCCTCGGAGACCTTCAGCGTCCTCGACCAGCGGGGCGACCCCCGGGCCTCCACCGCCGAAATGCGCCAGTTCTTCGCCGGCCTCTCACCCGGCCGCGGCCTGCGGCCCGGGGCGGGGACCTCGGTCTTCGTGCGAGCGGACGAGCGGAACTGGGACGGCGACACCTGGCTGCGGATCGACCTCAGCGCGGGCGCGGTGTACTCCGGCGACTACCTCCCGGTGCGGCGGCCCACCCACCAGGAGATCCTCAGCGACCGCAGCGCGCGGCTGCGGCTGGTCCTCTCGTCCGGGGAGGGAGGCCTGCAGGCCCGGAACGGGCTCTCGGTGGAGGTGGAGGAGCTGGTGGTGCGGTCCGCCGACGGCCGCCACTGGGCCCTCTCCTCCGCCCTGGCTCCCGAGGGCAGCGCGCTGCTCGAGCCGATCGATCCGGACCGCAGCCTGGAGATGGCCGGCCGCCTCTGGCCGTCCTTCCACTCCTTCGGCGCCGCGACGGGGATGCTGCCTCCGGCCACCTACCTCGCCCGCCTGTCGGCCAACCCCCTGACCGACGACTGCGGCATCGGGATCGACCGCAGCGAGGGGACCCACCGGCTCTTCGGCGTGCTCGACCCGACGGGGGAGGAAGAGCGATGAGGCCCGCCCTCGAGATCCGCCACCTGACCCGGCGCTTCAAGGACCTGGTCGCGGTGGACGACGTGTCCTTCCAGGTGATGCCGGGCGAGATCTTCGGCTTCATCGGCCCCAACGGGGCCGGCAAGACGACCACCATGCGCATCGCCGCCACCCTCGACCTGCCCGACGAGGGGGACGTCCTCATCGGGGGCCGCTCGGTCCTGGAGGAGCCCCGCCGGGTGCGCCGCCGCATGGGCTTCATGCCCGACGCCTACGGCGCCTACTCCCACGTCACCGTCGACGAGTACCTGGACTTCTTCGCCCGCGCCCACGGCCTGAGGGGCGCCAAGCGCCGCCAGACCCTGGACTTCGTGAGCGAGTTCACCGGCCTGGATCCCCTGCGGGAGAAAGAGATGGACGCGCTCTCCAAGGGCATGAAGCAGCGCCTGTGCCTGGCCAAGACCCTGCTGCACGACCCCAGCCTCCTGATCCTGGACGAGCCCGCCGCGGGCCTGGATCCGCGGGCGCGGGTCGAGTTCCGGGAGCTGGTCAAGGCCCTGGCCGAGATGGGCAAGGCGGTCCTGATCTCCTCCCACATCCTGGCCGAGCTCTCCGAGCTGTGCAGCGGGGTGGCGGTGATCGAGGCCGGCCGCATCCGCGCCACCGGCCCGGTGGCGGAGATCCAGCGGCGCCTGCGGCAGGGCGACGGCGACGCGCCCCACCTGGCGCGCGTCACGGTGCGCACCCTGGCCCTCCAGGAGACCTGCCAGCGCTTCCTGCTCGAGCAGCCCCACGTCTCGCGGGTGAGCGCCGAGAAGGCCGGCCTGGCCTTCGACTTCTCCGGCACGCAGGCGGAGCTGGCGGGCCTCTTGGCCGAGATGGTCCACCGCGACCTGCAGCCCATCGAGTTCGCCTGCCAGGAGACCGACCTGGAGGACATCTTCCTGACGCTCACCGAGGGGAGGCTGCAGTGACGGCCCAGGTCGAAGAGACGAGGTCGGCCCGCGGGCGCCTCCTGGGCGCGCTGGACGACCGCCTCAACCCCATCCTGGTCAAGGAGGTGCGCCAGGCCCTGCGCGGGCGCTACTTCCGGATCAGCTTCCGGGTCACGCTGCTGCTGGCCACCCTCCTGGGCCTGATCATCCTGGTGCGGGCCGCGGCCGTCCCGTCGCCGGGCGAGGTCGGCCTGGTCTTCTTCTCGACCATCTACGGCTGCCTGGCCGGAGCGGTGCTCTTCCTGGTGCCCTTCTCGGGCTTCATCTCCATGGGCGGGGAGTGGGAGCAGAACACCTACGACCTCCTGGCCATCACCGACCTGCGGCCGCGGCAGATCGTGATGGGCAAGCTGGTGTCGGCCCTGACCCAGGCCCTGCTCTTCTACTCCGCCTTCACCCCCTTCCTGGCCTTCGCCTTCGTCATGCGCGGGGTGGATCTGGTCGGCGCCCTGGTGGTCTTCGGCGGCTCCATGGTCCTGTGCGGGACCCTGACCCTGGTGGCCATCGCCCTGTCCTGCGCCTCACGGGTGCGCTTCGCGCGGGTGGCGCTGATGGCCGCCCTGGCGGCGGGGCTGGTGTGGGTCACGGGCATATCGATCACCTTCGCCTCGATCATCGTCCGCCAGCCGCTGATGCTCCTGGAGCCCGAGGCCGGCACCGCGGCGGCCTTGACCCTGACGATCGCCGTCCTGGTCTGCGGGCTCTCCTTCACCTTCGCCTGCGCGCGCCTGGCCCACCCCGAGGAGAACCGCTCCACCGGGCTGCGGATCGTGGTCGCGCTCACGGCCGCGGCCGGGCTGTGCTGGACGGCCTACATCTACCTGGAGGTCTTCCCCGGCGAGCCGGCGCTCATCCCCGCCCTGGGAGGAGCGACCGCGGCCGCCTGCCTCCTGCCGCTGCTCTTCGTCGCCACCGAGCGGGAGGAGCTGGGGCGGCGGGTCCGCCGGCAGGTGCCGGCGAACCCCCTCCTGGCGCTGCTGGTCGCCCCCTTCCTCCCCGGCGGCGGCCGCGGATTCCTGCTGCTGCTCTCGATCCTGGGGCTGATCCTGGGGGGCGCCATCGCGATCGTGTGGCCCACCGGGTCGGCGGCGTCCCTGGGACTGGGATCCGCGCCCCTGCCCTGGTACGCGATCCACCCCTTCGTCGAGCTCCTGATGCTGGTGGTGGTGGTGGTCTATGGCCTCGCCTTCGTGGGCCTGCCCGCTGGCCTCCTGGCGCGCTTCGCGCGGACCCACGCGGGCCGCTCCGCGGTGCGGGCGACGATCCCCGGCTTCGCGATGGTGGCCCTCTTCCTGCCCACCCTGGTGGGGCTCTTCCTGCGGAACGACGAGCTGATGCGGCTCCAGCACTTCGGGAACCCGGGCCACGCCGTGATCGCGCTGGCCCACATGGAGTTGGACGTCATCCCCCGGGCCCTGACGGTGATGGCCGTGCTGGCCGTCGTGGTGATCGCGATCAACCTGCCGCGCACCCTGCGGGGGGTGGGCGAGGTCCTCCAGGTGAGCGCCGAGCGCCGCCGGCGCCGCGCCGCGAGCCCCGCCGAGGCCCAGGTCCCGCCGAGCGATGCCGTCGCCGGCTCCTGAGGCTCGCCTGCTCGCCGAGGGCTACCGCCTCGGCGCGGCCGACGCTCCCCTGCGCGGGGCGGCCGGCGATCGGCTGGGGCGCGGGACGGGGGCCTCGCTCGAGTTCCAGGACCGGCGGAGCTACGTGCCCGGGGACGACCCCCGCCAGCTCGACTGGGCGGCCTTCGCGCGCACCGACCAGCTCCTGGTGCGGCTGCACCGCGAGGAGGTGCAGCCGCGGCTGGAGCTCCTGGTGGACGACTCGCGCTCGATGGCGGTCGAGGAGCGCAAGGCCCATCTCGCGGTCGACCTCGCGGCGGTCCTGCTCGCGGCGGCGCGGGGCTCGGGCTTCGAGCTGCGCCTGCTCGCGGTGGGCGATCGCCCCGAGCTCTGCGAGCCCGAGCGCTTCGAGGCGCGCGGCCTGGAGCTCGACGGGGTCCTGCCCCTCGAGCGCGGGCTCGAGGCGGCCCGCGGCCTCCTGCGGCCGGGCTGCCTGCGGATCCTGATCAGCGATTTCCTCTCCCCCCACGAGGCGCCCCGCGTGGTGCGGTCCCTGGCGGCGCAGGCGGGAGGGCTGATCCTCCTGCAGGTGCTCGCGGAGGAGGACGCCCGGCCGCCCGAGGGCGCGGCCCTGCGCCTGACCGACTCCGAGACCGGCGAGCGCAGCGACCTGGTGCTCGATTGCGTCGTGCTGGCGGTCTATCGACGACGCCTGCGGCGCCTGGCCGACGACCTGCAGCGCGAGTGCCGCAGGGTGGGCGGGGGCTTCCGGACGCTGGTCGCCGATCGCGATCTGGAGGCGATCTGCCGCGACCAGCTGGCGCCGGCGGGCGTGCTCGTGCCGCGGTAGGTCGTCCGCGGATCGGCGCCGCGAATTCGCCGAAGATCCCCGGAACTCGCGCGCGCGCTCCCGGTTGGCCTCGACTCGCACGACCGCGGCTCGCGCCGGGCGATCGAAAGAACCGCCGGAACCCGATCGCGAGTCGCGGGTTGGCCGCACGCGTTCTCGAGCACCCGGGGGAATGCGGCGAAACCGCGCCCAGCCCCAGGTGTTGCAGGGGGCGAGCCTTCGATCGGCGAAGAGCTCTGGCAGACAAGCAACCCCCACCGAACTGGATTGCAGCATGAAGCAGTTCCTCCTGGTCGCCCTCAGCGCGGCGGTCTTCCTGTTCTTCACCTCATCGCAGACCGCGGCCGTGGCCCAGGCCGATGCGCCGGAGAAGCCCGGGCACCTCGCGGCGGTCGGCGATGGCAACGTCGACCTCGTCGGCAAGGGCGCCTTCGAGCTCCGGCTCGTCGGCGACGGCGTGCTGCGGATCCCCCAGGTCAGCAAGCTCGCCGTGGCCATCCATGGGCAGGGTCATGTGGTCATCACTCCGGACGACACCCTGGTGGTGACCCACTTCCGCGGGGTCGTGAAGGTGGTCGGCAAGAAAGTGGTCGTACGCTTCCGGCACGGGCACATCGGGATCAAGGCGAAGGGGCACGGGAAGGGCGTGCTCACCGGGCACGGGGTGTTCTGGGCCAACGGGCATCAGGGCTACTGGAAGCCGGACGGCAGGAAGGTCGCCTGGTAGATAGGCGACGGGCGGGAGCGAGCGCGGGTCGCGCCCTGGCGAGGCCGAGGTAGCGGTCGAGAGAAGTCGCGCGGCGGCCGAGAGGTCGTCGCGCGGCGCGTTTTCGAGGGGGGACAGACTCCTCGGCGCGTGGTGCGCGGCTTGGCCGCGCTGGGCCTGGGACCTTCACGCGCGGCACACTTGCCGCGCCGGCGCCGAGTGGCGCCGTGACGCCACGCGAG
>CAZTTG010000012.1:0-85693 GCA_964615935.1 uncultured Planctomycetaceae bacterium | reverse complement strand
GACTCTCACCTTCAAGTCGACAGTCATGCCAGGCACACGCGCCGGGCGCCGCCAGTGGGCGGCGCGCAAACCTGCCTCAAGGCCACCCCGCACGAGCCCTCGCCCTGGGCGGGTACCCGCACGCGCGGCACACTTGCCGCGCCGGCGCACAGTTGCGCCGTTTTGCCACGCGAGGTGCGCGAAGCGCACCGAGTATGTGGCGAGACAATCGGTAATAACCGTCCGAGGCTGTCGTTGCGTTGGCCGTGCCTGACGGCTGGAGGAATCGCTCGTGGGGGCAGGAATCCCGTGGGCCTCCCGCCAGGAGGTGACGAGGCCGCGCCCGCGAAGCGGGCGCATGCCGAGTAGACCGCTCACGTCTGCCGTTGCGTCGGTCGCGGCCTTGCACTCACAGCAATCGGTATCGGGGGCAGGATCCCCCTGGGCCTCCCGTGAGGCTCCCACCGAGTCCGCCCCCCCATCACCCCAACGCCTGCGCGAAGTCGGCGATCAAGTCCTCGGGGTGCTCGATCCCGATGGATGCCCGCACCAGCCCGTCGGAGATCCCCGCGCGCTCGCGCTCGGCCGGGCTCAGCCCCGAGTGCGAGGTCGTCGCAGGCCGCGTCAGCAGGCTCTCCACCCCGCCCAGGCTGGGGGCGATCACCGGGAGGCGGCAGCGCCGCATGAAACGCTCGGCCGCCTCGACCCCGCCCGCGAGCTCGAAGCTCAGCATGCCTCCGAAGCCCTCGAAGAGCTCCTTCGCCACGGCGTGGCCCGGGTGACTCTCCAATCCCGGATAGTGCACACCCGCGACCCCCCCGTGACCCTCCAGGAAGGAGGCCACCTTCGAGGCGCTCCGGTTCTGGTACTCGACCCGCACGCCCAGGGTCTTCATGCCCCGGTGCAGCAGGAAGCAGGCGTGGGGATCCAGCGTGCCCCCCAGGTGATTGAGCTTGTGCGTCACCCGCTCCACCAGCCCCGCCCGCCCCACCACGGCCCCGGCCACGAGATCCGAGTGCCCGTTCAAGTACTTCGTCCCGCTGTGCAGGGACAGATCGAACCCCCACTCCGGGGGCCGGAAGTTAACCGGGCTGGCGAAGGTGTTGTCGATCAGCGACACCAGCCCGTGCTCCCGACAGAACTCCACCACCGCCCGCAGATCGGGCACGTCCATCAGCGGATTCGCGATGGTCTCGACGTAAACCAGCCGGGTCTCGGGCCGCAGCCGAGCCTCCCACGAGCCGGGATCGGCGCCGTCGATGAAGTCGCTGGTGATCCCCAGCGCCGGCAGGTCCTTGGTGACCAGGTCGTGCGTCCCCCCGTACAGACAGCTCTGGGCCAGCATGTGGTCCCCGCTGGAGAGCAGGGCCAGCAGCGCCGTGGAGATGGCCGCCATGCCGCTCGAGGTCACCAGCGCCGCCTCGGCGTTCTCCAGCGCGGCCAGCTTGGCGTGGAGCACCTCGTGGTTGGGGGTGTTGTTCAGCCGGATGTAGGGGATGTCGTGGTAGGCCCGCACGCCGGCGTACTCGAACATGGCCGACTGGAAGATGGGCATGCTGACCGCGCCCTCGATCCGGGGTTCGGGCTCGCCGGCGTGTATCAGTCGGGTGTGGATGTGCTCGGAGCTGGTGGGCATCGGCGTACCTCCAGGGGATCGGCGGGGTCGGTGCGCATCAATCTAGCCGATCCCGGAGCCCGCCCCGAGGATCGCGGATCAGATCCGCTCCCACCGACGCGCGCATCCTGATATCGTGCCGCCCAGGAGGATCGAGCCATGACCGCACGGAGAGCCCGCTGGACCTTCCCCGCCCTGATCGCGCTCCTCGCCGGCGCGTGCAACGCCGTCGCCATCGGGGGTGGGGAGGACCCCGCCCGGGACTACAACGGCTGGTACGCGGGACCCTACCTGAACCGCGTGGCCTTTCCGCTGGGCGGCATCGGCGCCGGCATGGTCTGTGTCGAGGGCACCGGAGCGCTGTCGCACGTGTCGGTCCGCCACGAGATGGAGGCCTTCAACGAGCCCCTGATGTTCGCGGCCCTGAGCGTAAAGGGCCGCGAGGGGAGCCGGGCGCGCCTCCTCGAGGGTCCGGTGCCCGGCTGGAAGGTCTTCGGCCGCCCGGGCACCGGCAACGGCGCGGGCCGCACCAGCTACGGCCTGCCGCGCTTCCGCGACGCGCGCTTCCGCGCCCGCTTCCCCTTCGCCACCGTCGAGCTGGGGGACCCGGACATGCCGGTCGAGGTGGAGCTCACCGCCTGGAGCCCCTTCGCGCCGGGCCAGGCGGACCTCTCCAGCCATCCGGTCGCAGCCCTGGAGTACACCTTCACCAACACCGGCCGCGAGCCCGTCGAGGCGGTCTTCTCCTACAGCAGCACCAACTTCATGGCCGCCGGGGGCGCCGGCGGGGACCGCGTCCTGCCCATCGACGGCGGCTTCGTCCTGCACCAGCGGGGAACGCCCGAGGACCCCGGGCGTGAGGGCTCCTTCGCGATCTTCGCCGAGTCCGGCGAGGCGATCGTGGACCACTGCTGGTTCAAGGGGGGCTGGTGGGACTCCCTCACCCTGGCCTGGGAGAACATCGCCTCGGGCCGCATGGTGGACAACCCGCCGGTCGATGCCCGCGCTCCGGGGGCGACGCTCTTCCTGCCGCTCGAGATCGAGCCCGGCCGCTCGGAGACCGTCCGCCTGCTCATGGCCTGGTACGTCCCCGGCTCGGGGCTGCGCTACGGCAACGACCTGGCCTGCGAGTCGGGGCCGGCCTTCGGCCACGGCCCGTCGCACGGCACCGCCAGCAGCCAGCAGGAGGTGACGGGGTTCCTGGGCGAGGGCCTGGTCAACAGCTACTGGCCCTGCGGCGACGCCCTGACCGGCACCCTCGTCTCGCCCCCCTTCGAGGTCACGGGCGACACCATCCGCCTCCTGCTCGGGGGAGGCGACCAGCCCGGCCGGGCCTGCGTGGACCTGGTGGTGGACGGCGAGGTCGTGCACACCGCCACCGGCCGCAATGCAGAGGCCCTCGTGCCCGTCACCTGGGACGTGAGCGAGCTGGCCGGACGGCAGGCGGTCCTGCGCATCGTGGACGAGGCGACCGGGAGCTGGGGGCACGTCAACGTCGACCACATCGTCATGAGCGGCGGCGAGGCCGGCGCGCGGGGCGTGGTGCTGGCGGATTTCGAGGGCCCCGACTTCGGCGACTGGGTGGCGGACGGGCCGCCCGGCTGCGGGAACGACTGCGGCGAGCTGGCCGGCGAGGACGGCCCCGCCCACCACGTCCCCTGGTACGCGGGCCGCTACCCGGGGATGGACGAGCTGGCGCGCTCCTGGCGGGAGGGCTGCGGCGAGATGCGCCAGCAGTCGGCGATATTCCGCGACGCCTTCTACGACACGAGCCTGCCGGGCGAGGTGGTCGAGGCGGCCGCCGCCAACCTGACCATCCTGAAGTCCCCCACCGTGATGCGCCAAGCCGACGGCCGCCTGTGGTGCTGGGAGGGCTGCACCGACGAGCGCGGCTGCTGCGCGGGCTCCTGCACGCACGTGTGGAACTACGCCCAGGCCATCTGCCACCTCTTCCCCGAGCTGGAGCGCTCGCTGCGCTGGACCGAGTTCCACGAGAGCCAGGACGCCAGCGGGCACCAGACCTTCCGCTCCTGCCTCCCCATCCGGCCCGTGGCCCACACCTTCCACGCCGCCGCCGACGGCCAGCTGGGAGGGATCATGAAGGTCCACCGCGAATGGCGCGTCTCCGGCGACACCGAGTGGATGCGCTCGATCTGGCCCCGGGTGAAGAAGAGCCTGGACTACTGCATCGAGACCTGGGACCCGCGGCACACCGGCACCCTGGAGGAGCCGCACCACAACACCTACGACATCGAGTACTGGGGCCCCGACGGCCATTGCACCAGCTTCTACCTGGGCGCCCTGGAGGCCGCCATCCGCATGGGGCGGGCCCTGGGCGAGGACGTGGCCCTCTACACCGGGCTCCTGGACGAGGGGCGCCAGCGCCTGGAGAGCGAGCTCTTCAACGGCGAGTACTTCTACCAGGAGATCCGCACCGAGGGCCTCGACGCCACCTTCACCCCCCTCGACGTCTCGAAGAACGGCGCGGGCTACGCCGACATCGTGGCGGCCCTGAACGAGCAGGGCCCCAAGTACCAGTACGGGACCGGCTGCCTGTCCGACGGGGTGCTGGGCTTCTGGATCGCGCGCATGTGCGGCCTGGGCCAGATCGTCGACGCGGGCATGGTCCAGCGCAGCCTGGCCTCGATCCACCGCTACAACTTCAAGCCCGACCTCTCGGCCCACGCCAACCCCCAGCGGCCGTCCTTCGCCTGCGGCGGCGAGGGGGGCCTGCTGCTGTGCACCTGGCCGCGCGGCGGGCGCCTCTCCATCCCCTTCGTGTATAGCGACGAGGTGTGGACCGGCATCGAGTACCAGGTCGCCTCGCACCTGATGATCGAGGGCATGGTCGAGGAGGGGCTGGAGATCGTGCGCGCCTGCCGGGACCGCTACGACGGTCGCGTGCGCAACCCCTTCAACGAGTACGAGTGCGGCCACTGGTACGCACGCGCCATGTCGAGCTACGGCCTGCTGCAGGGGCTCACCGGCGTGCGCTACGACGCGGTGGAGCGGACCCTCCACGTGGACTCCCGCGTGGGGAACGATTTCAGGAGCTTCCTCGCCACCGAGACCGGCTTCGCGACGGTCGGCATGGAGGACGGGCGGCTCTCCGTCGATGTCCAGTGGGGACACATCGACATCGAGAAGGCGGTGATCTCCGGCGCGGACGTACGCCTCGGGGACGCCCTCCGGGTCATCCTCCGGAACCAATGAAAGAGGCGCGACGCATGAGACCCTCCCTCCCTATCCTCCTCCTGCTCCTCCCCCTGGCCTCCTGCCGGACGCTGGGGATCGGCGGCTCCTCCGGCCGGATCCTGGAGACCGCCACCGGGGCGGAGCTCAGCCCGGACATGCTGGCCGACGCCCTAGCCGACTACGACGTCGTCTTCCTGGGAGAGCTGCACGACTCCCGGCCCGCGCACCGCCTGCAGCTCCGGACCACCGAGCTCCTGCTCGAGCGCCGCGGCGCGCTGACGGTGTCCCTGGAGATGTTCGAGCGCGACGTGCAGGAGGTCCTGGACGCCTGGCTGGCCGGGGAGGTCGACGAGAAGAGCTTCCTCGCCGCCGCGCGCCCCTGGGGCAACTACGAGGGCGACTACCGCCCGGTGGTCAGGCTGGCCCGACGGCACGGCCTCGAGGTCCTGGCCGCCAACGTGCCGCGGCCCCTGGCGGGGCGCGTGGCCCGGGAGGGGCTGGAGGCGGTGGCCGGCGAGCGGCACGCGCCGCGCAAGGTCCACGCCGGGCCCGGGCCCTACCGGGATCTCTTCGCGCAGGCCATGGGCGGCCACGGGCCGGGCCTCGAGCCGGAGGCCCTGGACCGCTACTTCGCGGCCCAGTGCCTCAAGGACGACGCCATGGCGGAGACCATCGCCGACTACCTGGCCGGGCTCGGCGAGCGCGCCCCCCTGGTGGTGCACTGGTGCGGGGCGTTCCACTCCGATCGGCGGCTGGGCACGGTCTCGCGCCTGGCGCGGCGCCGGCCCTACATCGACGTGGCGGTGGTCAGCACGGTCCGGACGGACTCAGTCTCCCGCGCGCTGACCGAGGAGGAGCGCGAGCTGGGCGACTTCGTCTGGCTGGTGAGGCGCTGAGTCCCGGCTCAGTTCAGGAGGTAGGCCACGCCCAGGCCCGATAGCTCGGGCGTCGCCAGGGTCTCGGTGTTGGAGACGAAGGTGGCGCGGAGCTGGAAGTAGCGCGCGCCGTCGATCGACGACGAGTCGCTCTTCCACGTCGCGTCGCCGCCCAGGAAGACCGGGGTGATGAGGCAGCCACAGCCCTGCGGGCTGCCGTTCAGGTCGTTCTCGTCCCCGTAGGCGTCGTAGTTGCGGGCGTCCTCCTGGGCGGGAGGCGTGCCCGTGGAGCCGACGTCGCTGGCCCCGCGGAAGGCCAGCAGCACGCGGGTGCCCGCGGGCTGGGCCCCTCCCCCGGGCTCGAGCAGGGTGCCGGCGAAGCTGGCGGTGTGGCCGCTGCCCACGTCCAGCCACTTGGTGACCACCCGGCTCACGCGCACCACCAGGTCGGCCTGTCCGTGGTAGAAGGCGTTGTCGAGCGGCGGGGTCTTGGCCCCCGGCGGATGGGAGTTGGGATTGAAGCCGCCCTGGGCCATCGGCTCGTTGTCCGGGTCCACCAGGATGGGAAGGCCGGAGACGTCGTAGCCGCCGGTGGAGAAGGCCCGGAAGCTGGGACGGGCCGAGGAGTTGATCGCCAGGGCCACCGACAGGCCGTTCAGACCCAGGGCCCCGGCGTCCGGATAGCAGCGGAACTCCATGAGCAGCGGCAGCCCGATGCTGGGCACCTCCGACGGGGGGTAGGAGATGGGCCGCTGCTGCCCGGTGACCTGCATCAGGCGGCGGGTGTCGGCGCCGGCGCCCCCGGGAGCGCCCAGGGCCTGGACGCTGGTGTCGCGCCAGGTCCAGTACCGGTACTCCTCCAGGGGGAGATCGCGGTTCAGCGGCCAGGGCAGCATCGGGGTCCCGGTGCTGGCCGTGAATAGATCGGCCGGATCGATGGTGTAGCCCCGGTGCTTCTCGTGGACCACCGACAGCGGATCCCCGGCCGGGTCCAGCAGGTTGCCGTCGAAGAGCTTGCCGACGCCCGACGCGGGGTAGAGCGGCAGGAGCGACATGGTGTCGATGTACTCGTCGGGCAGGTACCGGCTGTGGGCGAAGGCCATGCGGAACTCCTGGAAGTGGTCCGCCACCGCGGCCCCGCCGAGGGGCGACCAGTTGAGGCCCTCGACGTCCACGTCGTAGGTGGCCTCGTCCAGGAGCTCGAAGCCCACGTCGTGGTAGCGCCACGCGCTCATCAGCTTGGAGCCCAGGCTGGAGAGGGGCGTCTGGACGGGCACGGGGTAGGGCACCATCGCGGCCACGACCGGCTGCGAGGGGTCGGCGATGGCCGCGAAGCGGGCCACCGGGCGCGGTCGGATGAGGCCCAGGGTGAGGTCGTACTGGAAGGCGCCGCGGATCTCCGGCAGCTGCAGGGGATCGCCGTCCATGTTCCGGCTGTTGAAGTCCAGCACCTTGCCGTTCGTCCGCAGCGTGGGGGCGGAGCGGTCCAGCTCGAAGCCCACCGGGCCGAGCGCGTCGGCCAGCGGGTTGCCGGCCAGGTCCCTCAATCCCCTGGGCGTCGCGGGGCCGCCCGGCCGGCTCACGGCCTCGAAGGTGTAGGCCTCGGCCGCGCCCTGGACGTGATCGAGCGGGGTCAGCGGGACGAATCCGAGCTCGGGGGCGATGGCGGAGGCCAGGGGCGCGCCGACGACCTTTCTCTCGAGGCCGCTCGCGGCGGCCGAGGGATCGCGGCGCACGACGAAGGAGTCCAGCGCCCGCACCGAGTCCGGATCGACGGGCTCGCTGAAGCGCACCACCACCGTGGCGTCGGGCGAGACGTCCCGGTCCGGCAGGGTCCCCGCCGGCGGCTGGAAGCGGACGAAGCAGGCGGGGACGTCCTTGGGCTGCGTCGTCCCGGGGTGGAAGGCCTCGAAGGGGGCCAGGTAGCTGCCGGCCCCCGGCAGGACGAGGCCTCCGCGGGCCAGCACGCTGCGCACCCGCAGGTCCTCCACGCGGGTCGTTCCGGGGAGCAGCACGCCCGGCTCGGCGACCTCGAGCACGATCTCCGACAGCTCGATGACGTCTCCGACCGAGGGATCCATCGAGCACGCCGCGGAGTCGAACTCCAGGTCGACGCGAAGGCCGCCGGGCTGGCCGACGGGGTCGTGGAGCGGGGCCACGTGGGTCACCCTCACGGGCTGGATCCCCACCACCAGGGGCAGCACCTGGTCGGGAAGGAAGCCCTCCCAGGGATCCCCGGTGACGGCGGTGTCCCCCCCCGAGCGCGCCGCCCGCACGACGTCCAGCGTGGGCGAGACGGGATCGTTGGGCCCGTTGTTGCGGAAGGCCACCGGGTTCCCGATCAGGTTGCGCAGGAGCGCGAACTGGCCGCTGGGCGGGTGAACCCGGGTGGGAATCCGGATCAGCGCGTTGGCGGCCTGCACGGTGGTCGCCGGGGGCAGCCCGATCAGGTTGATGGGAAGGGGAGGAGCGCTGGCCTCCGACTCCAGCGGGGTGACGGTCGAGTCGACCACGACCCGCGTCGGGTAGAACTCGGGATCGCCGTCGCCGTCGAGGTCGAGCAGGTCGCCGTGGTTGCGGTCCACCGCGATCCGGGCCTGGAAGGGGACCTGGGGCGGATAGCCCACGGCCGCTCGAAGGGTCTCGGCGGTGACCGTCTCCTCGGCCAGGAGATCGTCGAACACCAGGACCAGCGCGGCGTTGCGGGGCACGGCGGTGAAGGGCGGCGGGTCGACCGCTCCCTTCTCCAGCAGCGTCGTGGCGCCCGCGTCCAGCCGCAGGAACGCCTCCCGGAAGGCACGGGTGCCGAAGGGGTGCAGGATGCGGACCCGCTCGCGCAGGGTGATCGGGTGCTGGCCCAGCTCGTAGTCGGCGCCGCCGCTGACGACGTCGGCGCCGACGGGGTAGTCCCTCACCACCAGCTCGCCGCCGAGGTCGACCACGTCGACCAGCCGGGCGTAGAAGGTCTCGCGGATCCTCAGGGCGGGGGAGTCGCCGCAGCGGTGGGGATCCACGACCATGAGCAGACCGTGGGGGGCGGGCGACAGGAGGCTGCCCGGCGCGTGGGCCGAGCACCCCGCCCGTTCGGCGCCCGTCTCGCCCTGGGGGGGCTCCGCTGGGGTCTCGCCCTGGTGACAGGCCGGCGCGAGCATCAGGGCGATCGGCAGGAGGATTCGCAGGGGGGTGGGACACTTCGTCATCGTCGGTCTTCCTTCCTGGGCGGGGTCACGGTGACCGCAGCTCGCGGAGCACCTTGTCGGGTTCGGATGGCCGCCGGTCGGAACGCGGCGCTGGGGGCTCCCCCGTGTGGAGGGGCGGGCGCGAGCGCCCTCCGCGTTCGCACGAGCTAGCCCGCGCTCCGTCTCCGGTAACCCGAGCGCGGGGCTTTTCAATCTCCCCGCTCCGCTGCAATCCGGCCCCGCACATCTCGATCGTCGATCGCCAGGATGCAGCCTACGGCACGCTGGCCGCGTGCGATGGCCCACACCGTGCGAGAGGGAACGCGGGGCCCGCCGCGGGCCTTCGCGAGCCGCGATCGCGCCCCGCGATTCGACGCGCGGATGTGCTCCTGCCGTGCGCTGATTCGCAAGGCGGACCCGCCGGCGAGCGACCGGCGCCGCGGCGCTGGCCACCGAAGTCGTCGCGCTATTTTTTCACGCGGCGGGCGGGGCCCGGCGAGCGCGCCGCCGGCGCGATCGGGATCGGGCGCCCCCGACCCTGTACCGCGGCCCTTCGCTGGTGTACACCTCCCCCGGCGTCCCCGCCCCGGGCGCGGGCCCAGGCCGACACCCATGACCCCCGTCCACCTGGTCTACTGTCTCTCCGGCTTCGTCAGCCTCGGCTACCAGGTGGTCTGGTTCCGGGTCTTCGTGGACCACTTCGGGTCGACCAACCTGACCTTCGCGCTGGTCCTCGCCAACTTCATCGGCGGGCTGGGAGGGGGTGCCCTGGCCAGCCGCTGGCTCTCGGCCCGACTGGGCGGCCTCCCCGGGCTGGCGCACCCCCTGCGGCGCTACGGCGCGATCGAGCTCGCCGTGGGCCTGACGGCCCTCCTCACCCTCCTGGTGCTGGCGCTCCCGCCCGACCTCCTGGGGAGCTTCCCCTACCGGCAGGCGGAGAGCGGGATCTGGCACCAGAGCCCCGCCTACCTGCTGATGAAGGTGGGCATCTCGGCGATCCTGGTGCTGGTGCCGTGCTTCTTCATGGGCGCCGGCTTCCCGCTCCTGTGCCACGCCTTCCGCGGGCGGGCGAGCTTCCCCTCGGCCCTCTACGCCTGGAACACCCTGGGGGCCTGCGGCGGGGTGCTGTTCTGCGAGCTCCTGCTGCTGCCGGGCCTGGGACACGATCGCACCTTCCTGATCATGGTCGCCCTCAACCTGGGCATCGCCGCTCTGGCCCTCCTGGCGCCGCGGGCGCTGAAGGGCCGCGACCGGGCGCGCGAGGCGAGGGAGCGCGCACCCGCTCCCGGCGGGGAGAGCGGCCCGGCGACCGGCTCGCCGCGCTTCCTGCTCCTGTGCGCCATCGCCAGCGGGCTGCTCGCCGGGGGCCTCGAGGGGGACATGTTCAAGCGCCTGTGGTTCCTCGAGTGCAACACCGGCGCGGCCATGTCCTTCATCTCCTTCTGGGCCATCCTGGCCATCTTCCTGGCCAGCTTCACGGTGCGCGCCGCGCCGCGGCTGCGCCTCATCCACATCCAGGCCGCCTACCTCGCGGCGATGGGGGTCTACGCCCTGGTGTGGACCTGGGCCTACGAGCTGCGCGGCGCCCTGGAGGCGGTCCACGGCGAGCGGGCCCGGGACAGCCTGGCCGAGCTGGAGGGCCTGGGCGGCGGCGTGATCGTCTTCCACTTCGCCCACAGCCTGCGCGACGTCTTCCTGTTCACCGGACTGTTCGTCTTCCCCACCTACTACTTGATCTCCCTGCTCCTGCCGTGGGTCTGCAACCGCATCCAGGGCGGCCGGCGGCACCTGGGTCGGGCCTACGGCTGGAACACGGTGGCCTTCTGCGCCGGCTTGGTGGGCTTCACCTGGATCGCCCCGCGGGTGAGCGTCTTCTTCTCGATGAAGCTCGCCTTCTGGCTCCTGGGCGGGGTGGCCGGCCTGCTGCTGCTCCTGCGCGAATCGCGCCAGCCGGCCCTCTGGAAGCCCGCCCTGGCGATCGGAGTCCTCGGAGCCGGGTGGATCCTGACGCCCCGGGGCTTCGATCCGGGGGCCTTCCACCCGCAGGCTCCCCCGGCGCGCTACCCGGTGCGGGCCATGAAGAGCAACGGCGCCCACACCACCTTCGTGCTGGAGGGGCCGCGGGGCGACGTGCTGTACTTCGACAGCCACCCGATGTCGGGCCTCTCGGGCGCCTCCCAGCGGTACATGCGGCTGATGGCGCACTTCCCCCTGCTGCTGCAGGAGGATCCCCGGCGCGCGCTCCTCATCTGCTTCGGGGTGGGCAACACCGCATCGGCCATCGCCGCCCACGGGGGGATCCGGGACATCGACGTGGTGGACCTCAATCACAAGGTCTACGAGACCGCCCCCGAGTTCTCCGCCACCAACCACGACGTGGCCCTCGACCCGCGGCTCGATCTCATCCACGACGACGGCCGCAACTTCCTGGAGCTGTGCCAGGGGACCTACGACCTGATCACCAGCGAGCCTCCGCCCCCCATGCAGGAGGGGGTCTACCGCCTGTACAGCCGCGAGTACTACGGCGAGGTTCTGGAGCACCTGAGCCCCGAGGGGATGATGACCCAGTGGGTGCCGATCTACCAGATGCCTCGGGAGGCGGTGGACCTGGCCCTGGCCACCTTCGTGCAGTCCTTCCCCCACTCCCTGCTCTTCGTGGGCAGCTCGACCAACTTCATCCTGCTGGGCGGCCGGCAGCCCTTCGAGCTGGGGCGGATCGAGGCGCGCTTCGGAGAGTCGGTGGCGGTGGTGGAGGATCTGCGCGAGATCGGCGTCTTCGAGCCCCTGCAGCTCCTGGCGCGCATCGTCCAGGGCGAGGAGAGCCTCGCGGAGCGCTGGCGCGGCGCCCCCCACATCAGCGACCAACGCAACGACTTCGCCTGGCTGGTGCGGGACGTGATCGACCCGCCGCGCATCCCCTACGACCCCGTCGAGGTCCTGGACGAGATCGGCGGTGAGCCCCTGCCGGGCGCCGCGCGCCTGGAGTCCTGGCTCACCGACCTCTCGCGCCTGCGCGCCGCGGTCCCCGACTTCCCCGACTCCAGCCTTCTCGGCGTGCCCGACGAGCACGCCGGTCGGGTGGCCGGCGCCGACGCCGACTGGGCCCGCATCGACGCCGCCAACCGCCAGGCGCGGCGCGCGCGCCGGCAGGGCCGGCTGCCGGCGGCCGTGGAGCTCCTGGAGGACTCGCTGCGGCGCGCTCCCGGGCAGAATCCGATCCGCGGCCGCCTGGCCCGGATCCTGGAGGAGCAAGGCCGGACCGAGGAGGCCCGGGCCGCCTGGACGCGCTGCCTGGAGATCGATCCGCTGGACTCGCGCAGCCTCCTGGGCCTGGCCGAGCTGGAGCAGCGGCTGGGGAGGTGCGGGGAGGCGGCGGCGCACCTCGCCCGGGCGGTCGAGCGGGTCCCCTTCGATCCGCAGGTGCGCCTGGCCCTGGCCGAAGCCCTGGTCCTCGCCGGCCGGACGACCGAGGCCGTGGGGGTCCTGGAGCGCGCCCTCGAGCTCGCCCCGGGCGACGAGCGAATCCGAGCGCGGCTCTTCGCGGCGCGCGGGGACGGGGGCGGGCCGCGCTGAGGCCGGGAGGCTCGGGCCGCCCTTGCGAGCCGGCAGCGGCCTGCGAGAATCGGGGTGCACCGAGTCCCACACCCCGAGGAAGGTCCCCATGCTCCCCTCTCACGCCCTTTGCGCCGGCGTCCTCGCGCTCGCCTCCCTCGCGCTCGCCCCCGCCGCTCCCGCCCAGTCCATCGCCGACCAGAGCGGGCTCACCGACCTCATCGAGCGCCTGGGCGACGGCAACCAGCCCACCGGCGCCGGCGTGGTGGTGGCCCAGATCGAGGCGTTCTCGGGCGGCTACGTGCCCGATCCGGGCCACGCCGAGTTCGCCGGCAAGACCTTCAACCTGAGGAGCGGCGCCTCGAGCCCCAGCTCGCACGCGACCACCGCCGGGAGGCACTACTTCGGGCTGATCACCGGCCTCTCGCCCGGGCCGGTCGAGATCTGGTGCTGGGAGGCCAGCCACTGGATGTCCAACTTCCTGAAGGGCACCGGCACGATCCCCCCCCTCAACGTGTGGCCGGTCAAGATCATGAGCAACAGCTGGATCAGCTCCAGCAGCAGCAACAACAAGCTCCTGCGCAAGCTCGACTACGGCATCAGCGATCAGGGCCTGGTGGTGACCGGTGGGGTCAACAATGGAACCGGCGTCCTGAGCAGCACCATGACCTGCCACATGTTCAACGGGATGGCGGTGGGCCGCAGCGACGGCAGCCACCGCAGCGGCGTCACCGGCTTCGGCATCGACGGTCCGGGGCGCATGAAGCCGGAGATCGTGGCGCCCGGCACGGCCACCAGCTGGGCCACGCCGCTGGTGGCCGGAGCGGCCTCCTTGCTGGTGGAGACGGCCCGCACCGATCCGGTGCTCTCGACCCTCCCCGAGGCCGAGCGGCCCGACCTGCTCAAGGGGATCCTGATGTGCGGCGCGGAGAAGCGCGCGGGCTGGTCCAACGGCGCCCCCGCCACCGGCCCCGAGCGCGGCCTGACCCTCACCCCCCTGGACGCGGTCTTCGGCGCCGACGAGATCGACGTGAACCAGAGCCACTGGATCCTCACCAGCGGAGCGCAGGCGCCGGGGAGCGTCCACACCGGCCTCTCCCCCACCGGCCACCGCGGCTGGGCCGTGGTCCCCATCGACGAGGGCCAGAGTCGCTACTGGCTCATCGAGAACCTCTCCACCAAGCCGCTCCTCGACGCCACCGCGGTCTGGAACCGCGAGGTGTTCGGCGACTTCAAGGGGTACCTGATGCCCGACCTGAGCCTGCGGCTGTGGGCCCTCGACGGTCAGGAGAACCTGGTGTCGCTGGTGGGCGACGGCGGGCTGGGGGTCTTCGCGGGCGGCAACGTCGCCAGCGAGAGCCCGGTGGACAACGTCGAGCTCCTGCACGTCGAGGACCTGGAGCCCGGCACCTACGTCCTGGAGCTGGAGCGCGTCTCGGACGGTTCCTTCGTCGGCTGGGAGGTGGCGGTGGCCTGGAACCTCCCCTGCGCCGCACCGGAGGTCTACTGCACCGCCAAGCTGAACTCCCAGGGCTGCGCGCCGGCCATCGAGGCGTCCGGCCTGCCCAGCGCCACCGACCCCAACCGCTTCGAGATCGGCGCCTCGGGGGTCATCAACAACAAGAACGGCCTCCTGTTCTACGGCTACGCCCCGGCCGCCCTGCCCTTCCAGGGAGGCTGGCTGTGCGCGGCCCCGCCCCTGCGCCGCACCGGGATGCAGGGCTCGGGCGGCAACCCGCCCCCGGACGACTGCTCGGGCACCTACCTCTTCGACATGCGCGCCCACATCCAGGGCGGGGTGGACGCGCAGCTCGTCCCCGGCGCCGGGGTCTTCGCCCAGTGGTGGTACCGGGACCCGGCCTCGGCCAGCACCACCGGCCTCACGGACGCGGTGAGCTTCACCCTCTGCCAGTAGCCCGGACTACAGGTCGCAGCGGAGGAAGTGACGGCGCAGCGCCGCCGCGAAGATCCCCTGCGAGGCGACCAGCAGGAGCAGGAGGAGGCCGAGCTGGGCCGCGCCCGGCAGGGCGTCCTCGATGGCGATGGACCGATCCGCCAGCCACTCTAGGCCTTGGCCGGCGAGCAGGCCCAGCACGATCACAATGACGTAGGCTCGAAGCGGCGGTCGCTCGCACAGCAGGTTCTCGCCGACCAGCCGCAGCAGGATCCACTGGGCCAGCGGGACGACCGCCAGCACCAGCAGCAGGACGCGCAGGTACCTCGGCAGGCCCACGTCGTTCTGGGGTGGAGCGCCGGCCCAGCCGAGAGTCACGAGCAGGAGGGTGAGCGCGATCCCCAGCATCGCGACGAAGGCGACGCCCCGCGCCAGGCTGCTCCAGAAGGCCAGGCGCGCGCGCTGGCGGCGGGAGAGGGGGTACAGGGGACAGCACCGCAGCCCCAGGCCCCTCGCGTTGGTGAACACGAGGGCGAAGATGAGGGCGTGGAACCCGATTCGGGCCGATCCCGGCGAGCCGGGCGACGAGGCCTGGCTCCCGGGCAGCCACAGCTGGCCGCGGACGTGGTGCAGGGCCATCCGCGAGCTGCCGTCGACGTCGAGGCCCTCCCAGTACCCGAAGAGGGCCACCAGCGCGGCGCACCCCAGCGCCAGCCCGGCCCCCAGGCGAAGCCAGCTCGAGCGGCCGCCGCCGTAGGCCTCATGGAGGGAGGCCCGCCACCAGAGGCCGAGGCCCGATCCGGCGCGGCCCACCCAGCGGGGCTCTTCCCGGGGTCCGCCGCGAGGACCGCCGAGCGCGGGGTCGGGCTGGAATCGACCGTGGAACAGGCGAACCGGGGCGAGCGCCAGAGCGCGCCCCGTGCGGGCCGCGCACAGCCCCACCAGGCAGCCGACCCCGCCCGCGAGCGCCAGCGCCGTGCCCGCCCAGGGCCAGGCGTCCAGCCAGACGAGGCCGCCCTCGAGGAAGAGGACCAGGAGCAGGAAGAGGAGCAGGCGCGCCATCCACCGCCACGGGTCGAGGTAGACCTCCGGGAGAGTCGCCCCCAGGCCGTAGAGGAGGAAGGCGAGGGCTCCCACCGAGAGGGCCGAGGGCTCCCCTCCGACGAGGGCCATGACGCCCGCCGAGGCCAGAGAGGTGACGGCGCCCGCGAGGAGCATCCCGCGCAGCAGCCGGCGGCGCAGTCCGGGGAGCGACCAGGAGAGGGGGCACAGGAGGAGCTGGACCGCGCCCTGGCCGAGGAACGCGCCGAGCACCGCGGGGAAGAGGACGAGCGCGAGGGCGAGCAGGTGTCCCTCCGGCAGGATCGCCTCGATGGGCGGGGGAGGCTCGCCCGCGGTGCGCCACCAGGCCAGGCCCTTGCGGACGGAGAGCTCCATGAGACCGAGCAGGCCGACCCAGACCAGCAGGCCGCCCAGGCTCACCAGCGGTCGCCGGCCGGAGAAGAGGCGGGCGAGGGTGGACAGCGAGCTCATCCTCTCTCCTCGCCGATGAGGAGCGGGAAGATGCGCTCCAGGTCGACCGGCGCCGGGTTCACCCGGACGCGGTACTTGCGCTGGAAGTCGTCGATCCGGTCGGCGCCCCCGCGCACCAGGATCCGCGCCTCGTGGGCCCCCCCCACCCGCGACAGGACGTACTCCTCCTCGAAGCGGGGCGGCAGGTCGCCGTCGGTGGGTGTGACGCGCCACTCCGCGTAGCGCTCCTGCAGATCGGAGAGCGGGGCGTTCTCCACCAGCCGGCCCCCGTCGAGGCAGATGATCCAGTCGACCACGCGCTCGACGTCCCGCAGGACGTGGGAGGAGACCACCAGCGTCAGCTCGTCGCAGGCCACCATCTCGAGCAGGAAGGAGAGCATGCTCTCGCGCGCGATCGGGTCGAGGGCCGAGACCGGCTCGTCCAGCAGGAGGAGCTGCGGGTGGTGGCAGACCGCCAGCAGGATGGCGAGCTTCTGCACGTTGCCCGGCGAGAGGGAGGAGACGCGCGCCCCGGGATCCAGCTCGAGCTCGGCCAGCAGGCGCTCCTCACGCTCGCGATCCCAGGCCTCGTGGAAGGAGGCCGCGTAGGCCAGGAGCTGCCGCACGCTCATCCAGGGGAGGAAGCGGCTCTCCTGGTGCACGAACCCGATCCTGCCGAGCTCGGCGGCTCCCAGCTCCGGCGTCGGACAGCCGAGCGTCCGGCACTCGCCCGAGGTCGGGAGCGCGAGCCCCACCACGTGCCGCAGCAGCGTGGTCTTCCCGCTGCCGTTGCGCCCGATCAGCCCCGCGATTCGGCCGCAGGGCAGGGCGAGGCTGACGTCCGAGAGGGCCGTGACCTCGCCGAAGGTCCGGGTGAGGTGATCGAGGCGGAAGGCATCATCCATCGCTTCTCTCCTGGGTCTCCTGGAGGAGGATCCGGAACAGCTCGAGCGCGGCCTGGGGCTCGATCCCGAGCTGGAAGGCGACCTCTGCGGCGGGCCGCAGGCTGTCCCGCAGGTGCTCGCGGCGCTCGGCCTCGATCTCCTCCCCGTCCCGCGCCCGAACCCGTAGGGGACGCCCCGGGTGCCGCTCCACCACCCCGTCGCGCTCCAGCAGGCCGTAGGCCTTGCTGACCGTCATCGGGTTGAGCCCGTGCTCGGCCGAGATCGTCCGGGTCGAGGGCAGCTCGTCCCCCGGCGCCAGGACCCCGCTGGCCACCTGGAAGAGGATCTGGTCCATGATCTGGCGGTAGACGGGCACGCCGCTGTGGCGGTCGAGGAAGAGGATCATCTCGGGTGTCCTAGTGCATATGCGTACATATACACCATGACAGCAGTCCTGGCAAGAGCCATCTCGGAAGAAACCGGGCGCTCAGGGCTGCGTCAGCTCCCGGTGCAGCACCAGGTTCTGCTCGAAGACCTGCCGCATGAGGCGCTTCTTGGCCACGATCTGGGGCTCGCCCGCGTCGAGGCCCTGCACCTCCCGGTAGATCGAGGCCAGCCCTGGATCCAGATCCCTCGCCGACAGGGCGGTGCGGAGCTGGTCCTCGGTGGCGTCGAGCAGGACGCAGACCTTGTCCAGCCGCCGCTCCAGGATGTCCATCGCCCGGCCGCGCTCTTCCAGGCGGCGCCGGAGCCGGGCCATCTCTGAGTCCTCGGGCGGTGGGGCGGGCAGGATCGCGCGCGGCGGAGCTTCGGGAGGGGTCTCGCGCTCCTCGGCGTCGGTCACGAAGCGGAGCGCGGTGACCGGGGCCTCCTGCGGATCGGCCCCCTTCCGGACCGGCTCCCCACCCCCGTCGAGCCTCCCGAGCAGGGCGTAGAGCTCGGTGTGCACCCACCGATTGCCGCCCCCCGAGACCGCCACCCGCAGCCCCTCCTCGGCGACACGCTGCAGGGTCTGGAGGGCCACCTCCTCCCTCCCACGGCAGTGGGCCACCCCCAGACTCAGGCTCACCGAGCCGGGCACGCCGGCCCGGTCCACGGAGAGCTCGCGCCCGGCGGCGACCAGGGCGGAGGCGAGGGTCTCGAGGTCGGCGCGCTCCAGCTCGGGCAGGAGCGCGAGCAGACGCCCGCCCTTCCAGCCTCCGATGGCGCGGCCGCCGCCGAGCAGGGAGCCCAGGAGCTCCTCCAGCTCGCTCCAGAGCGCGGCGCGGGCCGGCTCGACAACCCCCTCGAGCCGATCGGGCTCGACCATGAGGAACGCCACCGGCCGGCGGGCGCCGCGGGCCTCCTGGAAGCCGGCCTCCAGCAGGCGGCCGAGCTCGTCGGGGGCGAGCGTCGTCCGGCCGGAGCCTGCGACGGGGGGGAGAGGGGGCATGGCTGGATGGCGGCGCGGGCGCACCATCCACATCCTTGATACCACCCGGGCCAAAAACCGACAACGCCCCGCCGGCGCGGCCGGGCGCCAGGGGCCCCGTGCGGGCCCGCAGGGCCCCCCCGCGAGCCCCCGGGCTCCACCCGAGGGCCCTCCCGCGCTGCCCTCTCCCGTCGCCCGCGACCCGGACCCGATGCTCCCCGATCGGGAAGAAGGCCACGGGTACGGAGGTCGCCCGCGGCTGTGGATTCCGCCGGGCAGGTCACCGCCGGTCCCTTGGACCGCGAGGCCCCCACTCAGGCGGGAGGCCGGCTACCAGTAGGCTGGCGAGCCCACTTGATGGGGTTCCATCAATGGATAGCGATCCTCGTGCTGGCAGATTCTGTGGGGCGTATCCCCGATGCCGTCAGGCCCGGCGAGGTTCTGGTGAGGTCCATGGAAGCGGTCCACTCCCACGTAGTCGTCCCAGTAGTTGCCGCCGCCGGGATACCCACTGTCCCACTCATCCTCGGTGAAGTAGGGGCAAGCGTTCTGGGCGTTGTGCCGAAAGCTGTTGTGGAAGAACTGGTCTCCACCCTGGAGGAATGGAGCGACCGGGGATGGGATCGCCGGCGTCGGTGATCTCGAGGGCCTAGCGGTCCTGGGCCGAAGCGAGGGTGGCGATGAGGACGACGCCCAGCGCGCGCGGGGTGCAGTCGGCAATCATGGGGAGCCTCTCATGGGGTGGATCGAACCCTCCCGGGGTAGCCGGCCGCCTCGATCCGGGCTGGCGGGATCCGCGCTCGTCCGGCCCCGGGCTCCATCGCCCGGCTCTTTTCGGTCCCGGCCGCCTTGTGGGCTCCCCGCCACGTTCTAAACTCCACCCTTACAGCCCTTCGAGGAGCCCCCGCCCCCCGCCCCCCCGGCCATGCTCGATCGCGACCCCCCGCGCCTCGATCCGATCACCCCCCAGCGGGACTCCTCCCTCGTGCGGGCGGTCCTGGCCGGGGATCGCCGGGCGGCCCGCACCCTCGCCGTTCGCCTGCGCTGCGTTCCCCGGATCCTGATGGCCCTCAACCGCCGCCGCGGGGGCCACATGGGGCACCACGACCTGGAGGATCTCGCCCAGGACACGCTGGCGACGATTTGGGAGAAGCTCGAAACCTTCCACGGACAGGTGACACTCGAGCATTGGACGCACCGTTTCTGCTTCCTCAAGCTCATGAATCGAATGCGAAAGGGCGCCCGGCGCGACGCCGTGGAGGGACAGCGCCTGGAGAACCACCAGGCCGAGGAGGGGGGCGTCCAGCGGGACGAGGAGCTCTTCGAGGCCCTCGAGGCGCGCCTGGCGCGGCTCTCGCAGGTCGAGGCCGATGCGGTCCGCCTCAAGCACTACGAGCAGTGCACCTTCGAGGAGATCGGCGAGCGCATGCAGACCTCGCCCAACACCGCCAAGACCCGCTACTATCGGGCCCTGCGGCGCATCGCCCAGGAGATGCGCGGCGAGCTCGAGGAGGATGGGGCGTGAGCGATTCCGGAGAACGCGATCGGGACGAGATCCTGCGGCGGGTCCTCACCGGCGAGCTCCCGGAGGACGCCCCCGAGGTGGTCGAGCTCCTCGAGGAGCAGCCGGAGGCGCGCGAGGAGCTGGAGCGGATGCGCGCCCTGCAGGCCGATCTGGACGAGGCCGGGGGCTTCGTCCGCAAGGTGCTCGAGGAGGCGGGCGGCGGCGAGGGGGCGCCCGGCGAGGACGCGGTCGAGGGCTTCGTCGCCGAGCGGACGGCCGGGAGCGCCCCCGAGCGGCCCGGACCGCGGCGCTGGAAGCTGGCCACGGTCCTGGCCGCGGCCGCCGCGATCGTCCTGATCCTGCTGCTTCGCGATCCGCTGGGCCCCACCTACCTCGGGCCGCCCGACGTGCGCATCCTCGCCCCGTCGGAGGGGATCCAGGGCGAGGAGTATGGTATCTTCCGCTGGGAATACGAGCTGAAGCCGGGCTGGGAGTTCGAGATCATCGTGCGCGGCGCCGGCATGGAGGAGCGCTCCAGCGGGAGGTTGCCCGGCTCGCCGTGGGATCCCGGAGACACGCACGCATGGCCGGATTCGATCGAGTGGGAGCTCCTCGTGCACGACAACTCGGGTCGGTCGAGATCGCTCGCCACCACCTCGGCCTGGCGTTAGCCCTGGCGTTGCTGGCTCTCGGGGCTGCGGCGCAATCCACCGAGCAGGACTACCGCGATGCCTTCGAGGCCGCGGAGGCGGAATCGGTCGCCTGGTTCTGGAACGGGCACGCTTGCGCCATGCTCCTGCTCGAACAGGAGGAGCTGGACACTGCGCGAAAGCTGCTCGAGAGGCTGCACGAGCCCCTGGATCAAGTACGCGATCCGGACCCCACCATCTTCTGCTGGAGCGCGGAGCTGCGGGCCCGGCTCGAGCTGGCGGACGGCATGCCCGATCGGGCCGCGCCCATACTGCGCCCCGCGATCGAGCTCGCCTGGGACCACTACGACCCGTCGGCCGCCCGCGGGGCCATCGGAAAGAGCGTCAGCCACGTCGCGCTCCTGGGCCTCCTGCTCGCGCAGGCCGAGTTCCGCATGGCCACCGGCGAGCACGAGCTCCTGGTCGCCGAGCTGGAGGAGGCCCTGGAGCTGCGCGATGAGGACGCCGGCAAGGGCCCCGAGGAGCGTCGCTTCCTCTTCAACGAGGACACCCGGCCCTACGAGGGCCAGACGTACCTGCTCCTGGCGGTGGCCCACGTCAAGCTGGCCCTGGAGGAGGACGGACACGAGGAGCCCGCGCGGCGCTGGCTCGCGCGGGCCTGCTCGATCGACGAGCTCCTCCCCAGCGAGCGCTTCACCTGCGCGGTCCGCGAGGGCGAGCTGGAGCTGATCCTCGACCGACCCGAGGCCGCCCGCGAGGCTCTGGCCCGGACGCGCGAGCTGCTCGGCCAGAAGGACTTCGCCGCGCTGCCGCCCATCGAGACAGCCTTCCTGTGCGCCCTGGAGGCGCGCCTGGCGCGGCGCAGGGGCGCGGAGCTCGAGCTCGCCCGCGACCGGCTCGGCGCGGCCCTCGAGCGACTGCGGGAGGTGTGGCGGGAGCGGCCCCACCGCAAGGGAGGCCACGGGTACCTGCGCTACGACCGCGACCGGCTGGTGGTTGAGGAGCTCCTGCGCCTGGAGCACGAGCTCTCGGGCCCCGAGGCCGCTCTCGATGTCCTGGTCGAGGTGCAGCGCGCGGTTCTGCCCGAGCCCCTCGAGCCGCCCTCCGGCACCTGGCTCGAGGAGATCCGGCGAGAGCTGGTTCCTGCCGGAGGCGGCCTGCTGGTCTACTTTCCGGGGGTGGAGGCTCTGCACCTCTTCGCGATCGATGCCGATTCGCCTCCGGAGAGGCGCGAGCGCGCGAGCGAGACCGAGCTGCACGACGCCTACGGGCGCTTCGACCGGGCGGTCGCCACGCCCCCGGAGCGGGCGGGAAGCCACCGCGCGCGGGACCTCGAGGAGGACGGCCGCTGGCTCGCCGAGGAGCTCCTGCCGGCGGAGATCCGCGAGCGCCTCGAGCGCTGGGGCTCGGTGACCCTCCTCGCCACCGGCTCGACCTGGGATCTGCCCTTCCGGGCCCTGCCCCTGGGCGATCGACCGCTCGGAGCGGAGAAGGCGGTGTCCTTCCTTCCCTCCCTCGCCCTGGGCCTGGCCTTCGCGCGGCGCGGCCGGCCGGCCTTCGATGGGGAGATCCACGCGGCGGTGATCGGAGCTCCCCCCTCGCCCGAGGGCTACCCGCCCCTCGCGGTCTCCGATCGGCAATGGCGGCGCCTGCTGCGCGCCTACGGCTCAGGGGGCAGCATCCTGCGCACCGGCGAGGAGGCCACGGCCGCCGCCCTTCTCGATCTCCCGCTCTCTCGGGTCCCAGTGGTGCAGCTCCTTGCCCACGGGGTGAGGGATCCCGGGCGCGATCGGCGCTGGGGGATGGTCCTGCACGCCGGCGAGCTCTGGAGCTCCGACCTGGAAGCCCTGCCCGAGGCGCCGCGCGGTCTGGTGATCCTCTCCTCCTGCGGCTCGGGCACCGGCCCCCAGCGGGTGGGGGAGGAGCTGGAGGCCAACATGGGCGGCGTCTTCCTCTGGAGCGGCGCGCAGGCGGTGATGCTCTCGCGGGCGGACGCCACCCTGGAGGCGACCCTGGCGCACACGGCGGTCATGCACGATGCCCTCGCGGCAGGCGAGAGCCCGGCCGAGGCCCTGCGGCGCGCCTCGGCGGCCCTGATCGAGACGGGCGACTTCGCCGACCCCTTCCATCACGCGGTCATGCGCGTCGTGGGCCTCGGGCACCGACCGCTCTTCGAGGCGGGGGCCCTGCCCGCGGACGAGGCCGGCGCGCCCTGGGTCTCGTGGATCGCGGCGGGCGCGGCGGCCGTGCTCGTGCTCGTCCTCCTTGCGGGCGGGCGGGCCGTGGCCCGGCGCCGCGCCGCCTGAGCCGCGAGCCGCTACAGCTCCAGGATGTCATCCATGCCGGGGACGCAGGGCACGAGGAGCCCGCGGCCGATGCGGTCGGGACCGCAACCAGGCTCGTGGTCGATGTCGTAGAGGGACTCGTCCCCCCCGGCCATGTCCAGGAGGTATGGAGTGCAGGTGTCCGGGCGCGGCCACGCGCTGAGGTGCGTGCCATCGATCGTCGCCGGGTTGACCTCCACGGTCTCGCCCCCCTGTCGAAGGACGCAGCGCAGGGTAACGTAGTAGAGGCGGTCACTTCCCGGGCTGCCGTCCGGCAGGTCGATCTCGACCTCCGGGGGGAAGCTCTCCGTGATGTCGATGTAATCCGTGAAGAAGACCGTGGGATCGGTCTCTTCACCGGGCCCCTCCTGACGGAAGACCTTGACCTCCAGGCGATTGGCGCCGTCGTAGTCGGAGGGCGGCAGGACGTCGAGCTCCAATGCGTTGCCGGGGTGTGTGGGGTGGCCGGTCGTCCACGCCCGGGCCGGGAGGCCCGGCGTGCCTCCCCCCGAGGAGATGAGCGTATTGATCACCTCCACCTTCATGAGCTCCTCGTCGACCCCGTCGCTGTTGACGAACACCGCCAGCCGGCCGTTGATCGTGGCCTGCAGCAGATCCTCGTCCCCGTCGGAATCCACGTCCGCCGGCACGATCACCCCGTAGTAGGGCCGTCCATACTGGACCATGCCGCCGGGAGCGTAGAAGAGGTCCTTGTCCTGCAGCCTGAAGTCCGGGGTGGGCTCCCCCTCGTTGTTGAGCCGAACCGCGTGGTAGGCGTCCGAGAAGGTGAACACCAGGTCGTCGTCCCCGTCCAGATCGTAGTCGGTGTCCGAGATGCTGGAGACGTCGATGTTCGTCCACACCGGCTTCGCCGGCAGCGGCCCCGCCTCGTTGGCAATCACCAGGTACTGCGTCGTGCCGTCCGCGGCCGTGGCCACCCACGCGATCCAGTCCTGCGCAGCGCCGCCGTGGCTCATCGCGGCGATGGCGTCGCAGGTCCAGCCGTAGGCCGTGAGCACGATCCACCTGAGCAGGTTCCCGGAGAGGTCGTACAGGGCCAAGGTGTCGTGGGTCATGACCGCCAGGCCGACCTCGCCGGTTCCGTTGCGGCGATACGGCTCGATGGCGAGCACCTCCAGGGGCACCGAGAACAGGACCTCGTCCACCAGGACCTCCCCCCCGTCACAGTGCACGTGGAGCAGGGTGTGGCCATCGCCGTCCAGGCCGAAGACCTCGGTCTCGCCCTCCTCGGGGGAGTAGGTCTCGATCTGCTGGACGCCGGCCCAGCTCGCCGCGAGGGTGGTCCGGTCCCAGCCCGGAACGGTCAGGTCGAGGCGCTGCAGGCCGGAGCCGTTGACGACGAGCAGGTAGTCCCGCTCGTCGCGCGTGCTCAGAACGCCGACGTCCACGGCGCTGGAGACCTGCCACTTCAACCTCTCCATGAGCCCCGGCGAGAGGAGGACGCTCGCGGTACCCAGGTTGCGGTCCACCCAGGCGAAGTCGGGCGAGAGGTCTCCGTCGAGGTCCCCGGACACGGCTTGCCCGGGGTCCACGATGTCCACCGTCATGGGTGCGGCGCGCACCGAGTAGGCGCCCACTCCCTGCATGGGGGGGGTATGGTTCACGCCCTGCGCCGAAAGAGCGCCGCCGAGGAGGAGGAGGGCGAGGGTCCGGATCGAAATCCGCCGCGACCGGGTTTTCATGGGGGGCACCTTCGGATCGAGGGTCCGGTTCCCTCCCAAGAATGGGAGGGGATAAAGGAGAGGTTAGGCGGAATGGGGGGATCCGTCCAGGGCGAGCGGCGCTGCGCCCGCCGGCACCTTGCCATGTCCGGCCTTCGAGGGGCGGTTCTCGAGAATCCCGGATTTATCTACCGCCTCAGACCGCCACCCCCAGGGCAGCCTCCCAGGAGGTGAGCACGCGCCCGGCGAGCCTCCCCCAGGTGTTGCGCGATCGCACCCTCCGGCGCCCCTCCAAGGCCAGGCGCCTCGCGCCCCGCCGGTCCTCGAGCAGCTCCACCAGCGGATGTGGATTCATTGCCCATTTGATGGCCCCATCCCTGCCTAGAGCCGGGCTCAGCCCATCCGGCAGGCAGGGCCGCCCACCCGAGCCAGGCGGGGCTCACCGGGAGGAGGGGTGGAGGAGATTGGCCTGGCCCCAGGGGGGGCCGTGGTTCGGTGGGCTGAGCGGTAGCCGCCCTTCGGGGCGAGTACCGTCCGCGAGGCCCAGACCCAGGCTGGTGCTGCCGATGTCCCCATTGGGGAGCTCGTCGCCGGCGAACTCGAGGCGTGGGTCGAAGGGACCGCAGTCCCGCGCCACGCCCGCGTGGGGGCGCAGCATCAGGCCGCCGAGACGGCGCCCTGGGGCGCGCGGAGGGGCCGGGGCGCCATGCGGCTCGCGCCGCGGGCTCCCGTCGGCCACGGCATTGCCGCCTCCAGGACGCGGGGAGAAGCGCGGATTCTCGTGGTGAGTTGGGGAAGGCAGAACTCCGGGCGGGTCAGCGGACATACCCGGTGCAAGCGGGCGCCATCCGAGCTCCGGCCCCCCTTCCTCCCTCGAACGACATCCCCGGAACGGACGAACATGAAGACAACTCGACTCGCCTGGCTCCTGGCCGCCATTCCCATCCTCGCGCCACATGCCCTCGCCGCGAACGTCCATCGCGTGGTGGATACCGGGATACCGGGCTTCAACGAGATCCACTACGCCATCGACAACTACGCAATGCAGGGCGACATCATCCTGATAGCCCCCGGCGGCTACGATCCCATCGAGCTCACGGAAGCGAGGGTCAACCTGAACTTGACCCTCGTCGGCGACATCCGATTCGGGGGGCGCATCCAGATCGGCGGGCCCGGGGTCGACATCAAGATCGCGGGCGTCACCTCCGGGAACCACCTGACCCTGCGCGGCCTGGAGGCCACCCGCAACGAGTCGAACGGCTCGGCGGTGACCGTGACGGGCTGCTCCGGATCGGTCTGGTTCGAGGACTGCCGCTTCTGGAGCAACCTCCAGCACTTCGGGACCACCATCACCGCCTCGACCGTGGTCGTGACCAACTGCGGGAACGTCCAGTTCCACGACTGCGTGGCGATCGGCGCCAACGGCTGGTCGCTAGGCGAGGTCGAGCCCGGCGGCTGGGAGACCGGCGGAACCATCGGCGCCTCCTGGAGCTACTGCGACGGCACGCCCGCGATGGAATTCGTGAACTCCACCGTAGGGATCTGGGAGTGCTACGCGAAGGGCGGGCGCGGCCACAACGCGGTTCCCAATCCCGCCGGCGGCGCCAACGCCGGCAACGGCTCTCCGGCCGTGGTGTTCAACCCAACCGTCAGGATGCAGGTGGACCTCTTCCTCTCCGGCCGGGCTGGCGGCCCGGGGATGAACCTCAACAACCTCAACAACGACCTGCTCCTGGGGGGCGACGGCGGGCACGGGCTCGGCAGCCTGGCGGCCGGCAACGGAGGGGATGCTCTCCAGATCAAGTGGAACGCGAACCCCTTCCAGCTCCAGTGGCTCGGCCACTGGCTCCAGGGCGGTTTCGGCGGCAATGGTGGCGGAGCTCCTGGCGGCATCGCCAACAACACCAACCTATTTCAGATAGTGCCCGGGGGCAACCGCGAGGCCCACTCCCCTCCGGTCGTCGACGAGCTGACCATGGGCGGCCCGTTCACCTTCTACAGCGACACCGGCAGCAACGACGTCTACAACCTCTACCAGGGCATCCCCACCGACCTCGCCCCCTTCGTTCTCACGCCCATACCCCTGAACGGCATGTTGGTGATCACGCCGGTCGGCAGCCCACAGCCGATCGGCGTCCTGACGAACGGAGCGGCCTCCCGTCACGTCTTCGCCCCGGAGCAGGGACAGGCCCTGGGGACGGTGATCCGCATGCAGACCGTCTTCTGGCACGCGACGGAGGGGTGCCACCTCAGCTCGCCGACGACCACGGTCGTCATCGGCCCGCCGTAGCGGGTGAGCCGGCCACCGTCCGCGTTTCCGGCCCGGTTTCGATCGATCCGATCGGGACCGGGCCATGCTCTGTCCTGCGGAATCGCCCCGAGACCCGGTCGGCGAGCATCGTACGTCTTCGCGGGATGCAGTCCCCCTCGACGTAGACCTCGCCGCCCCGGTAGGTGCCCGATCCCCCATCGGGATCGACGAAGTTGGAGGCGATGGTGCCTTCCTCCAGCACCAGGACCTGACCTGCGGCGAGCTCCGCGTAGATGCCCCCGCCCGCGCCGAGGTCGCGTATCATGTGAGAGGGGACGCCGGCAGCGGCTGCATCGTGTCCACCCCCAGGGCATCATCCCGGACGTGCCGAATGAGAACTTCCTCGCCGTCTGCGAAGAAGTGGGCAGCCCATGTCTGAACAATCCAGCAGAAGCCAGTGAACCACGAACAGAGAGTCCAGGAAGCGATCGCCCACCGAAGGCCCGACCGGACGCCGCGCGGCGAACTCGCCTTCGAGAACCAATTCCCGCGACGGTTGATCGGCGACGAGCTGTATGCGGCGCTCGGTGCGAACGAACGGACACTGGCAGTCATCGATGAACTGGGCGTAGACTTGGTCAATGTGCATCAGTTCCCCATGGAGCAGGTTGGACCGACGCCCGCGGGCCCCCTCTTCCGCAGAGAACAAGCGCTCCAGGGGGTCGTTCGAGGAGGGAGCCACCGAGGAGCAGCCGGATTGGAGGCTGCGGGAGCCGGCTGGGGCGGGCGGGGACCTCCACGGGTCGGGGGCGAGGTCGTCCAGAAGGTGCCTGGGAGGGCTCCGGGTGCGCCGAGCCGCCCCAGGCGGGCCCCTCCCGCCGCCCGCGACCCGCACTCGCTACTTCCCGATCAGGAAGAAGGCCACGTCCCCCTCGCGCATGACGTAGTCGCGGCCCTCGATGCGCATGCGACCGGCGGCCTTGATGGCCGCCTCGCTCCCGTGCTCGACCAGGTCGTCCACCGAGTAGACCTCGGCGCGGATGTAGCCCTTCTCGAAGTCGGTATGGACCGCGCCGGCGGCCTTGGGGCCCGTGTCGCCGCGGCGGATGTTCCAGGCGCGGATCTGGATGTCCCCGACGGTGAAGAAGGTCTGCAGGCCCAGGAGGTCGTAGGTCTCGTGCAGGAGCCGCGGCAGGCACAGCTCGCCCATCCCCAGCTCGTCCATGAACTCGCGGGCCTCCTCCGGCTCGAGGCCCACCAGCTCGCACTCCAGATCGCCGCACATGTGCAGCCAGCGGGAGCCGGTCTCCAGCGCGTGGGCCTCGACCGCCCGGGCCGGCTCGGAGCGGCCGTCCAGGTCGTCGGCGTCCACGTTGGCCAGGTAGAGCATGGGCTTCATGGTCATCAGGAAGAGCGGCCGCAGGGCCGCCGCCTCCTCCCTCGACCACCCCGCCGTGCGCGGGAGCTGGCCCTCCTCCAGCATGGCCCGGGCGCGCTCGAAGACGCCCAGCTCGAAGCGGGACTGCCGGTCGCCCGAGCGGGCCTTCTTGGAGACGCGCTCGACGTTGCGGCCCACCGTGTCCAGGTCGGCCATGGCCAGCTCGAGCTCGAGCACCTGCATGTCCTCGGCCGGGTCCACCGCCCCCACCACGTCGGCCGACTCGAAGCAGCGCACCACCTGCAGGAGGGCGTCGGACTCCTTGACGTGCCCCAGGAAGCGGTTCCCCAGCCCCTCGCCCCGCGAGGCCCCCGGCGCCAGCCCGGGGATGTCCACCACCCGCAGGCTGGCCGGGACCACCTTGTTGGTCTCGATGTAGCGGTGGATCACCTCCAGCCGGTCATCGGGGACGTCCACCACCGCCAGGTTGGCCTCGGTGGTGCTGAAGGGATAGCTGGCCCGATCCGCCTGGCTGCGGGTGATGGCGTTGTAGATGGTCGACTTGCCGCAGTTGGGCAGGCCTACGATGCCGCACGAGACTGCCATGGGGGGCAGTCTAGCGGGCGACGGCTCGCGCCTCGACCCCCCACAGGGTGTAGGTGGCGCCCGGGACGTCGCCCGGCCGGATCCGCACGGAGCCGTGGAGGTCGGGCACCATGAGCTTCACGAAGACCTGGTTGGTGCCCTTCCCCAGCGGGCGGCGCGCGGCCCGCAGGCGGCGCGACCAGCTGCGGTCGCCCTCGGTCTGGAACTCGAGCCACAGGGTGGTCTCGACGGGGCTGTCGAGGATGATCTTGAGCACCGCCCAGCGGTCCTGCGGCATCTCGAGCTCCGGCAGCAGGAAGCCCTCCCGCCCGCTGCGGCAGGTGAGGAGGGCGGCCGCGTTCTTCTGCTCCGGCGGCCGGATCTGCATGCCCTCGGTCGGGACCAGGGCCCGCGAGCCGAAGCGACCCCCGACCGTCATCAGGGTCTCGCTCGAGTCGCGGTACTGCTCCCGCAGGCGCTCGGGCGTGTCCAGGGGCGTGCCCACCGGCCGGAAGCCGACCAGGCCCCGCTCGACCATGAGCTGGATCACCACGTCGGGCTTCTCGCGCTCGACGATGGCGGTGTCGAAGGAGGGGATCCAGTAGAAGGCGATGCGCCGGAAGTGCTCCGAGAGCAAGGGCCGGAACATCTCCCCGAAGGAGTCGTGGAACATGACCGCGCGCGGCAGGCGCTGGTCGTCCACCTCGGTGATCCACTCGGCCTTCTGGCCCACCGCCTGGCGGGCGCGGCGCTCGCCCGGCCAGATCCAGTCCACGTTCTCCTGGATCAGGACGTCCTCCATGTAGAGGCGCTCGGCCCAGGTGTCCCCCTGGCGCGGCGTCTCCTCGAAGCCGAAGTCCTCGATGGGGATGGGCGCAGCCTCGGGGAACCAGCCCGCGACGTGGTTCAGGATCTCGCGGTAGGCCACCAGGGCCCCGCGCTTGTTCCAGTGGGTGCCCAGGGGGAAGTAGATGGGCTGCTCCGGCCTCCCCCCCTCCTTGGCCGCGATCAGGGCCGGGCGCAGGTCCAGCACGCTCGCCGTGGAGTGCTCCTCCAGGTGCTCGACCAGCTGGTCCATCCGCGTCGGGCCGCGGCGCTCGAAGCGCCCGTCCACCATCTCGGGGTAGATGGCGTTCTTGTTGGGCGCGATGGCGAAGACGTAGCGGATCCCGCGCCGCCGGCACCACTCCTCGCGGTCCTCCAGCACCGTCCTCCAGGCGTCCAGCTCGCCTGGGGTGAAGGGGAGGACCCCGCGGAAGACCTCGACGCTCTTGTGGACCGTGGTGAAGAGCCAGCCATCCTTCCCCAGCACCACCTCGCTGGTGGGCGAGATCCCGAAGCCCTCGAGCTTGATGCGGTTGTGCCAGCGGATCAGGTCGCTGCGGAAGCCGAAGTGGTCGCCGTACCAGCCGCTGAAGGCCTCCGGCCAGGCCTCCAGCTCGGCCCACTCGGTCGACAGCGCCGGCATGGGGGCCTCCTGGCGCTGCTCCTTGTGGGCGGTCGACTCCGGGCCCAGGAAGGCGTTCCGCAGCAGCGGCACCGAGATCCCCCCCGCGAAGAGCAGGATCGCGATCCAGTCCGCCAGGGGACCCACGCCGATGGGCTGCAGCGGTTTGGCCATCAGAAGCGGAAGTAGATGAAGGGGTTGTAGGAGCTGGAGGCGAGCTGCATGGCCGACAGGAGGCCCAGGGCGACGAGCAGCGCCAGGGAGCCCCACACCAGGAAGCCCAGGCGGGGGGCCGGCTCGCGCCGGCGCAGCGCCACGAAGGCCTCCGTGAGGCGCGGCAGGAGCGGGGTGGAGAAGACGCAGCCCACCAGGATGACGGTGGCCAGCAGCGGGTCCAGGAAGAGGGCCAGGTGCTCGCGGGCGACGCCCTCCTCCACCGGGCCCAGGCCCACCATGACCCGCAGGTACTCCACCGCCTGCCCCAGGGTCAGGGCGCGGAAGAAGACCCAGCCGACCATGGCCACCAGCATCACGTAGACGTGGCGCACCACCCGCAGCCGCTCGATCAGCTTCTTGAGGCCCAGGCGCTCGATCACCAGGAAGACGCCGTGGAAGAGCCCCCAGACCACGAAGCTCCAGGCGGCCCCGTGCCACAGGCCGCACAGGAAGAAGACGATCACCAGGTTGCGCAGGGTGGTGATGCGGCTCTTGCGGCTGCCCCCCAGGGGGATGTACAGGTAGTCGCGGAACCAGGTGGAGAGCGAGATGTGCCAGCGCCGCCAGAAGTCGGTGATCGAGGTGGCCACGTAGGGGAAGCGGAAGTTCTCCAGGAACCGGAACCCCAGCATGCGCCCCAGGCCGATGGCCATGTCCGAGTAGGCCGAGAAGTCGAAGTAGATCTGCAGGGTGTAGCAGACCAGCCCCAGCCAGGCGACCGCGGGGCTCATCTGCTCGGCCGCCAGGCCGGCCTGGGCGGCGGTGCCGAAGATCCCGTCGGCGGTCTCGGCCACCACGTTGGCCACCAGCATCTTCTTGCCCAGCCCGATGACGAAGCGCCGCGCCCCGTAGGCGAAGCCCTCGCGGTCCACCACCCGGTTCAGGAGCTGGGCGGCGATGTCGCGGTAGCGCACGATGGGCCCCGCGATGAGCTGGGGGAAGAGCGCGATGTAGACCGCGAAGTTGATCGGGTTGCGCTGCACCGGCCCCTCCCGGCGGTACACGTCGATGACGTAGCACATCGCCTGGAAGGTGAAGAAGGAGATGCCGATGGGCAGGTGGATGACCTGGATGCGGGGCCAGCTCTCGGCGATGCCCATGCCGGTGCACGCCGCGCCGATCTGGTCCCAAAGGAAGTTGGCGTACTTCCAGAAGATCAGGAGCCCCAGGTTGAAGGTCACCGCCAGGGCGATCACCAGCTTGGCCGAGGGCCGCTCCCGGGTGCGCTCGACCATGAGGCCGAAGCACCAGTTGGCGGCGATCGACGCCAGCATGATCAGGACGATCGCCTTCTCGCCGTAGGCGTAGAAGAACAGGCTGGCCACCAGCAGCAGCAGGTTGCGCAGCCCCGTCCGCACGACGAAGTACAGCCCCAGGACGACGGGCAGGAACAGGAACAGGAATTCCGGGGAGCTGAACAGCATCGCGGCCGGGGCGCTGGGCAGGCCGTTCCGGGGGGCCGGGGTTGGTGGCGCAGTGTCGGGGGGGCGCCCGCCTCGGGGAACCGTGGCGGGTTGGGACGAGTTCGGCATTTGTAGCACGAACGCCCCCCGGGACCGGCTCCTTTTTCGGCCCCCCAGGCCCCTCCCCCTGAGCCGCGGGTGGATCCGGCGCGATCGATCCGGTCAATCGGCCCGAGGCGGCTCCGCGGACCCCTCCGGGGGATCTGGCCGGCCCGGATCCGGATCGCCCACGATCCGCAGGGCCGAGCCGAGCTCCACCGAGGCCGAGGCGGCGCGGGCGAGCTGCAGGCAGGTCATCGACTCGATCCCGTAGCGCTGCCAGCGCCGGGCGCCGCAACCCTGGGTTCGGGCGGCCTCCCGGACCTCGTCCGATCCGGGATCCAGTCCCTCGGGCAGCTCCAGGGCCCGGGCCAGTACCCGGCACTCCAGGGAGAGCACGGGCGCCGAGCCGATCAGCTCGCCCGGCGCGCCGATCTCCGGGGCCGGATCGAGCACCTCCGCGAAGCGCGCGGGCAGGTACCAGCCCTCCCGGTCGGAGTGGAGCATCAGGTGCTCGAAGGTGGGCGTGTCCAGCCCCTCGCGGGCGCGATCCCAGAAGGCCTCCAGGTCGGGATCCTCGAAGCGCTCGAAGTACTCCTCGAGCAGGGGATCCGCGAGCGAGTCCTCGTCCCCCGGCGAGGGGAGGCGCCCGGCGGCCCACAGGTGCACCGCCGCGCGGCGCAGGTAGTGCAGCGAGCGCTCGTCGAGGAGGCGCCAGCGCCGGCTGGGGCCGTCGGCCGGCTCCCGGTGGGGCGGCAGGCCCTCGGCCGCGAGGGCGCGGTCGAGGCCCGCCAGCTCCTCCTCGATCCCGCCGGCGGGACGGCCCTGCCGCAGGAGATCCGCCAGGAGGCCGACCGCGAGCTCCACGCCCATCCTCACCGGCCGGCGGCTCAGGCCAGCGCCACGCAGTCGACCTCGACCAGCGCGTTCCTGGGCAGGGTGCGCGCGGCCACGCAGGCCCGCGCGGGGGGATCGGCGCCGGGGAAGTAGCGCGCGTAGACCTCGTTGACGGCCGCGAAGTCGGCCATGTCCGCCAGGTAGACCGTGCACTTGAGCGCGCGATCCAGCCCGCTGCCGGCGGCCTCCAGCACGGCGGCCAGGTTGGCCAGCGCGCGCTCGGCCTGGGCCGTGACGTCGCCCTCGACCATCTCCCCGTTGCGGGGATCGAGGGCGATCTGGCCCGAGCAGTGGACCAGCCCGCCGGCGATCACCGCCTGGGAGTAGGGACCGATGGCGGAGGGGGCGGAGTCGGTGGAGACGACGCGTCGCTGGCTCATGGGGTCTCCTCGGAGGGGCCGAAGCGCTGGCGCAGGAGCTCGGCCACGGGCGGCGGCACGAAGCCCTCCAGGTCGCCGCCCATGCGGGCCACCTGGCGCACCAGGGTGCTGGAGATGTGCGCGAAGCCCGGCGAGCAGGCGAGCAGCACGGTGTCGATCTCGGGGGCCAGGGAGCGGTTGGTGTGGGCCATCCGCATCTCGTAGTCGAAGTCGCCCCCGGTGCGCAGGCCCCGCAGGATGACGCTCGCGCCGAAGGCCTCGCAGCCGTGGACCACCAGCCCGTCGAAGCGCGCGATCGTCACTCCGGAGAGGCCGACGATGGAGCGTCGCAGGAGCTCCAGCCGCTCGTCCACCTCCAGGAGCTGGCGCTTGGACTCGTGGACCGCCACGGCCACGGTGATCCGCTCGAAGATCCGCGAGGCGCGCTTCAGCACGTCCAGGTGGCCGAGGGTCACCGGGTCGAAGGTCCCGGGGAAGAGGGCGTGGGAGCGATCGCGGGTGGAGGACATGTCGGCGGGATTCTACGCCGCGGGCGCGCGCTTTCCCCTCCCGCTGGCGAAACCGCGACCGCTCCGCCGCAGTCCCGGAGGCGTGGACGAGCGCCCCGAGCGCCCCGCGCCGGCACCCCCCGCCCAGCGCCGACCCGTCGAGCGGCCGATGCTGCGCGCCGCGGTCGCGCTGGGCCTGGGCGGGCTCGCCGGCTGCGGGGGCGGCTGGATGTCCGCGATCGGGCCGGCCGCGGTCGCCCTGTTCGCGGCTGGGGCCCGGCTGCGTCCCGGCCCCCGGCCCCCCGCGCGCGTCCGGCCCGGGGCGGCGGTCCTCGCGGCGCTCTTCGCCCTGGGCTGCGGCCGGGCCCTCCTCGCCCCCACCCCGGCCGAGGCCACCCCGCTCGCGGCGATGGCGGCGCTCGAGGCGGGCGGCGGTCCCCTCGGAAGGTGGCGCCCCCTGGGCTCCGGAGTCCGGGGCTCCATCGGGATGCTGGACGGCGACGGCCCGGCCCGCGCGCTCCCGGCCCTGCGCCTCCCGCCCGGGAGCCTCCGTCCGGGCGAGCTGATCGGCCTGCTCCCGGGCGCTGTGGCGGTGCTCCGGCCGAGGGGCCCGGTCCCCGATCCCCTGCTCCCGAGGCGGTGGGGTGGAGCGAGCTCGACCCGCGGCCCGGCTCCGGTCGCCTTCCTGGAGGTGCGGCCGGACGAGATCCTCCGCCTGGCTCCCGCCATCCGCCGCGTCCCCGGCGCCGGGCTCGTCGCCGACCTGCGCTCGCGGCTCGCGCGGCGCGCGGCCGCCCTGCGCGAGCCCCGCTCGCGGGCCATGGCCGCCGCCCTCCTCGTGGGCGACCGCTCGGGCCTCACGGCCGCGGACCGCGACCTCTTCACCCGCGCGGGGGTGCGGCACCTGCTGGCCGTCAGCGGTCTGCACGTGGCCATCCTGGCGGCCCTCCTCCTGGGCCCCCTCGCCGCCCTCCAGCGCGCGCTTCTCGGTCGCCGCTTCCGGTCGGCGCCGGCGGGTCTGGCCCGCGCGATCCTGCTCGTCGCCTACGTCCCTCTCGCGGGCGCGAGCGCTCCCGTGACCCGCGCGGGCATCGCCGTGGCTCTGACGGCCCTGGCGCCCCTCTCCCCGCGAGGGGGGCGGCGGCCCGACGGCCTCTCCCTGTGGTCCGCGGCGCTCCTGGTCGAGTGCCTGATCGACCCCCGGGCGGCCTCCCGCCTCTCCGTGCAGCTCTCGTACCTGGCGATCCTGGGGTTGATCCTGGGCTGCCGCCCGCTCCTCGCGATCGCAGGGCGGGCCCTGAGGATCGACCCGATCGGACGGGGAGGCCGTCCGCGCCCGGCCGCGCTCCGGGTGCCGGCCCTGCTCTGCCTGCGGGGCCTGGGATCGGGCCTGGCCGCGTCCATGGCGGCGAGCCTGACCACCCTGCCGGTCCTGTGGACCCGCTTCGGCGAGTGGAGCCCGGTCGGCATGGCGGCCACCCCGCTGCTCCTGCCCCTGCTCGCCCTGCTGCTCGCCAGCGGCTGGCTCGAGCTCCTGGCCCCGGGGCTGGCCGGGCCCGTCTTCGACCTCGGTTGCCGGACCCTCACGGGCTCTCTGGAGCTCCTCGATCGCTTGCCAGGCACGCCGTGCCCCCTGCCCCTGCGTCCGGACTGGCTCCTCCTGGCGGCCGTCATTGCCACCCTGTCGGCCCTCGCCGGCCGGGTCGCCGCGGGCCGCCTGGCGGCCCTGCTCTGGGGCGCGGTGCTCCTGCCCTGGACGCCCGCCCCGAGCGGGGTGGAGCTCGCCGCCCTGGACGTCGGCCACGGGACGGCCGTGGTCCTGCGGGCACCGGGCGAGCCCTGCTGGATCTTCGACGCCGGCTCGCGGGATCGGCCCGGGGTCGCGCGGGGCGCCCTGGCGCCCATCCTGCGGCGCTGGGAGGCGTCCGCCCCCGCGGTGGTCCTCTCCCACGCCCACCGGGACCACGCGTCGGCCCTCGGCTGGCTGGTCGAGCGCTACCCCCCCCGCAGCTGGTCGGGCGCGTGTCCGGCCTGGCTGATGGCCGCCCTTCCTCTGCGCGCCCCCCGGCGCGACGTCGAGCCCGGGCGGACGGGGCTGGCCTCCCGGGGGCCGGTGAGCCTCCATCTCGTGCGCGGCCTCGCGAGCGAGGAGAACGAGGGTTCGAGGACGCTGGTCGCGAGCTGGGAGGGAGGGTGCGCCGTGCTGTGCGGCGATGCGGAGGGCGAGGGCCTGCGGCGCGCGCTGGAGGGGGGGCTCCTGCCCGAGCGGGCGAGCCTGCTCCTGATCCCCCACCACGGCTCCGACACCCCCCTGCTCGCGGACCTGCTCCGGCGCTGCGCCCCCGAGGAGGTCTGGGTGAGCTCGGGCGCCGAGGTGCCCGTGGGCCCCGAGCTGGACCGCCGGGGCCTCCGGTGGAGCCACACCCTGCGGGATGGGCCCCTGGAACTCGCCCCGGATTGACCCGCGCGTGTCCTCGCGGAAGGACACCCGGAGGGCGCTTAGTGCCTTCTCGCACGGTCGGAGGGGGCCGCCCCGTCCCCGGAAGCCACCGTGAGGGCCCGTGGACCGATCCGTCGATCGTGGCACGGATCGTGCGGATCAGGGGACGAAGAGAACCTCTCAACGCGACCGCGCGGGTCGCCCCCTTCCCGCCATGAGCGAATCCCGAACCCGACCCACCCAGACCGCCCGACTCGCCGGCGCCGCCCTCCTCCTGGCGGGCCTGGCGGGATCCGCCGGAGCGGCTGGGGTCGTCGAGCCGTCGGAGGTGGCCCTTCCGACGGTGGGGCCCCAGGAGCCCGGTCGGGAGGGCACTCCCGGCGCCGAGGCCGACGACCGGAGCCGCCCGCAGCGCCGGGTCCTGCACCTGGCCGATGGCCGGCTGCTGCGCGTCCGTTGCCGCTGGAGCGGAACCTCCTGGGAGGTGCAGAGGCAGTCGCAGGGCGAATGGGTGGCCCTCCCGAGTGGGAGCGTCGAGCGAGCGGTGAGCGAGAAGGGCCTGGAGAGCCAGGTCCGGGCGCTGCGGCGCGAGCTCGAGCCTGACGACCTCGCCAGGCGCTGCGCCCTGGTGGAGTGGATGATGCGCGAGGGCCTGCGCGAGGAGGCGTTCGGGGAGCTCGACCAGATTCTGGGGATCGATCCGGATCAGGCGCGCGCCCTCGAGCTGCTGGCCCGCTGGGAGCCGGGCGTCCTCCTCCCCGGAGTCCCGCGGGGTGGCAGCCCTCTGGACGCCGAGGCGCGGAAGCGCCTGCTCGAGCTGGGGACGGTCGCGACGCCCTCGGTCCGGGAGATCGCGATCCGGTGCCTGCAGCGGCGCTGCGATGCGCCGGTCCTGCGCACCACGCTCGCCGAGGCGCTACTCGCGCCCTCCCACGGCCTGCGCGGCTTCGCGGCCCTGGCCCTGCGACGGACCCTGCCCGGGGAGGAGCTCCCGGCCCTGACCTCCCGCTCGATCCTCGACGGATCCAGGGAGGTGCGCGCCGAGGCCTGCCGCGCGCTGCGCGACGTGGGCCAGGAGGGGGTCATCTTGCCCGCCCTCCGCGCCCTCGAAAGCGAGTACCCGCAGGTGGCCGCCAACGCGGCCGAGGCCCTGGGGATGATGGGCTTTCCGGCCGCGGTCCAGCCGCTGATGAGTCGGCTCGCCGCCCTGGGGGCGGCCTCGCCCGGGGTCGCCGCCGCCTCCCCGGCCGCCAATATCTTCATCGGGCGGCAGATCGCCTACGTGGCCGACTTCGACGTCGAGATCGCACAGGCGGCCTCCATCGCCGACCCCGTGGTGCGGGTTCAGGGCGAGGGCACGGTGCTCGACGTGCGCGTCCACGGCATCCACTGGCAGCGCGTCGTGCTGGGCGGGAGCATCCGCCGCTCCCTCGAACAGCTCACCGGGGAGAAGCCGGGGAGCACCGATCGCGCCTGGCTGAAGTGGTGGAAGGAGAACGAGCACGAGTGGGCGCGCGAGAGCCGGCCGGCCCCGGCGCCGTCCACTCGCGGCGGTCGCTGATTCTCGAGCAACCTCGCCGGGGGCGCGCCTGTTTCAGGCAGGGTGGGTGCGCCTCCGGCTTTCTCTTCGTCCGGGACGGGAGAGGCTCCGCCGCCGGCCGATGTTCGCGCGGCGCGGAAGCTAGCTGGCCGAGGCCACCTCGCCGATCGGCGCCTGCGGGTACAGGTGCACGTCGCGCTGCGGGAAGGGGAAGCTGATCCCCTCGCGGTCGAACTCGACCTTGATCTTCTCCATCAGGTCGAAGCGCGTCGGCCAGTACTCGCCGCCCTTCACCCACGGGCGCACGACGAAGTTCACGCTGTTGTCGCCCAGGGCCGCCACGGCGATGGTGGTCTCGGGGGTCCCGAGGACGCGCGACTCCTCCTTCATGATGCGCGCGAGCACCTCGCGGGCCTTCTGGATGTCGTCGCCGTAGCCGATGCCGATCTCGAGGTCGATCCGGCGGGTCTCCTTGGTGGAGTAGTTGACGATGCTCCCCCCGGTGACCTCCGAGTTGGGCAGGATGATCCGCTTGTTGTCGCCGGTCTTCATGAGGGTCATGAAGACCTGGATCTCCTCGACCGAGCCGGAGTGTCCGGCGGCCTCGATCCAGTCGCCGACCTTGAAGGGCCGGAAGAGCATGATCATGACGCCCGCGGCGAAGTTGCCCAGGGAGCCCTGCAGGGCGAAGCCCACCGCCAGGCCGGCGGCGCCGATGATGGCCACGAAGGAGGTCGTGGGGACGCCCAGGGACTGGACCGCCGAGACGGCCACGATCGTGGCCAGGACCATGTAGGCCAGGTTGCCCAGGAAGTTGGCCAGGGTCTCGTCCACCCGCGCCTTGGTCAGGGCCTTGCGCAGGCCCTTGGTGACCATCTTGGAGATCCACAGCCCGATGAGCAGGACCGCCACGGCGGCGAGCACCTTGGGGCCGAACTCGACGGCGAAGTTCTGCAGGTCGGCGACGATCAGGGAGGGATCGTCCATGTACTTGCTGATCATGCCGGCCGCCGGCTCTTCGGAGGCCTCAGGGGGCGGATCGGCGGCGGCCTGGATCAGGGAGAGGAAGCTCATCGGGCGTCTACTTTCGGGTCGGAGAGAGGTGGGGGCGCCCACCGCGGTGCGAGCGGAAAGGGCGGGGATCGGAGGCCGCACCCGGCGAGACGGGTGGCGCCCTCCGATCCCCGGGCCGAGATTCTCTGCCGTCGCCCCGCGGTTTCAAGGGATTCCCGACCTTCCCGCCCGGTTAGCATGGGAAGGGCGTCCCCGGGGGGCGCCCTGCACCGGGGAGGGAGCTCTGGACCCCAAGCCCACGGATCGAAGCCGCCTGCTCACCGAGCAGCCCAACCCGGCCTCCGCCGAGCTGGATCGCCTCCCCACGGCCGCGGCCCTCGAGGTCATGCTGGCCGAGGACGCGCGGGTGCCCGCGGCGGTGGCCTCGGCTCGCGAGGCGATCGCGCGCACCATCGAGATGGCCGCCGAGCGCCTGGGGCGGGGGGGCCGGCTGATCTACGTGGGCGCCGGGACCAGCGGACGGCTGGCGGCCCTGGACGCGGCCGAGTGTCCCCCGACCTTCCAGTGCCCCCCCGAGCAGGTGCAAGCCGTCCTGGCCGGCGGACCGCGGGCCGCCACCCGCTCGATCGAGGGCGCCGAGGACAGCGCCGAGGACGGGCGCGCGGCCATGGACGAGCGCGGGGTCGCGGAGCCGGACCTCGTGCTGGGCATCTCCGCCGGCGGGACCACCCCCTTCGTGCACGCGGCCCTCGAGCGCGCGGCCGAGCTCGGCGCGGCCACCGCCTTCCTGGCCTGCGTCCCGCGCGAAGAGGCCCCCGATCGAGCGCAGGTGTCGATCCGCATCCCCACCGGGGCGGAGGTCGTCGCCGGCAGCACGCGGCTCAAGGCGGGCACGGCCACCAAGCTGGCGCTGAACGCGATCAGCACCCTGACCATGGCGCGGCTCGGCAAGGTCCACGGCAACCTGATGGTCGACCTCGACACCCGCGGCAGCGCCAAGCTGATCGATCGCGGGCGCCGCATCGTCGTCGAGCTGACCGGGCTGGAGGCGCCGGAGGCCGCCAGCCTCCTCGAGCGGGCCGACGGCCGCGTGAAGCTGGCCGTCCTCATGCACCGCGCGGGCCTCGACCCGGGCGCGGCGCGCGCGCGGCTGCGGGCCTCGGGGGGGAGCCTGCGCCGGGCCCTCGGCGAGAAGGAGTGAGGCCGACCCCACGAGGGGCCGGCCTCGACGACCTGCGGCTCTCTCCGCGCGAACGGTGGTGCCCGGTACAGGTTTTGAGGAGCCCCGCCTCCGGATGAACCGCCGCCCGCGCTTCGAGCCCTGCACTACACAAGTGCCGTGCCACCGCTCCGGGGGCCGCCCCGGGGGCCCGGAGAGCCCCCCGGGTGTGCGCCCCCCGAGCGCCGCGCTGTGCGGCTCCGCCCGCCGCGGCCCTCAGGGAGGCGATTCCGCGCCCAGGAGCTGCCGCACCTCGGCCAGGAATCCCTCCCAGTCGAAGGCCGGCCCGGGATCGACCTTGCCGGCGCTGGTGTGGAGGTGGCCGACGATCCCCGAGAAGGCGAGCTGCTCGGCCTCGCTCAGGACCCCGTCGCGCACGCGCCCGGCCGCGCCGCGCGGGGCCTCGGGCTCGATCCGGGGCAGGACGCGGCACAGGCCGGCGGCGAGCTTCGCCAGGGCGCGGTACTGCTCGGGGGTGAAGTCGTACTGCACCAGGAGGGCGCCCTGCGCGCGGCCGCGCACGGGCTCGGGCCGCGCCGGCCGGCCGGTGAAGTCCGGCCGGCGCAGCCCGCCCTCCAGCTCCGCCGGGATCGAGAGCCGCGCTCCCGTCCCGTCGCTCGTGTACCACCTCTCGAGGATCTGCGCCTCCTCCGGCGGCCACGCGCCGATGTTGGCGATCTCCACCCCCACCGAGCGCGGATTCACCTGACGCGCGTGCCAGGCGGTATCGGCCAGATCGAGGGTCTGGTAGAGCGTGCCGTCGACATCCAGCAGGAAGTGCACCGAGAGCCCGCGGCGATCGTGGAGCACCTCGAAGCAGCGCCGGCTCGTGCCGCAGACGTCGTAGTGCACCACGAAGAGATCCACCAGCTCGGCGATCTCCCGGGGCGGCTGCTGGAAGCGCGGCCGGCGCTCGAGCGGGTCCCGCCCCGGCGTGTAGCGCAGGCCGCGGGGGCGATCGAGCCGCTCCTCGCCGCCGAAGTGGAGATCGGTGCGGTAGGCGTCGTACCCGCCCGGATCGTCCCACAGGACCACCGGCGTGCCGATGTCGTGGCGCAGGCCGCAGAGCACGATCGCCTCGCCGGCCCTCGCCTCGGCGCCCTCGGCCGGCTCCCGCCCGGCGAGGACCTCCGAGATCGGGGGCATCGAACGACAGGCGACCAGGGCCAGGGGGATCAAAAGGAGAAGGGGAGTCCGCATGGACGAGAGCCTACCCCTCCACCCGACCCGGGCGGCGGGAGTGCGGTACAATAGTTGCTGATGAGAGCCGCGCCGGCTCCCTGGCGGGTCCGAGCCGGCGGCGCCATCCCCTCCGCGGAGGTCCCCCCATGAAGACACGTCCCTCGGCCCTGCTGGCAGCCCCCCTCCTCATCGCCCTCCTGGCGGCTGGCGCGGCCGGCCAGTCGGGTCTGTTCCACGTCCGGGGAGACGGCGCCGGAGACGAGTTCGGCCGCAGCGTGGCCGGCATCGGCAACGTCGACTGGGACGGGATCCCCGACTTCGCCGTGGGGGCGCCGCTGGACGACAACTCCTTCGCCGACGCGGGGAGCGTGAGGGTCTACTCGGGGGCGACCGGGGCGGTGCTGCACACCTTCAACGGCGCCGTGGTGGGAGACCAGCTGGGCTTCTCGGTCGCGGGCGCGGGCGACGTGGACTGGGACCTGGTGCCGGACGTCGCGGTGGGCATTCCCAAGGCCGACGGCGGCGGACCCTCCGCCGGAGCGGTGCAGGTCTTCTCGGGCTTCAACGGCGTCCCCATCCACACCTTCCTCGGGGTGGCCGGCGGCGACGAGTTCGGCTACGCCGTCGACGGCGCCGGCGACGTCAACTGGGACGGCTTCGACGACGTGATCGTGGGCGCGCCCTTCCACGACGTCCCCTTCACCTCGGCCGGCATGGTGCAGGTGCTCTCGGGCGCCGACGCCTCGGTGCTCCACACGATCCGCGGCACCGCGGCCTTCGGCTTCTTCGGCCGGGCGGTGGCGGGCGTGGGCGACCTCGACAGCGACGGCCACGACGAGTTCCTCGTCGGCCAGCCGGGCGGGGCGGGCCAGGCGGTGGTCTTCTTGGGGGTGAACGGCGCCCCGCTGTACCCCTTTGCCGGCGCCACCGGCGAGCAGCTCGGCCACTCGGTCTCGAGCGCCGGCTTCGTCAACCTGGACAGCGTGCCGGACTTCGTCATCGGCACGCGCGTGCCCGGGGGGGGAGCGATTCCCGGGGCCGCCTACGTGTTCTCGGGCGTCGACGGATCTCTGATCCACACCCTGACGGCGACGTCCAACGGGACCGGCTTCGGCAACGCCGTGGCGGGCGCCGGGGACTTCGACGCCGACGGCCGGGACGACATCCTGGTGGGCGAGCCCTTCGACGTCTTCGGGTCACCGACCCTGGGCCGGGTGCACGTCTTCTCCGGCGCCACCGGCGGCCTGCTCCGGACCTACCCGGGAGGCAGCCCCTACGACGCCTTCGGCGCCAGCGTCGCGGGGGTCGGAGACGCCAACGGGGACGGCTTCGACGACCTCCTGGTGGGCGCCCCCGAAGACGACGACAACGGCGCCGACTCGGGCAGCGCCACCCTGTTCGCCGGCGGCTGCAGCGACATGGCGGTCTACTGCACCTCCAAGGTGAACAGCCTGGGCTGCACGCCCCGGATCTCCGGGACCGGCATCCCCAGCGCCAGCTTCCCGCAGTCCTTCCTGATCGACGCCCGCGAGGTGATCAACAACAAGAACGGGATCCTGTTCTACGGCCTGCAGTCCCTGGCCATGCCCTTCCAGGGCGGCACCCTGTGCGCCAAGCCCCCGCTCAAGCGCACGCCGGTGCAGAGCTCGGGCGGGGATCCGCCGCCCAACAACTGCTCGGGCTTCTTCACCTTCGACATGAACCTGTGGATCCAGCTCGGGCTGGACGCGAACCTGGTGGCCGGCGTGCGGACCTACTGCCAGTACTGGTACCGCGATCCCGCGAGCCCCAGCACCACCGGGCTCTCCGACGCGCTGGCGTTCACGATCTGTGACTGAGAAGGCCTGAAGGTCTCCTCGAGGAGACCGGCGACCAACCCCGCGAGGGCGGGAGATTCCCCGCAACCGCCGGCTCCGGCGAGCGTCTCCCCGGCGTGGACGCGGTACGCGGGCTGGGGGCCTCCCTGGTGGGAACCGGGGCGGAGCTGGTGACGGTCGAGGCTCGCTTCGAGCCCCGGGAGGCCGAGCGCACCGAGGTCCAGATCACCGGCCTGCCGGACGCGGTGATCCGCGAGAGCCGGGGGCGGCTCCTGTGCGCCCTCAAGGCCACGCGCCTGGCGATCACCAGCGGGACCCTCTTCCTGAACCTGGTGCCCGCGGCGCGGCGCAAGTCCGGGGAGATCCTGGACCTGGCCCTGGCCCTGTGCTCGGCCGCGGCCGCCGGCCACTTCGACCCGCGGGAGCTCGAGGGGGTCCTGCTCCTCGGTGAGGTGGGCATCGACGGCCGGCTCCACGCGGTGCCCGGAGGCCTGGCCGCGACCCTGGCGGCGCGGGAGATCGGGGTCCGGCGCGTGATCGCGTCGACCGCCACGGCCGAGGAGGCGGCCTGCGTGCCGGGAGTTCGGGCACACGCGGCCGCCCGGCTGGAGGAGGTCGTCCGGCACCTGACCGACCCGGAGGGGCGGCTCCCGAGAGCCCGGCCGCGCGAGCTGCCGCCGGTCGAGCCGGCCGGCGAGGAGCCCCTGGATCGCGTGCGGGGGCAGGAGGAGGCCAAGCTGGCCCTGGCGATCGCGGCCGCGGGTGGGCACGGGCTCCTCCTGATCGGCGCTCCGGGCATCGGGAAGTCCATGCTGGCCCGCTGCCTGGGGAGCCTCCTGCCGCCGCCGGATCTCCCCGAGCGGCTCGAGATCACCCGCGTTCTCTCGGCCAGCGGCCGGTGGCCCGGCGGGCTGGCGAGCGTCCGCCCCTTCCGCGCGCCTCACCACACGGTGAGCTACGCCGGCCTGGTGGGAGGCGGCTCGCCGCCGGGCCCCGGCGAGGTGACCCTGGCCCACGGCGGAGTGCTCTTCCTCGACGAGCTGCCCGAGTTCCGGCGCGAGGTGCTCGAGGCCCTGCGGCAGCCCCTGGAGGCGGGTTCGGTCTGCATCAGCCGCGCCGGCCGCCAGCTCGAGCTCCCCGCGCGCTTCCAGCTCATCGCGGCCATGAATCCCTGCCCCTGCGGGTACCGGGGACATCCCCGCGTCCCCTGCCGCTGTCCACCCTTCCACGTGGAGCGCTACCGCCGGCGCATCTCGGGGCCGCTCCTCGATCGCATCGATCTGCGGGTGGAGCTGGCCTGCCCGGCGCTGGAGGAGCTCGCGCCGCGCGGCGAGCCTCGGCCATCCGGGCGCAGCTCGGGGAGGGAGCTCCGCCGCCGGGTGCAGGCCGCGCAGGAGCGGATGACCGCGCGCCAGGGTCCGCTCCTCAACGCGGGCCTGGGCGGGGAGGAGCTGGACCGCGCGGCCGCGCTCGACGGGGAGTCGCGGGTGCTGCTCGAGCGCGCCGCGCGCCTGCGGAGCCTCTCGGCCCGCGCCGTCCAGTCCGTGCGCCGGGTGGCGCGCACGGCCGCGGACATGGAGGGGAGGGATCGCGTCGACGCGCGCCACCTGGCGGAGGCCCTGGCCCTGCGGGCGCCGGGGCTATGAGGTCGGACGCCGGGATCGTCGAATCTGCCCCCTGACAGATGTCTCCTCGATACCCGTGGCACCGAGGGCCCCCTACTCGTGCCGCAGGGCTTCCACCGGGTCCATGGCCGCCGCCCGCCAGGCCGGGTACAGCCCGAAGATGATCCCCACCGCCGCTGAGATCCCGAAGGCCAGGAGCGGCGCGGCCGGGGTCACGATGGTCCGCATCTCGGCGAAGTGCTCCACCGCGATGGGGATGGCCAGACCCAGGGCCACCCCGAGGAGGCCGCCCCCCACCGAGAGGGTGATCGTCTCCACCAGGAACTGGGTCACGATGTGGCGGCGCTTGGCCCCCAGGGCCCGGCGGATACCGATCTCCCGCGTGCGCTCGGTCACCGTGGCCAGCATCACGTTCATGATGCCGATGCCCCCCACCAGCAGGCTGATCCCGGCGATGGAGCCCAGCACGATGTTGAAGATGCGCTTGGTCCTCCGTGCCTTCTCCAGGAGCTCCAGGGGGACCACGATCTCGTAGTCGCTCTGGTCGTGGCTGCGCCGCAGCATCTCGCGCGACGCGTCGGCCACCAGGGGGACGTGCTCGGCCGCGTCCACCTCGATCACCAGCTCGTGCAGCTCGATCTCCTCCATCTCCTGGCTGCCGGAGCGCATCTTGACCTGCATGTTGCCGTACCACTTGCGCGCGGTCTCCAGGGGGATGAAGACCTCGGCGGTGGTCTCCTCGCCGGGCTGGGCGGCGTCGCTGGACTGCCGCACGCGCGGCGGCAGAATCCCCACCGCGGTGTAGTAGTCGCCTCCGATCTTGACCCGCTGGCCGAGCGCGTCCTGCACGGGGAAGAGGTAGCGGGCCACCTCGTAGCCCAGCACGCACACGTTGGCCACCCGGTCGTGATCGGCGTCGGACAGGAAGCGCCCGCCGGGCAGGACCTCGCGGCCGGTCACCTCCGCGTACACCGGCAGGGTCCCCAGGACCCGGGGCATGAGCACGCGCTCCTCACGGCGCACCTCCTCGGGCAGCTCCCGCACCGGCACCACCCGGCGGACCGCCGGGAAGGTCTGCTGGACGCGCTCCATGTCGGCGTAGGTGAGGCCGTAGCTGATCACCCGCGACTGCTGGTTCCCGGTGTTGAAGTCCTCGGGCGGCTTGATGCTGCGCAGGATGACGTTCAGGCTGCCCAGGCGGCGGATCTGTTCCTGGGCCTCCTCGCTGGCCCCCTCGCCGATGGCCAGCATGGCGATCACGCTGCTGGTGCCGAAGAGCACCCCCAGGGTGGTCAGGAGGCTCCTCAGCTTGTGCAGCAGCAGGCTCTGCACGCCGATGCGGAAGGCCCTCAGGAGCGGCTGCTGCCTCACGCGCGGCCTCCCCCTCCGGGGCGACGGGCCTCCTCGATCTGGCCGTCCTTGAGCCGCAGCAGGCACCCGGCGCGCTCGCCGATGCTCGCCTCGTGGGTGACCAGCACGATGGTCTTGCCCTCCGCGTGCAGGTCGTCGAAGAGGTCGAGGATCTCGGCCGTGGTCGTGCTGTCCAGGTTTCCGGTGGCCTCGTCCGCCAGGATCAGGGCCGGGTCGTTGACCAGGGCGCGGGCGATGGCGACCCGCTGCTGCTGGCCTCCGGAGAGCTCCAGCGGCCGGTGGTGGAGGCGGTCGGCCAGGCCGACGCGCTCGGCCAGGGCCTCGGCGCGCTCCTCGCCGTTGTCCGGCGGGTCGTCCTGGTACGAGAGCGGCACCAGGATGTTCTCCATCACGTTGAGCTGCGGGATCAGGTTGTAGGACTGGAACACGAAGCCCAGGTGCAGGCTGCGCATCTCGGAGAGCTCGTCGTCGTCGAGCCCGCTGAGGGCCCGTCCGCGGATGGTGTACTCCCCCCCGCTGGGCCGGTCGATGCAGCCCAGGATGTTGAGCAGGGTGGACTTGCCGCTGCCCGAGCTGCCCATGACCGCCCAGTACTCGCCCTGCCGGAAGTCGATGTCGATGTTCTCCAGGGCCACGACCCGGTTGTCGCCCATCTGGTAGATGCGGCTGACGTCGCGCAGCTCGGCCACGGTCTCGCTCATGACGCCGCGCCCCCTCAGGAATCCGAGCCGTCGTCGGGCGGCTCCGGAGCGCCGCCCGCGTCCCGGGAGTCCTCCCCGCCGCCGCGGGGCTGCCCGCCGCCCCGCGGGGACCGTCCGCCTCCGGGTGCCTTGCCCGCGCCCCCTCCGCGCCCGGGCATCCCGCCGCCCTGCCCGCCCTCGCCGGCCTGACGGCGGGCGCGGAGCTCGCGGAACCTCTCGATCTCCTCCTCGGTGAACTCGCGGCCCATGCGCTCGCTGAACTGCTGGATCTCCTCCTCGGTGAACTGGCGGCCCGCGCCCTCGGGGAGCTCCCCGCCGGACCTGCCCGGCATCCCGCGCCCGCCCACGTCGCCCGCCCCGCGCTCCGGCATTCCCGCTGGCCTCTCCTGCGACATGCCCGCGGGCTGCCCGGGCGGCGCGCCTGGCACCGCCTCGGGGAACTCGCCATTCTGCTCGGGCGCGGCCTGGGGGACGAAGTCCGGCGGGGCGGCGAGGAGCACCACCTCGCCCTCCTCGAGCCCGCCCAGGACCTGGATCCACTTGTCGTTGTAGCGCCCCACCTCCACCACGCGCTGGTGGTCGGCCGAACCGTTGGCCACGAAGCAGACGTTGGCGCCGCCGTCGCGGAAGATCGACTGCGCCGGCACGAAGAGCGTGTCCTCGATGTCCTCCACCAGGATCTCGATGCTGCAGGACATGCCCGGCCGCATCTCCTCGATCGCGTCCTGGATCCTGACCCGGGTGCGGTACAGCCGCACGTTGGGGTTGGCGAACCAGCTGTTCTGGTCGGCCAGCATGGCCACGAAGTCCACCCAGCCCTGGAACTCGCGCCCGGGCAGGGCGTCCACCTGAATGGTGCAGGGCAGGCCCGGCTCGACCTGTTTGAGGACCGACTCGTGCAGGCTGGCCTCGGCGATCATCCCGCCGGTGTTGGGGATGGTGATGATCTCCTGGCGCTCGTGGACCTCGGTGCCCACCTCGATGGGCTCGCCCCCGCCCCAGCGGTGGCGGCCCTCCTCCTTGGCGTACACCACCATGCCGGCCCTGGGGGCCAGCATGACGGCCTTGTCGATCTGCTGGTCGAGCTTCTGCAGCTCGTCCTTCTCGAGGTTCCACTTGGCCTCGTCGGTCTCCAGCGCCGCCTCGTAGTCCACGATGCGCGCCATGGCCTGCAGGTTGACCCGCGCCAGCTCGCGCTCGGCCTCCTCCAGGTTGGCCTCCAGCTCCTTCTTGTTCTTGACGAAGTCGTACTCGCGCATGGCCTCGAGCTCGCGCCTGCGCTGGTCCAGCCGGGACTCGGTGGCCAGCAGGCTCAGCCTGTCGGCATCCAGCTCCATCTGGGTCACGATGCCCTTCTCGGCCAGCTTCTCGGTCCACTTCAGGGTGTCCTTGGCGCGCTGGAACTCCCCCTCCGCCAGGGCCAGGTCCTCCTGGGCCTTCTTCTCCTCCAGCGGCTGGGTGGCCTCCACGTACTGCTGGAGGTCGCTGCCTGCGAACTCCAGGTTCTGCTCGGCTTTGGCGATGTCGCTCTCGTTCTGGCTCTTCTGGATCTCGTAGGCCTGCTGCGACTTGACGAAGCTCGCGTGGGCGTTGCGCTCCGAGATCTCGCGCTGGAATCGACGGTCGATGAGCTCGGTCACGTCCAGCTCGCAGACCTTCTGCCCCTCCTCGACGTAGGTCCCCTCGTCGATCAGGAACAGGATGGTGGCGCGGCCCTCGATCTCGCTCTTGAGAACCACGCTGTCGGCGGCCTTCAGGTTGCCGCGCTCGACCACGCTGATGCGCAGGGGGCCGCGCCGCACGGCCACGCCGCGGATCTCATCCACGGCGTTCTGGTTGTACCAGCGGCCGTTCCCGTACCAGATGAGTGCCGCGGCGACGATCGCCATTGCCAGGACGCGGCCGATGGGGAAACCCCTATTACGTGCCATTCAATCCTCCTCGGCCAGTTCGGCGAAGAGCTCGGGATCCACGTCGATCCCCGAGGGGTCGACGCGCAGGATCTCCAGATCCAGGTACAGGTTCAGGCGGCTCAGGTGAAAGTCGATCAGGGCCTGGGTCTCGGCGTTCTGGTTGTCCAGCAGGGACTCCTGGGCCTCCAGCACGTCCCGGGTGGTGGCCCGCCCGGCCTCCAGGTTGAGGTTGGCGCTCTCCACCCGGCGCTCGGCCAGCGTGACCGCGTTCACCCGGATGCGCCAGGACTCGCCGTCGGCGCGGGTCTGGCGCAGGGCGTCGCGCAGGTCCGCCCGGATGATGTCCTCCTGCTCCTTGGCGCCGCGCCGAGCCGCCTGCAGGGAGATCTGGGCCGAGCGGTAGGAGTTGCGCTCCGAGAGGCGGTCGATGGGCAGGTCCAGGTCCAGGGAGAGCGACCAGTCCGCCTGGCTCCCGGGGAAGCTGAGCGGCTGGCCCTCGGCCGAGGTCATTTCCCCCTGGGCCACGAGGTCCAGAGTCGCGCGCAGGGCGTCGGCCCTCACCTCCACCAGTCGCTCGGAGTCCTCCACCTGCTCCAGGACGGTCCGGAAGTCGAGGCGCTCGCGCAGGCCGATGGTGATCGCCTTCTCCTCGGGGATGGCGAGGTCCTCCAGCTCGCCCAGCTCGTCGAGCACCTGGGGGTCGAGCATCAGGCGAGTCTCGATGGGCAGGCCCAGGAAGAGCTTGAAGTCGTCCATCTGGCCCTCGAAGCGCTGCTGCTCCACGATCAGGCGGTTGCGCGAGGAGAGCTCGTCCTGCCGCGCCTGGTCGGCCTGGATGTCGCTCAGGCGACCCGCTCGGGCCAGCTCCTCGTTGCGCTCCCGCAGGGCGGTCAGGCTGGCGAAGTTGGCCTGCTGGTTCGCGACCGCGTCGGCCTGCTGCAGCAGGCGGTAGAGGCGACCCGCCACGTCCACCGCCAGGGTGCGCCGGTAGCGCTCGTAGGAGCGCACCTCGTAGAGCACGTTGCGCTCGGCCTGGGTCAGCGACTCCAGCACGATCTTGGCCCCCGAGCCGCCCAGGAGCGGCTGGGCGATCGAGAGGGAGACCTGGCTGACCGCGTCCCAGCCGTCGCCGCTGGAGAGCGAGCGGAACAGCGAGAGGCCGATGTCCCCCACGATCTGCGCCCCGGTTCCGAGCAGGCGCGAGAGGCCCAGGTCGGCGTCGGCCTGGGCGGTGTTCGCCGTGCGGCCCTCGCCGCTGACGAAGGCCCCCAGCATGGCCGAGGGCTGGGTGCCGAAGCGGTAGCGCTCGAAGGTGAGGTCGAGGGCCTCCAGGTAGAGCTGCTCCCGCTGGCGCTGGTAGTCGCGGTTGCTCTCGGCGGCGACCTCCAGGCAGGTCAGGACGTCGAGGGGTCCGACCTCCTCGACCTCGCCGGCCAGGATTCGCGCCCGCAGGCTGTCGGGAGGGGGATCGATGGAGAAGGCGTCGGGCGTGGCGACGAGCTCGGCGCGGCGCTCCTCCAGGATCCCGTAGACCTCGTCGTCGGCCGCGAGCTGGTGCTCCCCGGCCGAGCGACAGGCGGCGAGCGCCGCGAGGAGCGCGGCGGCACCGAAGAGGATGGGACGGGTCATGGTGTGGGTGGACATCGCCTGGAAAAGGGCAGCCAGGATATCCGTGCCTCCGACCCCACACCACCGGGATCGGGAAGGCGGGGCGCTCCCCCGCGCCCGCGGGCGGGCGCCGGGTCGGATTCTTGCGTTTCTCTCACTCTTTGGCCTCGAAGCGCCCCGCCCCGAGACCGCGGCGGTCAGCGGTGGGAGCGGGCCATGGTACCCCGCGGCGAGCCGCCCCATGCGAGGCCGGCGGCGGGGCTGGAGCCAGGGGTGAGGAATACGTTGGGAGAGGGCTAGCCCGGACCGTGAGCGCCCTGGCGCTCGCCCCTCCGGGTTCCCGGGGCCCCACCGGCGCCGGGCGGCACACCCTGGCGCCCGGGCGGCACACCCTGGCGCCCGGGCGGCTCGGCCGCCTCGCCGGGGCGCTCTCGCAGGCGCTCGTACTCCTCCTTCGAGACGGACGCCCCGGAGAGCCGCCCGTTCTGCCACCGGAAGCCCACCAGCCGGCCCTCGCGGATTCGGTAGAGACCCGCCAGGCTTCCATCCGCGCGCGCGATGTCGATCCGGCGCTCGTCGGGGGCCGGCCGCGTACGGATCGTCACCGCCTCGAAGCTCCGGGACAGGGGATCGAACAGGCTCAGCGAGTCGCCGGAGGAGAGCCCCCCGCGGCCGAGCCCGTCCGGACCGCCTCGAGCCATCTCCAGGAGCTCCAGGGGAAGGGCCGCGACGCCGGCCGCGCTCACCTCCCCGCGCGCCGCCTCCCCCCCGGACCACTCGGTGATCCTCCAGGAGGATTCCCCGCCCTCGCGAGCGGCGGTCAGCGTCCGCCCGCTGCCGGGCCGCATCTCGCGCCAGACCAGCGTGCTGCCCTCGGGTCCGTGCCGCTCGACGTGCAGCACGCGGGTGCCGGCGCCGAACAGGTCGATCTGCCACTCGAGCTGGAGCTCGCCCGCGCGCGCGCGACACCGCAGCGAGGCGGCGCCCACCACCTCGGCGGTGGCCGGACCGGAGCCCTCCCCGGCACCGCCCGCCAGCTCGAGCCGGAAGTGCTCGACGCGGCGCCACCCGGGGGCGGGTCCGGCGGGGGCCACCCCGCCCACCATCAGGAGGGCGAGGGCGGGAGGGACGAGGGCGAGGATCGATCTCACGGCGGCGGAGGCTCCGCTCGAAGATCGGGCGGATGGCGGGCTTCCTTGAGCCCGGCCTACGCCGCGTCCCGTCGCAGGCCCTGGGCGGCCTGGAACACCCCCACCACCACCATCAAGAGGGAGGTGAGCCACCCCAGCCACCCCGGCCCGCCCAGCCGCTCGGTGAGGTCCACCCACGCGAGGTGGCGGTAGCCCTTCTCGCGCTCGTGGGCGGGTACGAGGTCCCGGTGGACCCGCTGGAAGAAGATCCGCCCGGAGTCGAACACCTCGCGCTCCTCCTCCCCGTGGGCCAGTCGGTGCCGCAGGATGCGCCAGTGAGCCCAGGGCGCGGCGAAGCGCCAGTCCCACTGGATCCGGTGGAAGCGCGCCTCCTCCTCGGTGGCCGGGTCCGCGCCCTCGCCCCCCTCTCCCCCCTCTGCATCGGGCCACTCGATCCTCGCGGCCTGCAGCGCCAGGTCCTGGTGGGTCGTGTGGTCCACCAGGCTGGCCGGGAGCTGGACCAGCAGGCCCAGGAGGAGCAGGGCGCCGATCGCGAGGCGCTGCGGGCCGCGAGCGTGGAGCTGGTCCAGGGCCAGGGCGACCCCCACCCACAGGAAGGGCAGGAGCGGCAGGACGTAGCGCGGCCCGAAGGTGTGGCCGCCGTGCCAGCCCGAGAGCTTCGCCGCGGGCAGCAGGACGGCCAGGCCGACGCCCGCCAGGGCCAGGAGCCACAGGTGCTCGCCGCCGCGCCGGACCCGCCACAGGCCCCAGGGCGCGAGCACGACGAGCGGCGCCATCCAGAGGAGCCCTCGACCGGGAGAGAGGAGGAGGCCGGCCAGCCCCTCGAGGAGCGAGCCGGCGAAGAAGGTCCCCGAGCCCAGGGGCTCCCCGTAGCCCGTCTCCAGGGCGTCGCCGAAGCGCACCCAGTCGAGCCACAGGATGGCGCCCGCAGAGAGCAGCAGGGGAAGGGTGGCGGCGAGGATCGCGCGCGGCAGGAGGGTCCTTCGCACCGGGCTGGTGCGCGCCAGGAAGGCCCTCGCGTCCCGCCACCCGCGCACCAGCGCGAGCAGGCCGCAGGCGAAGACCACGGCCACCGCCGGGGCCACGGCCAGGCGCGTGAGGAGCGCCGCCCCCAGGGCGCAGCCGAAGCCGGCCCACAGGAGGAGCCGCGGCGGCCTCCTCCGCTCCATCTCCTCGTGGGCCATGACCGCGACGTGGAAGGCGAGGAACAGGAAGAACGCGGCCTGGACGTCGCTGAGGCTGGAGCGGGCCTGCGGCCAGGCGAAGGTGGTCAGGCCATAGGCCATGGCCGCGATCCAGGCCGGCCTCCGCCCCACTCCCAGCCGCCGCGCCGTGAGGGCAATCAGTAGCCCGGTCAGAGCGCCCAGGAGGGGATTGCGCCAGCCGACGAGCAGGTGGGGGTAGTACTCGCTCGGATGGACGCCCATGTGCGTCGAGGCCGAGTGGCGCTCCTCGGTGGTGCGCGCGACCCAGGCGTAGAGGCGGCCGAGGCCGTAGAGGGGCACCGCCGCCGCGGCCTGGCCCACGCCGTGCCAGGAGTAGGCGCGGGTGTCCTCGCCCTCGCCGACGCGCCTCACGTGGTAGCCCCGCTCGATGATCGCTTCGGCCTCGGGGGTCCCGCCCAGGGCCAGGCTCCCCCGCCGCGCCAGGGCGCTGGTGGTCTGGAACTCGACCTCGGCGTCGGGGTTGTCGGGCAGACCGCAGAAGGTCGCGGTGTACACCCCGAGCAGGATCAGGAACACCGACCAGCCGAGCCGACGGTCCGGCCCCCTCACCGCCGCCTGACGAACGTGGGCGCTCATCGCTTCTCCTCCCTGCCGTAGACGGGCTCGCGGTCCCTCCTCGGGAAGTGGTGCTCGGGGAAGGCGCGCTCGGCCTCGGGCACGCTGGCAACCACCTCGGCGGGCCACGCGAAGAGGGCCACCGAGCCGATCACCTTGAGCACCCGGAACCCCCGGGGGCCGAACTTGTACTCCAGCCACGGCCGGTCGCGCCGGTCGGCGCGGCACACCATGGCGATGCCGGGGCGCCCCAGGCGATCCAGCTCGATCATCAGACCGGGATCGAAGTCCCGCTCGTCCCGGTAGATGGCCTCCATGGCGCTCCAGCGGGGCTGCCTCCGCTCGCCGCCGGCCCGCTTCGGATCCGCCTCGCTCCACAGGTCGAGGGCGGCGAAGACCGCCGCCGGGTGGAAGCCCACCCGCTCGCGGAAGACCTCCTCGCCGGCGGGCCGGGGATTCACGAGCAGGACCGGATCCCGGTCGCGGAAGGGCAGCTCGCGCCGCAGCCACTCCATGGTCCGGCGCAGGTCCCGCGCCTCCTCCACCTCGCCCGGCACCTCGGCCGGCAGGATCGCCAGCGGCTCCTCGATCAGGGGCCAGCTCTCCCGCGCCAGGGCGAGCCGCGCGCGCAGGCTCCCGTATGCGTGAGCGCCGATCCCCAGGACCAGGGAGAGCGCGAGCGCGGCCGCGCCGGCCCGCCGCGCCCCGCCCGCTCCGAGGGCGTCGACGAGGCCGCCCGCCGCCAGGACGCCCAGGGCCAGGGGAGGCAGCGAGGAGGGCATCGGGCCCGAGAGGTCCGGGAGGATCGCGGGCAGGGCCGCGCCCATGAGGGCCGCGAGGAGGAGCAGCAGGAGCACGGACCGCCGGCCGGCGCGCTCGTCCGCCGGCTCCTGATCCCGGGAGGGGCCGACGAGCGCCAGGCCGGCGGCGATCGCCAGCAGGGTGGCCGAGGCCACGGCCGGGAGGGCCAGCGACGGATCCCAGGTGCGCTCCATCCCCAGGGTGTCCCCCAACATCCCCCTGAGCAGCAGCAGCGCGGGGATCCCGGTCGACGCCAGGGCGAGGAGCAGCCGCGGCCGTGCCTCGGCCCGTCCCGGCAGGAGCAGGGCCGCAGCGGCCGCGGCCAGGAGCGAGGCCAGGGCCGGTCCGGGCTCGATCAGGAGGGCGACGGCGTGCAGGATCCCGCACGTCCCCGCCCAGCCCGGGCCGGTCCGCGCCAGGGCGTGGGCGGCGCAGAGCCAGGCCCCGACCAGGACGACCATCGCGATCGCGCCCGGCCCGATGGTCGCCAGACCGTCCAGGGCGGGATCGAGGCCCACCCCGGCGATCGGACGGCCGGGCTCGAGCGCGCGCGCGAGCTCGTCCAGTCCGCGGACGGGGGAGCTCTCGAATCCCCGAGCCAGCCACGCCAGCCCGCCGAGGGCGCTGCCCCCCAGGACTCCCAGGGGGATGGCGAGGAGGCCGCGGCGACCGTCGCGCCAGAGGCAGGCGGCCAGCAGGAACAGCAGAAGCGGCAGCAGGAGAGCGGCCCAGGCGTTGAGCAGGGCGAAGGCCTCGCTGGGAGAGCTGCGCAGCGCGCGCATCAGCCCGACCGCCACACCCTCGTAGAGCCACGGCTCGGTCCAGGCCGCGCCGGCCAGGAGGGGGCTCGTCGGGGGCACGCCCCGGTCGATCGCCAGGGCCAGGGCGCAGCGGCCGAAGAGCTCGCCGTCGAGGCGGACGACGTTGCCCGAGAGGAGCAGGAGGCCCACCAGCGCGGCGCACGCGAGCCCCGCCCCCAGCGCGATCCAGGCGGCCCGGCCGGGCCGCGCCAGGCGATCCCGGCGCAGGAGCGCCAGGGGCTGCAGGAGGAGGATCGCGCCGAAGGTCGCGGCCAGGGCCGGATCGGGCGACAGGGCGATGCGAAGGAGGAGGTGGATCGCCCCGAAGAGCGGCGGCGACAGAAGGGCCGCCAGCACCGCGATCTTCAGCGGACAGGGCTCGGCCCGCAGCCAGGGGAGCAGGATCGGAAGCCCCGCGCCGAGGAGGACCACCGGCGCGGCGCAGGGCGCCAGGAGCGCACCCGGGAGCGCGCCCATGGCGGCCAGCCCGGCGAGGGCCGAGAGCGCGGCGAAGAGGAGCGCTGACCCCCTCGGGATCCCTCGCCCCCTGCCCTCCCCCTGCGCGTCGATGGGGATCACGGCGGTCCCTCGCCTAGCGGTCCTGTGCGTCCAGGGGCACCTTCCAGGTCCAGGCCTCGACCTTCGCGAGGGGGTGGTCCTCGCGGATGTCGAAGCGCTCGAGGTGGCTCGACAGCTCTCCGGCGAGCCGGCCCCTGTCGGTCTCGCCCGGCGCGGCGCGATGTCGCCCACCGAAGGCGTCCGGGCGCTGCTCGGACACCCCGCCGGACAGGGAACCTCCCCCCGAATCTCCGCCGTAGGCCGCCTTCCAGGTGGCTCGCCAGGCGGGCGTCCGCAGGCTGAAGCGATCCTCGCCCAGGCACGAGAGGGCCGGGCGGGAGTCGAACTCGCGCTTCACGTAGGAGTCGGTGAGCGCCAGCAGGCTGCGGCCCGACCGCCTCCCCTCGGCCTCGACGTGGAACCACTCGAGCAGGGTGGGCGCGACGTCCGCCAGCTCGACCACCTCCGCCAGGATGCGCGAGCCGGTGAGCGAGCCCGGGTGGCGCAGGAAGAGCGGTACCCACAGGGTGCTGTCGCACAGCGCCTCACCATGACCGAAGCGGCCGTGCTCGAAGAGCTCCTCACCGTGCAGGCCGGCGAAGACGAAGAGCGTGTCCTCCCACACCCCCGCGGGTGCGGTCGAGGTGGTGAAGTACGAGAGCAGCTTGCGCACGGCGGCGGCCGTCTCGGCCAGATCGGCGTCGTAGAGATCGACGAGGTGCTCGAGGTCGGCGGGCTCGAGGGCCTCCGGCCTCCCCTCGACGGAGGCCAGGAGCTCGAGGGAGCCCTCGGCCCCGCCCGCGTAGGCGGGGTCGGCGAACAGCGCCGTCCAGTCCTTCGAGCTCGGGTCGTCGGGCCGCTCCATGTACGACTCGGGGCGATAGGGCGCGCTCGAGCCGCTGAGGTGGATCCAGGTGAAGCGGGGCTTCTCGTCGCCGAAGTCCTGCTCGTCCTGCCACCTCAGCACCCGTCCCAGGAGCTGGCGGTCGGAGCCGGCGACCTCCCAGGTCTCGAAGCCCTGGTCGTAGCCCCCCAGCAACCCGAGCTCGCCGCTGACGAAGGCGGCGGTGACGAAGCCGGCGTCGGAGAAGCACTCGGCCAGGGTGCGCTCATCGGGGGGGAGCGGGGTCTCGGAGTCCAGCACGCCGTGCTCGAGCGGGGAGCGGCCGGTCAGCAGGGAGGCCAGGGAGGGCGGTCCGCTGGGCGCGGGCGCGAAGGCGTGGGCGAAGAGCACGCCCTGCACCGCCAGGTCGTCCAGCGACAGGGCCCGACCGTCGGCGCGCTGCTGGGGGGTCACCTGCCAGGAGGTGGTCGGCCGACCGTAGAGGTAGGTCGACATGTGGTCGGGGCGCATGGACTGGACCGTGACCAGGAGCACGTGCCGGGGCGCCTCGCCGGGGCGCTCGGGTGGCGAGCAGGCCCCCAGCAGGACGGCCAGCGCCAGCAGCAGTCCGGCGGGGCTTCGAGGCGGGTCGGGCATGGCGCCATTCTAGTCGGCCGGCGGCCTCGGATCAGCCACCCGCCCAATCGGGAAGCCCGGACCCGATCTGCCAGACTCGCCGCGCCCAGAGCTGGAAGACCACCGTGATCAGGGCCGCCGTCATGAGGTTCAGCCAGATCCCCACCCGGGCCATGGTGAGCATGGGCACCAGCCGGCTGGAGAAGACCACCGCGTTGGGCGGGGTGGCCACCGGCAGCATGAAGGCCGAGGAGGCCGCGATGGTGGCCGGGGCCATGAGGAGCAGGGGATTCAGCCCCGACTCCACCGCGGCGGTGGCGATCACCGGCAGGAGCACGGCCGTGGTGGCGGTGTTGGAGGTGATCTCGGTCAGTGCGCCAGGGTGGGGAACAGCACCGCGGGGAGCAGGGAGGTGGCGCCGATGGGGATCGCCACCGTGATCCACCAGGCGGCGGTCAGGGCGGTGGTGGCGGCCACGGCCCGCTGGGCGCCGTCGAGCGGCAGATCGGGCCACAGGAGCAGCAGCAGGAAGAGCGCCGGCCCCAGGACCAGGCCCGCTCGCCGCGCTGCGGGCGCGCCGCGATCGGAGCCCGCCGCGGCGCCGCCGTCGGCATCGGGGGGGGAAGCGCGCCCCACCGCCCTCAGCCTCTCACTCGGTCCTCACCGACCTCGGCGCGCAGCCAGGCCAGGTACCTCGCCTCCACCGAGGCCGGCGTCAGGGCCACGCACTCGGGCACCTCGTAGGGGTGCCCCTCCCGCAGGAAGTCCTCGATCCGGGGCACCATGGCGGCGGTGGTCTTGGCGATCAGCAGGCCCTCCGGCTCCGCCTCCACCGCCCCCTCCCAGCGGTAGACGCTGGTCGCCCCGGCCAGGACGTTGACGCAGGCGGCGAGCCGCCTCGCCACCAGTGCCCGTGCCAGCTGCCGGGAGGCCTCCCCCTCGGGAGCGGTGATCAGGACCACGCGAGGCTCGGAGCCCCGGGCCTCCCCCTCCGGCTCCTCTACCTTCATGCCGGGCATGGTAGCAGGGCGGCCCGCCCGTGACAGGGCGGAGGGCAGCACCCCCCCTGGGAGCCCCTCGGGGGGGCTATTTCCCGAGCGACAGGCGCCGGGCCAGGATCTCGGAGAGCTGCCCCGTGTCCAGGATCTTCCGCGCGGTGGCCTGGAAGTCGTAGGCGACGCGGTGCCAGGTCACCCGATCCGGCTCGATCACCGCGTAGCAGGCCCGGTTGTCGTTGTCGCGCGGCTGGCCCACCGAGCCGACGTTGACGAAGTACTTGCGGCCCTCCTCCAGCTCCACGCTGTGGCTGTCCTGGCCGTTGAGGCCGCGGAAGCGCAGGTCCTCGTCGTGGACGCCGGGGTGGTGGGTGTGGCCGCCGACCGCCACCCCCTCGAAGGAGTCGAAGATCTGCCGGAGCTTGTCCGGATTGAGGAAGCCGTCGGTGCTGAGCACGTACTCCCGGACCGGATCCCGCGGGGAGCCGTGCACGAACACGAAGCGGCCCTCGGTGTACACCAGGGGCAGGGACTTCAGCCACTTCCAGCGCGCGCGCTTCTCGCCCGAGCTGTACCAGCGCGGCTGCATGCGCGAGCGCGTGTACTCGATCGCCGCCCGGGCGTGGGGGTTGAAGTCCGAGGCGTCGAGGAAGAGCGCCTCGTCGTGGTTCCCCATCAGGGTCACCTCCGAGTGCCCGCGCACCAGGTCGACGCAGAACTCGGGATCGGGCCCGTAGCCCACGATGTCGCCCAGGCAGTAGATGGTCTCCAGCCCCAGCCCGCGGATGTGCGCGAAGACCGCCTCCAGCGCCTCGCGGTTGGAGTGCAGGTCGGAGATGATGGCGATCTTCATCGCCCACCTCCCGAGAGCACCTCCAGGGCGGCCCCCACCACTCGGGCGCGCACCTCGTCCAGCCCGCCCGGGATGGTGGCGCCCGCGGCCTTGACGTGGCCGCCCCCGCCGAAGCGCCGCGCCAGCGCGCAGACGTCGAAGCTGCCCTTGCTGCGGGCGGAGATCTTGCAGCCCCCCTCCTCCAGCTCGCGGATGAGCAGGGCCACCTCGACCGCTCCCACCGACCGCAGGATGTCCAGCACCTCGTTGCTGTCCGCCAGCTCGGGCTCCCCCCGGCCGACTCGGGGCTGCGAGGCCACCGCCAGGCGATGGTCGGCGTGGTACTCCACCCCCGAGAGCGCGCGGCCGATCGCCAGTGGGTGGTGGGGGTGGTTGCGCTGGTAGACCGCCCCGAAGAGCTCGGAGGGATCGACGCCGCTCCGGATCAGCTCGGCCGCCGCGGCCAGGGTCTCGGCGTCGGTGTTGCTGTGCTTGAACCAGCCGGTGTCGGTGACGATCGAGGTGAAGACGCCCAGGGCCGCCACCCGGTCCAGTTCCACCCCCAGGGAGCGGGCCATGCGCAGGACCAGCAGGCCGGTGGCCGAGGCGGTGGAGTCGACGTAGGCCTCGTCCCACCACTCCTCCCCGCTGTGGGGGTGGTGGTCGATGATCATGCGGGCGGAGTCCGCGGCCCGCAGGGCCGGCTCGAGCGGGCCGGTGCGCGAGAGCTCGCTGCCGTCGAGCATCACCACCAGGTCGTGGGGGGGGAGCTCGCCGCCCGCGTAGCTCCCGAAGGCGCACTGGCATGTGAGGAAGTCGAAGCGATCGGGAGCCGGATCGGCGTTGAGGATGTGGACCTCCTGGCCCAGCGCGCCCAGCATGCTGTTCAGGGCCGCCTCGGCTCCGATGCAGTCGCCGTCGGGCCGGACGTGTCCCGTCAACAAAACCCGCCGCGACTTCAGCAGGAGGTCCAGAGCCCTCTCCTGTGCCGCGGTCGGGGGCGGTCCGGTGCGCCCTCGCCGTCGGGCCGCGTCGGGTCGGCTCAACCCGCCCTCCTGTGGCTGGGGACGACCATTCGGGAGAAGGTAACCGTCCCGGGCGCGCAGCGCACGGAGGAGTTGGCGATGCCGCCGGCTCGCGCCCGGTCCAATCGCTCAGGCCCTCGCCGGGGCGCTCCCGCGCCAGCGCCTCCCCGCGATCCAGACCCCCGCGATGCGCGAGCGCCCGAGGGTGAGCTCCTCGAGGAGCGCCCGCGGGCTCGAGCCGTCGCAGCGGTGCAGCACGAGGTCCGCCCAGGCCCCGGGCGCCAGCGCCCCCACCTCTCCCTCCATCGCGACCGCCCGGGCGCCTCCCTCGGTGGCCAGGGTCCAGACCTCGGCGGGCGGCAGCCAGGGCGCCGCGCCGCGGAGGAGGGCCATCTCCCGGCGGAGATCCAGGTCGGCGTTGCTCGCCAGGGAGTCGGTCCCCAGGGCGAGCCTCGCCCGAGCGCGTCGGTAGCGCTCGATGGGAAAGGGCTCCCGCCCGAAGAAGGCGTGGCTGCCGGGGCAGTGCACCAGGGTGGCGCCGGCGGCCGAGATCCGGGCGGGGTCGCCCCGGGCCGGCCGGTTGCCGTGCACCAGGGAGGTGCGCGGGCCCAGGAGACCCGCCTCGGTGAGGAGATCCAGCCCGCGGCGGCCGGGCGAGGGCCCCAGGACGGCGGCCAGGGGGCCCCGGCCGCGCTCGAGGTACTCAAGCTCGAAGGGGGTCTCGGCCCAGTGGATCGAGATCGCCGCCCCGCGCCGCCGGGCCAGGGCCGCGCAGCCCGCGAGGAGCTCCTCGCTCGCCGAGAAGGGCGCGTGGGGGGAGATCCCCTCGAGGCGGCGGACCCGCCGCGGGAGGGCTCGGGCCAGGCCGCGGAGGGCGACGGCGGTGCGCTCCGGGTCCCGGGCGTCGAGCACCTCGCGGTACTGCCGCAGCCGGAGGGGATGCCGGGAGAGGGCGGCCAGAGCGGCCCCCGTGGAGTCGACGTCCCCGGCGGTGGTCGTGCCCGTGGCCAGCAGCCGGTCGGCTCCCCGGATCGCGTCCCGCCGGAGGGCAGAGGATCGGCGCCGGGCGCGCAGCGCGAGCAGCCCCCGGACCCAGGCGGCGAAGTCGCTCCCCGGCGGCAGGCGCCCGCGCAGCCCCCCGAGGTCGAGGTGGGCGTGGGCGTCGACGAAGCCGGCGGTCAGCACCCCCTCCTCGAGACGCGCCGCGGCTCGTCCGGCGGCGCGCACGGCCCGGCGCACGGAAGCGGGGCTGGACAGGACCCGCTGGATCCGACCGCCGGCGAGGAGCAGGCCGCCGCCCTGCACCCACTCGCCGGCGCGGAGCAGGAGGCGCGGCGCGGCCAGGATCCGGGGCCTCCCGCCGGACCCCTCCTCCCTTCGGAGGAGGGGTCGCGGGCGCGGGCGGCCGCTTCGGTCAGGCACTCCGGAGGATCAGTCGGGGGTGACCGAGATGCCCACGTCAGTGATCCCCCGCACGTCCATCAGGCCATCGTGGCTGGCGTCGTAGACCACCACGAAGCGGATCATGTCCGGGGGCGGGTTGAATTCGTTCAGCTCCGAGGGGTGCCTCACCCAGGGGGTGAGCGAGGTCGGCTGGATGTGCGCCTCGCCACCGGTCAGGATCACGTCGCAGAAGTCGGTGATGGACTTGACGGCCTTCGCGCCCTGGAAGCGAACGATCACCGGAGCCCCCGTCTCGCCTCCGCCCAGATCGCGGTTGAGGAGGTCGCCCCAGAAGGTCTGGAAGGACTGCGCGAGCGGGTAGCCCGGGTCGTTGGGGTTGCGGTAGGAGTACTCGACCGGCCCGACGCCGAGGTCCATGACCAGGGTCATGTCCCAGGCGTAGACGTGGTTCGCCGGATTGGGATCGCTGAGGTCGTCCTCGTCGAAGTTCAGGGCGAAGTAGCTGCCCTGCGGCTTCATCCAGCAGGACTGCGCCCCCTGGAAGGAGCGCGGCAGGCTGCGCTTCAGGACGACCGAGCCGAGGCTGAGGACGTCGGAGTAGCCCAGGCCCATGGGATCGATCTGGGGATCGATGGAGGCGTAGAGCAGGTCCGCGTCCAGCCCGCCGCCGAACTGCTCCAGCCGCACCAGGCCGTGGCCGCCCTCGCCGCCGGTGGACAGGGCCAGGGGAGAGGCGCTCTGGCCGCCCAGGCCCCCCATCACGCTGAGCCGACCGGCGACCGGGGCCACCGACATGGAGAAGGCCTGCAGCAGGACCGCGCCGCCCGAGCCGCCGCCGCCGGGGTTGGAGGCGATGGAGAAGGGCGAGGAGCTGGCGCTGGTGAAGTCGCTGGCGTATCCACCGGCGCCGCCCGAGGCATCGATCCGGCCGGCGACGGACATGAAGTTGCCGGCGTGGCCCTGGAAGGCGCCGCCGCCGCCGCCGCCGGCACAGCCGTTGGGGGTGTGGTAGGCGATGATCTCGTCGTCGCCGGCGGGAGTCCCGTGGGGATCGGTGTCGATCGTGCACTGACCGCTGGCGTCGTCGGTCTGGGTCTGCTTCAGGCACATGCCGGCGCCGCCGCCGCCGGAGCCGCCCCGCAGGTAGCCCTTGGTCGGGTTCAGCGTCCGCACGTTGTGGGGCTGGCTGGGAGGCTCGATGCCGGCCTGGGTCGAGTCGCCGCCCGCGGTGTCGGCGGGCGTGTTGGAGCGACCCAGGGAGTCCGTCTCCAGGCCCAGGGGCACCTTTCCGACCCCCAGCCCGCCGTCGGCGGCGTAGGCGCCCCCGCCTCCGGGAGCACCCACCTGCTCGGATTCGCAGGTGGGCAGGTTGCCACCCAGATCCTGCAGGTTGATGCGGGTGGGAGGCAGCAGCTCGGGGTAGTGCTTCCCGCCGGGCCCGGAGGCCACCGCGCCCAATCGGCCCACGCCCTGGCCATTGCTGCCGGTGATGTTGTAGCCCGGGTTCACCACGCCGCCCTGGTGGAAGTTGCCCGCGGGCGGGATGGACATCAGACCCGCGGATCCGACCGAGCCGGAGTTGTCCCGGCGGTCAGCACCCGCACCCCCGTCGCCGCCATTGGGTCCGCCGCGTCCGCTTCTCTGTCCGTCGAGCGCGTCGGAGAGGTACTCCCCGGGGGTCTCGCCGGACACGTCGATCAGGGCTCCGTTGGCCACGGTGAACATGCCGCGGGAGAAGACCCGGGCCGAGTTATCGCCCTCGATGATCAGCAGTCCGCCGGCGTCCAGCTGAACCGTGGCGAACTCGAAGGTCCCGTCCTCCACGGTGATGACCGGCGGCGTCCCGCCGGGGGTGGTCTGGAAGTCGAAGTTGGTCAGGCCCTGGCGGCCGGGGAAGTTCATCCCGTCCGAGCCCCCGTCCAGGGTGGTCCCGCTGAGGCTCATCACCAGGGATTCCACGTCGTCCAGGGTGAAGTCATTGCCCGCGGGGCCGGGGTCGTCGGCCCGGATGACGATCTCGTACTCGGGCCCGCCGGCGTCCAGCAGCCGGTAGGAGAAGGTGACGGGCAGGCTCCAGCTCTGGTCGTTGAGCTCGGTGACCATCCGGTCGACGGTGTAGAAGGTCTCGGGCTCCAGCTGGATCGGGATGCCGCCGGGGCAGACGGCGGTGTCCTCGCAGATCTTGAAGGTCTGGCCGTCGAGGGTGAAGGTGTCGCCCTCGTTCGGGTTCCCCTTGACCTCGAGGAAGCCCTCGGCCCGCATGGGGCTGGTGTAGAAGGTCTCCACCCCACCGGTGCCGATGAGGAGGTCGCCCAGGCGCCCGGAGCCGCCGCCCGTGCCCAGGCCCATCATCCCGCCCGCCAGGGGCGCCGGCTTGGTCGCGGCCCACATGTCGCCGCCGGAGTGCTGTTCGTCCTCGTTGGAGTCGTCGGCGAAGTCCTCGCTCAGGTTCTCCGGCGGGAACTGGATGACCTCCGGCTCGAACCACACCGGGCCCGGGTTGCTGAGCTTGTTGCCCACCAGGTCCTGGATGTCCTCGCCCAGCTTCACCACGATCTTGCGCTTGACCGCCTGGAGGAAGCCGCCGCTGGGCAGGCCGGTGGCCGGCTCGAAGTTGACGATGGTCTTGAGCTGGTTCAGGTCGACGTCGTAGTAGAAGGTGCCGAACAGCTCCACCTGGTCGCTGGGGTTGCCGGGGTCGCCGTCGGGGTCCACCATGACGTCGATGAAGGGGGCCTGCCCGGTCGAGGGGATGACCACCGTGCTCAGGTTCATGAGGTCGTCGAACTCGATGCAGATTCCGTAGTCGAGCGGGACGGCCGTCAGGCCCTGGGCCAGGACCTTGTTGAGGCACTGCTTGGACACCGGATCCCACAGGCCCACGAAGACGGTCCCCGCGGCGGCACCCGGCACCGGGTCGCTGATCCCCCGGTCGGTGATGATCGTGTGCATCAGGCGGCTGGCGTTCTCCTTGCCGCTGGTGCTGGTGATGAAGGGCGGGTTGTCACCCTGCGCCGTTCCATGGACGTGGATCTCGTAGGACTGATCCGGCTCGAATCCGAACAGCGGATTGCCGAAGGGATCGAAGGAGAGATCGGGCCTGAAGATCACCCGGTTGGGATTGGCCGTCATCACGAAGTTGTGCGGCGGCATCAGACCGGTGTTGACGTTCACCACCTGGAAGCTGGCGTTCTCCACCGTGGCGAAGTTCACCGCCTCCGAGAAGGCGATGGCGAGATCCTTGTTGAGGTAGGTGTTGATCTCGCTGCAGCTGACCTGGACGCCCCCCTTCCCGTTCGTGCATCCCAGGTTGGAGCTCGCTATGTACATCGCCTGACCGCCGCCGCCGCCGCCGCTGGAGCAGCCTGCTGCCAGGGCCAGGGCGCTCGCCGCCAGTGCATTCCAAGCCAGTCGCTTCATGGTCTTCCCTGCTACGGATGAGGGGGTCGTGGTCGATCGCGTCCGGACCGGTGGGACGGCCCCGGTGGGGCGGAGACCGCCCCTCGCGGGGCCCCTTCGCGGACGCGGAAGGGGGTGCGAGAACAGGCAATATAGGGAGGCTCGGCAGCGGGGCCCAGTCCCTAGCCGCGCCAATGGGCCCCGAGCGCCTCGGAGACCCGCGCCCGGGGGCCGCAGCGGGGCCCGAAACTTGCGCGAAAAGGTGCTCTCCCGCCCCCTTCCGTGGGGCAGAATCCCGCCGGCTCCGTCGGACCTGGCGAACAAATCCCGTGCCGACAGGCTCCGGCACCAGGGGGGCCGGGAATCGCACCCTCCCCCCTCCGCGACCCCCCTGGCCCCGGACCTCCGCCGGTGGCCACCGGGAGCAACGCCCACCCAAGGAAATCGCACATGCAGCGAGCGAAACCGCACGCACTCCGCGTCCCCGCCCTGGGCCTGGCCCTGTGCTTGGCGGTCGCATCCGCCTGTGAGGAGCCGGCCCCTCCCGCCCCCACCGGGCCCACGGAGGAGCAGGTGGCGGCGGCCCGGGCCCGGATCGACGAGCTCTTCGAGGCTCTCGAGCCCGTGGACCTCACCCTGACGAGCGACGTGCACGACGCCGCGCTCCACCGCCGGCGGGAGCTCATGAAGTCGCTGCGGGCGGGGGATCCGGTCCTGGGGCGCGAGGCCCTGGCGGTGTTCAACGCCCGGCCGGCCGAGCCCTCGCAGACGCGGGTGGCCCTCCTCGAGATCGCCTCCCACTGCGCGCCCGACCTGGCCCGGCCCGTGCTCGAGCACCTGGTGTGCCACTACCGATCGGCGGGGATGGACGTGCGCACCGAGGCGGCCCGGATCCTGGCGGAGACCTCGCCGCAGGCGGCGGTGGATCTCCTGACCCCCATGGTGGTCGACACCCGTCCGCAGCAGACCCTGCCGCACCCGGAGTTCCTCCTGAGGGCCTGGCTGCTCGCCTCCCGCTCGCTGGGCGAGCCGGACGCGCAGGTGCTGGCGGACGTGGCCACCAACCTCTTCCAGAATCCCACGGCGCGCTACGTGGCGGTGGACGCGCTGGGCGAGGTGAAGGGCTCGATCAGCCGGATGGCCCTGGAGGAGGTCCTGGTGGAGTCGGGCCCGGACGGTCTGTTGCGGATCAAGGCGGCCCAGGCCATCGTGAAGCTCCTGCCGAAGGACGAGGCCTGCGCCGTCCTGGAGCGCGTGGCCGACCGGGAGACCAACCCGGTCTTCCTGGAGACCCTGGCGGACTTCCTGCGCGAGCACTGCGAGTGATCACCGACAGCCACGCCCACCTCTGGTGGGAGAGCTACGACGCCGACCGGGCCGAGGTGCTGGCCCGCGCCCGGGAGGCGGGGGTCGGCCGGGTGGTGCTGGTGGGCACCGACCCCGACACCTCGGAGCAGGCCCTCGGGCTGGCGGCCGGCGATCCCGACCTCTTCGCGGTCGCCGGCATCCACCCCCACGACGCGGCGGGCGCCGACGCCCGCTCCCGAGCCCGGATCGAGGAGCTGTGCCGGCGCCCGGACTGCGTCGCGGTGGGCGAGACGGGCCTGGACTACTTCAAGGAGTACTCCCCCCGCGCCGCCCAGCTCGAGTGCTTCCGCTGGCAGCTCGAGCTCGCCGGCCAGCTCGACAAGCCGGTGGTGGTGCACTGCCGCGACGCCCACGAGGACGCGGTGCGGCTCCTCTCCGAGCACCCGGGCCTCTGCGGGGTGATGCACTGCTACACCATGGGCGCGGCCGAGCTACCCCCCTACCTGGAGCTGGGCCTGTACATCTCCTTCTCGGGCGTGGTGACCTACCCCGCCAGCGAGGCCAACCGCGCCGCCGCCCGCTCCGTCCCGGCCGAGCGCCTCCTGGTCGAGACCGACTCCCCCTTCCTGTCCCCCCAGGGCCGCCGCGGCCGCCGCAACGAGCCGGCCTTCGTGCGCGAGGTCCTCGAGCGCGTCGCCGCCGAGCGCGGCGAGGACCCAACCGAGCTGGCCGAGCTCACCAGCCGCAACGCCGCGCGGCTGTTCGGGCTGCCGCGGGAATAGGAACGGGCGCCGGGAGCCCCGGAGGGTCTCCCGGCGCCCATGCGAATGGGGCCAGCTCGTGGACCAGGCCGTAGCCTGCCGTGGTGCCGCAGGGCGGGGGCGCGGGACCCCCGCCATCCGGCGATGGAGCCTACTGGACCGGCACCCAGGTGTTGCCGTCGACCGCGGCCACGCCGTTGATGCCCAGCGGCGAGGCCATGTCGGTGGCCACCGAGAAGACCGCGTCGAAGGCCGGTCCGCCGGCGGCCGCGGAGTAGGCCGCGGCGCCGCGGTTTTGGGTCATGAGCAGGTCGCCTTCCTGGTTGATGAAGAAGGCGCGGTTGCCCGAGGAGGTCGCCTGCAGCGGCCAGGCGTAGGCGCACCACAGGATCTCGTTGTTGTCGGCATCGGGGAAGGGCGCGGCCCCCTTGCCGCCGCCGACGTCCTCGGCCACGGCCGGCGTCAGGCCGGCCGCGGTGGGAGCGGGCAGCCAGATCTGGAAGACGTAGCCCGAGCGGACCACGACGCTGGCGGCCACGTTGCCGAAAGCGGCCGAGAGGACCGAGGGGGTCAGCTCGTCGGTCCCCGCGGCGCCCGCGGCGGGCACGCCGGCGGCGCTGACTCGCAGCGGGTCGGCGCCCGAGAGCTCCCCGAAGTAGCCGTACTCGCCCCCGCCATCGGCGTCGGTGTCGATGGCCGAGGAGGACTGGATCTGGGCCTGCGCCGAGGAGAGCGAGCGCAGCGTCGCGATGGCCGCCGACTCGTTCGCCGACAGGCGGGCGCTCATCAGTTTGGGAATCGCGACGGATGCGATGATGGCGATGATCGCGACCACGATCATCAGCTCGATGAGGGTGAAACCCCCGTTGTTGCGTCTCTGGATCATGTGAGTGTGCTTCGTCCGTTTCGTGCCGGCCCCGGCGCGCCCCAGCGCGCCGGTGCCTCCCTGGCTGTGACCACGCGCCCGGGAGTGGGGCACGCGGAGGGCTGGAGGCAGCGCCGGCCTTGTCTGCGCCGACCCTGCCAGCCGGTCCCTACCGGGGCCGGCCAGGCCACCCTCCCACCCCGGTCGCCCCCGGGCGGAGAGGTGGTCTCTCCGGCGACACCTATCGATTGCCGGCTCGGGCGATCTTTATCCGCTCTGGCCCAATTTTCCGACGATGTCGAGAATCGGCAGGAAGACCGACAGCACGACCCCGCCGACGATGATGCCCATGAAGGTGATCAGGATCGGCTCGATCAGGCTGGTGAGCGACTTGACGGCGGCCTTCACCTGGTCGTCGTAGAACTCGGCAATCTTTTTCAGCAGCGACTCCAGGGCGCCGGTGCGCTCGCCGATCGAGATCATCCGCACCACCATGGGCGGGAAGACCCGGTTGGCGCCCAGAGGCTCCGAGAGGAGCTGCCCGTTGCGGACGCTCTCCCGGGAGTCGGCCACCGCCTTGGCGATCACGGTGTTGCCCGCGGTGTCGGACACGATGTCCAGGGTGCCCATGATGGGAACGCCCGAGCGGACCAGGGTGGCGAAGGTGCGCGAGAAGCGCGCCAGGGCCACCTTGCGCACCAGGGGGCCGAAGACCGGCACCTTCAGTACGAAGCGGTCGAAGAAGCCGCGCCCGGAGGGGGTCTTCATCAGCATGAGCAGGGAAATCCCCGCCCCGAGGCCGCCGAAGAGGACGAAGGGCCAGTTGCCCTTGAGCCAGTCGGCGGTCTGCAGCACGTACTCGGTCAGGGCCGGGAGGTCCTGCTCCAGGCTGTCGAAGACCGTCCGGAAGGTGGGCACCACCCCCAGCATCAGGAAGGCGGTGATGCCCAGCACCAGGACCAGCGAGATGACCGGGTAGGTCATGGCCGCCCGGATCTCGCGGGTCAGGGCCTGGGTGGACTCCTGGTAGTCGGCCAGGCGCTCGAGGATGACGTCCATCTGCCCCGAGGCCTCGCCGGCCCTCACCATGCTGACGTACAGCTCGTTGAAGACCTTGGGACAGGTCTCCATGGCGCTGGACAGGTCGGAGCCGGCGCGCAGCTCGCTGGAGAGCTTCCCGCAGGTGGCCCGCATGCCGGCGGTCTCGGCCTGCTCCCCCAGGACGTCGATGGCCTCGAGCAGCGCCAGGCCGGAGCTGACCATGGTCGCGAGCTGGCGCGTGAAGAGCACCAGCTCAGTCTTGGTGGCCCGGGCTCGCCCCTTGGCCGACCAGGGCCGCGCCTGCGCCCGCTTCGCGCCTCCCCCGCGTCCGGCCACCGTGTCGAGTCTCAGCACCACCAGGTTCTTGCGCCGCAGCTCGGCGACGGCATCGTTGCGGCTGGCCGCCTCGATGGTCCCCTCGACCGTCTGCCCGCCCTGTTTCTTGGCCGCGTACCGGAAGCTACTCACAGCTGTTCACCACCTGTCTCATTTGTCGTCCAGGGTCGTCCTGAGCACCTCGGCGAGCGAGGTCCGGCCCCGCAAAGCGTTGAGGATCCCGACCCGGCGCAGCGTCAGCATGCCGCCGCGAAGCGCCTCGATCTTGAGCTCCTGGGCGGAGCGACCCTCGACGATCATGCGCTTGATCTCGGGCGTGACGGGGAGCGTCTCGAGCAGCGCGAAGCGCCCGCGGTACCCCTCCTTGCAGCGCGGACAGCCGGGACCGGGGCCGTACAGCTCCGGAGCCCGGGCCACCTCCTCCTCCGTGAAGCCGAGCTTGAGCAGCTCCCGGCCCGGGACCTCGATGACCTCCCGGCAGCCCTCGCACAGATTGCGCGCCAGCCTCTGGGCGCCCACCGCCAGGAGCGAGCTCGACACCATGAAGGGGTCGATCCCCATGTCGGAGAGGCGGATGATCGAGCTGGCGGCGTCGTTGGTGTGCAGGGTCGAGAGCACCAGGTGGCCGGTGAGCGCCGCCTTGATGGCGATCTCCGCCGTCTCGGTGTCGCGGATCTCCCCCACCAGCACGATGTCGGGGTCCTGGCGCAGGATCGAGCGCAGGGCCCCGGCGAAGGTCAGCCCCCGCTTGGGGTTGACCGGCACCTGGTTGATGCCGTCCATGCGGTACTCGACCGGGTCCTCGACCGTCACCACGTTCACCTCGGGGATCGCCACCTCCCGCACGCAGGCGTAGAGGGTGGTGGACTTGCCCGAGCCCGTGGGTCCGGTCAGGAGCACCATCCCGTAGGGCGAGTGGATCGCAGCCCGGGTGTGCATCAGGCTCTCGGGCTCGTAGCCCAGGGAGTCCAGCTTCAGGGACAGGGTGCCGGTGTCCAGGATCCGGACCACCGCCTTCTCGCCCCCCACCACCGGGAGGATGGACAGCCGGAAGTCGATCGAGCGCCCGTCGTAGCGGATCTGGAACTTGCCGTCCTGGGGCGTGAAGCGCTCGGCGATGTCGAGCTGCGCCATGATCTTGAGGCGCGAGCTGACCGCCGGCAGCAGGCCCTTCGCCTGGTGCATGACGTCGTAGAGCCGGCCATCGACCCGGAAGCGCACCTTCATGCGGAGATCGCCGGGCTCGATGTGGATGTCGCTGGCCTTCTCCTTGAGGGCCTTCAGCAGGATGACGTTGACCAGCTTGACCGCCGGCGCGTCGTCCCCCTGGGCGGCGGTCTCGATGTCCTGGGTCTCCTCCTCGATCTTCAGCTCGATGTCGCCCGAGGCTCCCGAGACCTCGCTCAGGAGCTCGTCCACGTGGGCGGTGCCGGAGTCGAAGACCGCCCGGGTGGCGGCCCGGATGGCGGCCAGGTAGGACAGCACCGGCCGGACGTTGCAGTCGGAGATGCGCCGCAGGTCGTCCAGCATCAGCACGTCATAGGGGTCGCTGATGGCGACGGTGAGGATGCTCCCGTTGCGCGCCAGGGGCAGGATCCCGTACTCCTCGCAGGTCTCCCGGGGCAGGGACTCCAGGGCCTCCCGGTCGGGCAGGGTGCGCCGGACGTCGATCGGGGCCACCCCGGCGGCCTGGCCCAGGGTGGCCAGCAGCAGGCCCTCCTCCAGGACCCCCTCCTCGATCAGGGTGTCGACCACCTCCCCGCCGCTCGCGCGGGCCCGGTTCCACTCCTCCTGGCTGACCAGACCGGCGTTGACCAGCAGGCTGCGGATCTTGCCGGAGATTCGGACCATCAGGCCGCCCGCACCAGGGTCCTCAGCTCGGAGGGATCGCTCAGCGCCCGCTCGGCGTCCTCGATGCGCACCCGGCCTCCGCGCACCAGGATCGCCAGGGACTGGGCCATGGTCTGCATGCCCCGGCGCCCTCCGGTCTGGATCTGCGAGTAGATCTGGTGCGACTTGCCCTCCCGGATGAGCGCCCGGATGGCGGGGGTGGCCAGCATGATCTCGGCCGACATGGCCCGGCCCCGCCCGGTGGCCTGGGGCAGGAGCTGCTGCGAGAAGACCGCCTCCAGGGTGAAGCTGAGCTGGGTGCGCACCTGCTGCTGCTGGTGGGCGGGGAAGACGTCGATGATCCGGTTGATGGTCTGCACCGAGTCCGAGGTGTGCAGGGTGCCCAGGGTCAGGTGCCCGGTCTCGGCCAGGGTCAGGGCGGCCTCGATGGTCTCGTGGTCTCGCAGCTCGCCCACCAGGACGATGTCCGGGTCCTGGCGCAGCACGCTGCGCAGGGCCCGCGCGAAGTTCTGGGTGTCCCCTCCCACCTCGCGCTGCGTCACCAGGCAGTTCTTGTGCGGGTGGGTGAACTCGATGGGGTCCTCGATGGTGACGACGTGGCACTGCCGGGTGTCGTTGATGTGGTTGATCATCGCCGCCAGCGAGGTGGACTTGCCCGAGCCGGTGGCTCCGGTGACCAGCACCAGCCCGGCCCGCTGGGAGCAGATGCGCTCGCAGACCTCCAGCGGCATCCCCAGCTGCTCGAAGCTGGCGAACTCGAAGGGGATCATCCGCATGACCGCGGCGACGGCCCCCTGCTGGTAGAAGACGTTGGCCCGGAAGCGCCCGTGCTCCTCGAGCCCGAAGGAGCAGTCCAGCTCCATGTCCCCGTCGAGTTTGGCGATCTGGTCGGCGGTGAGGACGCTGGTCGCCAGCCGCCGCGTGTCGTCCGCGTTGAGCGCCGGGCAGTCGACGGGGATGAGCATCCCGTCCACGCGGATGCGCGGCGGGGAACCGGTGGTGAGGTGCAGATCCGACCCTCCCTGGCGAATAAGAAACGCCAGGAGCTCTTCCATGGTGATCATGGGTGACCCCTTCCCGTGGGTGTGGAAGCCGGAGGGTTCCATCGGTCCGGGGGGGGGGTGGTCTGGAGTCCGCCGCCGGGATCCTGGGGGGGGGGGGGGGTGGAAGTTGTTTCCGTGTGAGGGGGGGAGGGGTGGACTCCTCGAGGCGGCGGCGCAGCGGGACTGCGGCCGCCGGCGCCTCGGCCGGGGGGGGGGATTGCTGCCCCGACGGGGGGGTCCTTGGAGCCCGGAGGGGATCGGACCGAGCGACAGGCGCTGGGCGGTTGGCCGATGGACCGCCGCGCTACGCGCGGCTGACGCCACGTGCGCTGCGCGCGTGGCTCACGGCGTCATACCCGGCCGAGGGGCCGGCCGGTGCTGACGCCGGGCGCGGCCATTCGGCCGCGCGGGGCTGACTCATGGAGGCGAATCAGCCCTCGTCGCGCTTCTTCTCGGCGGCCACGATCCGGGCCTGCTCGCTGCCCGGCACGGCGGCGTAGTCGACCAGCTCCAGACCGTAGCTTCCCTCACCGGCGGTCTGGGATTTGAGATCCCGCTGGTAGGTCTGCACCATCGACAGCGGCACGTGCGCCTTGACCACCGTGATCGCCCCGCCGGCCTCGTTCCACTGGTCGAGCACGTGGCCGCGGCGCTGGCTGGTGATGTCGGAGAAGACCGCGCCGGCGTGCTCGGTGGGGATCGAGATGCACATCTCCACGATCGGCTCCAGGATCACCGGGCCGGCCCTGTTGAAGCCCTCCACGAAGGCCCGCGAGCCGGCCATCTTGAAGCTGGCCTCGTCGGAGTCGACCTGGTGGAACTTGCCGTCGTAGACCTCGACCTCGAGGTCCACCACCTTGCTGCTGGTCAGGATGCCCTGGGCGGCCTGCTCGCGGATGCCCTTCTCCACCGCCGGGATCAGGTTGCGGGGGATCGATCCGCCCACGACCTTGTCCTGGAAGACCACCCCAGCGCCCTTCGCGAGCGGCTTCATGCGCAGGTAGCACTCCCCGAACTGGCCGCGGCCGCCGGTCTGCTTCTTGTGGCGGTGGTGCCCCTCGGAGGAGCGGGTGATGGTCTCCCGGTAGGAGATGCGGGGGATGCGCATGTCGATCTCCACGCCGAAGCGGCGCTTGAGGCGCGACTCCACCACCTGCAGGTGGAGATCGCTCATGCCGCGCACCAGGAGCTCGCGGGTCTCGCCGTCGAACTCGGTGCGCAGGCTGACGTCCTCTGCGGCGAGCTTGTTCAGCGCCTCCCCGATCTTCTGCTCGTCGGCCCGGCTCTTGGGGGAGACGGCCATCGACACCATGGGGGTGAAGGGCTGGGGCACGGGCAGCTGCAGCGGCTCCTGGCCGGCGACCGCGACCCCCTCTCCATAGCTCACCTCCACCTTGGAGAAGGAGACGATCTCGCCCGGCTTGGCGGTCTCGATGGCATCGCGCCGAGCCCCCACGGGGTAGAACAGCCCCCCCAGCTTCTGGCCCTTCCCTCCGGCCTCGCCGCCGACGACCTGATCGGAGGCGTGCAGGGTGCCGCGCAGCACCTTGATGGTGCAGATCCGGCCCACGTGCGGATCGGACTTGAGGTTGAAGACCGCCGCCGTCATCACGCCCTCCGGGTCGAGGGCTACCGCCTGACCGTCCCGGTCCTGGTGCTCGTAGCGGCCCGGGTCGGGCGCGAAGTCCCTCAGGAACGCCAGCACCTGCTCGACGCCCAGCCCGCTGTCGGGGTTGCAGGCCAGGACGGGCACCACGGTGCCCGCGGCGATGGCCTCCGGGAGCCGTGACCGCAGGTCCTCGTCCGAGAGCGTCTCGGTCTCGAGGTAGCGCTCCAGGACCTCCTCGTCCTCGCAGGAGTCCATGACCCGGTCCATGAGGCGGCTGCGCCACTCGCTGTCCTCGGCCAGGATGGGCTTCATCGCCGCGAAGTCCGGGCCGCTGGCGTCGGGCAGGAGGAAGGGCACGCAGATCTCGCCCACCTGCTCGCGCAGCTGGTCCACGAGCTCGTCGAAGTCGGCGTTCTCGCCGTCCACGTGGGTGACGACGATCGCCCGCCCGCGCCCCATCTCGGCCGCGACCTCGAGCTTGTTGCGCAGGTTGTAGGTCACGCCGCTCGAGCAGCTCGCCACCCCCACCACCATCTCGCTGGCCCACATGGCGGCCCGGACGTCGCCGATGAACTCGGGGTAGCCGGGGGTGTCCATGAAGGTCCAGCTCCGATCCCCGTGCTCGGCGTGGACGATGGCCATCTCCAGCGTGTGCTGCTTGTCCTGCTCCTCGGGCTCGGTGTCGCAGATGCTCGAGCGGTCCGCCACCGATCCCTTCCGGGGCGTGGCTCCGGTCAGGTGCGCCAGGGCGTCCACCAGGGTGGTCTTGCCCGAGGAGGGGTGGCCCACGAAGGCCAGGTTGCGGATGGCCTCGATTGAGTTCGTCATCGGAGTCGGCGGTTCGGCTGAGGACCCGAAGCGGGCCCGGAGCGACGAGGGACCCGTCGAAGGGTCGGGAGGAGGAGCAGGACCCCCCCGCCGGCGAGCGGGGGGCGACCGACAAGGGGGCCATCGTACCCCCGGGAAGGGCCCTCCCGCAAAGGCCAAACGGCCCCCCGGGAGCCGCGGGATCGGGCCCCCGGGGGGCCGTTCGGCCGGCCCCCTCTCGGCGCTGGCGACGGTGCCTCCGGCGGGCCCGCCGGCCGCCCCTACTCGACCAGGATCTCCACCCGGCGGTTCTTGGCCTTCTCCGCGTCGCTGCGGTTGCCGGTCAGGCCCCGGTACTCGCCCCAGCCGACCACCACGCACCGCTCATCGGGCACGTGGGCGGTCTCGACCATGTACCTCAGGACCGCCATCGAGCGCGCCAGGGACAGGTCCCGGTTGGTCTTGAACTTGGACTTCTTGATGGGGTCGTTGTCGGTGTGCCCCTCGATCCAGTAGGTGCTGCTGGGATACTCCCGCTTGAGGCTCCCGGCCACGGTCTTCAAGGCGTCCAGGCCCGCCTTCGACAGCTCGGCCTGGCCCGAGCCGAAGGTGATTCCGGCCGGGATGGTGATCACCGGCCGGCCGCCGCGGGTGCTCACCCCCATGCCGAGGGCCTGGAGGTCCTCCAGCCCGGTGCTCCGATCGGCGGGGCGGGCGGCGGCCTCCACCAGGCGGCCGACCTCGTCGTTGGCCTCGTTCAGGGCCAGGGTCAGGTCGTCCCGCTGGCTCTGGAGGCCGGCCAGCTGCCGCTTCAGCGCGGTGCGCTCCTCCCGCAGCTCGCGCAGCTCCTGGTCGCGCTCGCCCAGGGCCTCGCGGTACTGGCTGTCGGTGGCGCATCCCGCGAAGAGGAGGAGCAGCGGGGCGGCGATGGCCGCGGTGAACGAGGCGCGCGGCAGGCCGCGCATTCGGGTGGATCCTTCCCGGGTCATGGCGTCTCTTCTCCCTGGAACGCTTGAGTCATAGAACGGCGTCAAACCAGCTCGCGACATCATTCCAGTAGAGCAGGACGATTCCAATGCCGATCGCCAGATAGGGGCCGAAGGGAACGTAACGTCCGGCGATACGAGCGCTTCGGATGCGCCGGGAAAGAGGCCGATCCCGTCCGCGGCGGCGGTCGCGTCCCCGGAGCAGACACAGGAAGCGCAGGATGTTGCCCAGCCCCGCCACGGAGGCCACCAGGGAGGCGATCATGAGCGCGACCAGAACGGCCACCGGGCCCACCAGTCCTCCGGCCCCGGCGAGCAGCTTGACGTCTCCCAGGCCCATGGCCTCGCGCTTGTAGATCGCCTTGCCCAGCCAGCCGATGCCCAGGAGGATGCCCGCGCCGGCCGCCATCCCGGCCAGGGCGCCGCACAGGGAGCCGACGGGGTCGACCGCGCCCTGCGCCAGGGCCTCCTGGCCGGAGAGCTGCTGGGCCACCCAGGTCTCGGCGTGCAGCTCGGGCACCAGGAAGGCCAGGATCGGCGCCAGGACGATCCCGCCGATCGAGATCTCGTCGGGGATCTCGAAGCAGGCGAAGTCGACGAAGGTCGCCACCACCAGGGCCGAGAGGACCAGGAGGCGCACCAGCAGGAGGTCCCAGGACTCGGTGGGGGTCGCGGCCCCCACCGCCAGCCACAGGCCGGCGGTCAGGGCCTCCACCAGGGGGTAGCGCCAGGGGATGCGCCAGCCGCAGCCCGTGCAGCGGCCCCGCTGGAGGGCCCACGAGACGAGCGGGATGTTCTCCCGCCAGGTCAGGACCTTCGAGCAGCTCGGGCACTTGGAGCGCCGGGGCCGCGCGACGGTCTCGCCCTCCAGGGGCAGGCGGTGAATGGCGACGTTCAGGAAGGAGCCCACGAAGAGCCCCAGGACCGCGAGCCAGAGGAGCCACAGCTCCCGCGGAAGGTCCAGCAGCGCCATCTAGCGTTCCTCCTCGGCCGGGGCACCCCACCAGACGACCTCGACCGAGTCCACGTAGGGCGGATCCCAGGGGGTCGAGGGGTCGCGGGCGGGCACCTCGAACTCGATCAGGAGCCTGAGGAAGGGGGAATCGCCCAGCAGGGCGGGCTGGTCCTCGATCCACAGGCCCCCGTCCTCCCCGGGGCGCTCGCCCACGTAGCGCACCCGATGGGAGCCGGCCCCGTGGTGGCCCTCCACCTCGGCGGAGCGCCAGCGCAGGACGTGGCCCTCGCGGGGAATCGGCCGGGAGAGGACCGCCAGCCTCAGGGGCCGCGCGAGCGAGTTGGTCGTCACCGTGTCCAGGATGAGGCCGTGGGTCTCGCCGGCGTCCACGCCCAGGGAGGGGTCCACGCCCTCGCCCAGGTAGTGCCACCGGCCGGGCGGGGTCTGGCCGGTGAACCAGATCCGCCCGCCCGCGACCAGCAGGAGGCCGTCGGCGATGTCGATCAGCCCGCCCACAACCAGATCCCCCCCCGCGATCAGGACGGTCCAGCCGCAGGGGGCCGGCTCCGCTCCGGCGGACGGCTCGCTCCAGTCGCGGCCCTCCGCGCCAGCCCGCGCGAGCCAGGAGCTGAGCGTGTCCGGCAGGGGGGTCCCGGACCCGGGCCGGCCCGTCGCCTCGGGGTCGTGCTCCCTGCTGTAGGCCAGCGCCTTCCCGCGCACCCGGCGCTTCAGGACGCCGTCGATCTGCAGCCGTCCCTGTGCGCGCAGCACCACCAGACCGGGGCCCGCGTCCAGGAGGCAGGTGCGGCCCTCCGCGAGTCGCAGGGTGGTCGCGTGGACGTCCGCCTCCGCCAGCACGTCGCCCAGCGCGACCTCCCCGTCGGCGCCGCTGCCGGCGGCCGCCGGGAGGCGCACCTCCACGCGGCCGGTGTCGCTCCAGTGGGCCGTGCCGTCGATCGCGAGGTCCCCGGCCCCCGGGGCGGGGACATTGGAGCGGGACTGCGGGGTGCGGAACTCCTCGCGGTGCGAGTTGCTCTGCTTCTCGAGCCCCTCCTGCACCTCGATCCGGATCGGCTGCGTCGGCCGGTGGTCGCGGACCCGGAACCAGTCGCCGCCGAAGTCTCGGGGCTGACTCGCCCCGTACTGGTCGACGTGGAGCTGGTACTCGCCCCCCTCCAGGGACCGGGTCGTCGGCCACAGGTGCAGGAAGGTCCTCGAGCGCCCGGACAGGTCCGGAGGGCGGTTGTCGCTCAGCACCGCGTAGAGGTCGATGGCCTGGCCGGGGATCCTCCTCCCCTGCACGTCGGTGCGGATCCTCTGCAGGACGAAGTGCTTCGCGTCGATGGTCCGGGGATCGATGGGCTCGCTGCCGTCGAACACGATGGGGTCGGAGGGAGCCAGGAACTGGGTGTGCAGCCGCATCCAGGGCCGCTCCCCCGGACGGTTGTCCTGGAAGCTGAAGCCGGTGGGCGTGTTCTCGGGGTCCACCGTCCGGAAGCTCCAGGTCCAGGTCTGCTCCAGCGGCGCACCGTCCTGGCCGCGCACGCAGTCGGGGTGGGGGAAGCCCCGGATCTCCACCTCGTAGGCGGTCGCCGGCAGGAAGCCCCCGTCGTCGAGGGTGGCGCTGCGGACCGGGGCCGGCTCGAAGTGGATGCGGCGCTGCTCGATGGTGAGCGAGCCGCGGGCCGGGCGGCCCCCGGGCCCCCGCACGCGCACCGCGTGGGGCGTCACCGAGATGCGGTCGAGCTCGTGCGAGAAGACGAAGATCAGGGGCTCGTTCAGGAAGACCCCGCTGGGCTCGGTGGCCACGCGCACCAGCCGCAGCACACGGGGCACCGGCGCCTCGTCCCGGCAGCCGACGAGGGCCAGGACCGCCGCCATCGCCAGTCCGATCCCCCCCGGCCGGCCAGGCCAGCGCGTTCCGCCATCCACGCGGCCATTGAAGCAGGCCGCTTTCCGGGGTCCAAGGGCCCGACGGCCCTTCTGTGGACCGGGGCCTTCCCCGGGGTCTCGCGGTGGGCCCCCTCGAGAGAAACCGCCGAGGCGCCAGGAGCGCCTCGGCGGTTTCTTCGAGGAGACGGGCCGCGGAGGTCGGAAGCCCGATCTCAGTAGCGCGTCGGCACGGCCAGGTCCCGGAGGCCCTCCCTGGGCTCCTCCGGCTGGCCGCCACCCGGGCCCCGGAGGGGGCTGGGCGAGGTGTCCACGAACTGGAAGGGAAGCCGCAGGAACTTCAGGGCCGGCAGCGGCTGGTCGGGCTCCAGGGTGCCCACGCCCATGGCGTCGATGTCGAACATCACGACGAAGCGGAAGAACCGCAGGTCCCGGTTGCCCGGATCGGCGTTGAGCACCGACACGTCGTAGGTGCTCACCACCTCGTTCGGATCCGGCTCGCCGTTGGTGTCCGCGCTGGTCGCCTCGAACATGATCTCGATGCTGGCCGAATCCGGCAGATCGTCGAGCTGACCGTCGGTCAGGGCCCTGAAGAAGGCCGGGTAGATGAGCACCTCCACGCCGCCCGGCGGGGAGAAGCCCGTCAGGGGGCCTCCGTCGGTGCTCACGGTCAGGGTCAAGGTCTCGAAGCCCGGCACCTTGTCGGTCTCGAAGGTCGCGCTGGCGATCCCGAAGCGCCTCAGCTCGTTGGGCGCGATCTGCTGGCGCAGGCCGATCTGGTACGACTCGAGCAGGCCGGGATTGGCGTTCAGGTCCAGGGGTTGCTGGGGCACTCCCTGCAGCACCGCGGCCGCGTCGACCACCAGGGTGAAGGGGTCGGTCGGATCGATGTGGGGGAGCGCCGGCGCCGCGGCCATGGGCGTGGACGGGTGGATCTCGCTCAGGGGCGGGATCTCTCCCGATACCGCGGTCACCAGACCGGTCGTCGGGTCCGTCCCGCCGAAGAGGAACTGAACCAGGTTCCGGGGGTCGGCGGGATCGCTCACGTCGTGCCCGCCCTCGCCCAGCGGGATCCACACCGAGCGCGCGGTGGAGGTGCGGCCGAAGATCGGCAGCAGCTCGGCCTCGCCGGTCCCCAGCGGGGTCGGCTTGCAGGTGTCGACGAGGGTCAGGCCGGTGGGCGTGATGATCCCGCTCTCGCCGGTCGCCGTGTGGAGCTGGATGATCCCCGGTCCGCCGTCGCCTCCGGCGCCGACCCAGGGACCCCGGCAGCCCAGGGCGGCGTTGGGGCAGGCGTCGGTGATGGGGCCGGTCTCCTTGCTTCCCTGGGGGCCGATGGTGGCGCCGCCGAGGTTGCTCTGGCCGGCGCCCCCCTGGCCGCCCGTGGCGAAGATCGCGGGATCGTGGCCGACGGTGCCCGCCAGGGACTCGGACATGTCGATGGTCGAGGCGGTCTGCAGGATCACGTGTCCGCCCGAACCGCCCCCCGAGCCGGCGCCGACCCGGTCGAGGTAGTTGGTGTTCTCACCGCCGCCTCCCGTGCCGCCGCGGGCCGAGATCCGCCCGTCGGGGCCGAAGGTGATGTCCCCGATGACCAGCATCGTGAGCGCGCCGCCGGCCCCGCCGGCGCCGGCGCCCTTCTCGTCCCCGGTGGAGTAGAACGGGATGCGGGGGAAGATCTGGCCGTTGGTGTAGGCGGAGTCGCCTCCGCCCCCTCCTCCGGCGCCCGGCATGGGCGCGCTCAGCTCGCCCGGTGTGATCGCGTGGGTCACCGGATCGTGCATGGTGCCCCAGAAGTCGTTGGTGTCGGTGCCGTCGAGGAAGGGGCTGGGCCCGGGCTCCCCTCCCTCGGGGGGGGAGATCTTGGCGGCCGGGTTCTTGGCGCCGTAGGCGGTGGCGCTGCCCCAGAAGCCCTTCTCGATGTTGAGGCCGATGTAGGTCTCGTCGACGTCCAGGCCGATGGGCGCTCCGTAGTCGAAGAGCTGGTCGTGGCCCATGCAGCCGCCGCCGCCGCCCGAGCCGCGGCGCGCGGCCACGCCGGTCACGGTGTCGTTCCAGCCGGTCTCACCGCCCCGTCCGCCGCCGTCCGGGGCGTTGAAGGCGCCGTAGCCGTTGCCCCCGGCGGGGCTCGAGATGTTGGTCAGCGGGCTGCCCACTCCACCCTTGCCGCCCCCGGCCTGGCCCGGGGCTCCCGGCTCGGGGATGTTGGTCGTGTTCAGGGTGGCGACGCCCATGCTGTCGTTGCCCTCGACGGTGATCAGGCCCAGGATCTCCACCGTGCCGGAGGCCAGGATGGTCACCCGGTTGGGGCCCGAGAACTTCAGCCGCGAGCCCTCGCCCACGCGGAAGTTGCGTATGTCGAGCACCCCGCCCACCACGGTCATCTGGGTGGTGGGCACGAAGTTGGGCCCCCCGGTGATGGTCTGGCTGGTGGTGTCGAAGGTGAAGATGTCCCCGTCGGCGACCTGGAAGTCGAAGTTGCCTCCGGGGCCTCCGGTCCCGCCGAACTGGAAGGCCGAGCTGAGCACGCCCTCCCCCCACAGCGCGGGCGGGGCTCCCAGCGGCGCCAGATAGTCGTGCATCGATCCCTGCATGGCCCCTCCCACCAGGAAGGGCTCGAGGAACTCGTCCTCCACCATGCTGGGCGGCACCGGCGCCAGGGCCGAGTCGGCCATCGCGAAGTCCGTCAGGGGCACCACGTTGGCGTCGCCCACGATGTCCATGAAGGTGCTGGTGATCACCACCCGCAGCTCGGCCTCGGCGGGCAGCAGCCCCTCCGGCTCCAGGCGCAGGGTGGCCCCCGTCGCGGTGCAGTTCTGCACCAGCTCGACCGACGCCCGCAGGGCTTCCCACGCGCCCGTCTCGGACTTGTACTCCCAGCGCACCGAGCCCGTGCCGATGTTGGACTCATCCGGGCTCACCGGCTGGTTGATGAGCAGCATCAGCGCGATCTGCGATTCGCGCAGGCTGTACAGGTTCAGCGGCAGCAGCGCGCCTCCCTCCAGCTCGCCTTCCTTGAAGTACAGCCGGCTGGCCGGGTCCGCGTTCCCCCCCAGCTCGACGTAGGTCGCCTCCAGCTCGGTCTCGCCCACGCCCCCCACTCCGCGGATCAGCGGAGCCGGGGGACCCACCTTGGTGTCGTAGAACACCACCGCCGGCGGATCCGCCGCGTCGGGCGTGGTGAAGGTCAGCTCCAGCCCGTTGTCCAGGCCGTTGCCGGTCGTCGACCGGACCGTGCTGCCGGTGCCGCCCCCGTTCGCGCTCACGATGAGCTGGTAGGTGCGGACGATTCCCTGGGCCTGGTCGGACAGCAGGAAGCCCGCGTCCGAGAGGTCCGGCAGGGTCGGACAGCGCGGCTGGAAGACCACCGTCCTGGGCGCCGTCGCCCTCACGAAGAAGGTCCCCGCCACCGGCCCGCCGCTCACCTCGCGAACCTGCACGGTGGTCTGGCTCACCGACAGGGGGTCGACCGCCTGGCTGAAGGTGAGCTCGATGGGGCGGTTGATCTGCCAGATCTGGTCCTGGGTGACCGTCACCTGGACCAGGGCGAAGCCGCCGCCGCCGCCACCACTGCTGCAGCCGGACGAGGCGAGTCCGGCTGCGAGGGCGAGGCTGGCGACGGCGATGATGAGAGCTCGGCGGCGCGCTCCCGGATACCCTGCTGCTGTGTGGATCGACACGGCATTCTCCTGGCTGCTCGAACTAGACCGCGCCGGGGCAGCCCAGCGCTGCCCCGGCCATGGGGGATGCTGTCGGGATCCGTACCAGGACTGCTAGTAGCGCGTCGGCACGGATAGGGTTCGGAGACCGCCCGAGGGCTTCTCCGGCTGGTCGCCGCCCGGGCCCCGGAGGGGGCTCGGCGAGGCGTCCACGAACTGGAAGGGCATTCTGAAGAGCTCCAGGGCCGGCAGCGGCTGATCGGGCTCCAGGGTGCCCACACCCTCCGCGTCGATGTCGAACATCACGACGAAGCGGAAGAACCGGAAGTCCCGGTTGCCCGGATCGCCGTTGAGGACCGACACGTCGTAGGTGCTCACCACCCCGGTCGGGTCCGGCTCGCCGTTCACGTCCGCGACGGTCGCCTCCAGGCTGATCTCGATGCTGGCCGAATCCGGCAGCTCGTCCAGCTGGCCGTCGGTCGAGGCCCGGAAGAAGACCGGGTACATCACCACCTCCACGCCGCCCGGCGGAGCGAAGGCCGTCAGGGGGCCCCCCTCAGAGGCCATGGTCAGGGTGAAGGTCTCGAATCCCGGCACCTTGTCGGTCTCGAAGACCGCGCTGGCGATCTCGTAGCGCCGTAAATCGCTGGGCAGCCCCTGCTGCCGCAGATCGACCACGAACGACTTGAGCAGGTTGGGATTGGTCTGCAGGTCGAGGGGCTGCTGGGGCACGCCCTGCACCACCACGGCCGCGTCGACCACCAGCGCGAAGGGGTCGGTCGGATCGATGTGGGGAAGGCTCGGAGCCGACCCCAGCGGGGTGACCGGGTGGATCTCGCTCAGGTTCGGGATCTTGCCCGCCACCGCGGTCACCATGCCCGTCGTCGGGTTGGTGCCCGCGAACAGGAACTGGACCAGGTTCCGGGGATCGGCCGGGTCGTTCACGTCGTGCCCGCCCTCGCCCAGGGGGATCCACACCGAGCGCGCGGTGGAGGTGCGGCCGAAGATCGGCAGCATGTCGGCCTCGCCGGTCCCCAGCGGGGTCGGCTTGCAGATGTCCTCGAGGGTCTTGCCGGTCGGGGTGATGATCCCCGCCTCGCCGGTGGGCGTATGGAGCTGGATGATCCCCGGTCCGCCGTCGCCGCCGGCGCCGACCACGGTACCCTTGCAGCCCAGGGCGGCGTTGTGGCAGGCGTCCAGCTCGGGCTTGGTCTCCTTGCTCCCCTGGCCCCCGATGGTCGCGCCGCCCTGGTTGTTGGCGCCGACGCCGCCCTGGCCGCCCGTCGCGAAGAGGGTCGGGGGAACCACCGGCTTGCCGGTGCCGGCCAGGCTCTCGGAGAGGTCGATGGTCGAGGCGGTCTGCAGGATCACGTGTCCGGCCGAGCCGCCCCCGGAACCGGAGCCGACCCGGTCCAGGCCGCCGGTGTTCTCGCCCCCACCCCCGGTCCCGCCGCGGGCGGAGATCTGCCCCTCCGGGCCGAAGACGATGTCCCCGATGACGAGCATGGTGAGCACGCCGCCGGCCCCTCCGGCTCCGGCGCCCTTCTCGTCGCCGGTCGAGACGAAGGGCGTGCGCGGGAAGATCTCACCGTTGGTGTAGGAGGCGTCTCCCCCGCCACCGCCGCCGGCGCCCGGCTGGGGAGCGGTGAGCTCGCCCACGATGATCTCCAGGGTCACCGGGTCGTGCCACGTGCCCCAGAAGTTGTTGTCGTCGAACTTGTCCAGGAAGGGGCTCGGTCCCGCGAGGCCCCCCTCCGGGGGCTGGATCTTGGCCGTGGGGTTCTTGGCCCCGAAGGCGTTGTTGCCCCCGTGGAAGCCGTCCTCGAGGTTGAGGCCGATGAAGGACTCGTCGACGTCGAATCCGATCGCTCCGCCGTAGTCGACGAGCTGGTCGGGCCCCATCTGGCCGCCCCCACCGCCCCCGCCGCGGCGCGCGGTGGTGGTGCCGACGGTGTCGTTCCAGCCGGTCTCACCGCCCCGTCCGCCGCCGTCGGGCGTGTTGAAGGCGCCGTAGCCGTTGCCTCCGGAGGGGCTCGACGCGTTGGTCAGGGGGCTGCCCACGCCCCCCTTGCCGCCCCCGGCCTGACCCGGGGCTCCCGGCTCGGGGATGTTGGTCGTGTTCAGGGTGGCGACCCCGACGCTGTCGTTGCCCTCGACGAGGACCACGCCCAGGATCTCCACCGTGCCGGAGGCCAGGATGGTCACCGGGTTGGGGCCCGAGAACTTCAGCCGAGCGCCCTCGCCCACGCGGAAGTTGTGCACGTCGAGCACCCCGCCCACCGCCGTCACCTGGGTGGTCGGTATGAAGTTCGGCCCCCCGGTGATGGTCTGGCTGGTGGTGTCGAAGGTGAAGATCTCCCCGTCGTCGATCTGGAAGTCGAAGTTGCCCCCGGGACCTCCGGTTCCGCCGAACTGGAACGAGGCGCGCAGCGTGCCGTCGTCCCCCCACAGCGCCGGAGGAGCTCCCAGCGGCGCCAGGTAGTCGTGCTTCGAGTCCTGCGCGGCCCCTCCCACCAGGAAGAGCTCCAGGAGCTCGTCCTCCACCATGCTGGGCGGCACCGGCGCCAGGGCCGAGTCGGCCGTCGCGAAGTCCGTCAAGGGCACCACGTTGGCGTCGCCCACGATGTCCATGAAGGTGCTGGTGATCACCACCCGCAGCTCGGCCTCGGCGGGCAGCAGCCCCTCCGGCTCCAGGCGCAGGGTGGCCCCCGTCGCGGTGCAGTTCTGCACCAGCTCGACCGACGCCCGCAGGGCTTCCCACGCGCCCGTCTCGGACTTGTACTCCCAGCGCACCGAGCCCGTGCCGATGTTGGACTCATCCGGGCTCACCGGCTGGTTGATGAGCAGCATCAGCGCGATCTGCGATTCGCGCAGGCTGTACAGGTTCAGCGGCAGCAGCGCGCCTCCCTCCAGCTCGCCTTCCTTGAAGTACAGCCGGCTGGCCGGGTCCGCGTTCCCCCCCAGCTCGACGTAGGTCGCCTCCAGCTCGGTCTCGCCCACGCCCCCCACTCCGCGGATCAGCGGAGCCGGGGGACCCACCTTGGTGTCGTAGAACACCACCGCCGGCGGATCCGCCGCGTCGGGCGTGGTGAAGGTCAGCTCCAGCCCGTTGTCCAGGCCGTTGCCGGTCGTCGACCGGACCGTGCTGCCGGTGCCGCCCCCGTTCGCGCTCACGATGAGCTGGTAGGTGCGGACGATTCCCTGGGCCTGGTCGGACAGCAGGAAGCCCGCGTCCGAGAGGTCCGGCAGGGTCGGACAGCGCGGCTGGAAGACCACCGTCCTGGGCGCCGTCGCCCTCACGAAGAAGGTCCCCGCCACCGGCCCGCCGCTCACCTCGCGAACCTGCACGGTGGTCTGGCTCACCGACAGGGGGTCGACCGCCTGGCTGAAGGTGAGCTCGATGGGGCGGTTGATCTGCCAGATCTGGTCCTGGGTGACCGTCACCTGGACCAGGGCGAAGCCGCCGCCGCCGCCACCACTGCTGCAGCCGGACGAGGCGAGTCCGGCTGCGAGGGCGAGGCTGGCGACGAGGATCTGAATCTCTCGTCTATGCATCGTCGGAGACCTCCTGATCGGAATGGGGGTGCGGTGGTGAGGGACGACCTCAGTTGAGCGTGTAGGCGAACCCGAGAGCCGAGAGCTCAGGAGTCAGCAGGGTCTCCGTGTTGGAGACGAAGGTCACGCGGAACTGGAAGAAGCGGGCGGTGTTGATCTCCGAGATGTCGGTCTTCCAGGTCGCGTCCCCGTTCAGGAAGGTCGGGGTGATGTTGCAGCCGCAGCCCGTCGGACCCCCGTTGAGGTCCTGGGTGTTGCCGTAGGCGTCGTAGTTGTCGGCGTTCTCCTGGTCCCGGTTGGTCCACCCGCCGCCACCGCTGGAGGTGACCGAGGTGGCGCCCCGGAAGGCCATCACGACCTGCGTGCCGGAGGGCTGCTCCAGGGGCGTCGGCTCCACAATGGGCGCGGCGAAGATGCCCCGCTGCCCGCTTCCGACGTCCATCCACTTGGAGACCACCCGGCTCACCCGGACGACGAATTCGGCCTGGCCGAAGTAGAAGGAGCAGTCGGTGGGAGGCGTCTTGGCGCCCGGCGGGTTGGAGACCGGGTTGTAGCCCCCCCTGGCGATGGGATCATTGTCCGGGTCGACCTGCTGCGGCGTGCCGCTGGTGTCGATGCCGCCGGTGGAGAAGGCCCGGAAGTTCGGCTTGGCGGAGGAGTTGCAGGCCAGGGCGATGGTGAAGCCGTTGAGGCCGAAGGCGCCGTCATCGGGGTAGCAGCGGAACTCCATGAGCAGCGGCAGGCCGATGGTCGGCACCAGGCCGGCCGGGTAGCTCACCGGCGTCATCGAGCCCGTGACCTGGTCCAGCCGCGCGGTGTCGGCGCCCTGTCCGCTGGGCGCGCCGGTCGTCTGCACGGTGGTGTCCCGCCAGGTCCAGTAGGTGTAGTCGGTGATCGCCAGGTCCCGGTTGATGGGCCACGGGAAGAGGGCCGTATTGGTGCTGGAGGTGAACAGATCGATCGGGTTCACCGTGTAGCCCCGCGCCTTCTGG
>CAZTTG010000011.1:0-86397 GCA_964615935.1 uncultured Planctomycetaceae bacterium | reverse complement strand
CGGTGGCGCCCTGGACGATCAGCGAGGCCCAGCGCCGGGTGCGGGGGCCGTCCTCGGGCTCGCGCAGGAGCAGCGAGGCGAAGCCCTGGATGGCATTCATGGGGTTGCGGATCTCGTGGGCGATGCCGGCGGCCATGTTTCCCAGGGCGGCCATCTTGTCCATGCGGTGGACGCGCTCGGTGAGCTGGGTGAGCCGCGTGCGGTCGTCGATGATCTCGACCGAGCCGCCGCCGGGACCGTCGATGGGGGAGGTGCGCGAGGCCACCACCCGCCGCTGGCCGTCGGGCCGGATCCAGGGGTGCCCCTCGCCGTCGGCGCCGAGGTCGCCCCAGGCCGCCTCCTCCGAGCTCCCCAGGAGCTCGTCGTACCCCAGGCCCAGGATCTCGCTGGCGGCCCGGTTGACGTGGGTCACGCTCGCGCCCCGGTCGCGCACCACCACCCCGGTGGGCAGGGCCTCCAGGATGGCCTCCAGGTTGCCCTTCACCTCGTCGAGCTGGCGCACCTTGCTCTCCAGCTCGGCGTTGGCGCGGACGAGCTCCCGCTCCACGCGCTCCGCGCGTCGGGAGAGCTCCTGGTAGCTCGCGCGCAGCGAGTCGGAGATGCCCACCAGCGAGGTGGCCGCCTGGCCCAGGTCCGGCGGCGCGGGGAGGGGTGAATCCGGCTGGAGTGCGGTCATGGCTGGCGCTCCTCTCCCTCCTCGAGCTCCTCCTCGAAGCTCATCTTCCAGCTCAGGAACTCGAGGTCCTCGGCCGCGCGACGGGCGAGCCGAGGGTCGTCCGGCAGGGCGGCGACCTTCTCGTAGGCGGCCGCGGCCTCGGCGTTGCGGCCGAGCTTCTCGAGGGAGCGAGCGCTCCAGTACAGGGCGGTCGGCTCGTGGCGCAGCTTCGAGAGCGCGTCGTGCGCCTCCTGGAAGCGCCCGGCGCGGTAGTACAGGCGCCCCAGGCGCAGCGGGTCGGCGGCGAAGCCCTCCGGCTCCAGCGCCGGTCGATCGACGGGCGAGGCCGGGCGGGACTCGACCCGCGAGGTCTCCTGCGGGGCGCCCTGGGCCAGCACGGAGAGCATCTGCGGGTCCAGGCCGGTGGTGGTCATGGCGGCAGCGCCCCCCGCCGCGGGCGGCCGCGCGCTTCGCGGTCCCGGGGCCTCGCCCGGGCCGCCATCCGGGGGCGCGAGCGCGTCGAGGAGATCCAGCTCGAGGCGGAGCTCGCCGACCTCCCGCTCGAGCGCCTCCAGCCGGGCCTGCCGCTCGGGCGCCGGCAGGGAGTCGTCGGGCGGCTGGGTGAAGCGCCTCGCCAGGGCGATGGCCTCGGCCTCGCCCTGCTGCAGATCGGCCTGCACGCCGGCGAGCACCTCGAGGGACCGCACCGTGCGGTCGAGGGCCTCCTCCAGCGACTCGGCCGGGGCCCCGCCCAGGGTGAGGGCCGGGACCACCAGGGCGCTGCCGCCGATGGCGGAGAAGAGCATGCTGAACCTCATGGTCGCGAGTGTCCTGTAGCGGGAGTTCGTGTGCATAGATCGCGTCCCTGGTGGTTCCTGGCCAGGCGCAGCGACGACGCGTATTCGCCAGCAATACTCGGAGGAGCTGCAACGGGTAAGCCCCGGTCCGCGAAGCGGATCGGAAGTCCCCAGTGGGGACTTCCGAAGGGGACCCCAGGAGCCGCCAGGGGCGCGAGATATGTGCATGAACTCCTGCTACAGGGCACTACAGCCTCCCCTGGAGTGCGTCGATGGCGGCGTCCAGGCGCCCGTGGGCCTCGAAGAGGTCCGCGGCGAGCGCCCACAATCGGAGCCGATGGGCGGGCTCGGCCAGCCGGCCGAGCTCGACCCGCAGCGAGTCGATGGCCGGCTCGAGGCCCAGCACGCGCTCCAGGGCCCGGGCGCGGGCCAGGGCCAGGCGCGTGGCCAGCGCCTCGTCGAGCCCATCTCGGGCGAGGGCCAGCAGGTCGAGGTCCTGCAGGGCCTCCTCGGCGAGCCCGGCCTCGAGCAGGCGCTCGCCGCGGGCCAGGCGGGCATCGAGCCCCTCCTCGCTCCCCCCCCGCGGCCGCTCGCCGTCGAGGGACAGGGCCTCGCGGGCGCGCGCCACGCTGGGGCGCAGACGGTCCCAGCAGTCGGCCCGGCGCGCCATCTCGCCGACGAAGAGCACGGCCACGAAGTCCCGCGCCTCCAGGGCCGTGCGCGCCGCCTCGGCCAGGGCGTCGGCCTGCTCCTCGCCCTCCAGCTCCTCGGAGAGCACCAGCCAGGCGCGGGAGGCGTCCGCCAGCTGCCCCAGACCCTCCAGGGCCGGCGCCCGCAGCCTCAGCGAGAGCCGCCAGGTCTGGGGATCGTGCACGCCGAAGGAGTCGGCCGCATCCAGGTCGCCCAGGGCCTCCTCGCAGCGGTCGAGGGCGGTCAGGGCGCGCGCGCGCAGGTACAGCCGCTCCTGGCGCTGCGCCTGGCTCTTGGCGGGGTGCTGGGAGTCGAGGGCCGCGAGCAGGAAGCGCGCCGACTCGTGCTGGCCCTGCTCGATCTTGCAGTCGGCCAGGTTCAGCCAGGCGCGCTGGGTGAGCTCGGGGGTGTGCTTGAGCTTGAGGTACTCGGCGAACTGGGTGGCGGCCCCGCCGTGCTCCTCCATGCGCATGAGGAGCTCGCCCAGCTCCAGCCGCGCCGGGGCGGCCTCGGGGGAGTCTCCGAGCTGATCCAGCAGGGTCTCGAAGTGGCGCCGCGACGCCGCGGCGTTCCCGCGGGCCAGCTCGGTCCGCGCCTGGGCCAGCCGCACCGCGGGCATCGCGGGGTGGTCGGGGAAGTCGCGGGTCAGGCGCAGGTAGCCCAGCAGGGCCTGCTGGCGGAGCTCGTCCGCCCCGGCGGCGGCGGTGGGCGCGGGCGCCAGGCGCAGCTCGTCCCCGCGGACCTCTCCGCGAAGTCCGGCGGGGAGCAGGGCGTAGAGCAGGGCCTGCCCGAGGCGCCGGTCGTGGAGCTCGACGGTCACCGTGCGGTCCGCGGGCACGAGCTCCAGGCCGGAGAGGGAGAGCTCCATGGCCAGGGCCAGCTCGCCGACGAGCTGGCGCAGGGGGAAGTCCCGCGCGACCAGGGTGCACCAGGCCTCCCCGTCCACCCACTCGACCTCGATCTCGGGGATGGGCTCCTGCGGAGGGGCCGCGCCGGCGCCCGCGAGCAGCAGGCCGATCGCCAGGGACCTCATCGCGCGTCCTCCTCCAGCCGGTTCGCCTCGAGCCGGAACGACTCGGCCAGCAGGTAGCCGGCCTGGGCCTCGATGGCGTCGCGCTCGGCGCCGCTCAGCCGGTCGATGACCGCGAGATGCGCCGCGAGCAGCGCGCGGGCCTCGCCGAAGGCGCCGTCCTCGATCATCCGGGCGGCCGACTCCAGCTCGGCCCACTGCGCCAGCTCCACCGCGGGCTCGCTCGCGATGGGCGGGCGGGCGTCCGGGGAGGCCGGCTCGAGCGGGGGCAGGGCGGGAGGCCGGCGCGCCAGCGGGCGGTCGGCGGCCCGCGCCTCGCTCGCCCGCCCGAGGGTCGCGGCCATGGACAGGCGGAGGTCCTCGAGGGAGGACCAGAGGAATATCACCAGGGCGGCGTTGAGCGCCAGGAGCAGCGCCGCGGCGGCCGCGATGCCCAGGCGCGGGAGGGGGAGGCGGAGCGGACCGCGGCGGAGGCGGCCCGCGCGCGTCGCCGGCGCGCGCCGGCCCTGGCCCGGGGGGCCCGCGGGCGGCGCCGGGGCCCCGACGGCCGGCGCCGACGGTTCGGGCACGGCGCCGGGCGCGAGCTCCGCGGCGGGCTCGGGGGTCGGAGGGGTGGGCAGCGCGGGCGCGAGGTCCTCGGCCAGCGCGTAGTCGGGCTCCGGCTCGGAGTCGCCGAGGTCGACCGAGTCGAGGACCGCGTCCAGGTCCTCCTCCGAGATCCCGTCGAAGGCCACCTCGCCGTCGATCAGGAAGTCATCGACCGGCGAGGCCGGCGCCCGGCTCCCCTGCAGCAGGCGATCGAAGCCGAAGAGGTCCTCGTCCATCGGATCGCTGCCGGCGTCGGTCGTCGGCGGGGCGGGCTCGGCCACCGTCAGCACCTCGGCCGCGGCCTGCTCGACCTCACCGAGCGACTCGATGAGGTCGAGCTCGCCCGAGAGCTCGTCGCCCTCGGGAGCGGGCGCCGCGCCCTTGACCGGGAAGTCGAAGAGATCCTCGTCGAGATCCTCGACCGGGAGGGCCCGGGCGAGATCCTCGGCCTCCTCCGGATCCGCGGGTGCGAAATCGTCCAGACCCATGCGTCAGGTTCCGAGCTTTCGCAGCGGGTTGGGCTGGCTGGAGCAGGAGAGCAGCCGGCCGACCACGACGGCCAGCGCGGGCGAGAGGTGACAGCTCGGCCCCGAGGAGCCCAGCCGCAGGTCCTCGATGAGGCTGCGAGCGAGCCGGGGAGTCAGGCAGTCCATCTCGGAGAGGTCGAAGCAGTCGTCCCCGTCCAGGACGGCGCCCCAGGTGGCGAAGCGCGCGCGCACCGCGGTACCCCGGCCGGGGGCGGACTCCACGCGCAGCTCCTCGGCCAGGGCCCCCACGCGCCGCAGGCCGCCGAAGACGCGCTGGTCGCGGGCGCGAGCCGGATCGAAGCCCAGGCCCTCGTCGGCGACCTCCACCATCAGGTCGCGGCCGGCCAGGCGCGCGCTCACGCGCAGCGCGCCCCGCTCGCCGCCGAAGGCGTGCCGCGCGACGTTGTCGAAGAGCTCGGCGCAGGCCGTGCCCACCCGGGCGCGGGTCGAGGGGCCGATGCCCAGGCGCAGGCAGTAGGCCATGACCTCGCGCAGGGCGATCTTGATCGAGTCGGCGTCCGAGCCGAAGCCGCGATCGAGGCCGCGCGGGGCGGCGCGCCGGGTCGAGGCGACGGTCGCGGGCTCGGCCGCCTCCACCGCCCGCACCAGCTCCTCGGCCAGGACCGGCTTGGGGAGGAGCTCGGAGGCGCCCAGGCGCATGGCCAGCCGGCACTGGTCGACGGTCGGATCCCCGGTGAGGAGCACCGACCCGCACCGCGCTCCCCGGCGCCTCAGGGAGGCCAGGAGCTGGAAGGCCGAGCCGTCGTCGAGCTCCAGCTCGGAGACCACGACGTCGGGGGCCGTCATCTCGAGCGCCCGGCCGGCGCTCCCCGCGAGGGCGACGTCGTAGGCCTGGCTCCGCAGGACGCGGGCCAGGTCGAGGGCCAGGGCCTCGTCGCCCTCCACCAGGAGGACCTTGACCGTTTCGCTCGTCACGGTCGGTCTCCAGGGGAGGCGGGAGGGGCCGAGCCCGGCGGGTCGCAGTGGGCCAGGTACATGGGGGGGACCGGCCTCGCTCCCCGCGCTGGGGGGGTCCCGCGGGGGCGTCAGGCCGATGCCGTCCAGGCTCTTCGTCCAGGCGCCGCGATCTCCTTGACGGGCGGGCCCGCTCCACCGGAAGGATCTTCCAGGTCGAGGGACCCCCGGCCCCCCTCCCGGGGCCACGCCGGCGGCTCGACCGGGGCAGACTGTATAATTTTCCGACAGTCGCCCCGTCCCCGCGCCCCGGGGCCGGGACCTACCCCCGGATCCCGTAGGCCCGCAGCTTGTTGTAGAGGGTCGTCCGGTTGATCCCCAGCACGCGAGCCGCCCGGGAGCGGTTGCCCCCGCTCTCCAGGAGGACGCGCCGGATCAGGGCCTCCTCCACGGCGCGCAGGGAGCGGTCGGAGAGGGGCAGGCTGTCGGCCTGGGGGGCCTCGGCGGGGGGGAGGGGCTCCTCGCCCGGGAGGCCCAGCTCGGCGGGTCCCAGGGGGCGGCCGGCCTCCGAGAGCACCCCTCGCTCCAGCGCGTTCCAGAGCTGCCGCACGTTGCCCGGCCAGCTCTCCGCCGTCAGGCGCTCCAGGGTGCCCTGGGCGAAGCCGGGCGAGGGCCGGCCGACCTTGGCGCAGATCTGGGCGAGGAACCGCCGGGCCAGGAGGGGGACGTCCTCCCGGCGCTCGCGGAGGGGGGGAACGGCGAGGGAGAGGACGTTCAGCCGGTAGTAGAGGTCCTCGCGGAAGCGGCCCTCCTCGACCCCACCGGCGAGGTCGCGGGAGGTGGAGGCGATGACCCGCACGTCGAACTCGAGCTCGTCCTGGCCGCTCCGCAGGGAGCGCTCCTCCAGGAGCTCGGCGAGGCGGGTCTGCAGGCGCGGCCCCAGCTCGGCCACCTCGTGCAGGTACAGGGTTCCGCCGCGGACCCGCTCGAGGAGGCCGGGTCGCGGCTCGGGGCGCCGGGGGGGCCCGAACATCTCGGCCTCGAGCCGCTTCCGGTCCCCGTCGGCGCAGCGGACCATGGCGAAGGGGCGCACCCGGCGGGCCGAGGACTGGTGGATCGCGCGGGCCACGGCCTCGCGGCCCGAGCCGGGCTCGCCGGTGATCAGGACCGTGGTGCGGGGGGTGGCCGCGACCCGGCCGAGGGCCTCCAGGAGGTGCCGCAGGGGGGTCGAGGTCCCGACCAGCGCCGCTCCGCGGGCCTCGCCGAGCTCGGCCCGGAGCTGATCGCGCTCGTGGCGAACGCGGTGGCCCTCGAGGGCGTTGGCCAGCACGGCGCGCAGGGGCCTGGGCAGCAGGGGGGGGGCCAGCCAGGCACGGGCCCCGGCGGCCAGGGCCGCGGCCCCCTCCCTCGCCGAGGCGACCAGCGCCACCACCGAGGGGCCCGCCCCCCCGGCCTCCAGGCGGGCCAGCCCCGCAGGGCCGCCCTCGGCCAGGAGCCCCTGGTCCAGGAGGGCCAGCTCGGGAGCCTCGCGGCGGGCGTGCTCGAGGGCCTTGGCCGCGCTCTCGGCCAGGAGCACGAGGTAGCCCGCGTCCCGGCACAGGGCGGCCACCTCCTCGAGGGCCTGCGGGTCGCGATGGGCGATGAGCACGCGCGCGGGCATGAGTGGGATTCTAGCTCGCGACCGCGGCGCAAAGGAGCCCGCGCCGCTCGGGCGGAAAAGTCGCCGCCGGCTCATGCCCTCGGGAGGCCGTCCGAGAACTGGTGCGTGCCCGCCGGGCGGCGCCTGGCGGACGCAACTCACAGCGACTCTCAGCGACTCTCAGCGACTCCGACAACCCTAGAAACCGTGGAGGCTTACATGGGCCTTCGAGTCAACACCAATATCTCCTCGATGACGGCACAGCGCCATCTCGCCAACGTCAGCATGCGGCTGCAGGGCAACTACAGCCGCCTGGCGTCCGGGCTGCGCATCGCTGGTGCCTCGGATGACGCAGCCGGGCTCGGCATCTCGGAACGAATGCGATCCCAGATCCGCTCCTACGGAGCGGCGCAGCGCAACGCGCAGGACGGTATCAGCCTGGTCCAGACCGCCGAAGGCGCTCTGGGCGAGGTGAACAGCCTCCTGGCGCGAATGCGCGAATTGGCCATCCAATCGGCCAACGGGACGCTGACCGACACCGACCGAGCTGTGGTCGACGCCGAGTTCCAAGCCCTGGTCTCGGAGGTCGACCGCATCGCGCAGAGCACCGCCTTCAACGGCGTGGTCCTGCTCAACGGCACGGCGGCCTCGTCGACCCTGCAGGTGGGCATCAACGCCGGCGAGACGATCACCATCGGCTTGCCGGACACCAGTGCCTCCAACCTGGGGCTCGACGCCCTGGGGGTCGACACGGCGGCCAACGCCACCGCGGCCATGGCGGGTCTGGACGCGGCCATCGACTCGGTGACCTCCGATCGGGGGAACCTGGGTGCCGTCCAGAACCGGCTGGCGAGCACGATCATCAGCATCGCCAACACGCAGGAGAACCTGGCGGCGGCCGAGAGCCGCATCCGCGACGTGGATGTGGCCACCGAGACCGCCGACCTGACCCGCAACACGATCATGCAGCAGGCGGCCGTGGCGATCCTGGCGCAGGCCAACGCGCAGCCCCAGCTCGCCCTGAACCTCCTGCAGTAATCCCAACGCAAACGGCCTCTAGGAGTGCCGGTCGCTGAGTGGGGAGGCCACCGCCCGGTGGCCTCCCCGATCCGGCGCCCGCACACGAAGGGGCGACACCAAGGAACCGTCAGTCCGTCGCAACGCCAACCGCCCCAGTGGGGCTTCGGTCGCCCGCCAGCGGAACGTGCCAGTCCGCGCGGCAGGCCGGGAGACCGGATCGAGACCGCCTGCCGCCCGTTCTTTCGAACGAACCTTCCCCCCCTCGAGATGTCGGCCCCGACGTGCCAGGTGGGCTCGCTTCGAGCGAGGACGGCGCGACCGAAACGACCGCGTCCCGACAACGTGCCAGTCGGGTGACGAAGCGGAGCGAGCGGTCGGTGCCGGCCCCGAGCACGGGAAGGTTTCAACCCTTGAACCAAGCACCATCCAAGGAACGAAAATGGGACTTCGAGTCAACACCAACATCGCCTCGCTCTCGGCGCAGCGCAACCTGGCCGCCATCACCAACCGGCTCCAGGGGAACTACGCGCGGCTCTCATCGGGCCTGCGCATCGCGACCGCCGCCGACGACGCCGCCGGCCTGGGCATCTCCGAGCGTATGCGCTCTCAGATCCGCTCCTTCGCCGTCACCCAGCGCAACGCCCAGGACGGGGTCAGCCTGACCCAGACCGCCGAGGGCGCGCTGCAGGAAGTGAGCAACATCCTCACCCGGATGCGCGAGCTGGCCGTCCAGTCCGCCAACGGCACGGTGACCGACACCGACCGCGCGGTCATCGAGACCGAATTCCAGGCCCTGATCTCCGAGGTCGATCGGATCGCCGACCAGACCACCTTCAACGGGGTCCAGATCCTGGACGGCACGGTGGCCACGGTGAGCATCCAGGTCGGCATCAACGCCGGCGAGACCGTCGCGCTCGCCATGCAGGACGTCACCGCCACCACCCTGGGGATCGACGCCCTCGGAGTGGACACCGCCGCCAACGCCAGCGCGGCCCTGGCCGGTCTGGACACCGCCATCGGCTCGGTCAGCGAGTCGCGGGGCGACCTGGGCGCCTCCCAGAACCGCTTGACCAGCGCCATCGCCAGCATCGCCAACGTGCGCGAGAACCTCTCGGCCGCCGAGAGCCGCATCCGCGACGTGGACGTGGCCTCGGAGACGGCCGACCTGACCCGCAACACCATCCTGCAGCAGGCCGCCACCGCGGTGCTGGCCCAGGCCAACGCCCAGAGCCAGCTCGCGCTCCAGCTCCTGACCTAGCTGGCCCGCTTCGGAGGCCCCCGCGGCCCCCGACAGCTCCCGTGACGAACGCCCCGAGGCCTGAGCCCGGGGCGTTCACGCATTCCCCGGCTGCACCGGCCGCTTCCGGGGGGCCTGGGAGAAGTACGCGTTATTCCGCACTTGAGTTCATTTCCACCAATACCGGCGTCGATGAGGTGGCATTCCCACATGGGAGACCCCTTCGGGGGCCTGCCGACGGGAAATGGCGCTCTTTTCCATGCCCGTCATAGGGCGAAGGGCAACCCGGCTCGGACGCGAAGGCGCCCGCACCCTCCGTGCGTGTCCACGGAGACCAGCGGTGCGTCCGGATCAACCCGGGTGCTGGAAGAGTCATCCGGCTTCCCCATCCCCTGTTTTCTAGCACCGGAAAGCATCCAAGGAACGTCTATCCATGGGACTTCGAGTCAACACCAACGTCGCCGCCCTGACGACGCAGCGGAACCTCTCAGCCATCACCAATCGGCTGCAGGGGAACTTCGCGCGCCTGTCCTCGGGCCTGCGAATCGCCACCGCCGCCGATGACGCGGCGGGTCTGGGCATCTCCGAGAGGATGCGCGCCCAGATCCGTTCGCTGACCGTCGCCGGCCGCAACGCCCAGGACGGGGTCAGCCTGACCCAGACCGCCGAGGGCGCCCTTCAGGAGGTCAGCAACATCCTCACCCGGATGAGGGAGCTGGCGGTTCAGTCCGCCAACGGCACGGTGACCGACACCGACCGTGCCGTGATCGACACCGAGTTCCAGGCGTTGATCTCCGAGGTCGATCGGATCGCCGACCAGACCACCTTCAACGGGGTCAACATCCTCGATGGCACCACCGCCTCGCTGAACATCCAGGTGGGCATCAACTCCGGCGAGGTCATCGCGGTGGCCCTGCAGGACGTCACCGCCACCACCCTGGCGATCGACACCCTGGAGGTGGGCACCCAGGCCAATGCCAGCGCGGCCCTGGCCGGGCTGGACACGGCCATCGACTCCGTGACCACCTCACGGGGCGAGCTGGGCGCGGCCACCAACCGCCTCGGCCATGCCAGCGCCGGGATCGCCAACGCGCGCGAGAACCTGGCCGCGGCCGAGAGCCGGATCCGCGATGTCGACATCGCGACCGAGACCTCGGACCTGACCCGAAACACGATTCTGCAGCAGGCCGCGACCTCGGTCCTGGCTCAGGCCAACGTCCAGCCCCAGCTCGCGCTCCAGCTCCTGAGCTAGGCCGCCGGCTGGTATCGAGACGAGCTCCGCGGACGGCCAGCGCGCCCGGAGGGTTCCGATGGATGATTCGAGGGTCCCGTCCCTTCGGGGGCGGGGCCCTCTTCGAATTCGGGGCCCCGACGGCCGGATCCCGTCCCGGATCCGCCACCTCCCCGGGAGCCCGGCGGGAAAGACCTGCACCGATCCGGGAACCCCCTTCCGCCCCCCCGCGAAACCCCTTCCAATCCCTCAAAAACCCGCGAGAAAGCCCCTCAACGCCCTAACGGGCCCCCCTGTCGCCTCCGATAACCGGGGGGTTCGAATCGGGAGTGGGGGCCTCGTCCGACGAGGGGAGCGGGGGGCAGAATCCATGAGCGGCATCTCATTCAGCGGGCTGGCCAGCGGGATCGATTCGGCGGCGATCATCGACGCCCTGATCTCCGCCGAGCGCGTCCCGATCAACATCCTCGAGGCGCGCAAGGCCGAGAGCCAGGAGAAGATCGACCTCCTGGGCACCCTCAAGGGCCTGGTCCAGGACCTGGAATCCAAGGCCCAGGCGCTGGGGAGCCTTGCCTCCTTCATGGGCTACGAGGTCTCCGCCAGCACCACGGGGATCGCCACCTTCAGCGCCTCGGGCTCGGCCTCGGCCGGATCGCACACCCTGGAGGTCACCTCCCTGGCCTCCGCCCACCGGATCGCCTTCGACGGGGTCTCCGATCCCACCACGCCCCTGGCCGGGTCGGACGGAGAGACGCTCTCCTTCGACTATGGCGGGACGAACTACCAGATCACCGTCAACGCGGCCACCAGCAGCCTGAACGAGATCGCCGCCGCGATCAACGAGGCCACCGGCGGGGAGGTGGTGGCCACCATCGTCAACTCGGGGACCGCCGCCAGCCCCAGCCACCAGCTCGTGCTGGCCGGCAAGGACACCGGCTCCGACAAGCAGATCACCAACCTCGCCACCACCATCGCCGGCCTGGGGGGAACCACCACCCTGACCACCGCCAGCGACGCCGTGGCCATCATCGACGGCCTGCAGATCACCCGCAGCACCAACGACTTCAACGACGTGATCGAGGGCGTCTCGATCTCCCTGCAGGCCACCAACGTGGGCGATCCCATCGCCTTCACGGTGGCGGTGGACTCCCAGGGCATCAAGGACCGGATCGGCGAGTTCGTGGACGCCTACAACGCGGTCATCGACTTCATCGAGACGCAGAGCCAGTACGACGAGGACGCCGGGGCCGGCGGCGCGCTCTTCGGCGACACCGTGCTGCGCAGCATCACCTCCACCCTGCAGAACGTCCTCTTCTCCCAGTCCGTGGCCCAGGTGCAGAACGACCCCCTGGGCTTCGGCACCCTGCGGCTGGTGGGCATCTCCCAGGACGACAGCGGGCGCCTGTCCGTCGACGACACCGCCATGGACGCGAAGATGGCCGAGGACCTCGACGCCTTCGCCGACCTCTTCGTGGACACCGACGGCTTCGACAACGGCGGGCTGGCGATCGGGGATCCCGACTACTTGGTCGATCTCACCGCCGACAGCGGCCTGGCCGACACCCTGGCCCGGCACCTCGACTTCATGATGACGGCCTTCACCGATCCCACCTCCGGGGTGGACATCAAAGGCCTGTTCGATTCCCGTACCGCGGCCCTCAGCGCGCAGATCGAGGAGTTCGACAAGACCATCGAGCGCCGCGAGGTCTACCTGGAGAAGCTCGAGCAGAACCTGCTCGCGCGCTTCACAGCCCTGGAACAGCTGATGGCCCAGCTCAACGCGCAGCAGGCCTACCTCACGCAGCAGCTCTCGCAGCTGCCCAGCTACGGCTCCTCTTCCTGATGCCGAAAGCCCGCCCCGCCATGGACCCCAACTCCGCCGTCAACACCTACCGCGACCGCTCGATCGAGACCGCTCCCCCGGTCAAGATTGTCCGCCTCCTCTACGAGGGAGCCCTGCGGTACATCGAGCGCGCCCGCCGACAGGACCCGGCCGATCCGTCCTCGGACTTCCTCTTCTGGATCCGCCGCGCCGAGGACATCGTCAGCGAGCTGCGCATGAGCCTGGAGCGGGAGCGCGCCCCCGAGCTGTGCGACAACCTCGAGCGGCTCTACCTCTTCGTGGAGAGCCAGCTCGGCGAGGCGGCCGGCGAGCGCGCCATCGAGCCCCTGGAAGGAGCCCGGAAGGTGCTGGCCACCCTGCTGGAGGCGTGGTCGGCGCTCGAGGTGGAGGAGGTCGGGGGAGAGGGCGGCCCTCCCGCCTGAGGGCCACCGGCGATGGACGCGAGCGCGGCCCTGCGGGGACTGGAGGCGCTGATCGCCCGCCTGCGCGAGCTGATCGGGGCGATCGAGGATCCCTGGGGCGGGGCCGAGCGGATCGAGGGGATGCGCCGGGCCTGCGAGCGGGAGCTGGCGGCCTGGAAGTCCGCGGCACCCGAGGCTGCGGAGCTCGATCCGCAGCAGCGCGAGCGCCTGCGCGCGGGCCTGGAGGAAGCCTTGCAGCTCAACGCGATCGCCGTCCGCATGGCGGAGGGGGGGCTCGCCGGTCTGGAGCGAACGGCGCGGCTGGCCGGAGAGGTGCGCCGGAGGGCCGGGAAGCTGGGGAGCTCGCCGCGCGATTCCGGCCGCTCCTGCGACGTCTCGGGGTGAGGCGTCCCCGGCCGCCTCCGCGTGGAAACCCGCCGCGAGGGCCCACCAGGCCCTCGGGTGTCGAATAAGTAGACACCTCGCTCCTGCGCGAGCATGGCCATTCCCGTCCGGCTACCCATTTAAACAGCGGGCAGAGGACCTGAGCGGCCCGCCCGCGGTCCGCGCAAGCGCCGCCTGGGGCCGGTCGATACCGGGGCCCGATCTCATGGTCCCATGGCCCTCCCCTGCCTGCCCCTCGCAGCCCTGGCCGACCTGAGCGGAGCCCCCAGCGGGGCTCCCGGCGTCGACCTCACCCGCTACCTCCTGGTCTGCGGGCTCCTGATCCTCGCGATCGGGGGCCTGGGCTGGGCCTTCCGGCGCTTCGTCGCCGGCGCCCTGCGGGCCAAGGCGGCGCGGCGCTCGCTCGGGGTGATCGACGTGCTGCCCCTCGGCGGCCGGCAGAAGCTGGCCGTGGTGCGCTGCTACGACCGCACCTTCCTCCTGGGCCTGGGCGATCGCGAGGTGTCGCTGGTGGCCGAGCTCGACCACCAGGAGTCGGAGGCCGAGGCCGAGTCCGAGCCGGGCCCGGCTCCCGGCATACCCGCGAGCGATCGCGACCGGCGGGCCTTCGCGCGGGAGCTCCTGCGGATGAACGCGAGAGCCCAGCCGGCTCCCGAGCCGGCGAGCGCTCCCCACACCGCCGCGCCCCCTCGCGCCGAGCGCCGGGAGGCGATCCGGGGATGAGAGGCGTACGCGCGATCCTCGCCGGCGCCCTGACGGCGGCGCTCCTCCTCGTCCTGTCGGGAGGCGCGCGAGCCCAGGAGGCGCCCGACCTCGCCTCGGCCATGGGGGTGGACACGGCCCTGCCGGCGCTCGAGCCGGATGAGGGGCTGGCCGAGGGGGACGGGGTCGGCACCCTGCGGGCGAGCACGGTGGTCGAGATCGCGTTGCTCCTGACCGTCCTGTCGCTGCTCCCGGCGATCCTGATCACCATCACGAGCTTCACCCGCATCGTGATCGTGCTGTCCTTCGTGCGGCGGGCCCTGGGCACCAACGAGCTGCCGCCCACGCCGGTCATCATCGGCCTGGCGCTCTTTCTGACCACCTTCGTGATGGCGCCGGTGGCCGAGCGCGTTCACGCCCAGGCCTGGGAGCCCTACCAGGCGGGCGAGCTGGACGTGCAGGCGGCCGGCGGCGCGGCCTGGGGCGAGCTGCGCGGCTTCCTGGTGGCCAACACGCGCCACAGCGAGATCGAGCTCTTCGCCGACCTGGCCGAGTGGCAGGCCCCCCCCGAGGGAGGGGACGGGGCGCCCGCAGAGGCCGAGCCGCCGCTGAAGGTGGTCGTTCCGGCCTTCGTGCTCAGCGAGCTGAAGACCGCCTTCCAGATGGGCTTCCTGCTGTTCCTGCCCTTCCTGGTGATCGACCTGGTGGTCTCCAGCGTGCTGCTCTCCATGGGCATGTTCATGCTGCCGCCGGTGATGATCTCGACCCCCTTCAAGATCCTGCTCTTCGTGCTCGTCGACGGCTGGCACCTGCTGGTCGAGTCCCTGGTGAGCTCCTTCGTGACCGCCTGATCGATCCCCATGCCCGACCTGGACCTGCAAGTCACGGAGCTGGCCCGCGAGCTGATGCTGATCACCCTGATGATCGCCGGCCCCATCCTCCTCGTGGGCCTGGTGGTGGGCATCACGGTCAGCCTGTTTCAGGCGCTGACCTCGGTGCAGGAGCAGACCATGAGCCTGATCCCCAAGATGTTCGCGGTGATGATCATGACGCTCCTGATCCTCACGCCGGCCCTGAGACTGATGCGCGACTACGCCGAGCGCGTGTTCGCCCAGCTCGCCACCTTCGGACTCTCCTGAGCGGATGCCCTTCCTGGCCGAGGGAACGCTGGTAGCCTTCGGGCTCTACCTGGTGCGCACCAGCGCGATGGTGCTGGCGGCTCCCCTCCTGGGCTCGGGGGCGCGCTTCCCCGGCTACAAGATCGGCCTCATCGGGATCCTGTCGCTCCTGATGTTCAGCGTCGACGGCCGACCGGTACCGGAGGCGGTGGAGCCCCTGGTCTTCGCCGCCATGGCCCTGCGCGAGGTGCTGATCGGCCTGGCCCTGGCCTTCGTGCTGGAGGCCGTGCTGCTGGCGGTGCGCGTGGCCGGGGAGATCCTGGGGCACGAGATGGCCTTCACCATCTCCAGTCAGGTGGACCCGGTCACGGGCGTCAACACCGCGCTGATCAGCCGGGTCTACGAGGGCCTGTTCCTCATCGGGCTCCTGGCGGTCAACGGCCACCACCACCTGCTGCGTGCCCTGGGCTCGTCCTTCGAGCGGGCTCCGGTGGGGGCGCTGCCCGGCGAGCGCTCGCTGCCGCTGGTGGTGGAGGGCCTCTTCGTGGAGATGTTCTCCGCCGGGCTGACCTTCGCGGCTCCCGCCATGGTGCTGCTCATGCTGGTCTCGATCCTGGTGGGCCTCTTGGCGCGCGCGGTCCCCCAGCTCAACATCCTGGAGATCAGCTTCTCCCTGCGGATCCTGGTCGCGCTGTTCGCGATGTTCCTGTTCGCGCCCCTCCTGGAGCCGGCCGTGGACCGGCTGTTCGGGGGCCTGGTCACCGGCCTGGACGGGGTCCTCCTGGCGCTGGAGCGGGATTGACCATGGCGGACGATCAGGATCGCGGCCAGAAGACCGAGGAGGCCAGCCCGCGGCGGCGCCAGGAGGCCCGCGAGAAGGGGCAGGTCGCGATGTCGACCGAGCTGGTGGCGGCCCTGACCCTGCTGGCGTGGGTGGGGCTCTCGCTGGTCGTCGGACCCCGGCTGGCCGGCGGGATCGGCGGGACGCTGACCGAGCTGGTCCGGCAGGCGGGGGCCGGCAGCGCGCTGGAGCTGGGGCCGACCGGAGCCGGCGCGCTGATGGGGAGCGTGGGCCGCGAGACCCTCCTCCTCTTGGCGATGGCGGTGCTGCCGCTCTTCGGCCTGGGCCTGCTGGTGGCCTACGGACAGGTGGGCCTGCGGGTGACCCCCAAGGCGCTCACCTTCGACCTGGCGCGGGTGAACCCGATCAAGGGCTTCGGCCGGCTGTTCAGCGCCCGCTCGGCGGTGCGCACCGTCCTGGCGCTGGCCAAGATCGTCGTGGTCACGGGCACCATGGCGGCCCTGGCCTGGGGCCAGATCGGCGAGGTGGCGTCCCTGGGGCACGGGGAGCTGGGCCCGGTGCTGGCCGGCTCCGTCGGGGTGATGCTGCGCTGCGCCCTGGGAGCCGTCGTGGCCATCCTGGCGCTGGCCCTCTTCGACCTCGCCTTCCAGCGCTGGCAGCACGAGCGCGACCTGCGCATGAGCAAGCAGGAGCTGCGGGACGAGCTCAAGCAGACCGAGGGCGATCCCCACCTCAAGGCGCGCATCCGGGCCGTGCAGCGGGAGATGGCCACGCGCCGGATGATGGCCGAGGTGCCGCGCTCGACGGTGGTGGTCACCAACCCCACGCACTTCGCGGTGGCCCTGCTCTACGAGCGGGACTCCGAGGGGAGGCGCGCCGGCGCGCCGCGGGTGACCGCCAAGGGCGCCGACCACATGGCGCTGCGGATCAAGGAGGTGGCGCGCGAGGCCGGGGTGATCTGCTACGAGGACGCGCCGCTGGCGCGGGCGCTGCACGCCCAGGTGGAGATCGGGGACGAGATCCCCGTCGAGCTGTACCAGGCGGTGGCCAGCGTGCTGGCCTACGTCTTCCGGGTCCAGGGAATCGGAGTGGCGGCCTAGATGGACACCCCGGCGCAATCCCCCATGGAGCGGGTGGGCGGCTTCATGCGCCGCTACGCCGACTGGGGCCTGGGCATCTGCGTCCTGGGGCTGGTGGTCACCCTGGTGACGCCCATCTCGCCCAAGCTCCTGGACGTGCTGCTGGCCACCAACCTGACCCTCTCCCTGCTGGTCCTCCTGGTGACCATGAACACCCGGAGGGCGGCCGAGCTCTCGGTCTTCCCGACCATCCTGCTGTTCGCCACCCTCTTCCGCCTGGGCCTGAACGTGGCCAGCACCCGGCTGATCCTCACCGGCGGCGAGGCGGGCTCCATCATCAAGGCCTTCGGCAACTACGTGGGCGGGGACAACCTCACCGTCGGCCTGGTGGTGTTCCTGATCCTGATCGTCATCCAGTTCGTGGTGATCACCAAGGGCTCGACCCGCATCAGCGAGGTGGCCGCGCGCTTCGTGCTGGACGCCATGCCCGGCAAGCAGATGGCCATCGACGCCGACCTCAACGGGGGGCTGATCGACGCCGACGAGGCCCGCCGCCGCCGGGGACAGGTGGCCGGGGAGGCCGAGTTCTACGGGGCCATGGACGGCGCCTCCAAGTTCGTGCGCGGCGACGCCATCGCCGGCCTGATCATCACCACCCTCAACCTGATCGGGGGCGTGGCCATCGGCACCCTGGGGGGGCTGAGCGTGGCCGAGGCCGGCCAGCGCTTCTCCAAGCTGACCATCGGCGACGGCCTGGTCAGCCAGATCCCGGCGCTGTTCGTCTCCACCGCGGCGGCGGTGCTGGTGACCAAGGTGAACGGACGCCACAGCCTGGGCTTCAACATCGTGGCCCAGGTGGGCGCGCGGCCCCGGGCCACCCTGATCGCCGCGGGGATGATGTTCGTCATCGGCCTCCTGCCGGGAATGCCCCGGTTGCCCTTCTTCCTGCTGGCCTCCATGCTCCTGATCTCCTGGCGTTCCACCCGCCAGCTGGCCGGGCCCGAGGAGCTGCTGGACGAGGACGGGGCGCGCGCCGACGCGGCCCGCAAGGCCGTCGAGGAGGAGCAGCAGGCCGCCGAGAGCGGCGAGGGCGTCGAGGACCTCCTGCACGTCGACCGCGTCTCGCTCGAGATCGGCTATCGACTGATCCCGCTGGTGCAGGACCCCGGAGGGGCCGGGATCCTCGACCACATCGCCCAGCTCCGCCGGCGCTTCGCCACCGGCGAGGGCCTGATCCTGCCCCCGGTGCGGATCAAGGACAACATCCGCCTGGCGCCCTGCGCCTATCGGGTGCTGGTCGGCGGGCAGGAGGTCGCCCGGGGCGAGATCGAGCCGGGTCGCTTCCTGGCCATGGACAGCGGCTCGGCCAGCGGGCCGGTGGAGGGCGAGGAGACCCGCGACCCGGCCTTCGGCCTCCCCGCCTGGTGGATCCCGGAGAGCCTGCGCGACGAGGCCGAGATCCTGGGCTACACGGTGATCGACCCGACCAGCGTGCTGGTCACCCACCTCTCCGAGGTCATTCGCGACTCGGTGGCCGAGATCCTCAGCCGCGACGACGTGAAGGACCTCCTGGACGCCGCCCGCAAGAGCGCGCCGGCGGTGGTGGAGGAGCTGATCCCCGAGCGGGTGGGCGTGGGAGAGGTGCAGGCGATCCTGCGCAACCTCCTGCGGGAGGGGGTCTCGATCCGCAACCTGCCGATCATCCTCGAGGCCATCGCCGATCACTGCGAGCGCTGCAAGGACCCCGAGGCGCTGACCGAGCTGGTCCGCCAGCGGCTGGGCCGGGCGCTGTGCGAGATGCACGCCGACGGCTCCGGCACGCTGCACGCGGTCACCCTCGATCCGGGCGTCGAGTCCCGGCTGGCCTCGGTGGTCGGCGCGCAGGCCGATCCCGAGGCCCCGCCGGTCAGCCCGGCCTGGCTGCAGCTCTTGGTGGAGCGCATCGCCGAGGCCATCGCCCAGGCCACCCGCGGGAGCCGGGAGGTGGTGGTGCTGGCGCGCAGCAACGTGCGGCGCTTCCTGAACGAGCTGGTCCGGGCGTCGCTGCCCAAGGTATCGGTCCTGTCCTACAACGAGGTGGTCCCGGCGCGCTCGGTGGAGACGCTGGGGATCGTCCGGATGGAGGAATAGACATGCAGATTCACCGCATCGAGGGCCGCGACCTGCCCGAGGCCCTGCGCCGCGCGCGCCAGCGTCACGGCGACCAGGCCCTGGTCCTGGGTCACGAGCCCGTCCCCGGGGGGGGAGTGGCCCTCTCGGTGGTGCAGGGGCAGCGCGCGCGCGCGCCCGAGGAGGGCGCGACCGCCTCCCTCGATCCCGGCCTGGCCGAGGTGGAGCGGCGCCTCCTGCGACACGGCTGCTCGCGGGCCTGGACCTCCGGCGTGGTGCAGGCCGCGAAACGGCTGGGGGGCCGGGGCGCCTACGCGATCGACGCGGCCGCGGCGGTGGTGGGTCGCGCGGTCCGGGCGGCCCCGGCGCTGCGGGTCGAGCGCGGGCGCACGCGCGCCATCGCCCTGGTGGGGCCCACCGGCACCGGCAAGACCACCTGCCTGGCGCGGCTGGCGAGCCAGCTCGCTCGCGCCCGCCGGCGCATGGCCCTCGTGAGCATGGACCGGCGGCGCGCGGGGGCGGCGGCGGAGCTCCGATCCCTGGCGCAGCTCCTGCAGTGTCCCTTCGTGGTGGCCGGAGGGCCGGGCGTGGTGGCCGGAGGGCCGGGCGTGGTGGCCGGAGGGCCGGGCGTGGCGGCCGGGGGGCCGGGCGAGGCGACCGCGCTCGCCGATCTCCTGCCCCGGCTGCGGCACGCCGACGCGATCCTGATCGACACCCCGGGCTGCTCGCCCCGCGACGAGGAGGCCCTGGCCGAGCTGGGCTCCTCGCTCGAGGTGTCCGACGCGGGGACGGCGCCGGTTGCCTGGCTGGTGCTGGCGGCGCCGACCCGCCGCGGCGACCTGGTCGAGGCGACCCGCGCCTTCGCCGCCGTGCGGCCCCGGGCGGCGCTGGTCACCAAGCTCGACGAGACCCGGCAGCCGGGCGCGGCCCTGGAGGCCCTGGCCCGCGCCCGCCTCCCGATCGCCTTCCTGACCGAGGGGCAGGCGCCCTCGGCGGGCCTGCACCCGGCGAGCGGGCGCGGCTTCGCGGACCTCCTCCTGCAGGGGAGGCTGACATGAGGGAGCTCGCGCGGCCGAGGCGCACGGGTCCGCTAAAGGCTCCAGACGGGGGGCGTCGATATGGGTAGCGCTCCCATCTCGCTCGAGCTGGCCCTGGCCTCCTTCGGGCGCCGGATAGCCGTGGCCGCGGGCGCCCTGGTGGCGCTCGTCTCACTGCTGGTCGAGGTGCCCGTGTGGGTCGCTTCGCTGCGGGGTGGGCTGACGACGATCAGCGTGCTGCTCGTGGTCCGACTCGGTGGGCGCGTCCTGGGCCGCCTCCGCGCGGACCCGGCTCCCGAGGCGCCGTCGGCCGCGGGGAGCTCGAGTCCTGAGAGGGACGCCGCATGAGCCGCTACGAGTCATTCTCCCCGGCGCCGGAGACCGAGCGGGACCAGCTCATCCTGGACCACCTCCCGCTCCTCAAGCACCTCGTCGGGCGTATGTCGATGGACATGCCCAGCGGCGTGGACCGGGACGATCTGTACGGCTTCGGCATGCTGGGGCTCATCGCCGCGGCCGACGCCTGGGAGCCCCGGCGCGGGCTGCAGTTCTCGACCTTCGCCTACACCAAGATCCGCGGCGCCATCCTGGACGAGCTGCGGCGCATGGACTTCCTGCCCCGCGGCCGGCGCGAGAAGGTCCGCGATCTCGACCGGGCCATCTCCGAGCTGCAGCATCGCGACGGCGTGCCGCCGACGCCCGAGGAGATCGCCCGGGCGCTCTCGATCACCGCCGCGGAGGTGGACGAGATCCTGCTGTCGGCCCGCAGCGCCGGCTGCGCCTCCCTGGACGAGGGGCCCTCGGAGCACCTGTCGGGCCTGCTCTCGGATCCCCACAGCTCCGATCCGGTGGGCAGCGCCGAGTGGGAGGAGGCCAAGGAGCTCCTGACCCGGGCCATCCGCGACCTGCCCGAGCAGGAGCAGACGGTCATCACCCTCTACTACGCCGAAGGCTTGCTCCTGCGCGAGATCAGCGAGGTCCTGGGCGTGACCGAATCGCGCGTCAGCCAGGTGCACACCCGGGCGCTCTATCGGCTGAACCGCCAGCTCGCGGGGGCCCTGGGCCACGCCGCGTGAAGGCCATGGACTGGTCGGTGAAACGCGTGGATTCGAGCCGGGTTCCGGGCGTGCCAAAGAAGCCGCGCCGGCAGCAGGGGGACGAGAAGCCCTTCGATCTGGAGGCCCTGGCGGACGAGGAGCCCGCGGAGCCCGAGGAGGAGGAGGGGGTCCGCGACGAGAAGGACCGCTCCGTCTCGCCCCCCGAAGAGGGCGAGGCCGGCAGCACGCTGGACGTGACCGCCTAGGAGGTGCGGGTGTCCTCGATCATCAAGTCCGGGCTGGTCCGATGCGCGGAGCACGCCGAGCGGGACGCGCCGGCGTCGGGGGAGGTGGTGCCCTCCGCTCCGCCCGACTGGCAGGTCCGGCTGATCTCCGTCGAGGGCCGAGCCCAGGCGATCGAGGTGCGCTGCGCCTGCGGCGAGACGACCGTCATCGAGCTCGAGTTCCCGCCCCCCGCCGAGGCCGGCGGGGAAGGAGTCGACCCATCATGAGAAGCCATCTTCCCCTCGTCCTCGCGGCGGCGATCCTGTCGGGCTCCTGCGCCAGCGTGGCCCTGGACGATCCCGACTTCATCGATCCCGGGCCGATCCCCGAGCCCGAGGCGGAGGCCGAGCCCGCGGCGTCCGGCGCGCCCGCGGCGGTCCGCGCGGAGAGGCCCGCGCCGCTCATCGGCTGGGACGGGAGCCCGATCGGGGCCAGCACTCCGATCGGGGCGGGCCGATCGGGGGGACCGGTCGAGGTCCAGCTACCCGCCCACGACGTCAAGCCCTCCGAGGGGGGGCGGATGTACATCCTCGAGCTCTACCAGGCCGTGCTGGAGGAGCGCGACGCCCTGCGCATCGAGCTGGGGGCCCTGGACGCCGAGGTGGAGCGCCAGCGCGCGGCCCTGGAGGAGGGGCAGGGGGAGATCGAGCGGCTGGAGGCGCGCGTCGCCGAGCTGCAGGCCGGCCGCGAGGCGCTGCTGGCCGAGAACATCGAGCTCGCCGAGCGGCTGTTGACCGTCCAGATCGGGCGCCTGGAGGCCGAGCGCCTGCTGCTGGAGATCCGCATCGCCGAGCGCCGCCGCACCCCGCCCACGGTCGAGGTGGACGGGGAAGCCAAAGGAGGCACCGAGTGAGGTCCGCCGCCCTCCTGCTCCTTCTGGCCGCCGCCTGCGCGAGCGTCCCCGCCGAGCCCGAGAACCTGGCCGCCGTGCGGGTGGCCCCGGACTTCGCCAGCTACCCCATCCGGCGCGCTGGGCTGGTGCCCTTCGCCGGCGCCGGCCTCGACGCCCACCTCTCGGCCTCGCTGCAGCGCTCCTTCCTGGTCGAGCTCAGCCGCTTCACCGACTACGAGGTGGTGCAGCTCTCGGCCGAGGACCTGGCCGAGGTGCCCGACTCCGAGCCCTACCGGCGCGGCTGGTACCAGCCGCGCACGATCATCGACCTCTCGAGGCGCTTCAGCCTGGACGCCATGCTGGTGGGCACGGTCATGCAGATGCAGGCCTTCCCGCCGCAGCAGCTCAGCATCGAGCTGGACCTGGTGGCGGCCGAGACGGGGCTCGTGATCTGGCACTCCTCGATCCACCTGGACGCCTCGGAGGCCCGCGTCCGCCGCGCCCTGGAGGCCTGGTTCGAGCAGAAGAGCCGCCGCCCCGACTCGGAGGAGAGCGTGTCCCTCACGCTGCTCTCCCCGACCCGCTTCGCGCGCTTCGCCGCCCACCAGATGGCGGGAGGGCTCTGAGGGGCGCCGCTACGCTCCGACCGCGGGTCACCGGGCTCGCTTTCCGGGGTATCGTGCAACGGGGAGCGCCCCGGCGGCACCGGGACCCCGATCATGAGCGACCCCTCCTGGAGCGGCGATCCCGAGGCCCTGCTGGCCCAGGCCGGGCGGGTGCGGAGCCGGGCGAGGAGCCTGGTCTTCGACCCGGGCCGGGCCGAGGACGTGGAGCAGCAGGCCTGGCTCGCGATGCTCGACGGGCCTCCGGCGCAGGTGCGCAACCTGCCCGCCTGGCTGGGCAACGTGGTGCGCAACGCGGCCCGCCAGCTCGGCCGCAGCGAGACCCGACGGAGGCGCCGAGAGGGGCAGGCGCCCGCGAGCGAGGGCGCGCCGCCCACCGCGGAGCTCGTGGAGCAGGCCGAGATGCAGCGCGAGGTCGTCTCCGCCGTGGTCGAGCTCGAGGAGCCCCAGCGCACCGCGGTCCTGCTGCGCTACTGGCGGGAGCTCTCCCCGCTCGAGATCGCGCGCATGCAGGGCGTGCCCGCGGGCACCGTGCGGAGCCGGATCCACCGGGCGCTCGCGGAGCTGCGGAGGAAGCTCGATCGGAGGTTCCACGGGGATCGGAGGGCGTGGAGCTCGGTGCTCCTCGCCTGGGTCCGCGCAACGGACGGAGCGCAGCTCGCCGCGGCAGGCGGCGCGGCGGCTCCGCTGACGGGGGTGCTGGTCATGGGATGGAAGCTCTGGGCAGGCGTGGCCGCGGTCGCAGGGGCCCTGGCGGCGTGGTGGGCGTGGCAGGAGGCTCCGGCGAGCTCGCAGGGGGGCGGGATGGAGTCGGTCGCGGCGGCCCCCTCGTCCCCCGTCGAGCCCGCGTCGTCCGCGCGGGTCGAAGAGGGGGCAGCCGAGGTCGCCCTTGCGGAATCCTCGGGGGCGAGGGCGTCCGTGCCCGCCGCCATGCCCCCTCCCCCCTTCTTCGGCACGGTGACGGCCCCCGACGGGACACCCATCGCGGGCGCTGCGTTGACGCTGTACCCGGACGTCGACGGCTGGGAGGAAGAGGATCTGCTCGGCGCGGGCACGAGCGACGAGGTGGGGAGCTTCCGCATCGAGGAGTACTCCCCCGGGCCGGAGTTCTTCGTGATCCGGGCCGAAGCGGAGGGCCACCGTTCGCGCGCCTGGCAAGCGATCGAGCCCGAAGGTGAGATCGAGCTGACCCTGCCCTGGCTCGCCGCGATCGAGGGCCGGGTCAGCGATGCCGAAACGGGGGAGCCGCTGGCGGGCGCGACCATCGTCTGGTACCGGGATCCCCCCTCCATCACCGACGCGAACGGGTACTACAGGCTGCCGGATGCCCCCACCGGCATCACGCTCTGGATCCACGCCCGCTCGGAGGGCTACGCCGAGGAGCACGCCGAGGTCGACCTGAGCGGTCCTGAAGTGGCGACGGTCGACTTCGAGCTCCACCGGGGCACAAGCCTCGTCGTGGAGGTCTTCGACCGCGAGACGGGAGCGCCCGTCGCGGGCGCCGACGTGCACAGCAATAAGCGGATGGAGCCGCTGACGCGGACCGATGCGGAAGGGCGATGCAGGGTCCGCGTCCGCGAGGGAGGGGAGCTCTCCCTGAATGTGGTCGCCGAGGGCTACTTCCCCTTCAAATGGTACTGCGAGGTGAGAGAGATCCCACGAGATCTCTCCCCGCGCATCCCGCTGGCCCCGCTGGCGACGATCGAGGGCCTCGTCACGGACGAGTCTGGGGCTCCAGTTGTGGGCATCGAGGTCCACGCGCGCAGAGAGCAGGTGTTCGCGTTCGATTCCCTGACCCGGGAGGAGCGTGAGGAGCTCGATCTGCCCGGACACGCAGGTCAAGCTGGGCTGCACCGATTGAGCGCGCTGACCGATGATCAGGGTGCCTTTCGCCTTCCGGTCCTGCCCGAGCCATCGCCGATACGAATCGTCGCCTACCGCTCCGATGACTCCTCCGCGGAGTCGGAGCCCGTGGTCGTCGAGAGCTCGCAACAGCGCCCCTTCGTGGAGATCGCTCTCCGCGAGGGAGCCGAGGTGCGGGGTCGCGTTCTCTTCAACGGCGAGCCCCAGGCGGGGATCGGGGTGCGCTGCCGGACGACCGCGGATGGCGACGTCGGATTCGCGGACACGGACCGGAACGGCCGGTACGAGCTCGCCCACGTCCCACCCGGCGATGTCACCGTCTACGTCTGCAGCAACGACCTCGCCAGCTTCGGGCCTCAGCCCGAGGCCGAGCTCGCCGTAGAAGCCGGCCGGTCCTACGAGCAGGACCTGTCGTGGGACGTGGAGTTGTCGGGGATCTCCGGTCGCGTGATCTCGGCCTCCGGAGAGCCGCTCGCGAGCGTTCGGATCGAGGCCTCCTACAGGGCGGCCGAGGGCGAGTACTACGGCAGCTTCGAGACGAGCACGGGGGACGACGGCACCTATGCGGTGGAGGTGCGCGCCGCGGAGGCCTACGAGGTGACGGCGGGCCGGAACGGGCAGGAGGAGTCGCGGCGGCGGGCCGTCGCCGGCTCGACGGACGTGGACTTCGTCTTGCCGGATCTCGGCGTCGTGCCCGTCCAGCTCGTGGACGCGGACACGGGAGAGCCCGTGAGGCTGCCCGCCGATCGGTGGGGGCTGCAACTGAGCTGGCGCGAGAGCGGGAGCGAGGCGTTCCGTAGCGCGATCGGGCCCCTGGACCATGCCGGAGCCGCGGAGCTGCACCTCCCGGTGGGTCTCGTCGATCTGAGCGCCTACGCCAACGAGTTCGGGTACGCGCCGGCGATCGTGCACGGCGTTCGGGTGACCCAGGGCACCGGGCGAGATCCGGTGATCCTCGAGCTCTCTCGAGGGATCGCGAGGAAGCTCGCCCTGGTACGAGAGCCCGGAGAGCAGGATGGGTCCCTCCGGGGCCACGCGCTCCTCCTGCTGGAGGACTCGCAGATCTTCCTGATCCGCGGTCCGTTCCCCGACGATGACGATCGCTGCAATTACCGCTTCAATGCGCTCCACCTTTGGGTGGGCGATCCCGGGATCATGGGCCAGCGGCTCCGCTTCGACGATGGAGGCCTCGCCCGCGTCCTGGGCCTGGCTCCCGGTCGCTATACGCTGCGCGCCTTCCCCGACGACCTCCTCTTCGAGCCGGAGACCTTCGATGTCACCGGCGAGGAGCCGGATCCCATCGAGATCCGCTGGCGGCTCCGGTAGGCGGGCTCGAGGGCCGGCGTCCTCGGGGAGCGCCCGTGCCTTGTCGCCCCGCTCGGCGCGCCGTAGCCTCGCGCGCCCGCCCCCCAGCCGGCAGGCGGGCAGGACACCGTTCGGATGGGGCTCCCCGAGATCCTCCTGATCGCCGTCGCCCTGGCGATCGACGCCTTCGCCGTCTCCCTCGCCTCGGGAGCCTCCGGCCGGGTGAGGGATCTGCGGGGCGCGATCCGGCTGTCGTTTCACTTCGGCCTGTTCCAGGCCCTCATGCCCATCCTCGGGTGGTTCGCGGGGACCCGGATCGCGCCGCTCATCACGGAGGTGGACCACTGGGTGGCCTTCGGTCTCCTGGCGCTGGTGGGAGGCCGCATGATCCGGTCGGGGTGGAGGCCGGGGGAGGCGGAGGCGCGCCGGGGGGATCCCTCGCGGGGCCTCACCCTGGTGGCGCTCAGTCTCGCCACCAGCATCGACGCCCTGGCGGTCGGGCTGAGCCTGGCGATGATCGGGGTGAGCATCTGGTACCCGAGCGCCGTCATCGGCGCGGTGACCGCCGCCCTCTCGATCGCCGGCACGCAGCTCGGCGGCCGGCTGGGAGCGATGTTCGGCAAGCGGATGGAGGTGGTCGGGGGGCTCGTCCTGATCCTGATCGGCCTGCGGATCCTGCTCTCCCACCTGGCCGAGTAGGGCCACCCCGCCCTCCCCGTGGGTGCCGACCTCGAGTAGGCTGTCGACCATGCTGGACATCCATCTGGGGGACAACCTGCCCATCCTGCGGGGGATGCCCGAGGCGAGCTTCGACCTGATCTACGTCGATCCGCCCTTCAACACGGGTCGGCGGCAGGAGCGGCGGCGCCTCAAGACGGTGCGCGACGAGGGCGGGGACCGCACCGGCTTCGCCGGCCGGCGCTACCGGACCATCGAGCTCGGCCGGCAGAGCTTCGCGGACGCCTTCGACGACTACCTGGCGTTCCTCGAGCCGCGCATCGAGGAGGCCCGGCGCCTGCTGAAGCCCACCGGCAGCTTCTTCCTGCACCTGGACTTTCGCGAGGTGCACTACTGCAAGGTGCTGTGCGACGCGATCTTCGGGCGGGAGTGCTTCCAGAACGAGATCATCTGGGCCTACGACTACGGGGCCCGCAGCAAGCGGCGCTGGTCGCCCAAGCACGACAACATCCTGTGGTACGCGGTCGACCCGAAGCGCTACACCTACGAGTACGAGGCCATCGACCGCATCCCCTACATGGCGCCGGGCCTGGTGGGTCCGGAGAAGGCCAAGCGCGGCAAGACGCCCACCGACACCTGGTGGCACACCATCGTGCCCCCCCAGGGCAAGGAGCGCACCGGCTACCCGACCCAGAAGCCGCTGGGGATCATCGGGCGCATCGTGGCGGTGCACTCGCGGCCCGGCGACCGGCTGCTGGACTTCTTCGCCGGCAGCGGGACCCTGGGGGAGGCGGCCGCGCGGGCCGGTCGCGACGCCGTCCTGATCGACGAGAGCCCCGAGGCGGTCGAGGTCATGGTCCGGCGCCTGGCCTTCGCGGAGCCGCGTCTGCACGGCCTGCCGGCGTCGGCGAGGTGAAGAACGTGAGCGCGCCGACGAGAACCCGGACCCCCCTCCTCCTGGCCCTCGCGCTGGCGGGGATCGCGACGGCCTGCGGCGGCGCGGCCGAGCCGCCGGGCGAGGCCGCCAGCGTGCCCCACTTCGCCTGGGTCTCGAAGGACGTCGCCCGGGGCGGTCAGCCCAAGGGCGAGGCCGCCTTCGAGGAGCTCGCCCGGCTCGGCATCCGGACGGTCGTGAGCGTGGACGGCGCCCGGCCGGACCTGGCGGCCGCAGAGAAGCACGGCCTGCGCTACGTCCACATCCCCTTCGGCTACGACGACGTTCCGGAGGAGAAGCGGCTGCAGCTCGCCAAGACCGCGCGGGAGCTCGAGGGCCCCTTCTTCGTCCACTGCCACCACGGGACCCACCGGGGACCCGTAGGCGCGGTCCTGGCCCAGCTGTCGATCGGGGAGATGAGCAGCGAGGAGGCCCGCGAGGAGCTGCAGCGCGCCGGGACCGCCGAGAAGTACCAGGGGCTGTGGGCCTGCGTGGCGGACTTCTCCCCGCCCGCCGAGGCGACCACCTCCGGGCTCGAGTTCGACTTCCCGGCCAGGGCGCCGGTGCCGGAGCTGGCCCAGGCCATGGCCGACCTCGATCGGCGCTTCGACCACCTGAAGGCGGCCCGCAAGGCCGGCTGGAGCGCGCCGGCCGATCATCCGGACATCGACCCGGCCCACGAGGCGCTGCAGGTTCAGGAGCTCCTGGTCGAGATGGGCCGCACGGCCGAGGCGGAGAAGAGGCCGCAGGCCTTCCTCGAGACCATGGAGCGATCCATCGAGGCCAGCCGCGACCTCGAGGCCGCGCTTCGAGTCGAGGAGCGGGACGCCGAGCGGGCCGAGGCGGCCTTCGAGGCCCTCGAGGCGAGCTGCGGCGACTGCCACTCGGAGCACCGCACCACGGCCGGCGGGTAGCGGGGGCCACCCGTCCTCTACCGCCTCTCGGCGTGCCTGCGCAGGATCTCCACCACGGCCCGGCGGCCCTCGGGGGGGATGGGGCGGCTGTAGCCGGAGTCCCCCTCTACTGGCCCCTCGGCGAGGCCCAGGGGCGTCCACCCGTCGCGATCCTGCACCGATGCGTCGGCCCCCGCATCCAGCAGCAGACGGGCGATCACAGGGTCCCCCTGGTAGGCCGCCACGTGCAGCGGCGTTCGCCCCACCCCACCTGGGACGGAGAGCTCTGCGCCGCGCTCGAGCAGGAAGCGCACCATCTCCACCTCGCCCGCCACGACGGCCTCCCGCAGGGCAGTCCCGCCATACGAGGACCGAGCATCCAGCTCGGCTCCACGCTCCAGCAGCAGACGCGCTGCATCCAGCTGGCCCTCCCTCGCCGCGAGCTGGAGGGGAGTGGCCCCCCCTCTCTCGCTGAGGAGGTCGGGATCGATGTCCCGCTCGAGCGCCCAGCGCAGCACGTGCAGCTGCCCTTGCGCGGCGGCCTCGTGGATCACGGTCGTCTGCTGCCCCTCCGCCGGCTCCAGCCTGGCCCCCCGCGCGATCAGCTCCTGGAGGAGGTCGAGGTGTCCCATCGAGGCAGCGACCTCGATCGCGCGCCACTTCGTGAATCGCCCCAGGAAGGACTCCACCCGGCTCGGCTGCTCGAGCAGCCAGCCGCGGACGGCCTCGCGATCGTCCAGCACGCAGGCCGTGAGGAGGTCGACTTCCCCTCCCGCCTCCCGGAGCACCTCGGCCACCTCCACGTGTTCCCACAGTCCCGCGAGCTCGAGCGGCGTCTCGCCGAGACCGCCGCAGTACTCCAGCTCCGCCCCGGCCTCGACGAGCCGCCGCGCGAGAACCGGGTCGTTCTCGTAAGCGGCTGCATGAAGCGCCCGGTCACCCTCGGCGGGCAGGTTGGGATCGGCTCCCCGTTCCAGCAGCCAGAGGGCGAGATCCCTGTGGCCCGCCTCGATGGCGAGCACGAGCGGAGTCTCGTTGTCGGAGTCCAGAGCGTCCAGGTCCGCGCCCGCCCTCAGCAGGCCGAGCACAGCCCCCCAGTGTCCATGTCGAGCTGCCAGATGCAGAGGCGTGCATGCTTCCCTGCCGGGCTGGAGCCATCCTCGGCTGGTTTCGGGGCCCCCCGGCGCATTGAGGAAGATCTCCTGCGGTGCAAGGGCATGAACATCAGCGCCGAGCTCGAGGAGAAGCGCGACCATCCTCGTTCGATTGAAGCGGGCCGCCCAGTGAAGCGGCGTGCGGTGCAAGCGGGCGTCACACGAGTCCACCAGGCCGGGGTCTCGCTCCAGGAACGCCCCGGCGGCCTCGATCCTCCCCAGGGCAATCGACGAGTGCAGATCCAGCACGGCACCTGCATGCAGGAGGGACTCCGCGGCCTCCTCCTGTTCGCACATGGCCGCGAGCAGAAGAGGGGAGGCACCCTTGTGGAGCGATTCCAGATCCGCGCCGGCATCGATCAGCATGTGGACGCATTCGAGCTCCCCGACTGCGGCGGCCAGATGTAGAGGTGTTGGATCGTGCTCGAAGTCCCTCGGAAGGGGGTCGCGCTCGATCTCGTTGCCCTGCTCGTCCAATTCGATCACGCGGAAATCGCGCCCCCACTCGGTCCAGCCCCTGCGACCGTTGACGCGGGCCCCGTGATCGAGGAGAAGCCTCGCGAGATCGAGCCGGCGGTAGTACACCGCCAGATGCAGCACCGTGGTCGTGGACTTCGAGCGGGGGTAGAAGCAGGTGGCATCAGCGCTCGCACCAGCCTTCAGGAGAACCTCGAGGACGTCCCGGTGACCCCTGGCCACGGCCCAGGTGACCGCCGTGAATCGCCCTCCCCAGTACGATTGCCACGACGCGTCGGCCGTGTCGGGGTCGAGGCCCACCTCGAGCAATCGGCGCACGGTCTCGACCCGGCCCAACCGCGCCGCGTCCATCAGCGCCTTCGGTCCATCGGCCTCGGGCGCCCGGCCATCCTGGGCATGGCTCGCGAGCGCTCCGCCGCCGGCCACTGCGACGAGCAGCCAGGAGCTCCAACCGGCGATGAGCCTCTTCATGATCCGGCCGCTCCCCAAGGGGCACGTCGGCCGGTCGATTCTACCCCCCGATCCGGGGGGGACTACCCGAGGTCCTCGCCCGGATCCCGCGGCAGCACCACCGTGAAGGTCGTGCCCTCGCCCACGCGGCCCCCCACCGCGATCGAGCCCCCGTGGCTCTCGACGATCCACTTCGAGATGGCCAGGCCCAGACCGTTGCCGCCCGCCTCGCGCGAGCGGGCCTCGTCCACGCGGTAGAAGCGCTCGAAGAGGTGGGGGAGGTGCTCCGCCGGGATGCCGATGCCGGTGTCGGTGACCGCGGCCAGGATCCGGTCGCCGTCCTCCTCGAGCGATACCGACACGCTGCCGCCGGGGCGGTTGTAGCGGATGCCGTTGGAGACGAGGTTGGCGAAGACCTCCTGCAGGGCGACCCGGTCCCCGCTGACGAGGAGCTTCGGCCCGCTCCACGAGAGCGTCACCCCGCGCTCCTTCGCCATGGGCGCGAAGAGCCCCAGGGACTCCTCGACGAGCTCGGCCAGCTCGACGCCGTCGTGGCCCATGGTGAGGGCGCCCGAGTCCGCCCGGCTGAGGGTGAGGAGCCCGTCCACGATGCCCTTCATCCGGCGGGCCGCGCGCAGCACCGCCTCGAGGGACTCGCGGTACTCGGCTGGATCGCGGTCCCGCTCGAGGGTCTGCTCGGCCGAGGTCAGGATGATGGAGACCGGCGTGCGCAGCTCGTGGGAGGCGTCGGCGGTGAAGCGGGACTGCCGCTCGAAGGCCTCCTGAAGGCGCTCGAAGGCCTCGTTGAGGGTGATCGCCAGGCGCCCCAGCTCGCTCTCGGTGCGGCCGACGTCGATCCGCCCCGACAGGTTGGAGCCGGAGATCTCCGAGGCCGTGCGGCTGATCCGGCGGATCGGCGCCAGGACCCTGCCCGAGAGGAACCAGCCGCCCAGGAGGGCCAGGCCCATCACCGCCAGGCCCGAGCCGATCAGCAGGCCCAGGAACTCGCGGAGGTCCTCGCGCCGCTCGCCGGTGTGCTGGCCGACCAGGATCAGGAGGCCGAGTGAGCTCTCGATCGCGATCTCCCGCCGCTGCTGGCGATCCCGGAAGCCGGCCCGCTCCGGGAAGGGGATGGCCAGCCCCTCTCGGGAGGCGAAGACGAACTCGCCCCCCGGCCTCCAAACGGCGAAGTAGGGGTGCGCGGGGCCCTCGCGGCGGAAGAGCCCCAGGTAGTCCTCGGAGAGCTCGATCTCGACACCGTCCAGGGGGTCCACCTCGGTGGCGGCGGCGATGGCAGCCGAGTGGTTGCGGATCCTCTCGTCGACCTCCCCCAGGATCGCCCGGCGCTGCGAGGCGTAGAGCACGCCGCCGAACACGCCGATCGTCAGGAGCAGGATCAGCGCGTACCAGCCGAGCAGGATGGTGCGGATCGACCCAAACACCGAGGATGTACCCCTCGCCGCGGCGCGTCTTCACGAAGTCCCGGCCGAGCTTGCGGCGCAGGTTGGAGATGTAGACGTCCACCACGTTGGAGCGGGTATCCTCGCTCTCGTCGTAGACGTGCTCGTACAGCATCGTGCGGGTGACCAGCTCGCCGGCGTGCATCATCAGGTACTCGGCGATGGCGTACTCCTTGGGGGAGAGGGCCACCGGCTCCTCCGCCCGGCGGGCCGTGCGCGAGGCGCAGTCGAGCTCCACCTCGCCGGCGCGCAGGAGGGAGGAGGCCCTGCCAGCCGAGCGGCGGATGAGGGCCCGGAGGCGGGCGCGCAGCTCGTCCAGGTCGAAGGGCTTGACCAGGTAGTCGTCGGCCCCGCCGTCGAGGCCGCGGATGCGCTCGTCCACCCCGTCGCGGGCGGTGAGGATGAGGACCGGCGTGACCTTGGTCCGCCGCAGGTTGGAGAGGACCGTCCAGCCGCCCCTCCGGGGCAGCATGAGGTCCAGCAGAATGGCGTCGTAGTCCCAGCTCTCGGCCTGGAACTGGCCGGTCTCGCCGTCGTGGGCGACGTCGACGGCGAATCCCTCCTCCTCCAGCGCCTTGCGCACGGCGCTGGCGAGGTCGACCTCGTCTTCGATGATCAGGATGCGCACGGAGAGAGAGCGGGTCGGGGCGACGGGGGGGAGCCGCCGCCCCGGGAGTGGGCTACGGACTAGTCGTCGTCGTCTTCGTCTTCGTCCTCGTCATCCTCATCCTCCTCACCTTCGTCCTCGTCGCCCTCGTCTTCCTCCTCGTACTCCTCGACTTCGAGGACCTTGTTCGTCTTGCCGTCGACGTCCGCCTCGAGGAGCTCCCACTCGTCGTCGGTGGCCACCAGGAGGACGACCTCGACGATGGCCGTCTTGTCCTCGGGATCGACCAGCGCGCGGAGGGCCTTGCCGCCGGTGTGCTTCTCCGCCGCCTCGATCGCGGCGCTCAGGGAGTAGGGTTTTCCGAAGATGGCCTTGGCGATCTTCGCAGCGCAATCGCCCTCCTCGTCGCCCGGCACCGCCACCGCGGAGATGGTGAGCATCGACAAGAGGGCCAGCAGGAGCGTCCACAGAGCTGTCTTCACGGTCGTTTCCTCTCGATTCCGAATTGAGTGTACCCCGGACCCCGTCCAGGCCGGGGGCGCAGGATGCCGGCGGGGGCATGAAGCCCGGGTGAAGGCCCGGGAGATCCCCCTGGATGGCCCGATCCCCGCCAGGGGCGGCGCCCGGATACGGCAAGGCCCGGAGCCCAAGGGCCCCGGGCCGGCGCGCGCTGCGAGGTGGTGTGGAGCGGCGGGAGCGACTATTCGTCGTCGCCCCTCAGCATGCGCTCAGCGGCCTGCGCGGCGCGATCCGGTGTGTTGAGACGGCCCTGCTGGACGAGCTCCTTGAGCTCGGCGATGCGCTGGGAGCGGGCCTCACCGTCCTCGGAGGGGCCCTCCACGCGTGCGATGAGCTGGGCCCCGGCGGAGAGGTCGACCTGATCGGCGCCCTGCCGAGCGTTCTGGATGCGCTGGGCGAGATCGCGGGCGCGCTGGGCCTCGCGGGCGTTCTGGGCGCGCTTGGCGAGCTGCTCGGCGCGCTGGCCCTCGCGGGCGTTCTGGATGCGCTTGGCGAGATCGCGGGCGCGCTGGGCCTCCCGGGCGTTGCGGATCCGTTCACCGTCGTCCGGCCTCTGGGTCTCCTCCGCCGCCTTCTCCGGCGGAATCGGGCCGACGGTCTCCCGGATCCCCTCCCGGTTGGGCCGGGTGATGTCCGACGGGCCGGGCTTGGGCACGTTGTTGCCGAAGGGATTGCTGCGGATCTGCATCTTGGATCCTTTCCCCGGCCTGGAGCCGAGGTATCTGCCACGTTATCGGTCGCGCGCTGGCCCCCTTGACAGCATTTCCGGACCCTTCCTGGGGAGAGCCGGGGCCGCAGGGCGGCGCCGCGGGATCCCGAGGGCGATATCGTGGCCGCAAAACACTGTAAATACAGGGGTTACGGCGTCTGGGGGTTGCCGAGACGGCCCGCGATCCGCATCATGCTCTCCATGCGCTGTGCACGATTCTTCCCGTTTCCGGCGCCCTGGGCCGCAGCGATTGCGCTGGTGGCGGCCGGCCCCACCCGGGCGGCTCCCCAGGACCGGCCGGACCAGCGCTCCTGCCGGGCGGACTACGCGATCGAGGCCGCGGTCGACGACGCCACCCGCGCGCTCGACGGCGCCGAGACCATCGTCTGGACCAACCGCAGCGGGGAGCCGGTCGGGGACCTGTGGTTCCACCTCTACCTGAACTCCTTCGCCAACAACCGCTCCACGCGCCTGGAGGAGTCGGGGGGGACCCTCTGGGGCGGGCCGATGGAGGACGCCTGGGGCTGGCAGCGGGTGGAGAGCGTGCGGGTCTCGAAGGGCGGAGGGCCGCCGGAGGACGTCACCTCGACCCTGCGGTACGAGCAGCCCGACGGCGGCAGCGAGGAGGACCGGACCGTCTGCCGGGTCGACCTGCCCTGGACGGCCGGGCCCGGCGAGGAGGTGACCATCCAGCTCGAGTGGAGCTCCCTCCTGCCCCGGCTGCGCTCCCGCTGCGGAGTGAAGGACGACTTCATCTTCGCCGCGCACTGGTTCCCCCAGCTGGGCGTCTACCAGGCCGGTCGGGGCTGGAACTGCCACGAGTTCCACAAGCAGACCGAGTTCTTCTCGGACTACGGGACCTATGACGTCACGCTCACGCTGCCGGCGAAGTACCGCGACGCCGAGACCGATACGGTCAAGGTGGGCGGCTCGGGGGTCCTGCACGAGCACGGCGAGGTGGACGGAAAGCTGGTGGTGCGCTTCCTGGCGCCCTCCCTGGCCGACCGCGAGCGCGCCGATGAGGCCGGCCGCACCCCGCTGGTCCACGGCTTCGCCTGGACCGCGGATCCGGACTTCGTCGTCCAGGAGCGGGAGTTCAGCTTCCGCCAGTGGGCCGATCGGGAGGCCAACCGCCCCGAGGTGGAGCGGGTCCACCGCACCCTGGAGCGCGACCGCGAGGACGTCATCGGCCGCGACGTGACGGTGCGGCTCCTGATCCAGCCCGAGCACGCCGGCCAGCTCGAGCGCCACTTCGAGGCCACCTGCGCCACCCTCTTCTTCTACGGCCTGTGGTTCGGCGCCTACCCCTACGAGATGGTCTCCGTCGTCGACCCGCCCTGGAACGGCCAGGCGGCCGGGGGGATGGAGTACCCGACGCTCTTCACCTGCGGCACGCGGCTCTACTCGCCGCCCTCGACGGTCAGCCCCGAGGGGGTCACCATCCACGAGTGCGGGCACCAGTTCTGGTACGGGCTGGTGGGCAACAACGAGGCCGAGGCCTCCTGGATGGACGAGGGCTTCAACTCCTTCGTCGACTCCGAGGTGGCCCTCCGCCAGTTCGGGCCGCGGCACGCGACCACGCGCTACTTCGGCCTCCCCGTCGAGGGGGTGATGCTGGTACGGCGGGAGGAGTGTGGAGAGCGGCCGGGACCATGGGATCCCCGGCAGACGTGGCCGGTCGGTCACGGGCTGGAGCGCCTCCTCACGGGGCAGCGGATCCCCATCCCCTGGACCGACTATCGCCTGCGGCCGCTGGCCACCGGGGGCCTGATCAATCTCTGGCGCGACCACCCCTACCTGACCCTGGCGCCCCAGATCAGCGACCAGCGCTGGGCCGACCGCTCGGGCATGCTGGAGGACCACCCCCAGCGCGAGCCGGTGATGACCGCGGCCTGGCGCTTCGCCGACCGCCGGAGCTACCGCAAGAACAGCTACGAGCGCCCGGCCGTGATCCTGCGCTCCCTGCCGGGAGTGGTGGGCCACGACCGCTTCCTGAAGGGCATGCGCCACTACTCCGAGAAGTGGCGCTACGGGCACCCGGCGCCCGAGGACTTCTTCGAGGCCTTCATCGAGGGCTCCGGGGAGGACGTCTCGTGGTACTTCGAGGAGCTCCTGCGGGGCACCGGGACCGTGGACTGGGCGGTGACGGTCGAGCAGCGCCCGGCGCGCCCCGCGAGCGGGCTGTTCCAGGAGACCGCCGCCGGCGAGTTCGCGCCGAGGGCGGCCGAGGAGGCCCGGCCGCCCTCCGGCGAGGCCGAGCCGGAGCTCGAGGAGCCCTGGGCCATCGAGGTGGCGATCACCCGCACCGGCGACCTGCGCCTGCCCCTCGAGATCGAGATCCAGTACGAGGACGATGCCCGGGAGCAGCTCACCTGGAGCCGCCAGGATCAGCTCGAGAACCGCTGGCTGAAGATCGCCCGGACCGATCCCCGCCGGGTAGTGGCGGTGCGGCTGGATCCCTCGCGCGACTACTACATCGACCCCGACATGTCGAACAACCAGTGGTTCGAGGAGGTCGACCGCGTCGCTCCGCTGCGCTGGTCGGAGCGGGTCTTCAGTCAGATCGTCCAGTACCTCCACTGGTACTCCGCGATTGGAGGATGAGGTGGACGACGTCTCGATCCCTCGGGTGGAAAGCGACCGTCCGGTCTTCCTGGAGGCCATCGTGGGCGCGCTGGGTCGGGTGCCCCTGTGGCTGGTCTTCGGCCTGTTGCCGGCCGTCCCCGCCCTGGCGCTCTCCGCGGTGTGGTACCAGGGCATGCACAGCGCCATGCACCAGCGGGTCGAGCCGGGCGAGCAGGTGGCCAGCCTGACCGCCCCCTTCCAGCACGATCACGGCCAGATGCTGCAGATCCTGCGGGAGGGCACGAGCAGCGCGCTGCTCTACCTGGGGCTGGTGGCCGTCCTACTGGGCGTCTTCACGGCCGGGGGCTGGCTGCAGATCTTCCTGGAGCGGACCCGGGGGCACTCCCTGCGGCGCTTCCTCTACGGCGGAGCGCGCTACTTCTTCCGCTTCCTGCGCGTGGCCGTCCTGGTGATCCTCCTGCTGGCGGCCGTGGAGTACCTGGTGGTGGACTCGGCCTGGAGCGCCTGGGTGGACCGGCGCCTGTTCGGAGTCGTCGACGGAGACGTGGAGGCGCTGGCCTCCGAGAGCACCGCCCTGTGGCGCACCTGGTCCCTGGAGGCCGCCCACTTCCTGCTCTTCTCGCTGGTCCTGGTGTGGGGCGACTTCACCCGGACCCGCATGGCCCTGCAGGACGCCTCCTCGGCCCTCCTGACCGGCCTGTCCTCCTTCTGGCTCCTGCTGCGCCATCCGATCCGGACCCTGCGCCCCATGGTCCTGATCTTCCTGGTCGAGGCCCTGATGCTGGCGGCCATCGCCTCGGCCGCCGTGCCCCTCAACCGGGGACTGGACACGAGCTCGACGCTGGTGCCCATCGCGATCCTCTTCGCCCTCTCGATCGCGGCGCTCCTGGGCCGGGAGATCTTCCGCGCCACGCGCTACCACGCCGCGGTGCAGGTCACCGCCGATCTCCTGCGCAAGCCCTCCGGGGACCCCTACAAGCAGAGCCTGGGCGGCCCCGGCGGCCCGCGCTACCCGATCGGCGACGACGACGGGGACGAGTTCGGCGTGAGCCTCTAGATCGCGCCCGAAGCCCGCAGGGCCTCGATCTCCTCGGCCGAGCGGCCCAGCACCTCGGCCAGCACCTCCCCGGTGTGCTCACCCAGCAGCGGGGGGGGGCGGCGGATGCTCCCGGGCGTCTCGGAGTACTTGATGGGGACCCCCGCCAGGCGCAGGCTCCCGATGGTGGGGTGGGGCACCTCGGCGATCATGTCCCGGTGCTGCACCTGCGGGTCGTCGAACAGGCTCTGCATGTTGTTCACCGGGCCGCAGGGGATGGCCGCCGCGACCAGCACCTCCATCCACTCGGCGCAGCTCCGCTCGGCCATCACCTCGAACACCCGGGGCAGGATCGCGTCGCGGTTCGCGACCCGCTCGGGGTTGGACTCGAAGCGCGGATCGTCCAGCCATTCCTCGTGCCCCACCGCCCGGCAGAAGTTGACCCACAGCTTCTGGTTGGCCACGGCGATGGCGATCGGCCGGTCCCGGGTGGGGAAGACCTGGTAGGGGATGATCGACTCGTGGGCGGTGCCCCAGCGCACGGCCTCCTTGCCGGCCACCAGCCAGTTGCTGGCGATGTTGGCGAGGCCCGAGACCTGGGCGTCCAGCAGGCTGCAGTCGATGTACTGCCCGCGACCGGAGCGCTCCCGCCACAGGAGGGCGGCGGTGATGGCCCCCGAGGCGTAGACCCCGGTGAGCACGTCGGTGATGGCCACCCCGACCTTGCAGGGCTTCCCCTTCGGCTCGCCGGTGATGTGCATGAGCCCCCCCACGGCGGAGAGCACCATGTCGTAGCCCGGCCGGTCGCGGTAGGGCCCGTCCTGCCCGTAGGCGCTGATGGAGCAGTAGACCAGGCGGGGGTTGATCTCGCGCAGCGTCTCGTAGTCCAGGCCGAAGCGGCCGATGAGCCCGGGGGTGAAGTTCTCCACGAAGACGTCGGAGACCGCCGCCAGCTCCCTCACCAGCTCCGCCCCGGCGGGCTCCTTCAGGTCCACCGCGACCGACTTCTTGTTCCGGTTGCAGCACAGGTAGTAGGCGCTCTCTCCGCCGGCGAAGGGCGGCCCCCAGGTGCGCGTGTCGTCACCTGTACCGGGCCGTTCGACCTTGATCACCTCGGCCCCCTGATCCCCGAGGATCATGGTGCAGTAGGGACCGGCGAGGATCCGGGAGAGGTCGAGGACCCGGATGCCGCTCAAGGACTGCTCGGCCTCGGAAGGAACGGTCATTGCGCTGTCTCCTCGGGGGGGCTCCGCGCGAGCGCCGGAGGCGAAAAGGGCGGCAGCATACCACGCGGCCGAAGGCGGACAAGGCGAGCCCGAGCGGCCGGAATCCGCGCGGCTGGAGGCGCCTCCCCGCCGGCCATCCGGGTTGACAGCGGGGCCCCTTCTTTATTATTTTTTCGCGCCAAGGAGCGGTGCGCACCACGGTGTCCACGAGCTTCACCAACGAACCTGCATGTCTCCAGGATGCAGCCCCGGCGCGGCGCTCGACCGCCCCGGCCAGGACTCGTCCCGCAAGCCAAGGAGTCGACTGATGGCGGTAGCCCCCCAGAGCGGCGTCGAGAAGGACACCTGGATCCCGACCTCCTGCGGACAGTGCTATTGCATGTGCGGCATCAAGGTCCGCAAGCAGAACGGCATCGTGACGGAGATCGAGGGGAACCCGGACGCGCCCACCGGCCGCGGCGCCATCTGTCCCAAGGGCCTCGCCTCGCCGCACCTGCTGTACGACCCCTACCGGGTCAACTACCCCGTCAAGCGCACCAACCCCGAGAAGGGCCTGGGGGTCGATCCCAAGTTCGTGCGCATCTCGTGGGAGGAGGCCTACGACATCATCGTGGAGAAGCTGAAGGAGTGCCAGGAGCGCGACCCGCGCGGGCTCTTCTTCCAGGCCACCACCACGCAGGCCTCCGAGATCCGTTTCGGCGTGATCGGCTTCATGAAGGGCTTCGGCACGCCCAACTACTGGGTGTCCGGCGGGGGGCTGCACTGCGGCAACGGCGCCCACTTCATGAACGGGATCATGCACGTGTCGTGGTCGATCATCCCCGACTTCGCGCACTGCAACCTGGCGCTCAACTTCGGCTGCTCCAAGGGGCACGGAGCCGGCCACACGGCGGTGCAGAACGCCACCCAGGCGGCCGACGCGCGGGCGCGCGGCTTCAAGAACATCGTCTTCGACCCCTTCCAGAGCGCCCAGGCATCGAAGGGGCACGAGTGGGTCCCGATCCGGGTAGGCACCGACGGCGCGATGGCGCTGGGCCTGGTCAACTCGCTGATCAACGAGCACGGGATCTACGACGCCGAGTACCTGATTTACAAGACCAACGCGCCGTACCTGATCCGTCCCTCGGACGGACGCTACATGCGCGACGAGGCGACCGGCAAGCCGCAGGTCTGGGACGTCGTGGACGGCTGCACCAAGGTCCACGACGATCCCTCGGTCACGCGGGTCGAGTACGAGGACACGGCCCACGAGGTGGCCCTCGAGGGGACGTACGAGGTGGGCGGCGAGAGCTGCCAGCCCTCCTTCGCGCTGCTCAAGGAGCACGTCAAGACGTACACCCCCGAGTACGTCGAGAAGATCACCTGGGTGCCGGCCCGGGACGTCAGCCGCATCGCCAAGGAGTTCGGCGAGGCCGCCGAGATCGGCTCCACGGTGACCATCGACACCGACAAGGGGCCCAAGAAAATCCCGCGGCGTCCGGTCGGCACGCACTTCTTCCGCGGTTCGCAGGGCCACGTCAACTCGGGCTGGACCTGCCTGGCGATCGACATGGTCAACCACATCGTCGGCGCCGCGGACACCTACGGCAGCGCGATGGGGCTGGGCGCCGCGGTCGGCAGCGGCTACGAGGGCACCGGCAAGCCCTACCAGATTCCCTACCCCTGCCCCGACGGCCTGCTGACCGCCCGGACCTGGGTCTACGACCACGTGCCCTATCCGCTGCGCGAGCCCAAGCCGCCGACGCGCATGGACCTGCACGACATGTTCCCGACCTCGATCTACAACGCCTTCACCATCGCGAGCCCCAGGTGGTTCGAGATGATGGACCGCTTCGAGATCGGCTACCGTCCCGACGTCATGATCAACTTCGGGTCGAACTCGGTCATGACCATGGGCAACTCGGAGATCGTGACGGAGAACTTCCTGAAGAAGTTCGGCTTCATCCTCTCCTTCCAGCTCTACCTCACCGAGTTCGAGGAGGCCGTGGCGGACGTGATCCTGCCCGACGCGTGCTTCCTGGAGCGCTACACGCCGGCGGTCAGCTTCCCCTCGACCTTCTCGCACCCGCAGGGCGAGGACGACTGGGGCTGGACCATCCGCCAGCCGGTGGTCGAGCCGATGCACGAGCGCCGGGATTTCAACGAGGTGATGGTCGAGATCGCCCGGCGCCTCGGCATCCACGGCGACTTCTACAAGGGCCTCAACTCCACCATCCCGATGCGCTACGGCGGCGAGATGGACGAGAAGAACAAGCTGGTCGAGGACGGCAGCGTCATCCACACCTGGGAGGACATCTGCGACCGCCTGCTGAGGGACCGCTTCGGCGACGAGCACGGGCTCGAGCACGTCCGCAAGACGGGCGTCTTCACCTGGCCCAAGAAGAAGGAAGACGTCTACTGGAAGTGGTTCAACCCCTCCCGCGTGCCGGTCTATTTCGAGTACTTCATCGACGCCGGCGAGAAGATCGACGCGCTGTGGAAGAAGTACAACGGCGACGACTTCTTCGCCTTCGACTGGTCGCGCTTCAAGGCGCTGGCCGACTGGTACCCCTGCCCCACGCACGTCGAGGACGGAGGGGAGTACGACCTGCACGCCTTCTACTGGCGGGCGGTCGTGCACTGCAACTCCATGACCCAGCAGAACCCCTACCTGGACGAGTGCGCCCAGGAGGACCCCTACGTGTACGCCATCCAGATGCACAAGAAGACCGCCGAGAAGAAGGGCATCTCGGACGGCGACACGGTGTGGCTGGAGAACGACAAGGGCCACCGCGTCAAGGGCTGGGTGGCCCTCTCGGAGGGCATCGAGCCGCGCCACGTGGCCCTGGCGGCCATCTCCGGTCACTGGGGCAACTTCATGCCCATCGCCAAGAACAAGGGGCCGTTCTTCAACGACCTGGTCGAGATGGACCTGGAGCACACCGATCCCCTGACCTTCAACCAGGACATCTGCTGTCGCGTCAAGATCACCAAGGCACAGCCTGGCGACGTGTACAAAGCGCTGCACTAGCGAACGGAATCCAGCATGACACGCTACGGAATGGTCATCGACCTCAAGCGCTGCTACGGGTGCTACGCATGTTCCATGGCCTGCAAGGTCAAGAACCACACGCCGCCGGAGGTCTTCTGGGCCCGCGTTCTCAAGGGTGAGCGCGGCGAGTACCCGAACTCGGGACGCCAGGCGCTGCCCGTGTTGTGCATGCAATGCGAGGAGCCCTCCTGCCAGGAGGTCTGCCCCACCGGCGCCACGCACACCCTCGACAGCGGCATCGTCGTGGTCGACAAGGACAAGTGCATGGGGTGCAAGTACTGCATGATGGCCTGCCCCTACGGAGCTCGCTACAGCGTGGAGAGCTGGGAGAGCTACTTCCCTGAAGGGCTCGAGCTCTCGCCCTACGAGCAGTTCGCGAAGGACTACTGGGAGGAGCACTCCGGCGTGGGCGTGGCGACCAAGTGCGACTTCTGCCGCGACCGGCTCGACGAGGGCCAGGAGCCCGCTTGCGTCAAGGCCTGCCCGGCCAAGGCCCGCACCGTGGGGGACCTCGACGACCCCACCAGCGAGGTCTCCATCCTGATCAAGCGCTTCCGCGGCACCCCGCTGAACCCCGAGCTCGGCAACCAGCCGAAGGTCTACTACCTCACCCCGAGATAGGGTCCGCCACCGCCGTCCACCGCCAGTCAAGAGCCAAACCACAGAGCCTTCGAGAGTCACCATGGATCCGAAAGTCAACGGGCAACTGCAAAGTGACTGGAGCTGGCTGATCGCAGCCTATCTGTTCCTCGGAGGGGTGGGCTCGGGCGCCTACGTCACCGCCGTCATCGAGGGCTTCGCCCAGGGCCCCGACAGCCTCGCGACGCGGGTGGGCCTGTGGGTCAGCTTCCCGGCGGTCCTGATCGGAACCCTCTTCCTGCTGGCCGACCTGGGCTCGCCCGCCAAGGCGGTGCTCGCGGGGCTGAAGGTGGGGACCTCCTGGATAGCGCGGGGGTTCTGGATCATCAGCATCTTCATGGTGCTGGCCTTCCTGCACCTGGTGCTGGCCTTGACCTCGTCCGGGAGCGCGGGCCTGGTCGACACCATCTCGATCCTGGGCGTGCTCTTCGCGCTGGGGACCATGGCCTATACCGGCATCCTGCTGGGGGCTTCCAAGGGCATCCCCTTCTGGCGCACGGGGGCCGTCCCGGTGGTCTTCGTGGTCTCCGCGCTGGCCACCGGCCACTTCACCGTCATGCTCGGGATGGTGATCTTCGGGGGTGGCGGCGAGGCCCTGAAGCAGGCCATCGCCGGCGACATGGTCGCGCTGGCCGCGGTGCTGGTCGTCTTCGAGGTGCTGGCCATTTTCCTGTTCCTCCAGGCGGCCTTCAGGCAGCCCGACTCCCGCGAGTCGGCGCTGCGGATCCTGCGGCGCACCACCTTCATCGTCGGCTACATCCTGCTGGGCCTGATCGCTCCCCTGGTGATCATGGCGTGGCTCTTCTTCGGCCTGCAACAGGCCGGCGCGGGCGGCTTCCTCGCCCTCGCGGCCCTCGGGGCGCTGCTGGGCCTGATCGGCGGCCTGCTCCTGCGCCACGGGGTGCTGATCTGCGGCGCCCTGCCGACCTGGAACATCGCCGGCTTCCAGTTCCGTCGCATCCCCAAGCCCAAGGACCCGAAGCCGGACATCGGCTTGCTCCCGCCGCAGTAGGCCTGCGGCGCCCGCGGGTACCGTTCGCCTGCCGTAGCCCGAGATCGCCATGGACGATACGGACCTGCACTCCCGCGCCCTGAGACAGGTCCAGGCGCGCCGGGTCTCGACCGGCGACGCGCCGCACCCCCCGGTCGAGGAGACCGTCCGCATCGCGCGGGAGGCCCAGGTGGTCATCGACGTGGCCGGGGCGGAGAGCTACACGCTGCTCGCCATCCCCAGCGACGAGCTCGCCCTGGCGGCGGGCTTCCTGCTCTCCGAGGGAGTCATCGAGGGCATGGAGGACGTCGCCCACCTGAAAGAGTGCGACGAGCAGCCCGGGGTGATCCGCGCCCGGCTGCACCGGAGCGTGCCGCGGATCGGCGACCCGGGCCGCAACCTCCTGATCGCCTCCTCCTGCGGCGCCTGCGGCAGCGAGGAGCTGCAGGAGCGCATCGACGCCCTGCCCCGGGTGGGAGACACCCTGCGCATCGAGGGCGCCCGGCTGCGGGTCGCCAGCCGCATGCTGCGCGAGAGGCAGACCCTCTTCGACGCCTGCGGGGGGACGCACGCGGCGGGCCTCTTCGACGCCGACGGGCAGCTGGCCGCCATGGCCGAGGACACCGGCCGGCACCACGCGCTCGACAAGGCCATCGGCATCTGCCTGCTCTCCGGCCGCCCCACCGCGGGCCACTTCGCGGTGCTCTCGGGGCGGCTCAGCATGGAGATGGTGGGCAAGTGCGCCCGCGCGGGGATCGAGCTCATCGCCGCCGTGTCGGCTCCCACCTCGCTGGCGCTGGACGTGGCCGAGAGCTGCCACATCACCCTGTGCGCCTTCGTCCGACAGACGCGCGCGACCGCCTTCACCCATCCCCATCGGGTGATCGACCCGGTCCTCGACGCGGAAGTGCCCGGGGGATGAAGCGCGTCCACATCGTCGGCCGCAAGGGCTCCGGCAAGACGACGCTGGTGGTGGAGCTCGTCCGGGAGCTCGCCGGCCGGGGGCTGCGCGTCGGCACGCTGAAGCACTCGCCGCACGCCCATGAGGTGGACGTCCCCGGCACCGACTCCTTCCGCCACCGCCGCGCCGGCGCCGCGCCGGCGGCCTTCCTGTGCGAGGGCTGGACCGCCCTCTTCCTGCCCCGCGAGGCCGAGGCGGATCCCTACCGGGCGGTCGCCGATCGCTTCGCCGCCTGCGCGCTGGTGCTGGTCGAGGGCGATCTCGAGAGCTCCGCTCCCAAGGTCGAGATCTGGCGCGAGGGGCTGGGCTCGCCTCCCCTGTGCCGGGAGCGCGAGGACCTCCGGGCCCTGATCACCGACGATACCGTCGAGGTGGCCCTCCCCGTCTGGCCGCGCCGCGAGGTGGCGCGGATCGCCGATGGCATCCTCGAGATGGGGGGGCGCTAGCCGGCCCCGCTCCTACTCGGAGCCCTCCTCCTCCTCCTCCTTGTCGTCTCCGAGGTAGCCGAGGGCCTCCAGCGCCCTGATCCGCTCGGGAGACATCTCGACCTCGGTGTCCTCGCCCCTCACGAGGGCCGCGTTGCGGATGTTGATCGAGTCCTTGCGAATCTGGCTGATCAGGATGCGGGCGTGCGCCATGCGCTTGCGGTCCTGAGGCTCCGTGGCGTCACCGACCCACAGGTTGTGCATCTCGCCCGGGTCCTCCGCCAGGTCGTAGAAGGTGTAGTACTTCTCGATGTCGCAGAACTTGAACTCGGAGACCTCGTCGATGGCCCGCAGGATGCGCATGCCGAAGAGGGACTGGCTGATCCCGGTGGGCTGGCCCTCCAGGATGGAGCGCGAGAGGGAGAGCCCCTGGGCGTTGCGCAGGGGCGGAAGGCCGGCCAGGTCCAGCAGGGTGGGGGCGATGTCGATCGAGCGGGAGAGGTCGGCGACGCGCGCCGTGCCGCGCTCCATCCCCTCGGGCAGGAGCCAGATCATGGGGACGTGCATCACCTCGTCGTGCCACTCGTTGTGGAGCATCGCCCGGTGGTCCTTGAACTCCTCCCCGTGATCGGAGGTGATGACGATCAGGGAGTCTTCCAGGATGCCGCGCTGCTCCAGCTCCTCGAAGAGCAGTCGCAGGTCGTCGTCGAGCTTGGCGATGCCCGCGTCGTAGCACCCGACGATGTACTCGAGGTGCCCCGGGGGGAAATCCTTGTAGGCGCCGTTGAAGGCCTGCAGGTAGGCCGAGGCGATCAGGATCTTGCCCGAGGGGTACTCGACGGTGCCGGTGAAGTCCTCCGGCCGCGGCGGCGCGAAGCGCTCCAGGTACTTGGGAGGCGCCTCGTAGGGCAGAGTCCCCGGCTTGCTGGCGGCGCTCTCCGAGTGGACGTCGTAGTAGTGCAGGAAGGCGAAGATGCGCGAGGGCTTCTCGCTGTCGACCCACTTCAAAAAAAACCGGTTGACGACCCGGGCCGGGCGCCAGCCGGTCTCGAAGACGTCGAAGCCCTGATCGAAGCCGAACTCGGGCGCTAGCCAGACGGGGTGCGCGGCGAAGGCCCCGGTCTGGAAGCCGGCCCCCTGGAAGACCTCCGCCAGGCATTCGTGCCCGTCGGAGATCCGGTTCCTCTTGCCCTCGCCCTTGTCGTAGGCGTTGTGCGCCGGCATCACCAGGCCGGTGATCATGCTGGCGTGGGAGATCAGGGTGTTGTTCGAGTTGACCACGTGCCGATCGAACACCACGCCTCGCTCGCCCAGGGAGTCCAGGAAGGGGGTCGTGGGCTTCGGGTAGCCGTACAGCCCGCAGTGGTCCGCCCGGAGGGTGTCGATCGAGATCAGGAAGACGTGGCGGGGACCGCTCACCTTCGAGTTCGAGTTGCGGCTCGGATCCGCGTCACCGCAGGAGGCGAGCGAGGCCAGGAGGCCCAGGGCGAGAAGGGCTGGTCGCCGGTGAATGCGCATGTTGCGGCCGTCGCTGAGGTTCGGAGGGAGCCGGCCGCCCCCGGTCCGGGGGTCCAAGCCGACCCGGTATCCTACCGTCATGGCGTCGATTCGGCCTCCGCCGCGCTCGGGCTTGAGCCGGTCGGCCCGGGGCCCACGGGGGAGGGGCGCCCGGAGCCCGGATACGGGTGCGGGAAGGCCGGGTGCCGCGAGCGGTCGGCCGACCGCGGCGCTAGGATGTGGGCCCGCCGGCAGCCGCCCGGCGGCTCGGAACCCGGAATCACCCCCCTCCCATCCAAGCCATGGCCTCCCTCAGCGAATTCCTCGACCGCTCCCGAGCGACCCAGCGCCGCCTCCAGCAGCTGAAGGAGAGTCTTTGACTTCGCCGGACGCGCCGCCCGGCTGGCCGAGATCGAGAAGGCCCAGCAGTCCCCTGACTTCTGGAACGACCAGGAGAAGAGCCGCCAGATCGTAGGCGAGATGAAGGCGGCCCGGTCCGTGACGGACCCCATCCGGGCCGCCGACAAGGCGGCGGAGGAGATCGAGCTCCTGGCCGAGCTGGGGGCCGAGGAGGGCGAGGAGGAGGTCCTCGCCGACGTGGAGGGCCTGGTGCTGGAGCTGGAGGGGATCCTCGACCGGCTCGAGTTCCGGGTGATGCTGGGCGGGCCCACCGATCCGGCCTCGGCCTTCGTCCAGATCACCGCCGGCGCCGGCGGCGTGGACGCCTGCGACTGGGCCTCGATCCTGATGCGCATGTACATCCGCTGGGCCGAGGCCCACCGCTTCGGGGTCGAGGAGATCGAGCGGCTCGACGAGCCCGAGGCCGGGATCCGCTCGGCCACCCTGCTGGTGACCGGCGAGTACGCCTTCGGCTACCTCAAGGCGGAGATGGGCGTCCACCGCCTGGTGCGCATCAGCCCCTTCGACGCCAACGCCCGGCGCCAGACCGCCTTCGCCTCGGTGGACGTCTCTCCCGACGTGGACGACGGCCTCGACGTCGACCTGAAGGAGGAGGACATCAAGGTCGACACCATGCGCGCCGGCGGCGCCGGCGGGCAGCACGTCAACAAGACCGAGTCGGCGGTGCGCATGACGCACATCCCCACCGGAATCGTGGTGCGCTGCCAGAACGAGCGCAGCCAGCACAAGAACCGGGCCACGGCCCTCAAGCTGCTCAAGGGCAAGATCCTCCAGGTCAAGCTGGCCGAGCGAGACGCCGAGATGGCCGCGCTGCGCGACGACAAGGGCGATATCGCCTTCGGGAGCCAGATCCGGTCGTACGTCATGCATCCGTACCAGATGGTGAAGGACCACCGGACGGGGCACGAGAAGGGCAACATCCAGGCGGTGCTGGATGGGGAGCTCGACGAGTTCATCGAGGAGTACCTGCGCGGCAAGGGGGGCGGGGGGGGATAGGGGGCGTCCTCGCCGCGCGGCCCCCGCGCCCGCCCGCTCGCCGTTCGAGAGAGGGAATCCCAGAAGGAGTGGAAATGCAGATCCAGGTTCAACGCGCACTCATCAGCGTCTCCGACAAGACCGGCCTGGCCGACTTCGCCGCCGGCCTGGCCGAGCTGGGGATCGAGATCCTGTCCACCGGCGGCACCCATCGCGCCATCTGCGAGGCCGGCGTCGCCGTGAGGGAGGTGTCCGAGTACACCGGCTTCCCCGAGATCATGGACGGCCGGGTGAAGACCCTCGTGCCGCAGGTCCACGGGGGGATCCTGGCCCTGCGCGACGAGGCCGGCCACCGAGCCGCCATGGAGGAGCACGGGATCGGGCCGATCGACCTGGTGGTGGTCAACCTGTACCCCTTCGAGCAGACCGTCAGCCGGGAGGGGGTCGAGCGCGCCGAGGCGATCGAGCAGATCGACATCGGCGGGCCCACCATGGTGCGCTCGGCGGCCAAGAACCACCGATGGGTCGGCGTGGTCACCGATCCGGCGGACTACGGCAGGGTCCTGGCCGGGCTGCGCGAGGGATCGGGCGCCCTCTCGAACGAGCTGCGCCGCGAGCTGGCGGTCAAGGCCTTCAGCCTGACGGCGCGCTACGACAGCGCCATCAGCCGCTGGCTCCACGACCGCGAGGTCGAGGACGGGAGGGTCGAGTCCCCCTGGAGCGAGAGCTTCACCCTGGCCGGCCTCAAGGGCTTCGACCTGCGCTACGGCGAGAACCCGCACCAGACGGCGGCCTTCTACCGGCTGTGCGACTCCGACGAGCCCAGCGTGGTCTCGGCCGAGGTGCTGGGCGGCAAGGCCCTCTCCTACAACAACCTGATCGACCTCGACGCGGCCCTGGCCCTGGCCAAGGAGTTCGACGAGCCCTTCTGCGCCGTCACCAAGCACAACAACCCCTGCGGGGCGGCCACCGCCGACAGCCTGGCCCAGGCCCTCGAGCACGCCTGGGCGGGAGACCCGGTCTCGGCCTTCGGCTCGGTGCTGGCCTTCACCCGGCCGCTGAACATGGGCTGCGCCCGCTTCCTGGCCGACGGCGGCCGCTTCGTCGAGGCCATCGTGGCCCCCGGCTTCGAGCCCGACGCCCTGGAGCACCTGCAGACCAAGCCCAAGTGGGGCAAGAACGTGCGCCTGCTCGCCTGCGGGCCCCTCTCCGGGGCCAGCCGCCGAGTGGCCGACGTCGAGATGAAAAAGCTGGTGGGCGGCTTCCTGATCCAGGGCCGGGACCTGATGGTCGTGGATCCGGCGGACTACGAGGTCGTCACCGAGGCTCAGCCCTCCCCCGAGCAGCTCGCCAGCCTGCAATTCGCCGACAAGATCGCCAAGCACGTCAAGTCCAACGCCATCGTGATCGCCAAGGGCTCGCGCGTCCTGGGCGTCGGCGCCGGCCAGATGAGCCGCGTGGATTCCGTGCACCTGGCGGTGGGCAAGGCGGGCGAGGAGGTCACCGACTCGGTGCTCGGATCCGACGCCTTCTTTCCCTTCCCCGACGGCGTCGAGGTCGCCATGGACGCCGGCGTGCGCGCCTTCCTCCAGCCCGGCGGCTCGATCCGCGACAAGAAGGTGATCGCCGCCTGCAACGAGCGGGGGGTCCCGATGGTGTTCACCAGGACGCGGCACTTCCGGCACTGATCCGGTCCTGACCCGCCGCGAGACCTACCGCCCCAGCGCCGCCGCCTGGGGGGTGGCCTCGGAGCCGGCCCAGGGCAGGATCCCGGCGACGTCCTGCTCCTCGAGCCAGTCGCCGATCCTCGACAGCGGGGTCACCAGCCCCATGTGGGGCACGATGGTCGAGCGCACCGAGCCGTGGGTGTAGATCTTCGAGAAGATCCCCAGGAGCTCGTGGGTCTCGGCGTCGAAGATGCCGCCGCCGGAGTTGCCGATGTACGTGGGCGCGCTGATCATCCAGTAGCTCTCGCCATCCACCTGGTGGTGGATCGAGGCCACCTCGCCCCAGGTCGGGATGGGGTCGTTGCCCAGGGGGCAGCCCACCGCGTAGACGCGGTCGAAGACCCCCACCGACTCCAGGCGGCGCCGGGAGGCCAGGCGCGCGCCGTAGCCCACCCGTTCGGTGTCCAGGAGCCTCAGGAGCGCCACGTCGATCCGGGCGTCGTGGGATACCCGGACGGCCATCCGGGTGACGGCGGCTCCGTCCCGCTCGTAGAGCTTGACGGGCACCTCCACCTCGGCCGGATCGCCGCCCGTGAACAGGTCGCGGACCACGTGCCAGGCCGTGAGCACGTAGGTGACGTACTCCTCGCCCCCGGCGACGGGGAGCGACTCCAGGATCACGCCGGTGCCCACGGTGGAGTTGCCGGCGAGCTGTACGGTGGGACCGAGCAGCTCGCACCACATCGACTGGGGGTCGCGGACCTCTCGCTGGTGCTCGGCGTCCAGCTCGCCCTGCCGGCGGCGGAGGTCCTCGATCTGCGAGGAGCCCTCGCGCGCCAGTCGTGCGGTGGCCTGCGCCACGCTGCCGAGCTCCCGGCAGCGATCCTCGAGCCGCGCGTCCAGCTCCTGGATGCGCCGACCGAAGGCGTCGACCTCCCCCGGCTCCCGCCCCTCCCACCGGCGCTCCCAGCCCGCCAGCCGCGAGTGCGCCGCGGCCAGCTCGCTCTCGGCGTCGCCGATCAGAGCCTCCAGCTCGCTCATCCTCGCCAGCAGGGGCGCGTCGCGCCGCTCGTCCTCCACGTGAGCCCGGATCCGCAGCAGGGCGGCTCGCAGCTCGCTCAGGCTCGAGCGGAGCTGCTCCACCTGCTCGGGTGCCGCCCGAGGCGTCCGCTCGAGGGCCTGCAGCCGATCCTGGAGGACCACCAGGCGATCGACGCCGAGGTAGCCCAGGACCAGGATCGCGGCCGGGAGGATCAACCGAAGCATGCGAGAGGGACGGCCCCCGCGGGGCCGGTGCGGGCGCGACTCGAGGGAGGGGGATGCGCCCGCAGGCCCTATCGGCGTTCCACTTTTTGGGAATGGAGGCCGGGGTTGTCCACAGATGGGGCGCGCCGGCCCGTCGGCCCCAAGGCCCGTCCAGCCAGTGGGTTAGGAGCTCCGGTGGGCTTTTCTCCACAGGCTTCGCAGACGGTTCCACCCCCCCTCCACCGCGAATCCCCGGGAGTCTCCCCGCCCGCGGCTCCTAGGGCAGGGGCTCGACCGGCCGCACCCCCAGGATCCGGTCCCCGATCTCGATGGCGTCGAGCACCTCGAAGCCCTCGCGGAGCTGGCCGAAGAGCGTGTAGCGGCCGTCCAGGTGGGGGGTGGGGCGGTGGGTGACGAAGATCTGGCTGCCGCCCGAGTCGGGGTCCTCGTTGCGCGGCATGCCCAGCGAGCCGCGCACGTACTTGCGGGGCGTGAGCTCGGCCGGGAGGGGTGCGCCGTCCCAGGTGGCCGAGCCGTTGCCGTCCCCGCGGTAGCAGCCGCCCTGGATCACGAAGTCGGGCACCACGCGGTGGAAGGTGAGGCCGTCGTAGTGGCCGCGACCGGCCTGGGTCAGGAAGTTATTGACGTGCACCGGTGTCTCGCGGGCAAAGAGCTCGAAGACCATCGAGCCGCGGCCGGTCACGATCTCGACCCAGGGGTTCCCGTCGGGGACGGAGCCGAGGTAGTGGAACTCGCCACGCGCCGAGGGATGCGCGCCGTGCGCGCCGGCGTCCTCGGGGATCTCGAAGTCCGGGAAGTGCTCCGCGAGCTCCTCGTGCGCGACGCGGTGCACCCAGGGATCGGGATTGCCCAGCCCCAGGAAGAGGAGGTCGAGCGCGTCCTCCCCGCCGATCTCGCCCGCCAGCCTCAGGGCGTTGAACTGCACCTCGGCGGACACGTCCCCGTCGGCCGAGCTGTAGGCCCAGAAGAGGGGGTCGAGGTCGGAGGCGTCGGGCATCTCCGCCAGGGCGCCGATCGCGGCCAGGCGTCGGCCCATGTCCTCGTGATGGAGGTACTCGTGCAGGATGGCGCGGGAGCGCGGAGTGGGGTGCTTGCCGAGGCTCTCGAGGGCGGCGGCGGCGGTCAGGGGATGGGGGTCCTTCGCGATTCGGCCGAGGATCTCGACCGCCGGGTTATCGTCGAGGTCTGCGGCCAGGAGGCGCGCATAGGCCGCCCGAACGAAGGGCGATCCCTCGTCCACCTCATCCAGCCACCCGAAATCGAGCGCTCGCCATGACGCGTAGCCGGCCATGGGAAGGCGTGCGCAGCGGACCTCGATCGAGGGCTCCGCCAGCCACTCTTCGCTGATCTCCCAGTCGGTCTGCGCACCGCCGCCAAGCACCGTCATCTCGGCCAGCAGCGGGTAGAGCTCGGCCACCACGTGCGAGGAGAGCACCTCGAGATTCTCCAGCCCTCCCTTGGCATTCGCAACCTCCTCGGGGTAAGCCACGAGTCCCCGCAGGGCCTCGACCGCGACCCGCCAGTCGCCCCGGTCCGCGGCCCGCATCAGGGCCCCGGCCACCTTCGGATCCCCCTCCAGGCGGGCTAGGCCTTTGACCGCGAAGAGGCGCTCCAGCACGTGGTCCGAGGCCGAGTACTCGAGGAAGGCGTCCCGGGCGTCACCCGCCGCCCGCCGCTGCAGGCTGAACAGCAGGCGCCAGCGCACCTCGGGGTCGTCCTCGACCCCGAGGACCGCGACCAGAGCCGCGTCCACCCGGGCGGCGTCCTCGTCCTCGGCCGACCAGCGGTGAGGCGCCACCGCGGCCTCGATCCGCACCTCGGCAGCGGGGTCCGCGAAGGTCTCGAGGATCCCCCAGTGCAGGTCGGGTCGATCCAGCCGGCTGGCGGCCTCCACGGCCCGCGCGCGGACGGTGGGGTCCGGATCGGGCTCGCCCGAGGCCAGCGCCATCAGCCGGTCGCCGGCCTCGGGGTCCCCCCGCTGGCCCAGGGCGAAGGCCGCGGCCGCGCGGACCTCGGACGCGGGATCACCGAGGGTGGCGAGCAGCCGCCGGGTGACGGGCTCTCCGTGCTCGGGCCAGGGCATGCGGCCGAGGGCGGTGACCGCCCGGAAGCGGACCTCCAGGGCCTCGTGCCCGGCCAGGGCGAGGAGCTCCCCATCGGGGCGGCGGGCGAGCTCGCAGCGATCGATCGCACAGAGCTCATCGAGGTGCTCCCGGCGCTCGGTCGGGGCCGCGCAGCCGGCCGCGAGAGCCAGGGGGAGCGCGAGGGGAAGGAGGGTCTGGGCGGGGAAACGCATGGCAGCCTCCCTGGGGTCCGGGTTCGGGCGGGGCCGGCCGCACGCCGGCCGGCGCGGGCTCAGGGTACCGCAGCCGCCCCGGCGGCGCCCTCCCGGGCGGGGATCCCGGCCCTGCGGGGCCATCCCCGGGAGGCGGGGGACAGGAGCGGGTCTGCGCCTTTGGGCCTTCCCGGGCCCCGCCCGTACACTATGGAGCTGCTCCGACCGCCCCGATCGGCGGAGAGGGCCCGCAGCAGGAGCGGCCCACGGAGAGCACCCGGCCATCGAGGCCCAACCCGGTCCGGACACCCCCCAATGCACATCAGCACCATCCCCGAGATCCTCGAAGATCTCCAGGCGGGCCGCATGATCATCCTGGTCGATGACCCCGGTCGCGAGAACGAGGGCGACCTGACCATGCTGGCCGAGCACGTCACCCCCGAGAGCATCAACTTCATGGCTCGGGAGGGGCGCGGGCTCATCTGCCTGCCCCTGTCGGCCGAGATCTGCGACGAGCTCGACCTGCCGCCTCAGGCGACCAAGAACACCTCCAAGATGGGCACCGGCTTCACCGTGTCCATCGAGGCGGCGGAGGGGGTCACCACCGGAATCTCGGCCGCCGACCGCGCCCACACCATCCGCACCGCCGCCGCCCCCGGCTGCCGGCCGGAAGACCTCGCCCGCCCGGGCCACATCTTCCCCCTGCGGGCCCTGGAGGGGGGGGTTCTGGTGCGCGGGGGCCAGACCGAGGGGGCCATCGACCTGGCGCGCATGTGCGGCGCCCGGCAGGCGGGCGTCGTGTGCGAGATCATGAACGACGACGGCACCATGTCCCGCATGCCGGAGCTGGAGGTCTTCGCCGAGCGGCACGGGCTGAAGATCTGCACCATCGCCGACATCATCGCCTATCGGCGCAAGACCGAGCGCCTGGTCGATCCGATCGAGATGGACGTGCCCCTGCCCACCCCCTCGGGCACCTTCCAGGGCCACCTCTTCCGCTCGCACATCGACGGCAAGAAGCACATGGCCCTGTCGGTGGGCCTCTCGGGGCCGAGCCTGGACGGGCCGCGCAAGGCCATCGAGGAGACGGTCACCGTCCGGGTCCACTCCGAGTGCCTCACCGGCGACGCCTTCCACTCCCTGCGCTGCGACTGCGGGGTCCAGCTCCACCAGGCCATGGACATCATCGGCCAGCAGGAGCGCGGGGTGCTGGTCTACATGCGCCAGGAGGGCCGCGGGATCGGCCTGGAGAACAAGCTCAAGGCCTACCGGCTCCAGGACGCGGGCCTGGACACGGTCGAGGCCAACCAGGCCCTGGGCTTCCCCGCGGACCTGCGGGAGTACGGCCTGGGGGCCCAGATCCTGTATTACCTGGGGGTCCGCCACATGCGGCTCCTGACCAACAACCCCAAGAAGATCGCCGGCCTGGCCGGGTACGGACTGGACGTGGTCGAGCAGGTTCCCCTGCAAATCGAAGCCAACCCCAGTAATATCAGGTACTTACGGACGAAGCGGGAGAAGCTGGGACACCTCCTGTCGGGGATGGACAGCCTCGGCGCCGAGGAGGAAACGAGCAACGCGACGGCCGGTGACGGCGGGCCGGAGGCCCGCTGAGAAGGCGGGAATAGGACAGGGGCGTGGGCGTCCGTAGGGCGCCATGGGAGCCATCTCGGTGCAATCCGCCCGGAGCGAGGACCTGAACCTGATCGAGGAGAGCCTCGAGGGCAATCAGCTCTCCTTCCAGCTCCTGGTGGAGCGCTACCAGGGGCGCATGTTCGCCCTGGTGCGCGGCTACACCCAGAACGCGGTGGAGGTCGAGGACATCGTCCAGGACACCTTCCTGAAGGCCTTCACCAAGCTGCCCGGCTTCCAGCGGCAATCCTCCTTCTACACCTGGCTGTGCCGGATCGCGATCAACACCGCTCTGGACTTCCTGAAGCGGCACGGCCGCAGCCCGGTGCAGACGGTCGAGGACCCCGAGGAGGTGGCCTCCCTGGAGCGCGGCGCGCGGCCCGGCGGAAAGCTGCAGGCGCCCGACAGCCGCATGCAGGCCCAGGAGATCGCCGCCATCACCCAGAGGGTCCTCGGCGAGCTGCCCGAGATCTTCCGCACCGTCCTGGTCCTGCGGGAGTTCGAGGACCTGTCCTACCAGGAGATCGCCGACGTGGTCGGGATCTCCATCGGTACCGTCGAATCCCGCCTCTTCCGGGCCCGCGCCCGCTTCAAGGAGAGGCTGATCCAGCTCCACCCCGAGTACGGGGAGGCGTGACCGAGGTCCGTCCGGTGACGATCGACTGCAAGAAGACCCACACGCTCATTCCGAGCTACCTCGATGGCGAGCTGAGCGAGGCCCAGGCCGGCCCGCTGCGCAGGCACCTCCTCTCCTGCAGCGCCTGCCGGCTCGACGTGCAGCAGGAGAAGACCCTCCAGCGCTGGTTCGTGCCGTCCGAGGCTCCGGCGGTGCCGGTCGGCTTCGCCGCCCGGGTCGCCCGCCGCGCCTTCGCCGGGGACACCGGCGAACGGGGGGGGCGGACCGGCCCCATGCCCGAGGGACGTCTGCTGGGTTTCGTGCTGCAGCTCACGGCCCTCGCGGCCGCAATACTCCTGGTGCTTTCCTTCGCCATCCGTAGCCTGGAGCGGCCCGCCGGCACCCATCTGCAGGCCGATGACCAGCCCGAGCGCCTCGAGGACATCGAGAATGCGCTCGAGGAGTACAACCGGCAGGGCGGCTTCGAGGAGACGGAGACGAATCCCAGGTGAAGAGCGTCCGGATCTGGATCCTTATCCTCGCGGCGACCTCCTTCCTCACGGGGACGGCCGCCGGTCTCCTGCTGGCGCCGGGCACCCGGGGGGAGGCCGATCGAGGCCACCCCTTCGCCGACTACGAACAGATGTTCCTCGACACCTTCGAGCTCGATCCCGTCCGCCGGCAGGCCCTGCGGCAGATCCTGGTGGCCTACGCCGACGAGCTCGAGGACGTCCGGCAGCGACACCTCTCCGCCTACATGTCCTCCATGGAGGAGGAGCTCGAGGCCCTCGGGCGGCGGTGCGAGGGGACCATCCGCGATCACCTCCTGGTCGGGAGCGCACGCGATCGATTCGAAGAGTGCGCCCTCGGACGACCCTACACGAACTAGCCCTCATCCAGACCCATGGCACGATCCTGTGGCATCCGCATAGGCCCTCGACGCTACGAGCTGATCGTCCTCGACGGGAGCCTTAAGAAGCACCGCGTGGCCGCCTACGAGGCGGGCGAGTTCCCCGGCGAGGTCGATGATCCGGCGGCCGAGGCGGCCAGCATCCTGAAGAAGGCCGCCAAGACGCACTCGATCCCGCTCGACACCGTCGGCATCGCCGTGGACGCGGGCCTGGCGGCCTTCCGCGACCTGAGCCTGCCCTTCCAGGACGAGGCCAAGGTCGGTCAGGTCATCAAGTTCGAGATCGAGAGCCAGCTCCCGCAGTGGAACATCGACGACGTCATCGTCGACTTCCTCCCCCAGGCGGCCTCCGGAGACGACACCAAGCTCCTCGTCAGCGCGGTGCCCAAGGCGGACCTGAAGGCGGTCCTCAGCCTGTGCGAGCGCGCGGGCATCGAGCCGCTGGAGGCCGAGCTCGAGACCACCGCGATGGTGAACGCGGCCCTGGCCGCCGATCTGTGCCACGCCGACGACGCGCAGGTCCTGGTGCACATCGGGGAGGGGTCGACCTCGGTGGTGGTCACCGACGGGCGGCAGGTGCGCTCGATGCGGGCCATCCACATGGGCGCCCTCCCGCAGCAGGCCCCCGAGGCCCCCGAGACATCGGCAGCGCCGGAGGCCGAGGAGGAGAACGACGGCGATGCGCCGACGCCGCCCCCGGTCGACCCGGAGCTGGCCCGCCGCCGCCTGGAGCAGGCGGTCTCCCGCATCCGCCGGGAGCTGGGTCGTACGGTGTCCGGTGCGCGCACCCTGCACCCCATCGAGGCCATCTACGTCTGCGGGCTGGAGCTGCCCGGCCTGGTGGGGGAGACGGTGCTGGACGTCCCCGTCTACCTGCTCGACGCCTTCGAGGAGGACAGCGGGCAGCCGGCCGAGGGCACCGCCCCCCTGGTGGTGGCCTACGGCGTGGCGCTGCGCCACCTGGGGGGCAACGGGAGCATGGTCCCGGCCTCGCTGCGCCGCGAGGAGCTGCGCTTCACCGGGACCATGGAGCGCCTCGAGCTGCCCCTGGCCATCGCCTGCCTGCTGCTGGCCACCCTGGCCGCGGTCTTCTGGATCTTCGAGGACTTTCGCTTCGACCGGCAGCAGACCAAGGCCTTCCAGTGGCTGATGAGCACGGTGAACTACATGCAGGGCCAGCCCGCCCAGCACACCCGGGGACGCCTCGAGCACGTCGCCGAGCTGCCCAAGCTCGAGAAGCTGGCGGCCGCCATCGAGGCCGACTACAAGCTGCGCGCGAATGAGAACGTCCGGCCCGAGGTCTCGCCCCTGGTGCGCTTCGACGACCTCACCGCGATGCTCGAGGACGCGAACCGCGAGCTCTCCAAGAAGCTGGGCCAGGACGCGGGCATCCAGCAGCCCCAGTCGGCGCTGGAGGGCCTCACCCTGGTCGTGGGGGTGCTGGAGGAGCTGGGCCCGGCGGGGGTGGGGCGCTTCTCCATCCGCCGGGCGTTCGCCGAGTACCAGCGCGGTCGCGGCGGCAAGCTGGACACCCTGCGGGTGGAGCTGGACCTGACCTTCTTCGCCCCCGACGCGCTGGTGGCGACCTCGCACTGGGAGACCTTCCGGCGCAAGCTCGAACAGATGCCCTGGTACGAGGATATAAGCCACCCCCGCACCGAGACCCTGGGCGAGGCGACCGGCCAGAGCGGCATCTTCGTGAATCGATTCGCCATCACCCTGGACCTGTCCCGGGTCGAGCGGGGTATCAGCTAGGAAGAGGCGGGCGACATGACTCTCACCAACTGGATCTGGATCGCGGCCTTCTGCCTCGCCCTGGGCTTCATCGGCTGGAGGCTCCGGCTGAACCTCGCCCGCTGGATCATGGTGCTGTCGGTGACGGGCGCCATCGTGCTGGGCTACCTGGGCTGGAACGTCCACCTGGACCGGATCGCCATGGAGGAGGCCCTCGTGACCGAGGTCCCCCTCCTGGCGCGCGGCATCCAGGTCCTCTCGATGCAGCACACCAAGCTCTACGATCAGGTCCGCGGCGACCTACTGATCGGCGAGGCGAACCCGGAGAGCTACATCCGCGCGCGCGCCCAGGACAACCGGGACGTCAAGCTCGGGAACGTCGACATCAGCACGCGCGAGGATCCGCTCGGGGGCAACATCGTCGACTACCGCTACACGGTCAAGCCGGCCGAGGCCGACCGCGGCGCCGAGCGCGTGAAAATCGCCAACTTCCTCTACAAGCTGGAGGAGGACAGCCACCGGATGCGCGTCACCAGCGTCAAACTGGAGCCCCGCCAGCGCATCAAGGAGCACGAGGTCAGCGACGACCTGTGGAAGTGGGAGGTCGTGGTCACCTCCCGACAGCGGGCCGAAATGGAATAGCGCGTTCAGGAATCGGTGGACGCCCTCGGCGGCCGCCCCGAGAATCGGGGCGTGAAGAAGCTGCCGCCGCGCTCCGAGATGTACCGCGCCCTGCTGGCGCGGGACGCGAGCTACGAGGGGATCTTCTTCCTGGGGGTCCGCACCACCGGCGTCTTCTGCCGGCCGAGCTGCCCGGCGCGCCGGCCCCGGCCCGAGAACGTGGAGTACTTCGCCACCGCCGCGGAGGCCGAGCGGGCCGGCTTCCGGCCCTGCAAGCGCTGCCGCCCCCGGGAGGCGCGGGGGGCTCGCCCGGCCTGGGTGGAGCGGGTCCTCGGGCGCCTCGAGCGGGAGGGCGCCCGCCGCCTGACCGACGCCGATCTGGCGGCCATGGACGTCAGCCCCAGCCGCATGCGGCGCTACTTCCGGGAGAACTTCGGCATGACCTTCCAGGCTTGGCAGCGAGCGCGCGCCCTGGGGCTGGCCCACGACGGGCTGCGCGAGGGGGCGGGTCCGGGCGCGGCGGCCCGCGACAGCGGCTATGAGTCCGAGAGCGGCTTCCGGGAGGCCTTCCGGCAGCTCTTCGGCGCGCCGCCGGGTCGGGCGCGCGACTCCGAGTGCCTGCGGGGCCGGATCCTCTCGAGCCCCATCGGTCCGCTGGTGGCCTGCTCCAGCCCGCGCGGCATCGCCCTGCTCGAGTTCGTCGACCGGCGCGGCATGCCCGGCCAGACGCGGGCCCTCTCGCGCTGGTTCGACGCGCCGGTAGTGCCCGGCACGAGCGAGCTCCTCGACCGGCTCGAGGCCGAGCTCGCGGCCTGGTTCGCCGGCGAGCTGCGCGATTTCAGCGTGCCGATCGACGCGCCCGGGACCCCCTTCCAGGTCGCGGTGTGGACCGCCCTGCAGCGCATCCCCTACGGCCAGACCCGCAGCTACGATCAGATCGCGACCGAGGTGGGTCGCCCCGACGCGCGCCGCGCCGTGGGCCGCGCCAACGGCCAGAACCGCGTGGCCATCGCCATCCCCTGCCACCGCGTGGTGCGCAAGGACGGGGCGCTGTCGGGCTACGGCGGCGGGGTCTGGCGCAAGCGCTGGCTGCTCGAGCTGGAGGGCGCGACCGAGGGGTCGGGGGTGCTTCCCTTCCACCGGGCCGCGGGCGGAGGCGAGCGATCCGGGCCGGCGTGACGGGCTCGGGCCGCGGCGCCGGTGCGCCTCTCATCGCCCCGACGCGAACTGGAAGAGATCCGCCGGCATGGCGAGCCAGAGCCGGGACCTCGCGTCGCCCTCGCGCACCTCGAGGAGGGTGTCCGTCGCGACGAAGCGATCGCCGGGGCTGACGCCCAGATAGGTGCCGAAGCGCCGTAGGACGCGCACGTGCAGCCGATAGACCCCCGGGGCCGGGAAGACGACGTGCAGGGGATCACCCGCTCCGAAGTGCATCGGCAGATCCACGTCGTGCAGCCAAGCCGGCCCGGCGTGGGATGCTTCGAGCCGCAGGCGGAGCTGAGCCCCTGTCGCCCCCTCGTCCTGGACGACGCGGCGGTCGGACTGCAGCTCGAGGGGGATCCCCGGCTTCAGGACGATGGTGAGGTCCTCGAGCGCGGGATCGACGATCTCCGGACGATACCGCTCAGCGCTGACCAGGAGACGCGCGGTGCCCTCCGCCGGCAGCCAGTGCGTGCAGCGCCCGTCCTCCGTGCGCTCGCGCGCCAGGGCGCCGCCCTGCTCGAGGTCCACGTAGGCGCCGTCGATCGGCGAGCCCGCCTCGCTGCAGACCAGGATCGCGATGGGTCGCACGAGGGCCGCCAGATGGATGTTCTCCAGGCGCGGGTCGCGCGTGGTCTTTGCGAGGACCACCTCGATGTCCTGGACGGTCAGCAGCGGGAGCTCGGAGCGCACCAGCTCGAAGCGGTAGCGGCCCGAGGGCAGGCCGTAGATCCGGAACCTCCCGTCCTCCTCGACCCCCCCGTACCGGCCGCGCTCCTCGGTTCCGGCGGGGGCCGCGCGCACGGCGAAGGCCCCCCGCGGATGCTGCTCTCCGAAGACCAGGCTCCCCGAGATCACGCCGCCTTCCACCAGGACGACGACCACCTCGTCGCCGGCGCGGGCGCGGAGCTCGTCACGTTGGAACCGGGTGTCCGTTTCGGCGCGGAGCTCGACCTCGCCGGACACCAGGCAATCCAGGGCGAAGACCCCGCCGCGCGCGCGGCAGCGCTCGATCCGCCGACCGGCCGCGTCGAAGGCGGCCACCTCGATATCCTCGTCGTCGATGAGCCGGCCCTCGACGTCGACCGCCCGGCCGACGATCGAGCCCGCGTGCTCCCGCAGCCGCAGATCGCCCAGGTCGTGTCTCGCGCCGTCGTCGAGCTCGGGAATCCGCGCCTCGGCGACCCACCGGATCGCGCGCGCCTCCCGCATGATCACCGTGAAGCGCATGCCCTCCAGGGGCCGCGGCAGGTTGGCGAGCCCCCATGCGAAGCGCCCCTCCCCGTCGAGCCGCAGGGGCTGGCCGCGCAGCCGGGCTCCATCGCGATCGACCATCGCGTGCAGGTGCGTGTCCACCACGGGCTCGCCGGCGACGTCGAGGACGCGGCCCGTCAGCAGCGGTGGACCCGAGCCCGCGCTCGGCGTCACCCCGTGAGGCCCCTCGGCGCGCGCGTTCCGATCGGCGATTGCCTCGCGCTCCCCCGTCCCGTCCGGCACGGGCTTCAGGGCGACCGGCGGCGCGTCCCCCTCGTCCTTTGGCGGTGCCGATGCCCCGGGGGCCGGGCGGCCCTCGACCTCCTCGCCCGGCGTCGAGGCGCGCTGCCAGACCGCGAAGAGGATCAGGCCGAGCAGGGCGAGCGGGAGTGCAGCGCGCTTCATCCGGGCCCTTCGGTGTGGAGGTGATCAGCTGTCGCCCGCGCGCGCGCCGCGCCCGGCGACCAGGGCCGCCAGCTCGCTCGCGCTCTCGACCGCGAAGTCGGGCCGCTCCGCCAGCAGGGCTTCGCGCGGGGTCAATCCCCACAGCGCGGCGCAGGTCTTCATGCCCGCGGCGCGGCCGCCGACGAGATCGGGCAGGCCGTCGCCGACGACCAGGCCGCGCGAGGGCTCCACGCCCAGCTCCTCCATGGCCCGGAGGAAGGGCGCGGGCGAGGGCTTGCGCTCGGGGCAGGAGCCGTCGCCCATGACCAGAGCGAAGTGCTTCGCCAGGCCCAGCCCATCGACGATCTGTCGGCAGAAGCGAGTGGGCTTGTTGGACACCACCGCCATGGGGAGCTCGATCCCCTCGAGGAGTTCGACCACCCCCGGATAGGGCGCGGTCCGGTCGAGGGCGTGCTGCGCGTAGTCCTCGGCGAAGAGCGCCAGCGCCCGATCGACCCGCTCCTCCTCGCCGCCCAGGCAGGATCGCATCAGGTTGCGCGCGCCGCGGCCCACGTAGCCCTGCACGCTCGCCTCGGGCAGGGGCTCGAGCCCCAGGCGGACCAGGGCCCGGTTGGCCGAGGCGGCGATGTCCGCGATCGAATCGACCAGGGTCCCGTCGAGGTCGAAGAGCAGGGCTCCGAAGGGGTGGGGCGGCATGGGCCCGTACGGTACACCACCCGGCCCGGACGCGGAACGGGCCGGCCGGTGAGGGGAATCCACCGACCGGCCCTACAGAAAGGAGGAAGGATGCGGGGCGGGAGCTCGCGGCGACTCCCTGGCTTCCGACCGGGAGCCACCCTCCCATGTGCCCCGCCTCTGCAGATGCACTCGCGTTGCAGGGCACCGGAGCCACCGGCCTCTCCGGTTGCCTTATGGGCTCCGGCCCTGCGTGAGTCTCTCTCAGGCTGCTATTGGACCCGATTGGCCCCGGTTCAAGCGGGTTTGGGCGATTCGAACCGGGGCCTTCGGACCCGGTATGGGCGGGCGCTCTGCAGGCGGGAATCCTGCCCCGATCGGTCCACTGGGCCGTCCCCGGTTTGGACCGATCAGGGCCCGCTCCGGCGCGCCGCCACCCCCCAGAGGGCCCCCAGGATCAGGACCAGTCCGGACAGGGCCCACACCGCGAGCCGCAGGGACTGGCCGAGGTCGAAAAGGAGGCCCGCCACCGCGCCGAAGAGCGAGATGGCCAGCGTCATGCCGAGGAACTCGAGGGCGAAGACACGGCCGCGGAAGGCGTCGTCCACGCGGCGCTGCCAGATGGTGGTGGAGGAGACCCACACCGCGCTGCCGCCCACGTGGGCGAACAGCACCCAGGCCGAGGCCCAGCCCAGGGTGGTGGTGAAGCCGAAGAAGGCGTAGCCGACGGCCGCCACCAGGAACCCGAGGTGGATGGCCAGCCGCAGGCCGCGATCGGTGCTGCCCAGGAGGCGCCTCCCCAGGACGGGGCCGATCCCGGTGCCCAGTCCGCGGGCGGCGTACAGGATGGCGGTGGCCGAGCCCGCGGCCACGGCCAGCCCCTCCCCGCCGGTCGCCGCGCCCTCGCCGGCGAAGCGCACCTTCCCGGCCAGGGCGAGCACGACCAGGAAACCGCCGGCCGGTCCCCAGAAGCTCTTGGTGGCCAGCACCGGGAGCAGCCCCAGCCCCCGCACGTGCTCCAGGGCGCGGCGCAGCTCGGTCATCAGGAAGACGTCCCGCCACCGGAAGGGCTCCACCTGGACCGGCATGGGCGGGAGCTTCAGCCGCAGGAGGAAGCCGACGCTGATCAGGTAGGTGGCCGCGTCGGCCACGAAGAGCCCGCGCACGCCCAGGAGCTGGATGCCCGCAGCGCTGGCCAGCGTGCCGAGGGTCAACATCAGGCTCCAGGTGACGGCCGAGAGGGCGTAGGCCTCGTGAAGATCCTCCTTGGACACGGTGTTGGGGACCGAGGCCGAGCGGGCGGCCTCGAAGAAGACGCTCAGGCTCATCTGGGCCACGAGCAGGGCGTAGAGGATCGGGAGCTGGCCCGCCTCGCGGACCCAGATCATGGCCAGCACCACCAGCGCCCGCAGGACGTCGGAGGCGATCATCAGGTGGAGGCGCGAGATCCGGTCGGCCAGGGGGCCGGCCAGTGGGCCGAAGACCGCGGCCGGGAGCATGCGGATGGCCAGCTCGAAGGCGTAGAGAGCCCCCAATCCCAGCACCGCCTGCGCGCCTCCCTCCTCCCCGCTCAGGCTCCCGATCAGGGCCAGGATGGCGATCCGGTTGAGCCAGTTGCCGAACTGGCTGACGAGCTGCGAGAGCCACAGCTTGCCGAACTCCGGATTCCGCCGCACCACGCCGAGCATGGACCGTACGCTACGCCAGCGGCCCGCCGCGCGCCATCGATCGGCCGAGGTAAGGCGCCTTCCCGGTCATGTCGTTGAAGCTCGAACCCCATCCCCTCCTGCTCCCCGCCTGCTTCGCGACCCATCTGCCGCGGCCCCTGGGCGAGCTGGCCTCCCCGGAGTGGCTGACCGCCCTCCTGCGGCCCGACTCGACGGCTCCCGTGGCCCGCGCCGAGGAGATCCGCCTCGAGGTGCGCAACCTGCTGCGCTGCGGCGGCTACCGGCCCACCGGCCGCGGCAAGCCCTCCTCCGAGTACCTGGTGCGCGCAGCCGACGAGGGACGCCTCGCCTCGATCAACCTCTGCGTGGACGCCTGCAACGCGGCCTCCTACCACAGCGGGCTGCCCATCAGCGTGGTGGACCTGGAGCGTGCCCGGGAGCCGCTGCGCATCGCCCCGGGGGCCGAGGGCGCGAGCTACGCCTTCAACCCCTCCGGGCAGGTCATCTCGGTCGCGGGCCTGCCGTGCTTGCACGACGCCGAGGGACCCTGCGCCAACGCGGTGAAGGACGCCCAGCGCACCAAGACCGGCCCGGAGACGCTGCGCACCCTCTCGATCGTGTGGGGAACCCGCGCCCTGCCCGAGGCGGTCCTGACCGGGGCGGTGGCCTGGTACCGCGAGCTGCTCGAGCGCGCCGGCGCGAGCACCGAGGCGGTGCCCGTCGCCTGACGCGCGCTCCTGGCCGAGACCGCCCTAGGGGCAGATCGAGAACTCGATCGCGTCGGTCAGCCCGGTCGTGCTCGGGCTGGCGGGGTCGCGGGACCAGTACTGGCCGTTGACCTGGACCCCCAGGCCGAGGTTGGGATCGCTGCCGCCCTGCATCCAGGCGTTGAAGTCGAAGGAGTAGGTGCCCGAGCAATCACCGGGGGGCGGGTTGCCCCCGCTGTTCTGCACCGGGGTGCGCTTGATGGGGGGGAAGACGCACAGGAACCCGCCCTGGAAGGGTAGGTTGTGGCGGCCGTTGAGCCCGTAGAAGAAGACGCCGTTCTTGTTGTTGAGGACGTTGAGGGCGTCGACGAGGAAGGGGTTGGGGTCGGTGAGGCTGGGGATGCCGCCGCCGGAGTAGATCTGCGGGGTGCAGCCCAGGGAGTTCTGCTTGGCCGTGCAGTAGAAGGCCGGCATCGGGCAGCCGGAGCTGAAGGCCAGGCCCTGCCAGGTTCCTGCGGTGGCGAACTGGTAGGTCACCGACACGGCGGCGATGTCGATGGTGTACAGGGCCGTCGTGCCCGACCCGCAGCACCACAGCGCGCCGGCGGAGTCGAAGGCCAGGTCGCGGAAGTAGGAGCCGGGGTAGTTCAGATCGCCGAGGTGCGTGGCCGCGCCGGTGGTCAGGTCGATCCGGAACAGGCCGTTGCCGCCGATGTCGGTGCCGTAGGCGACGCCGGTCGCGTCGATGGCGAAGGCCGTCATCTGATCCAGGGTTGATCCGCTGATGTCCGCGACGTGGGTGGCGGCGCCCGTGGTCGTATCGATGGTGTAGAGCTTGTTGTCGGTCGAGGCGAACAGCACGCCCGTCTGCGGATGGAAGCAGACGCAGCGGAAGTTCCAGTTGAAACCGGTATCGCCCACTACGACCCCGGCCCCGCTGTTCTCGTCGATGCGGAAGGTCCGGTCCGAGTTGGGGTCGTTGTAGCCGTCGATCGAGTAGAGGTCGTTCCCGTCCCAGGCCAGCCCGCCGAAGAGGGCCTCCTCGCCGGTGATGCTCACGGCGCTCTGGATGCTGCCCGTCGTGGGGTCGACCGTGTAGAGGCTCGGGCTGGTGGCACTGGAGAGGGCGTAGAGCACCTCCTGGGCCGGCGCCCGGCCGGCCATCATCAGCGAGGCGCCGACCGCGAGGGCGGCGTACAGGGTCGTCTTGCGCATCGTGGATCCTCCCTTTCGCGAGACTCTGGAATGCAGCTTCCATGATACCCCCGAGGTCGCGAATCCGGGGCAGTGAGCGGGATTCCGGGATTGCGTGAACCCGGACCCCGCCCGGGCCACTCCATGTGAGAACCCATGGGAGGCAGAGATGAGAGTCGCCATTCTCGTACTGGCCGCGGCGTTCCTCGGGGCGGGCTGCGTGAGCACGAGCCCCACGATCTCGAAGTCCAGGCAGGGCAACGTGGAGATCCAGGTCATCCCGCCCGAAGGCACCGACGTGAGGCGGGCCGAGATCCACGTGGACGGGGTGTTCATCGGGAACGCGACCGAGCGCCTGCCCGTGCTCCAGCTCGGCACGGGTGAGCGCGAGATAGGGGTGCAGATGCTGGGCTGCAGGCCGGTCTCGCGGAGGGTCACGATCCTGGGCTACCCCAACCACCAGGTGGTGAACGTGTTCCTGGAGAGGGAGGGTCCCTGACCGTCCGCGGCCGGCTCGGTCTCGACTAGCGCGCGGGCCCGGAGCTACCCCGCTTGCCGGCGACCTCCAGGAAGCGGCGCTCCTCCTCACCCAACTCGCGGCGGGTGAGGCGCGAGACGACGACCAGGATGAGGATGTTGGCGACCAGCGCGTAGAGGCCCGCGTGCACCGGCCAGGGGCGGAGCCAGGGGGCGATCTGGAAGGTCAGGAGCAGGGCCATCCCGCCCACCAGGCCGCCCAGCGCTCCGGCGCCGGTGGCGCCCCGCCAGTAGAGGGTGGCGACCACCGTGGGGGCGAAGAGCGTCACCGGTCCGTAGGCGTAGATCAGGAGATCGACCAGGCTCTCGCGGTAGCCGAGCGCCACGGCGTAGGCGACCACCATCACCACTACCAGCACGGCGCGCACGCAGTTGCGCTCGCGCTCGGCCTCCAGATGGCGGCCCAGCCCCGTCTTCCAGCCGTCGCGCACCAGGATGGAGGCGGCGGCGTGGGCGATGGCGTCGCCCGAGGACATCGAGGCCGCCAGGGCGCCGGCGCAGAAGAGCCCCACCAGGATCGCCGGCAGGTCCATGTTCATCAGCATGTGGGGCAGGATCTGGTCCGCCCGGGCGGGACCCTCGCCCGGCATGAGGACCCCCGCGAAGCCGATGAGCAGGAGCGGGATCAGGAACACCTGGAAGGTGGGGTAGAGGACCACGGTGCGCCGGATGGTGGCCTCGTCGCGCGCCGTGTAGGCCTTCATGAAGAGGTGCGGCCAGAAGGAGAAGCCGATGGCCATGACCACCAGGGTCGAGCTGTAGCCGGCCCAGCTCCAGGGCTCGCCGCCCTTGGTCAGGCCGGGGGCCAGGAGCAGCTCGGAGCGCTCGGCGGCGAGCTGCTCGAACATGGGCCCGACGCCGCCGTAGAGCTGCCAGGGCAGGTACAGCCCCAGCCCCCAGGCCAGCGCCATCATGAAGATCCCCTGGAAGGTGTTGGTCCAGCCCACGCCCAGGACGCCGCTGCGCAGGACGTAGGTCAGGACCACCGCGTAGACGATGGCCGCGCCCGCCGCGCGCGGCACGCGGCCCCCGGTGACCTCGTAGACCACGTAGCCGGCGCCCTGCATCTGCAGCGCCAGGTAGGGGATGAAGGCCAGCAGGCTGGCCAGCGCCATGAGCGCCGCGATCGGGCGCAGGCCGAAGCGGTGGGCCACCATCTCGGCCTGGGTCACGAAGCCGAAGCTCCGCCCCAGCCGGGCGGCCCGCGGGCCCAGGAAGTAGAAGGGGATGAAGCCCAGGGTCCCGTAGCCCAGGATGTAGAAGGTCGCCGCCCCCCTCGAGAAGGCCCAGCCCGGCGCGCCCAGGAAGGCGAAGGCGCTGAAGATGGTGGCTCCCGTGATGAAGTACATCAGGAGCAGCCCCATGGTCCGGTCCCCGGCGACGTAGCCGGCGGCGGTGCGGCTCGATCTACGCCCAGGCAGGAGGCCCACCGCCAGGCACACCGCCAGGTAGAGGGCGGCGACGAGGGCGACCGTGGTCCACTGGGGCAAGGCTCACTCCTCCCGGTGGGTGGCGGCGTGGTAGAGCACCAGGGCGCCGAAGGTGAGCAGGATCCAGAGGACCACCCACGCGAAGGAGAAGGGCACCCCCAGCACGTAGGGCTCGATGCGGTTGCCCACGAGCTCGTAGCCCGGCCAGATCAGCGCCAGCAGGCACAGGATCAGGTAGGCGGCGAGCAGGACGTGAGGGAGGCGGGCGGACAAGGCGGCCGGGCGCCGGCTGGGGCGCGCGCGGCCACAGGGTAACCGCCCCGAGCCGGCCTCAGAAGCTCAGCGTGTAGGAGAACTTGAGGGTCAGCTCCTGGCCGGTCGACAGCCAGCGCTGCTCGTCGGGGTCCTCCTGCCAGCCCATGAGGGCGACCAGGAAGAGGTCCTGGCCGGGCGTCCGGATCCAGCGCAGGCGGCTCTGCAGGCCGAGGTCGTCGCTCTCGTTGTCGTACTGGACCAGGTTGCGCCAGGAGAGGTCGGGGCTGAAGTCCCAGTCCACCCCGGCCTCCACCAGCTGGGTGGTGAAGTCGCCGTCCTCGACGTCGACCTGGAACTGCGAGTAGCCCAGGGAGAGCTGGAGGTGCCGGTTGGGGATGAAGACCGGCCGGAGCTCCCAGCTGAAGATGTCGCCGCCGAAGAAGTCGCCGAACTCGAGCTCGGCCTGGCCGGTGAGCTTGCGCCGCCCGCTGCCGCGCAGCTCGAGGGAGTGGCGCCACATGTCGTAGTCGCCGACCCCGACCTCGACGCCGCTGGAGAGATCGAAGGGCTCGTCGATGCTCTCGAAGAGGCGCTCGGAGTCGATCTCGATGGCGTCCTCCTGATCGGTGGTCAGCTCGAGCCACTGGATGGGAACCGCCCAGGACTCCAGCTCGCCGTGGATGTCGGTGGTCAGGCCGGCGCTGGCGCGCCAGTTGGCCCGCCGCAGGAAGCCGGGCTGGTCGTTGCGCCAGGTGTAGCTCGAGGAGAACCAGTACATGCGCGAATCGGGCCGGCGCACGAAACCCAGCGCGGGATCGAAGTGCTCCTCGATGGTGCGGAGCGAGAAGTGGTGATTCCACTCGCGGGTCTGGTACTGCCCCTGGAGGCCGTAGGCCATCCCGTCCCCGTCCTCGCCCTCGGTCCCGCTCGCCAGCCAGTAGCCCCACAGGCTGGCGGCGCGGCCCTCCCCGAACAGGCGGCTGCTCCCCAGGCGAAAGTCGGCGCCGATGGTGTGGGCCGACTCCGGCTGCCCGGGCTGTCCCGCGGTGACGATGCCGCCGACCGAGTTCTCCCCGCCCAGGTTGCGGCTGACCCGCACCACGCCCAGGCTCTGCTGGCCGACCTCGGCCTGCTCGTCGAGCAGGGTGCCCAGGACGCCGACGTTCCAGTCGCCCGCCCGACCGGTGAGCTTGGCTCCCGCCAGGATGGGGACCTCCTCGCCGTCCTCGTTGCGGCCGATGGTGCGCGAGAAGAAGGGCACCAGCTGCGGGCGGCGGCTCGAAGGGCCGAACTCGAAGAGGCCGGCGTCCTCGAGGAAGAAGTCGCGCTTCTCCGGGAAGAACAGCGGGAAGCGATCCAGGTTGACCTGCCGCCGATCGACCTCGGTCTCGGCGAAGTCGGTGTTGAGGGTGAGCTGCAGCTTCAGCGAGGGCGTGACCCGCCAGGTGGCGTCCCCGCCCAGGGACCCCAGCAGGGTGGCGTCCTCCTCCCCCGAGCCCTCTTGCCGGAGGGCGCCCTTGGCGTAGGGGACCAGGTCCAGCCCCAGGCCCTGGTGCATGCCGCGCATGCCCAGGAGCAGGCCGCCCTCCGAGAGGTTCCAGAAGCGATAGGCCACCGTGGGGGAGGCCCAGCGCATCTCCTCGTCGTTGATCTTGCGCATCCGCCGCAGGTTGAAGCCCCAGGTCTCGAGGCCCTCGCGGAAGTTGAGGGTCTTGAAGGGGATGGACACCTCGGCCTGCCAGCCGCGGTCGGTGAGCTGGGTGCGGCCGTGCCAGACGCCGTCCCACTCCTTGTTGAAGCTCGATCCGCTGTCGCTGAGCAGGGCGTCTCCTCGCGAGCCCGCGGCGGTGATCTGGAACCAGAAGGCGAAGCGCCGGTCGTTGAAGGTGTCGAACCACCACTCGACCACGTCGTCGTAGCGCACGAAGGCGTCGCGTCGCATCTGCCGCGCGAGCACCTTGCCGGGCTCCTCGACGCACTCGATGGCCAGGAAGAGGTGCTCCCGGTCGTAGGCCAGGCGGACCCGGGTCGGGTGGCTGGGCGGCTCTCCCTCCAGGGGCACGACCTGGGTCAGGGCTCCGAGCTGCGGGACCCCCGCCCAGGCAGCCTCGTCGAGTCGACCGTCGATCTCGATCCCGTGGCCCTCCTCCAGCCGGCCGGGCTCCAGGCTCGGCTTCTGAGCCCCGGCCGCGGCGCAGAGGGCGCTCGCCATCGCCCACGGCAGGATGGCCCTCAGACAGGCGAGGAGGGGGCTGCGGGGGGCGGTGGGGTGCAATGGGGGACCTGGGGGCCGGAGCGAGGACCGGCCAAGGTAGCCGACCCGCCCCGGTCGGCCAAGCCGGCTTGTGCGTCAAGGAAACGCAAGGGTCGGGGCTTGCGGCCGCGCCGAGGCTCCGCCGGGCTCCGTTTTCGGCGAGAGGGGTGAAACCGCCGCTGGCGCGCGACGTCGCCCCGGGCGGTGGGGCCTGGTGGATAGGCGGGGCGCCGTCGCCGCGAGCCCCCCGCGGGCCGCGCCTCAGAGGGCCCGGCCCTGCCGTGGCTTGTCCTCGGCTCCCGTGGGCTGGCTCTGGGCGGCCTGCCGCTCGAGGCGGCGCAGGGCGTGCTGCACGTCGCGGGCGGGGATGGCGTAACTCGTGGCCCGGCCCGAACGGGCGATGTTCAGCCCGATGGCCCGGCCGTCGAGACCGACCATCACCCCGCCGCACTCGCGCGGCAGGAGCACGGAGTCGTGCTCGAAGGCGATCGGGAAGCCGTCCCGCTGGGTGCTCAGGGGGCCGGAGAGGCGGTCGGGCTCGTCCTCGGGAGGGCGCCGGCCCAGGACCGCGACGGCCCGCTGCACCCGACCGGCGCGCACGAAGGTCACCTCGATCTGCGAGCCCACCCGGCGGTCCCGAATGGCGTCGATCAGGGAGGCCTGGCTGTCGACCGGCTCGCCGTCCACGCGCGTGATCAGGTCGCTGCGCTGCAGGCCGGCGGTCGCCGCGCCGGTGTTCTCGATCACCGAATCGACCAGCGGATCGCTCGTCGAGCGGGCGAGGTACACCCCCAGGTAGCCCCCGCCCCCCGGGATGCGGCGCGGCCCGACGCCGATCACGCCCACCGCCAGCGGCAGCCTCCCGATGCCCGGAGTGATCACCAGCCGACCGACCTCGTAGCGCTCGTCCTCGCTCCAGGCGATCGGCACGAGCTCCCCGGCCTCGATCCCGAGCAGGGCCAGGTCGTGCTCCGGGTCCGTGGCGAGGAGGCGGGCGTCGAGCTCCCGGCCATCGACGAGCTCGCAGACGATGCGACCGCTCATCTCGCTGGCCTTGGTCAGGACCAGGCCGTCCGCGCCGACGATGACGCCCTGGGCCCGACGACGGCCGTCGCACTCGATCCGGACGGTCGCGTCGCGCGCCGCGGCGGCCACCTGGCCGAAGGCGGCCAGCACCTCGCGGCTGTCGCGGGCGTTCTGGGCCGGGGCCTCGGGTGCCAGGCCGGGCAGGGCCGCCAGGAGCGCGATCGCGAGGATCGCCGGGCGCCGTGGTTCCAGCTTCGGATCGGACATGGATTCCCTTCGGGTGCCTCTCATCGCCGCACGGCGAGCTCGGGCCGCAGGACCGCGGGCTGCCCCTCGCGCAGGACCTCGAGAACGAGCTCGTCGCCCGGCCGGTGGTCGGAGATCAGGTCGCCGAGGTCCCAGTGCCCGGCGATCACCTCCCCGTTGAGCGTCTGGATGACGTCGCCCGCCCGCAGCCCGACCCGCGCCGCCGGGGTGTCCTCGAGCACGCGCTCGATCCGATAGCCGCCCTCGCCGATGCGCCCATCCACGCCGAGATGGGGGGGCTCCCAACCCCGACCGCCCCAGGACTCGCCCGCCAGGAGCCGATCCCAGCTCTGGCGATAGGTGCGCATGGGGACGTGAAAGTTGGCGCTCCAGCCGTACTGGATCCGGCTGTGGATGCCGATCAGCCGGCCCCCCAGGTCGAAGAGCGGTCCGCCCGAGTCCCCGTTGATGATGGTGCAGTCGGTCCGCAACCATCGACCGGTGGTGCCCTGGATGCGCCCCATCCGCAGGGCGGGCGGCCGCGGAGAAGCGGGGTCGTAGCCCCCGCGGTGGCCCGTGGCCAGCACCCATTCGCCCAGGGCGATCTCGCGCGCTCCGCCCAGGCGAACGAAGGGATAGTCTCCCTCGTCGGTGATGCGGACCATGGCGCTGTCCAGGAGGTAGTTGACGCCCAGGGTGCGGCCGCGCACCCGCCGCCCGTCCGCCAGCCAGACGAGGGCCGGCTGGCCCGGGCGGCCGGTCACGTGGGCCGCCGTGAGCACGATGCCGTCCTCGCTCACGATCACGCCGCTGCCCTGGCTGAAGCCCACCCGCAGGGCGACCGTCGCGGGAAGGACCACCTCGGCCACCTCGCGGATCCGCTCCTCGAGCTCCAGCATCTCCTCCACGCCCGAGGGGATCGAGCGGGGGAGATCCTCGGCGGGCCGGGCGATCGGGGGGGGCTCGGGGGGAGGATTCGGAGGCGTCGCGGGGGCCTGGGGCGGCAGGAGGGCCGCCAGGGGGATGGCGAGGACCGGCAGGCGGCTCGGCCGCGGCCGAGGACGCCGCCGTGGATGTCTGGCTCGAAGGACCATCGCGCTCCACATCGACAGGTGACCTCCCGATTCTGCTCACCGTCCGCGGTCGGGGTCGAGGGCCGCGCCTCGATTCCCCACCGGGCCCGCCTCGAGGCCTGCCTCGCCTCGACCCGAGCCCGGCGATGTGGGGGACAGCCGGAGGCCCTCCGGCGCCCCCCGAGGCACCTTACGAGCCGCCGCGGGCGGTGTGCGCGCGAGACCGTCGGCTTACCGAAACCGAACCCGAGAGAGCCGCCGTGGCGTGCGCGCTAGAGCTCGCGCAGGAGGATGTTGCGGAACCAGGTGTAGGCCTCGCCGCTCGCCTGGGGGGAGGCGTGCCGCTGCAGGCCGATGAAGCCGCGCGGGGCGCGCTCGGCGAAGGGCGGGCGGGCGATCTCCAACTCGTGGGTGTCCACCGAGTAGAGCTCGCGCCCGTTCAGCTCCACCGTCAGCTCGCTCCCCTGATAGCGCAGCTCGTAGGTGTTCCAGCGGCCCAGCGGCTTCAAGGCGTTCGCCACGCCCGGCCGGACCGCGCCGTACAGCGAGCCGGAGAACTGCCACGGCTTCAGCTTCGAGTCGGTCACCCGCTCCCAGTTGAAGTCGTCCAGGATCTGGATCTCGCAGCCCGAGTAGGCGGGGTTGCCCCCGGCGCGGTTGCCGCGCAGGAACAGGCCGCTGTTGGCCATGAAGCCGGTCTTGAAGTCCAGCCGCAGCTCGAAGTCCTCGAAGTCCCGGGTGGTGCGCAGGTTGTGGCTCGAGCCCTCGACCAGGAGCGCCAGCACGCCGTCCTCCGCGCGGAAGCCCTCGCCGCCGCCCATGGCCTCCCAGCCCTCCAGGTCCCGGCCGTTGAAGAGCGCCTCCCAGCCGGCCTCGAGTCCCGCCTCGGTGGGTTGGAGGAGGCCCCGCGGATCGGCGCGGAAGAGCTCGGGGTCGTGAGGCGGGAGCTCGCGGATGCGCATGTTCTTGAACTGCACCGCGGCGTCGGGCTCGGCGTTGACCGCCCCGTGCACCTGCAGGCCGATCCTCCCGCGCAGCTCGTAGCCCTCGCCCCCCCGGGGATAGGCGAAGTCGGAGATCGGCTCGCCGTTCATCCAGGCCTCGACGTGCATGTCGTCCCCGGTGCAGCGGACCTCGAAGTGGTTCCACGCACCCCCCCGGAGCTTGGCCGCGGCCTCCGGGTTGTGCTGCATGAAGCCGTCCGAGTAGATGCCCCCCACCTCGCCGCCCTCGCGGTAGTCGATGGTGACCTGGCTCCCCTTCCCCCGCGGCCGGGGCGCCATGCGCAGGAAGATGCCCGAGTCGAAGGGCCAGGTGATCTTCACGTCCACGGTGAAGATGAACTGGTCGTACTCCTCCTCGGTGTAGATCAGCCCGCCCTCGCCCTTGGGTCCCTCCCGGCCGGTGATGGCGCCGTCCTCCACGGCCCAGCTGGCCTTGCCGTCGTAGCGGCCGCCGCTCGTCACCCACCCGTCCAGGCTGCTGCCGTCGAACAGGCTGCGGAAGTCCGAGTCGTCGAAGTGCCGGTCCTTCAGGCGCTTCGGGCCGTCCCCCTCCTGGGCGGAGGTGCCGGTGAGCGGGACGAGGAGGATCGAGAGCCAGATCAGGTGGTGGAGCGCGCGCGGCATGGGGAACTCCCTTTCGTCGAGCAGGGGGAGGGCTGCTAGCCTACTTTCCGGGCCGCTCGCGCACGAGCCCTCCCGCCCCGGGAACCTCGTGCGTCGCTTCCACCGGACTACACGCACCCCCCGTACCGCCAATGCAGCCGTCGGCCGCGACTGATCGGCACCTCGCTCGCCGGGAGAATGCATGAAACGACGTGACTTCATCAGCACGCTTCAGCGCAGGACAGGCGTGACTGCCGTCGGGCCGTCGGCCCTCCGCCGTCAGGGCCGGGGTGTGCTCGCGGCTGCACAGCGGTTCCTGGGAGCAATCGACCTCACACGAGTCCCGACCTCGTCCACGCAGCGATACCGCAAATGGCTCGACGATCGGACGGAAGCCCTTCTGGACTCCCTTCCCGTGGCCGGGCGTCCATGGGGAACTGCGCGCAAGGCGCTCAACCTGTTCATGCGAGACGTGCTGTACAATCGGTACCTGAACCGGCACTTCGGCATCAATGGACTCGAGCCCTGGCTCGAAGTTCCCCTGGACGGCGCCGTCGCCAGGGGCCTGAAGAAGCGCTCGGGCCGGGGGGGGCTACCGCAGTGGCCAGGACTCAAGAACCTGCGACCGGACACCAGCGACAGATTCCAGGACTTCGCCCTGGAACACGCCCGAGCATGGGGAGTCGACCGCGTGCATCTCGACGTGTACCTCTGGCTCGAGAACCGATGAGACGGCGAACGGTGCATTGCGCCGCCGCCCCCTACCTCTACAGGAGAGTGCGATGAGCCGACAGGGCATCCAAGGCCGGGCGAAGAGGACCACCCGCCGCGAGTTCATGGGGAAGACCGGCCGGACGCTCGCCGGGGCCGCACTCGCCGGTACGCTCCCCGCGCCGCGCGGCGACGAGATCCGCCTCGCCCTGATCGGCTGCGGCGGTCGCGGCGGAGGGGCGGCCCTCCAGGCGCTGAACAACGCCGCCGGGGCCAACGTCCGGCTGGTCGCGATGGCGGACGCCTTCGAGGACCGGGTGACCGGCTGCCTGCGGAATCTGCGCGACGCGACCGGCGGGGATCCGCGGGTCGACGTGCCCCCCGAGCGCCGCTTCACCGGCCTCGACGCCTACGAGCGGGCGATCGCCTCCGACGTCGACATGGTGCTCCTGTGCACGCCGCCCGGCTTCCGCCCGGCCCAGTTCGAGGCCGCGGTCGAGGCCGGCCGGCACGTGTTCATGGAGAAGCCCCTGGCCACCGACGCGCCGGGCGTGCGCCGGGTCCTGGCGGCGAACGAGAAGGCCAGGGAGAAGGGGCTCCTGGTCGCCGTCGGCCACCACCTGCGCCACGAGACGAAGCACATCGAGGTGGTGAAGCGCATCCACGAGGGCGCGATCGGCGAGCTCCAGTACATGCGCGCCTACTTCAACTCGGCCGGCGTCTGGGTCCGCAGGCGCCAGCCCGGAGAGAGCGAGATGCAGTACCAGGTCCGCAACTGGTACTACTTCACCTGGCTCTCCGGCGACCACATCGTCGAGCAGCACGTGCACGACCTCGACGTGTGCAACTGGATCCAAGGCGGGCATCCGGTGCAGGCTCAGGGCATGGGCGGCCGGCAGATCCGCAAGGGACCGGAGCACGGCGAGATCTACGACCACCACGCCGTCGAGTTCACCTACGCCGACGGCGTGAAGCTGTTCAGCTTCAGCCGCCACATGCCGGGCTGCTGGAACAGCTTCGCCGAGCACGCCCACGGCGCGGAGGGCTTCGCCAGCATCGAGGGACACGGCCCGAGCCTGCTCCAGGTCGCCGGCCGGGAGCCGCAGCGCTGGGAGCGCGAGGCGGACGGCCACCAGGTGGAGCACGACGACCTCTTCGCGGCCCTCCTGGCCGGCGAGCCCTACAACGAGTGCGACTGGGCCGCCGAGAGCACCATGACCGCGATCCTGGGGCGGATGGCGACCTACTCCGGGCGGGTGGTCGACTGGGACCAGGCGATCGCCTCGGACCTCGACCTCCAGCCGGAGAGCTGGTCCTGGGACGCGGAGGCCCCCCTGCAACCCCGGGAGGACGGCACCTATGCCTGCGCGGTGCCCGGGGTGACGCGGGCGTGGTGAGCGCGAGGCCGGCCTACTCCCCGGCCCGCTCGCGCACGAATCTCCCGAAGCGCTCGAGGATCCTCCCCGCGGCCTCGTCGTCGCGCGCCTCGGCCATGCGCCGATCCACGTCGATGCCCTCGGCCTCGCAGTCCTCCCGGCGATCGAGCAGGTAGCCGCGCACCACGTCGGCGTCGAACTCGGGGTGGAACTGGAAGCCCCAGGCGCGCTCGCCCAGGGAGAAGCCCTGGTAGGGCGTGTGCGCGTTGCGGCAGAGATGCGCGGCACCCGGCGGGAGCTCGAGCACCGACTGGCTATGGCAGGCCTGCACCAGCAGGGGATTCTCGAGACCGGCCAGCAGCGGATCGCGGCGCGCCGCGGGCAGGAGCTCCACCTCGAAGGTCCCGATCTCCCGGCCGGCCGGGCTCCAGCCCGCGACCCCGCCCAGGGCCTGGGCCAGGAGCTGGTGGCCGTAGCAGATCCCGAGCAGCGGAATCCCCGCCTCCACCGCCCGGGGCAGCCAGTCGCGGGCGCGCAGGCTCCAGGGGTGCTCGTCGGTGACCATGGCGCTGGAGCCGGTCACCACCGCTCCGCAGGCCCCGGCCGGGTCGGGCAGCGGGTCCCCGGCCGCGAGATCGATCACCGCCACCTCCTCGGGCGCGAAGACCAGGCCGGCCATGAACCAGTCCTCGAAGTCGCCCCGCCTGGCGCGCACCCCGGGCACGGTGGTGCCCGCCTTGAGCAGGAGGAGCGGCCCAGAGCTCCGGCGCGCCGGGCTCATCCCGGCCTCCCCGCGCCCGGCCGGCTCACCGGGTCCTTGCTCGCACCCGCGGCCCCTCGATCGTAGGACCTCCCCTGGCGCGTGTGGGCACGCCCCGTTACCTTCCCCCCTCCCGAGCCCCGGAAGGCGCTCGGCAGGAGAGCCTCCGAGGAGGCCGCATCCATGACGAAGACCCCGGAAGACAGGCCCAAGCGCCCCTGGCGGGACACGATCGAGGGCGTGACCGTGGCCATCGTGCTGGCCGTCTTCCTGAAGTACTTCATCATCGAGGCCTACAAGATACCCAGCGGCTCGATGCAGCCCACCCTGATGGGCAATCCGGAGTCGGGGGTCTCGGACCGGATCCTGGTCGACAAGCTCTCCTTCCACGCCCGCGACCCCCGGCGCTTCGAGGTGATCGTCTTCCGCCACCCGCTCCAGCAGTCCATGAACATGATCAAGCGGCTGGTGGGGCTGCCGGGGGAGGAGCTCAAGATCGAGGGGGGCGATCTGTGGGTGCGGGAGGAGGGCGAGGCGGATTACCGCATCCTGCGGCGCCCCCGCACCGTGCAGGAGTCCATGTGGAAGGAGGTCGGCTGCGCGGGCGGGTGGAGGCCGCTCTCCGGCACCGAGGGCTGGACCGTGCGCGAGGACGAGGTCCGCGCCCGCGGCGACGGCGGCGTGCGCTTCCCGGAGTACGGCAGCTCGGTGAAGAACGGCTACGGCGACGGCTACCCCGCCATGATCGCCAGGGCGCTGGCCCGCAAGCCCCGGGAGGCGGGCCGGATCAACGTGGGCGACCTGCGCCTCGACTGCCGCGTCGAGGCCCTGGCGGGCTGCACCGGCGTGACCCTCGAGCTCCAGGAAGGAGCCCGGCGCTATCTCTTCAAGCTGCCCGGCCCGGCGGCCGGCGAGGAGGAGGCGCCCACCATCGGGGTCGAGGGCCTCGAGCTGGAACCGGCGGAGGCCGCCTCCCCCTGGCGGCTGCCCGCCGGCGAGGCGGTGCGGGTCATCGCCCAGAACCTGGACGATCGGCTCGAGCTGCGCATCGGGGGGCGCGAGGTCGCCAGCCTGGAGGTGGAGCCCAATCGCAACCAGCAGTCGGCCGCGCTCCTGAGGGCGCGGGGTGAGGGCGCGGACTTCAGGAAGGTGCGCCTCTTCCGCGACGTGCACTACCTGTCGGACTCCGAGAAGAGCGGCTACCAATCCCACTGGAAGATCCCCGAGGGCTACTACGTGGTCCTGGGGGACAACACCCTGGACTCGGCCGACGCGCGCGACTGGCGCGCGACCCGCTACCGCACGCGATCCGGTGAGGTGATCCGCGGCAACCTGCGGACCGGCGAGAATCCCGTCGCCTGGCCCCGGGAGAATCCGCGGGAGCACTTCTTCGTCGATCAGTTCGGCGAGCGGCACGTGCTCGAGCCGGAGGAGGCCCGGCCCCTGGGGCGCCCCGAGACCGGGATCATGGTGCCGCGCGAGCTGATCACCGGTCGGGCGGTGCTGGTGTTCTGGCCGATGTTCGTCTGGCGTGGCCTCTTCGACATGGACTGGGTCAACCGCCTGCAGTGGATCCGCTGAGGATCTTCCAACTCGCTGTCCCCCAACGGTTTGGGGCGCCGATCCGGGGATCGGCGGCGTCTCGGGCCAACGGTCTGGGCCGCGGCTGCATTGGGGCTCCTGGACATGCAAGCCGACTCCTTCAGCGTCCCCTTCGAGGATCTCCTGGCCCACGCCGGATGGGTGCGGGCCCTGGCCCGGCGGCTGGTGAGCGACCCGGCTGCGGCCGATGACCTGGTCCAGGAGACCTGGCTGGCCGCCCTGCGCCACCCGCCCCGCGACGATCGCAACCTCCGCGCCTGGCTGGCGCGCCTGGTGCGCAACTCCGCCCGCCAGCGCGGCCGCAGCGAGTCCGCCCGCCGCGCGCGAGAGACCCGCCGCGTTCCGGAGCGGGCGACCCCCTCCCCGGACGAGCTCGTCCAGCGGGTCGAGAGCCAGCGGATCCTGGCCGAGGAGGTGGTGCAGCTCGACGAGCCTCAGCGCTCGACCGTGCTCCTGCGCTACTTCGAGGGCCTCTCCTCGGCGGAGATCGCCCGGCGCACCGGGGTCCCCGCCGGCACGGTGCGCTGGCGGCTGAAGCAGGGCCTCGATCGGCTGAGGGAGCGGCTGGACCAGCGGTACGACGGAGATCGACGTGCGTGGTGCCTGGCCCTCGCGCCCCTGGCCTTCCCGGCCGAGGGCGTGGTCGCCGGCGCCGCGGGCGGCGGTCTCCTCGCCGCGCTGCAGGCCATCCTCGCCATGAGCATCCAAGCCAAGCTGGGCCTTGCCCTCCTCGCCGTCGTCGTCGCCGTGCTCGGGATCGGGAAGCTCGCCACCCTCCCCTCGACGCCCGCTGCGATCGAGCCTGTGGTCGATCCGGTCGCCGAGGCGCCTTCCCCGTTTCCGGAAACGAGGCCGGAGGCCGCTGGCCGGGAGGCGGTCGCGTCCGAGGCTCCAGAGGCGAGCGCGGAGGTGGTGGCCGAGGTCGACGAGCCGCCGTCGGTCATCTCCGAGAGCGATGCTCGGGTGCTCGCCCGGGTGCTCGATCCCTCGATGCAGCCGATTCGCGAGGTGCGGGTCGAGGGGACGAGGGGGAATCGCCTACAGCTCCAGAGGCGGGGCGAAGGAAGGGGACGCATCGAGATCGTCGTGGAGCACCCGGTCGAGGGGATCCATGGTAGGTTTCGCTTCACCGCCGAGGACTGGGTGCCCCAGCATCGAGAGGTAGAGCTCCAACGGGGCCAGACCATCGACCTGGGCGACATCCTGCTCGAGCCCGCCGGTCGGGTCGTCGGTCGGGTGGTCGACGAGCGGGGACGGCCCGTGGCCGGGGCGTGGATAGGCTTCGAATCGGCGGCGGAGCCCTTGCGCCGGCCCCTCGAGGAGCGCAAGCGCCGCTCGACGCGCGGCGGGCGGGGGGAAGCGGTCCTCACCGGCGAGAATGGCTCCTTTCGCCTGGGCGGAGTGCCCGCGGGGGCCACGCGCCTGTGGGCCGGCAAGGCGGGTCTGCTCGCGGCGGTGTCCGAGCCCTTCATCGTCCGGCACGGGGCGGAGAGCGGCCCGATCGAGCTCCGCCTGGGCGAGCTCCGCCGGGACGAGATGATCTCCGGTCGCGTGCTGGGCGCCGACGGAGAGCCCGTGCCCCACGCGGGTATCCTACTGCGCTACAAGACCTGGCTCTCAGGCGGCAGCCATACAGCCAAGGCCGACTCGGAGGGGCGCTTCGAGACCCTGTGCGCGCCAACGCACCCCCGCACGATCCGCGCGTGCGATCCGCACGGGCGCTGGAACGACGCCGTGGCCGAGAAGGTCGCGGTGGGAACCCACGGGCTGGTGCTTCGGCTCACCGAGCCGGTGACCTTCGTGCTCGCCGTGCGCGGCGAGGGTGGCGCGCCAGTGACCGACTACCGGGTCGTCCTCTTCGATGCGGCGCGCCGGAATCCCCTTCGCGTGTCGCACCGGGTGCGCTCGGAGGAGGGCGCCTTCGAGATCGCGGCCCCGGCCGAGCCGTTCTTGCTCGAGGTGAGCGCGGAAGGGCACCAGCTCGAGCGCCTGGGCCCCCTGCGGCCGGAGCGGCTTCCCGATCGGCTCGACTGCGAGCTCACCGCCTTGCCCGGGATTCACGGCCGGGTGCTGGCCGACGGCGAGCCGGTCGCGGGGGCGCTGCTCGCACTGCACCGTCAAGCCCGGCAGAAGATCCGCCACGACGACTTCGACGTGCTGGTCGATCCCTCACCCGCTGCGGATGGGAGCGCTGATGAGGAGGGTCGCTACTCGCTCACCCTGCGCGAGAGCGGCCGCTTCATGCTGCGGGCCTGGGCGCCCGGGTTCGCGGCGGCGGAGATCGGCCCGCTCGCCATCGACCCCGAGAACGGGCTCGAGGTGCCCGAACTGCACCTCACGACCGGCGGCTCCATCGAGGGCTTCGCGCTGCCTCCCGAGGGCCGCAGCCCGGCGGGCACCATCGTGGGCGTCTCGCGTGGCGACGGCTACGCCCGAACCGTGCGGGTCGCAGCGGACGGCCACTACCGCTTCGATCACCTGACGCCGGGCGGCTGGCAGGTGAAGGAGTGCGAAAAGATGCTCGACGGGGGAGACCACGAGACGATGAGCTGGGGCTTCGGCCCCCACGCGCGCCTGCCCGTGAGCTGCACGGTCGTAGAGGGGCGGACCACGCGCTTCGATCTCGACGAGGGGGGCGGCTGCGCCGTGGAGGGCCACCTGAGGGCGAGGCTGGAGGGACTCGATCTGTGGAAGGCGAGCCTGGTGCGCGCCGGCCTCCAGGTCTTCTCCTTGAGTGACGAGGTCACCGCGAGCCTCGACGAGGAGGGCCGCTTCCGCGTATCGGTGCCCGAGCCCGGCCGCTACCTGCTCATGCTGAATTCACCGGCCCTGGCCGCGGAGGTGGGAGCCAGCACCAACCTGCGGCTCTCCACCGAGCTGGAGCTGGTCCCGGGCTCGACGGCCTGGGAGCTGGACCTCGAGCTCGGCAGCCTCTCGGGCGAGGGCCTCGAGCCGGCCGAAGGACCCCTGCCGGCGGCGCTCTACGTCTGGGAGCGCGGGGAGACCAAGGCCTACGTGCAGGTCATCCCCGACGAGTCCGGCCGCTTCCACCTTCCCCTGGTGCCCGCCGGCCCCGGACGCCTGACCCGGGTCGATCTGCAGGCGCTCGACGGCGACCCCGCCGCCTTCGAGACCCTGGTCGAGGTCGAGGTGCCCGCCGGGGGCAGCGCGCGGGTGGTGGTCCCCTGAGGGACGGCGCCTTCCACCCGCCTCAGCCGCCGTCCAGCGCGTCGCGCAGGCCCCGCGCCAGCTCGTGCTTGCCGAAGGGCTTGTGGATGAAGGAGGCCCCGGCCTCCTGCAGGTCCCCCTCCGAGATCGCGCCGTCGGTGTAGCCCGAGGTGTAGACCACCGCGATCCCCGGGCGCAGGGAGGTGAGCCGGCGGGCCAGCTCGCGCCCGTTCATGCCCGGCATGACGACGTCGGTCAGCAGGAGGTCGATCGGACCCTCGTGCCGCTCGGCGAGCTCCAGAGCCCGCGGCCCGTTCGATGCCTGGAGCACGACGTAGCCGAGACTGGCGAGGATGCGGGCGGCGACCGCGCGCACCCCGGAATCGTCCTCGACCAGGAGGACCGTCTCGGTGCCCCCGGGCGACGGCCGGTCCGGCCCCTCCCCCGCGACGGCGGCCTCGTCCACGCGCGGCAGGAAGATCTCGAAGCTCGCGCCCTCCCCGGGCCGGCTGTGGACCTCGATGCTGCCGCCGCTCTGCTTCACGATGCCGTACACCGTCGACAGGCCCAGGCCGGTGCCCCGATCGGCCTCCTTGGTGGTGAAGAAGGGCTCGAAGATGCGGTCGCGCGTCGCCGCGTCCATGCCGATCCCCGTGTCGCGGACGCTCAGCCTCACGTACCGGCCGGGCACGGTGTAGGGGTGGACGTGGGCGTAGACCTGATCCAGCTCGACGTTCCTGGTGGCGATGGTCAGGGTGCCCCCCTCGGGCATGGCGTCGCGGGCGTTGACCGCCAGGTTCAGGACAATCTGCTCGAGCTGTCCCGGATCCGCCTTGACCCGCCCGAGGTCGGCGGCGCGCTCGATGACGAGCTGGATGTCCTCGCGGATCACGCGGCGGAGCATCTTCTCCATGCCGGCCACCAGCTCGCCCGCGTCCAGAACCACCGGCTCGAGGGTCTGGCGTCGGCTGAAGGCCAGGAGCTGGCGCACGAGCACGCTGGCGCGATCGACCGCCTTGATGGACTCCCGCAGGTCGCGGGCCGGCGCGCTCTCGGGATCGAGGCCGAGGGCCGCCAGCTCGCTGAAGCCCATGATGGCCGAGAGGATGTTGTTGAAGTCGTGCGCCACGCCGCCGGCGAGCTGCCCCACGGCCTCCATCTTCTGGGCCTGGCGGAGCTGCTCCTCGAGCTCCTTGCGGTCGGTGATGTCGCGCATCATCCCGAACAGATAGGGGGGGGTCCCGCGCGCCTCCGCCACGACCCGGGCCTCGTCGCGGAACCAGCGCTCGCGGCCATCCGGGGACACCATGCGGTATTCCGAGGCGAAGGTCTCGCCGGATGCAAGGGCTCGCTCCAGCTCGGCCAGCACCCGCTCGCGATCGCCGGGGTGGAGCATCCTCTGCCAGCTGTCCGGCTCCTGCCGGAAGACCTCGGGGGATACGCCCAGGATGTCCTCGATCTGCGGGCTCATGTAGAGGGTGGTGAAGGCCTCGTCGAGGGCCGAGGTGTAGATGATGGCGGGGAGGGCCTCGACCAGGCTTCGATACTTGACCTCGGCCTCGGTCAGGGCCTCCTGGATGCGCTTGCGCTCGGTGATGTCCTCGCCGGAGCTCAGGATGCCGGTGGCCCCCCCCTGCTCATCCGTGAGGAAGGAATTGTGCCAGGCGATGATCCGCTCCTCGCCGCCACGGGTCAGGATCGGGTTCTCGTAGTACTCCGCCCCCCCGATCTCTCCGGCCATGAGCTGCGCGAAGACCCTCCGGACGCCGTCCCTCAGCCTCTCGGGCAGGAAGGTGTCGAACCAGCTCTTCCCGACGATCTCCCGCTCCCCGAAGCCGAGGACCTCGCAGCCCTTGCGGTTGATCAGGGTCACCCGGCCCTCCGCATCCAAGGCCACCATCATCACCCCGGCGATGTCGAGGTAGGTCCTCGCGCGGTCCCTCTCGCGGCGCAGGGCCTCCTCGGTCTGCCGGCGATCGGTGATGTCGAGGGACGTCCCGACGAGTCTCTCCGGCTTCCCCTCGGCGTCGCGAATCACCTCGCCTCGAGCGTGGACCCAGCGCAGCTCCCCGGTGTCCTGCCGGAGGATCTCGTGCTCGATGTCGTAGGGCGCGAGGCCATCCAGGGCAGCCCGAAAAGCCCCCAGGATCCGCGGAGCCTCGCCTTCGGGCACGAACGCGCACATCTCGTCCAGCGGGTAGGACCTCCGGTCCAGGCCGTGGATCCTCGCGAACTCCTCGGACAGGCTGAAGACCTCCTTCGCGAGGTCCCACTCCCAGACGCCGATGCCGCCCGCCGCCTGGGCCAGCCGGGAGTAGGACTCGCTCCTTCCCAGGGCCCTCTCCGTCCGCATGGAGCCGCTGACGTCCATCACCGTGAAGGTCACCCCCCGGGCCGGCTGATCCGGGTCGAGCGGAGCCGAGCTCACCAGCACATCGATGATCCGGCCGTCCTTGTGGCGGAGCCGGGTCTCCACGCGCCCGATTCCCCGCTCGGCGATCTGCCGGTACTCCTCCCGTCCGACGCGCTCGAAGTCCTCGTCGCTGGTGTAGACCATCCGGGCGCTCTGCCCGATCAGCTCGCCTCGGGAGTAGCCCACCAGCTCGCAGAAGTGATCGTTGACCTGCGCGAGGACGCGGTCGACGACCAGGCCGATGCCGATCGGCGCCACCTTGCAGATGCTGCCGAGCTGGGCCTCGAGCTCCCGCGAACCGCCAGCAGGGCCCGGGGCCCTGCCCGGGGTATCTCGCTCTCGCGTCATGCGGTCATCCCTACTGGGTAGCAGGAGAAGCCCCCCCGCCGAAACCGCCGGTCCGGAAGTAGCCCCCCCTCGAGCTCTCCCCTCGGCCTACGTACACAATGCACGGCGGCAGGGCCACTGCCATTCCAGCGCACGGCGGCAGGGCCACTGCCATTCCAGCGCGGCCCGAGGTCCTCCCGCGACGACCCCCGGCGGGCCCTCCCCGCCTGCACCGACTCCGCCCCGATGCTATGGTCAGCCCCCGAGGGGCTCCCCTCCCCCGGCAGGGGAGCACGGGACAGGATCCCGAGGGCCGCGGCGACGGCGCGGTGAGCCTCGGAGGGGGCTCGGTCGCCGGCGAAGCCGACGAGAGCGCGCGGCGGCTGCGCACCCTGATCGGAAACCTGCCCGGCATGGTCTATCGCTGCGAGTGCTGCCGCGACTGGACGATGCTCATGGTGAGCGAGGGGGGTGAGCAGCTCACGGGCTATCCGCCCGAGGACCTGATCGGCGATCGGATCGTCGCCTACGGCCAGCTCATCCACCCGGAGGATCGCGACCGGGTCTGGGAGGAGGTGAGCGAAGCCCTGGCCGGGGACCGGCCCTTCGAGATCGAGTACCGGATCCAGACCCGCTCGGGCGAGGAGCGTTGGGTCTGGGAGCGGGGCGTCCGGGTGTCGGAGCGCTCCCGCACGCCCATCATCCTGGAGGGCTTCATCGCCGACATCACCCAGCGCCATCGGGCGCAGGCCTCCCTGGCCGACCACGCCGCCTTCCAGACGGCGCTGCTCGACGCCATTCCCCTGCCGGTCTTCTACAAGGACCTCGACGGCCGCTATCTCGGCTTCAACCGCTCTTTCGAGGAGCTCTTCGGCACGACCCGGGCAGCGATGATCGACAAGACGGTCTACGAGACCTCCCCCCGGAGGCGGGCCGAGGTCTACTTCCGCAAGGACCGGGAGCTCTTCGAACATCCCGGGACCCAGGTGTACGAGAGCAAGGTCCAGGACGCCGGAGGCACCACGCACGACGCCGTCTTCCACAAGTCGACCTTCCGGGACGCGAGCGGGAAGGTGGCCGGAATCATCGGGGTGATCCTGGACGTGACCGACCTGCGTCGGGTGCAGGAGCGGCTCCTGCGCTCCCAGAAGATGGAGGCCATCGGCCAGCTCACCGGCGGCATCGCGCACGACTTCAACAACCTGATCACGGCCATCAACGGCCACGCCTCCTTCGCGCTCGAGGCCCTGCCGCCCGGGGATCCCACGAGGGAGGACGTGGCAGCGATCCAGAAGTCCGGGGGCCGGGCGGCCGCGCTGGTGCGCCAGCTCATGGCCTTCAGCCGCAAGCAGCTCATCGAGCCCGTGGTCCTGGATCCGAACGAGCTCGTGTCGGGCGCGATGGGGCTCCTGCGTCGCACGATCGAGGAGAACATCGAGCTGCGCTTCCTGCCGGCGGACGAACTCTGGAGGGTCCGGGCCGACCCGGACCAGATCATCCAGGTGCTCACCAACCTGGCCGTCAATGCTCGTGACGCCATGCCGCGCGGGGGATCGCTGACGGTGAGGACCGAGAACGCGCTCCTGGACGAGCGGGCGGCGGCCGAGGAGGACGTCGCCTCTCTCCACTGCGTCGCGATCACGGTGGAGGACACCGGCTGCGGGATGGACGCGGCGACCCGAGCGCAGATCTTCGAGCCCTTCTTCACCACCAAGGAGGTCGGGAAGGGCACCGGGCTCGGCCTCTCGAGCGCCTACGGGATCGTGAGGCAGCACGGCGGGGCGATCCAGGTCCAGAGCCGGCCCGGGGAGGGGGCGCGCTTTCGCCTGGTCCTGCCGCGGGCCACCGGAGAGGAGCCCGCGGCGGCCGGGGAGGAGAGTCCGGAGGAGACGCCGCGAGGCGCGGAGACGATCCTGGTGGTGGAGGACGAGGAGGACGTGCGCCGGGTCACGGAGCTCCTGCTGAAGAACCTGGGCTACTCGGTCCTCACCGCCGCCTCCGCCGAGGCGGCCATCGAGGTCTTCCAGGAGCGCGGCGAGGGGATCGATCTCCTGCTCACGGACTTCATCATGCCCGGCCTCCACGGGAGTGACCTCCACGAGCTCCTGGCCCGGCGACGACCGGGGCTGCGGGTGCTCTACATGTCCGGCTACGCCGGGCGCACCCTCGAGGAGAGCGGGCTGGCGAAGGCCGGGGCCCTGCTGGTCCAGAAGCCCTTCGGGCGATCCGATCTGGCCCGGCTCGTGCGCCAGGCGCTGGATGCCTAGCGAGGCTTCGCCTCGGAGCGACCAGGCGCGCCGGAGAATCCTCGTCGGCGCGCCTGCTCCGCAGGCGGCGCCTCCGCCCGGGGA
>CAZTTG010000010.1:86846-88407 GCA_964615935.1 uncultured Planctomycetaceae bacterium | reverse complement strand
CCTGCGCGCGGCTGCGCCACATGCTCGCTGCGCTCGCGTGGCGCGGACGGGCCCCGAAACGGGACCCTTACGGCGCGCCCCCCGATTCCGGCCTCGAAACGGAGACCTCGAGGAAGGTCGAGGTAGATGTAGGGTGTCCGGGGGCCTCTTGCCGGGGCCACCGGGCAGCGCATGTGAACTCTCTCTCGGCGCCCGCAGCTCCTTCGAGCTCCGGGCGCCGCTGAGTGCCGGGGCCAGCCCGGGCCCCCTCCGATCGCGATCGGGGGACTCCGCCCGCCGCCCGCGGGCTCAAATCCCCACCCGCATTGCCGGATTCGGGGGGGTGGGCTATGCTAACTCTCCTGGAGACAGTGAGTTAGAGGTCCGGATCGACCCGGGGAGTGCGGCGCCGCGGGGAGGAGCGAGGCTCCCGCGCGCGCCTGCCCGCGCCCCGGGCTCGACGGAGGGGGCGGCCTCCCGGATCCCGGCACCGAGCTACATGATCCTGCGCGACCTGATGCGCGTTCTCGGCGGCAACCGCCGGGAGGGGCGCAACCTGACCTTCCAGGAGGCCTCCCGGGCCTTCCACTCGATCCTCTCGGGCGAGGAGAGCGAGATCCGGATCGGGGCCTTCCTCATCGCCCTCCGCTGGAAGGGCATCACGGTGGAGGAGCTGACCGCCTTCGCCCGCGCGGCGCGGGAGCGGGCCAACATCCCCTGCCAGGACATCCCCGGCCTGGTCTGCGTGTGCCCGCCGCACGACGGGGTGGAGCAGACGCCGCCCCTGGACGTGGCCGCCGGGCTGGCGGCGGCGGGCGCCGGGGTGCGGGTCCTGATCGTCTCCGACCGCTGCGTGGAGCCGCGGCGCGGCCTGACGGCGGCCAGCGTGCTCGAGAGCCTGGGGATCCACATCACCTTCAACCCGAGCGAGGCGGAGGAGTGGGTCGCCAAGACGCGCTTCGCCGCCACCGCCGCCTCGGGCATGCTCCCGGCCCTCCTGGCCCTGCGCAAGGTGCGCGGGGACGTCGGGGTGCGGACGGCCCTCTCGACCGTGGAGAAGCTCCTGGCGCCCTCCAGCGCTTCGGTGGTGATCGGCGCCCAGACCGGCCCCGTGCTGGGGGTCGCGGTGGAGACCATGCACAGCCTGGGGCACCCCGGCGGGATCGCCGTGCAGGGGCTGGAGGGCAGCGTGGTCCCCTCGGTCCGCCGTCGCACGCGGGGGATCGAGATGACCGGCACCCACAAGGTGCCCCTCTCGGTGGAGCCCCGCGACTTCGGCCTGGAGTGCGCCCAGGAGCCCGAGGTGCCCCTCTTCGGCCCCCCGGAGGACGGCCGGGGCAGCGGCGACAACCCGGCGCTCATCGAGGCCGCGGGCGAGGCCACGCGCCAGGTCCTGGCCGGCGACGTGGGTCCGGCCCGCAACGCGACCCTCCTGGGCGCGGCCCTGATCCTGAAGGCCGCCGGCCGCGCCCTGACCCTGGCGGACGGCGTCTCCCTGGCCGCCGAATCGATCGACACGGGCGAGGCCGACCGGGTCCTGGACCGCCTGCGCGAGGTGGCCAAGCCTTAGTGCGCTGTCCCG
>CAZTTG010000010.1:83399-86746 GCA_964615935.1 uncultured Planctomycetaceae bacterium | reverse complement strand
CGACCGGGTCCTGGACCGCCTGCGCGAGGTGGCCAAGCCTTAGTGCGCTGTCCCGCCCCGGGCTCGGTGGAGGATCTGCACGCGGAGGTGGATCGGGAGGCCGCCCTGGTCGCCGCCCACCACGCCGGGCGGCTCGAGTGCCGGCGCGGGTGCAGCGACTGCTGCATCGACGGCCTGACCGTCTTCGAGGTCGAGGCGCAGCGCATCCGGGAGGCCTGCGGGGAGCGGCTGCGCGGGGAGGCGCCCCACCCGGAGGGAGCCTGCGCCTTCCTGGACCGGGAGGGGGCCTGCCGGGTCTGGGAGCACCGGCCCTACGTCTGCCGCACGCAGGGGCTGCCGCTCTCCTGGCACGAGGAGACCGAGGAGGGGGAGATCCTCGAGCACCGGGACGTCTGCGAGCTCAACCTCGCGGTGGGGCCCCTGGACGAGCTCGAGCACGAGGCGCTGTGGACGATCGGGCCCTTCGAGCTGCGGCTGGCCGCCCTCCAGGCGCGGCTGTTCGGCGGCTCGCAGACGCGGGTGGCGCTGCGCGACCTCTTCGGCGCCCAGGATCAGTAGTTCTTGGCGAAGAGCACGCGCCGGGCGCTCTGCCCGCCGGTCTTCACGCAGGCGCCCGGCTCCGGCGCCGGCCCCTGGCCGTCGAGCGGGATCAGGCGGATGGTGGCCTTGGTGGCCTCCTTGATGGCCAGCTCGGTCTCGGTGTTCCCGTCCCAGTGGGCCCAGACGAACTTCGAGCCGGCGCCCTCGAAGACGCCCTGGAACTCGTCCCAGGAATCCACCGAGACGGTGTTCTCCTCGCGGAAGCCCTCGGCCCGGGCGAACAGGAGGTCCTGGAAGTCGTCCAGGATCCGGCCCACGCGCACCCCCAGCTCCTCCATGGGGAGCTTCTCCTTCATGGGCCGACCGCGCTCGTCGACCGGGGCGATGCGAACCTTGGACATGGCGCACCCGGCCTGGATGTCGCGCGGTCCGATCTCCAGGCGCAGCGGCACGCCCTTGCGCTCGTACTCGTAGTACTTGGCGCCCGGCCGAACGTCGTCGCGGTCGTCGAGCGCGACCGTCAAGCCGTCGTCGCGCAGCTCGGCGGCGATGCGGGAGGCCACCTCCATCACCGCGACCTTCTCCTCGGGCTTCTTGTAGATGGGCACGATGGCCACGTGGATGGGCGCCAGCCGGGGCGGCAGCACCAGCCCGTCGTCGTCGGAGTGGGCCATGATGAGCGCGCCGATCATCCGGGTGGACACCCCCCAGGAGGTCTGCCATGCGAAGTCGCGCTCGCCCTTCTGGTCCTGGAAGGTGACGTTGAAGGCCCGGCCGAAGTTCTGGCCCAGGTCGTGGCTGGTGCCGCACTGGAGCGCCTTGCCGTCCTGCATCAGGCCCTCGATGCAGCGCGTCTCCAGCGCCCCCGCGAAGCGCTCGTTGGCGGTCTTGATGCCCTGGATGACGGGCAGGGCCATCCTCTCGTGGCAGAAGTCGCGGTAGACGTCCAGCATGCGCTGGACCTCTCCCTGGGCCTCCTCGTGCGTCGCGTGGGCGGTGTGGCCTTCCTGCCAAAGGAACTCGCCGGTGCGCAGGAACAGGCGCGTTCTGAGCTCCCAGCGGATGATGTTGGCCCACTGGTTGATCAGGAGCGGCAGGTCGCGCCAGGAGTCGATCCAGCGCGAGAAGAAGTGGCCGATGATGGTCTCGGAGGTGGGCCGGATGACGTACGGCTCCTCGAGCTCCTTGCCCCCCGCGTGGGTGACCACGGCCAGCTCGGGGGTGAAGCCCTCCACGTGCTCGGCTTCCTTCTGGATGAAGGACATGGGGATGAGCAGCGGAAAGCAGGCGTTCTGGTGACCGGTCTCCTTGAAGCGCCGGTCCAGGTCGGCCTGCATCTTCTCCCAGATGGCGTACCCGTGGGGTCGGATGACCATGCAGCCCTTGACCACCTGGGCCGGCTCGGCGAGCTCGGCTCCGGCGATGACGTCCTGGTACCACTGGGCGTAGTCCCGCGCGCGGGGGGTGATCTGCTCCTCGGCCATGTCTCGTCCTGAAGTCGGCCGCGGCCAGGGCGGGGGCCCGCCCTTTCGGGTCCTCGTCCGGCCGCGGGGGAAGGGGCGCCAAGGGTAGGGCAGCGGGCTCGCGGGGGCCACAGCGGCCCGGCACAAGGCCCCGCAGGCACGGCGGGACCCCCCGGTCGATCCCGCCGTTTCGAGGCTGCCGCAGGGCCCTCCAGGGCGCCTGCCGGCGGGCTCCGGAGGGCCGTCCGGCGCTGCAATTCCAGTGCCAGGAGGGCCCGTGCCTCGCGGCCCTCCTCCCCGGGCCGGGTGACCGCCGGGCGCCCCGGCGGGCGGGTGGATCAAAGGACCCGCTCATCCTCGATTCCGAGTAGACAGTTGGCTCGGGGCCCTGCTAGGCTTAGGGAAACACGGGTTGGTGACCTGCCACTCCGACCCGCGTGCGGTCCTCCACCGAGGTCCGCAGTCCCGGCCTCGCCAGTCGGGATGCTCCGATAGGAGGTCCTGCCCCTCGATTCGGAGCCGCTGGGGAGGGTTCCTGCCACCTTTCCCCGGCCGTCGACTGATGCAAGCATCAGTCGCGACCCGCGCGGAGTCGTCGCCTCGGCGGCGACTCCCATTTTAAGGGCACCCCTGGCGCGCGGCATGGCGCCCTTCGCCCGCGCGAGCTCATCCCTGCGAGCCCTCCCGGCGGTGTGCGGTGGCTCAGTCGAGGCCGTCCGGGAGGGGGCGCTTCAGACCCTGGATCCGGGTGAGGCCGCTGCAGCGCTCGACCTCGACCCAGCGGCGGTGTCCCCGGAACTCGAGGATGACGCGCCCTCCCTCGGTGGCGTCGCCGCGGGCGGTGAACACCAGGCTGGAGTCCTCTCCCAGCTCGACGGTCTCGATGGACACGCCCTCGAAGATGGTGTTCTCGCCGTAGGAGCGATCCAGGGTGCGCGGTCCGCAGGGGGCCAGGGCCGGACCTCCGCGGGAGTCGGTGACGCGGTACCCGTCCTCCTCGAAGCGGAAGACCAGGGGCTGGCGCAGGTAGGCGGCCCGGTTCTGGGCCGCCCGAAGGTCCCGGGTGAGCAGCACGCAGGCGTTGTCCAGGGTGACGTCGGGGCGCTCGAAGAAGGCCGGGATGGCGATGCTGGCTCCCACCGTGATGGCGAGCAGGGAGAGGAGCATCGAGAGCAGGGAGACCCCGCTCCTCGCCCCGTTCCGCACAGCTCGGATCGCTCGCATACGAAGACCGCCCCACCCCTCGAGGTCGGGCCGGTCAGGGCCTCCTCGGCCGCCGCCCCCCCCGGGTTGGGGCCGGGCCCCCCCCCCCCCCCCCCCCCGCCCCCCCCCCCCCCCCCGCCC